>JBNKQQ010000075.1:0-22779 GCA_050295955.1 Thiohalomonadales bacterium
TCGGTGCGTGTAATTTCCATTCACCAATCTTATCAAAATTAGTGTTAACAGGCCCTAGGCTGACCAATATTAAAGCCTTTTTGATATGTATAGATGCGCTTGTTAGTCTGTTTGATCTCTTCGGTTTTGAATTATTCAGAATGGTATTCTTGGGTCATTATCGACATCCTTCCATCTAATAACCTTTACAGTCGCTATTTGGGGGGGGCTAAAGAACGATGGTAGGGCACGGTAGCTTTGTACTTCTTGAAACGTACATGCTGTTACGCTACGAATTGTGCCTTGCATCTGTGTACTTTAAGTCCATGTGGAGCGGTGATTAGGCTTCTTCAGGAAAGGGATTGATTTTGATGCTATGACGATGAGATCTCTAGGGGGAAGGTAGATAGCCTGGATTTAAGCGTTAAATCCAGGCTACATTATTTCTAATTAGTTTGTGATATAGCCGTCATTTAACGTTTTCATAAATTCAACGATAGCATCTTCTTCGGCACCAGTGAGTCCGAGATCACCGATGAAGTTACTATTCATGTTTTCGCTGATTTCAGGTGCAGGCCACTCTCCTGCAACATCACGAGTATTGTAGAAGTGGACAACCTCCTTCAATGTCTTCATAACACCGTTATGCATATAAGGTGCTGTCAATTCAATATTACGTAAATGCGGGGTTTTGAATCGGCCCATCTCTTTAGGGTCATTTAAGAATCCACCTAAACCAGGATCTTTGAAGTCAGCGGGTAAATTGGCCAGTGAAATCAATTCTGGGTTAGAGGGGACGCCGATATTGTGGAAGCTAAAGTCGGTGAAAACAGACTTATCTTTTCCACCTGCAAGTGAATGGCAATGGGCACATTTAGCTCGTCCAGTGAAGAGATCCAAGCCTTCCTGCTCGATGGCTGTAAATGTAGCTAAACCTGCCTCAACTGCATCATACTTTGATGTAAATGGGCTGACTTCATCAGTGCGTTCAAATGCAGCGATGGCATCTGCTAAGCAGTGGTAAGCCGTATCAATACCTGGCTGGAAGTTATTGCGTGCATCATTGAATGCATTGCTGCCGCATACTTGTGTAAAGAGAGAAGCATAACCTTGGGGTGAACTTTCGACTGCCAATATAACCGCTGCCTTGCTTGGCATGCCCATCTCTATTGGGTTAAGGAAGGGGCCTTTGGCTTGCTCTGTAAGATTGCTGGCACGCCCATCCCAGAATTGCCCACCTTCAACACCACTACTTAATGTAAATTCAGGAAAAAATGCCGCATAGCTTGAACTTGGTGCATTACGTCCGCCAAAGTTGCCGGCAACTGAGCCTTCAGAGGCGGGTAAGTGTGTATCAGGATCTGCAAATCCTGATGCTGGTGAGTGACAGCTTGCACAAGATTGGTTTTGGTTAATTGATAGATTTTCATCAAAATAGAGTAGTCGGCCCAACTGCTCTTGAGGTGTGACTGCAAAGGCGCTGGAAATATAGCCAAAAGAAGCAAGTAAAACGGTACCGTATAATGCCTTTTTAAATGTTTCTGTCTTCATGGATGACTCTCCTTGTTATATCGATAATCTTCTAGTTGTATTTAAGTTATTTATTTTTAGAAGATGGATGCTTTGGCTTTGAAAAAATTCCTTTTATCACCTCCTTTCATATTGGGTAGTAATATCCTTTTTCTTCACATTATCTGTGAAGGTTTTTTATGAAAACGAATTAGCTAAGTATAAGTTAAGATAAAATTAATGATGTGAAGTTGGTCACGAATCTAACACTGAAAATTCTTTGTTTCATATCACTTCCTTGTTGATTCAGTAAATATATTCAGAAGAATGTATCGTCACATGTGTTTTTTTATTTATGGTATTTTTTAATGAAAATGATTTATATTGAAATTATCTCTGATAACACACTGTTTTTAGATATCGTGTTCTCTTGTTATATATATGCGTAAAAATGACTGGGGATTGGTTGTCGGTGGTTTTAATTGAGATAAGGATAAACTCATTTCAATATTTCCGATTGAGTATTTTTTGACAAATTATTTTCAACTTAAGGAACCTCTGAAGACGTTCAATCACCGATCTGGCTTTCAGGATGGTTCGTAATTAAGGCATGAATTTATAGGTAAGTATTTATAACGTAGCGTGCGGACCAGCCTTAAATCCCCTTAGGGCATAGCCTAAAGCATATATCTTCTGCGTTGCCTGCATGGGTGTAGGTAAGGGGCGATAGCAGGACGCGGTAGCCTTGCACTTCTTGGAAAGGACTCGTTATTCCACTGCTAAGTGCGTCTTACATCTGCACACTTTAGGCTTACGCAGAGTGGCGACTGGACTTCTTCAGCGGTTTCCTAATACTGTGTGCCAATTAGTACTCTTTAATATTTTTTCTGAATACCCCTTCTCTTTATCCAAGTACATTGTAATTCACATGTTTATCATTCATTAGTTGATTCATACGATTCTCATAAATTTTTGAGGATGATGTGTTGGAAAAGTTGAATGTATTGGCAGTTGTTTAGGCGAAATGGCAAGTGCTGAGGGAATGTCCGGCAGGTAAATTAGTATGATATGTCCTCTTTGATCATTGAGACTAGCTAATCGCGGGTGAGTGAGTTGGTTGTTACTTTCATATATCAGTATTTGGAATGGTGTATCGAGCCAGGGATTTGAACTTTTTTTAACAAAACTCAATTGATCATCATTCCAGGTTCTGCTTAGCATGGATCTAAATAAATAATTATTTTTCATGTAAATATAGATTTTTTTAGATTTAATCTATTTTTTAGAGCCTTCTGGCTATCATTATTTTGTGATTATTTCAATAAAAAAAGTGTGGTGAAAGTCAAACTTTTGTCGATACGATTAATTACAAGCGCTTTGGCATGAATTAGCCACCTGTAGAGTAGTTGATGGACGCGCTTTCGAATGGGATGCGTGAAGGAAGAGTGCAGTACCTTTTGCCCAGAGCAACTTGCTAATTCAGCATAAATGGATAGAAAGGAGTCGGTTGTGAAAAAACTTCTATTAGTTGTAATAATCACTTTGGTGCCAGTGTGTATGCTCATGGCCCAGCCGCTTAATCAACCTAACTTTAGCACTAAATTTTATGCGAGTTACCTACAATGTGTGGGGTGCCATCAGTCTCAGCCTGAGGATGACCTAAACAAACAAGTAGGAGCTCCCAGTGCGTGGTTACCATCAATGATGTCAAATGCATTTCGTGATCCACTTTGGCAAGCTAAGGTAGAGACGGAAATGAATCGCAACTCACAACTACGTGATGTTCTGGATGCGAAGTGTAGTCACTGCCATGGTCCGGTTGCTGTGTCAGAAGCAAAAATGGTGGATGAGCAACTCAGAATCTTTGATTATAAAGGAGCACCGGGATTAAATAATCCTGAGAATCCTCGTTATTTTCAGGCAATGGAGGGTATCACCTGTACAGTTTGTCATCAAATGCAACTCGATGGAGAACTGGAGAAGAGTGAGTACTCTGGACGTTGGAAAACTGAGTTTGATACTGTCCGTGGTGGCACTGATCGTAAACTATTTGGTAACTTCTCTGAGCCTAAGCACGGAGTTGACTATAATATGGCTGGCTATGGCGTGGTATATAGCCCTGCTATTTCAACAAGTGAGGCATGTGGTGTTTGTCATGAAATCCGCACACCGGTAGTCGATGTTAATACTAAGCAAATTATTGATGGTGCGGAGTTTGTGGAGCAGTCCACTTATAATGAATGGCAAAACTCTGAGTTTGGTGATGACAATATAACTTGTCAGGAGTGCCATATGCCTCCTATGGATGGTGTTACCATTGCTGGAAATCCGGCACGTAATAATTTTCATGTGCATACTTTCCAAGGATCAAACACCGCGATGCTGGATTTATTCAAGCGTAACAGTGCAGAGCTAGGGGTGTCGGATACCTATCTAGATGTAGACTTTGATCATGCAATTGAAATCACAAGAAGGTTTCTTCGGGAATCCACTGCTAATCTCTCAGTTAAGTCACAGGTGTTTTCTGGTGATAATCTGGAGGTCGTTCTTAATGTAGAGAATAAATCTGGCCATAAACTTCCTACAGGCATTCAGGCGCGTCGAATGTGGATTTATCTAAGTGTGGTGGATGAGAAGGGTGATGTAATATTTGAATCTGGAAAAATGAATGAAGATGGCACTATTGTAGGCTCAGTGGCTGATAGCTCTGCAGGTAAACAATATGAGCCACACTATGATGTGATTACAAGTGGCAAAGAGGTGCAAATTTATGAAGCTGTTATGAAGGATGTTAATAATGATCCTACTTTCACCATTCTTTTTGCCAATGGTTATATAAAGGATAATCGTATTTTGCCAAGAGGCTATATTGAACATCCTGACACCCATGCTTATGGGAAAGCAGCAACTGATGGCAACTTTATTGGTGGTAGCGATCAAGTCACTTATCGTATTCCTGGGCTAAAGCCTGGAAAGTATAAAGTCAATGCTAGACTGATGTTTCAGGCATTAGGGAAACCCTTTATGGAAGATATTTTTCGCGATAAAACCCCAGCAGTAGAGCGTATGAAACTCTTCTATGATCAACCTGGCCTAATTCAGGCGGAAGAGCTTCAATCAACGACTATCACAGTGACTAAACTGGATTAGTGTAGAGGAGTTTTGATATATCACTTCACTGAAATAGAGAGTTACCGGTTTGGATAAGGTTATCTAATCTGAAAGAAAAATAATAAGCGGTAACTCTCTTTCTTCATACTTACTCAAGTAACCGTTTTAGCTTCTTTGTATAAAAGAAGCTAAATTTGGCTGATTTCCATTAGTTTCTTTTCCATATCAACTTTACGAGCCGTCATTTTGTCTGCCAGTGCAGGGCTGCCGTCGTTATCAATGATGATCTGGCGAATCTGTTCATCAGGAATTTGTGTTATGACCAAGATAGCTTGCTTAATCTCATCAGGTGTCATGTCTGAGAAGAGTTGACGGGTGTGTGGATTACTTGTGCTATTTCGTAGTGCATCTAGTTCATCCACATTGGGACCAAACGCTTTACCTTTGGGGTCTCCATGAGCACGAAACTCTAGTGCGCCACCCACATCCAGTGTTAGCACTTTGCCATTGATGACACCTTGGTTATCACCGTCATAGCCTGCAGCGTCCCAGTTTGCTGTCCAGGCGTGTACACCTAGCCAACGTTGTGCCTGTTTGCGTTCATTCTTGCTGAGGCGGACAACACGCTTTTTATCCAGTTCAATCCACACTGTCGCAATCTGGCATGGATCTTTGGTAGGGAGGTAGGTCAATGTGGGTGCACCAGCCAATTGGTAGAGTCTCGCCGCAATGATTTCATTACGTGCATGGGCTTGAGACTCCAATGTCTTTACATAGTAGCGTTGGCCATCGTCATCTTGAAACATGCCTGCTGGGTTGGTACCTAATTGACCGCCAACCCGTTGCATGGTGGTTGTGTCAATTAGAGGCATTTTTGGTGCATCATTTTCCATTGGCTTGGGGGATGGCGACTGTTCTACGAACCAGCGCTAGCTGTGCGGGTGTTTCTATAGCTCCTCTGCGAGCTTTGCGAACGGTATGGATAGCTTCTTCAGGATCCATGCCTAACTCTACCAGCAGTCGTGCAGCCATCATACCTGCTCTACCCAGGCCACCTTTACAATGTATCAGTATGTCGTCTCCCCCACGAAGTATCGTTCGTATCTCTTGGCCCTGGGTAATCCACTCTCTTTCAAATGCGTCGGTTGGAATGGAATAGTCAGCGATGGGGAGGTGTCGCCACTGGATGCCTCTTTTGCGAATTTCCTGTCCAAGATGGGGGACTTTGAGATCTCCTAATTCTGAGGGCTCTACCAGTGTTAGTACAAGCTTGGCTCCCCATTTCGAGATGGTGTCTAGGTCGATGCCAATATCTCTTTCCCAAGCGCCAGTCGCGGCGAAGCGGTCATGCTTGCCTGGGCAGAAGGTGATACCAATACGCCCATGGGATGGGCCTGCACTGACTGCTGCAATTTGAAGAGGATGTGTCTGACTTGTCCTCACGCCTACCATATTAGTGTCCTAACGGGATGTTGAGTGTCAATATCGAGGTTAGCATAAAGTTAATACATGGACATATTTATGGTTATTGAGATCGAAGTATTGATTATCTTCCGTGTTACTAAATATTTCTAATATTGTGGAGAAATGCTGAGGGCGCAAAGTTGCGAAGTACGCAAAGATTTCTTATTCAGAGGTTCCTTGAATCGGTACTATTTGTGTAAACCAACCTAATGGCGCATCTAATCAGTGGAAACCATGTTTTCACTTTTAATGAATAATCAATCTTTTGCTTTCCACTCTTGCACTCCATTTGAATAGACGGATGTCATCTAACTATATGTAAATTAAATATAAATTTATATACCCGCATAAATGGCATGGTCATTGCCAGTTAAACCCAAATAACACTAAATGGAAGGATGCTGGTCATGACCGAGACCTTTTATGATGTAATGCGCCGCCAGGGGATCACGCGTCGCAGCTTTTTGAAATTCTGTAGCCTGACGGCTGCGGCTCTGGGACTGGGGCCAGCGTTTGCACCGAAAATCGCTCAGGCGATGGAAACCAAGCCACGAATTCCTGTGCTGTGGTTGCATGGTCTGGAGTGTACTTGTTGTTCGGAATCCTTTATCCGCTCGGCGCATCCTTTAGCCAAGGACGTCATTCTCTCCATGATATCGTTGGATTACGACGATACCATCATGGCCGCGGCAGGTCATAATGCCGAGGCGATCATCGAAGAGATCGTTAGGGATTACAAAGGCAACTACATCGTTGCTGTTGAGGGTAATCCTCCGCTGAATCAAGATGGTATGAGCTGTATCATCGGCGGTAAGCCTTTTACTGAACAGCTCAAATTTGCTGTCGAGCACTCTAAGGCCGTTATCTCATGGGGTTCCTGTGCCTCTTGGGGATGTGTGCAAGCTGCTAGCCCTAATCCTACTCAAGCAACTCCAGTACATAAGGTGCCTGGTCTGGCAAGTAAGCCAATTATTAAAGTGCCTGGGTGTCCACCAATCGCTGAGGTAATGACCGCAGTGATCACTTATATCCTGACCTTTGAGCGTTTCCCAGAGTTGGATCGTCAAGGTCGTCCTAAGATGTTCTACAGTCAGCGTATCCACGATAAATGCTATCGTCGTCCACATTTCGATGCGGGCCAGTTTGTAGAGCATTGGGACGATGAAGCTGCACGTAAAGGTTACTGCCTCTACAAGATGGGCTGTAAAGGGCCAACCACTTATAACGCCTGCTCAACGGTAAGGTGGAATGGTGGAACCTCATTCCCTATTCAGGGTGGTCATGGCTGTATTGGCTGTTCCGAAGATGGTTTCTGGGATAAGGGTGGTTTCTATAACCGCTTAACCAATATTCATCAGTTTGGCGTTGAGGCCAACGCTGACCAGATTGGCGGTACCGCAGCCTCCGTGGTGGGCGCTGCAACAGCAGCACATATGGCAGTCTCTGCGATTAAACGTACCCAGCAGAAAGGGGATCAGGAATAATGAGCGTGCAAACGACTCCAAATGGATACAAGCTGGATGATTCTGGCAAACGTGTTGTTGTCGATCCGGTAACGCGTATCGAAGGCCATATGCGTTGTGAAGTTAACGTGGATAACGATAACTACATTCGTAATGCGGTTTCCAGTGGCACGATGTGGCGTGGCTTGGAAGTTATCTTAAAAGGCCGTGATCCACGTGATGCTTGGGCATTCACACAACGTATTTGTGGTGTATGTACCGGTACTCATGCATTAACCTCTGTACGCGCTGTGGAAGATGCACTGAAGATCCAAATCCCAGAAAATGCTAACTCTATTCGCAATATCATGCAGCTGACGCTACAAGCTCATGACCATCTGGTGCATTTCTATCACCTGCATGCTTTGGACTGGGTAAATCCGGTTAATGCCTTAAAAGCAAACCCTAAGGCAACATCAGAGCTGCAGCAAAAGGTGTCGCCTAGTCATCCTAATTCTTCACCAGGCTATTTCCGTGATATCCAGAATCGTCTGAAGAAGTTTGTGGAGAGTGGTCAGCTAGGTCCATTTAAGAATGGTTACTGGACCAATCCCGCTTACCTGCTTCCACCAGAAGCAGATTTGATGGCAGTAACCCACTATCTTGAAGCGCTGGATTTCCAAAAAGAGATTATGAAGATTCGCGCCATTTTTGGTGGTAAGGATCCGCATCCAAACTGGCTGGTGGGTGGTGTGCCTTGTGCCATTAATGTGGATGGTGTGGGTTCTGTGGGTGCAATCAACATGGAAAGCCTGAATCACGTCTCTTCCATTATTAATCGCACCATGGAATTCATTGATAATGTCTATATTCCAGACATTCTTGCTGTAGGACAGTTCTACAAGGGCTGGCTCTATGGTGGCGGTATCTCAAGTCAAAACGTAATGTCTTATGGTGATATACCTGATAAGGCCAACGACTACTCGCCATCTAACCTAATGATGCCTCATGGCGCGATTATTAACGGCAATCTCAAAGAGGTTCACGATATCGATCTGCGTAATCCCGATGAGATCCAAGAGTTTGTTCCTCACTCCTGGTACAAGTATCCCGGCGGTGTGAAAGGTCTACATCCTTGGGATGGTATTACTGAGCCTAATTTTGAATTGGGTAGTAATACCAAAGGAAGTCGGACCAATATTGAAGAAATTGATGAGAGTGCTAAGTACTCCTGGATCAAGGCGCCACGCTGGAAAGGCCATGCAATGGAAGTGGGCCCATTGGCTCGCTATATCATTGGCTATGCTAAGGGTCATGAAGAGATCACTGAACAAATCAACTTTGTGCTACGTACACTGGATGTGCCAGTAGAGGCCTTGTTCTCAACCCTGGGACGTACCGCTGCTCGCGCACTGGAAGCACAATGGGCGGCGCAGAAGATGCGTTACTTCATGGATAAGATGATTGCCAATATTAAAGCCGGTGATTCATCAACAGCTAACGTCACTAATTGGGATCCTTCAACCTGGCCGGCAGAGGCTAAGGGTGTTGGCTTTACCGAGGCACCGCGAGGTGCGTTAGGGCATTGGATCAAGATTAAGGACACCAAGATTGATAACTACCAATGTGTAGTGCCAACCACTTGGAACGGTTCACCACGTGACGAAGCAGGCAATATCGGTGCATTCGAAGCTTCGCTTATGAACACTAAGATGGAGCGACCCGAAGAGCCAGTAGAAATTCTACGTACTCTACATAGCTTTGATCCATGCCTAGCTTGCTCAACGCATATTATGAGCGAAGAGGGTGAAGAGTTGACGAATGTTAAAGTTCGCTAATAGCGGAGAGAAAAGATGAAACGTTATAGGTTGCAATGGGCATCACTATTAAGTGCTTCGATGTTGAGTATGAATGTATTCGCACACGGTGATCACAGCATGGTTACTCCTGATCACGGAATGGAACACGCTGTTTGGTACGGAATTGGGATAGTCGCAGTGCTGTTGCTAGTGAAGCTGGGTAAAGCGCTTTTCAGGCAGCGCAATAAGTAATCAGGTAATGGCCTGCTAATGGTAGAAACCAATAATACGTGAGGATGGTAAACCATGACGACTAAGGCAACGACTGCACATGCCGAACCGGCGGTGTATGTTTATGAGGCGCCACTACGTTTATGGCATTGGACAAATGCGCTGTCTATCGTGGTGCTGGCAATAACGGGTTACTTTATTGCCAGCCCACTACCCAGCATGCCAGGAGAGGCGAGCGATCATTTCCTTATGGGATATATTCGTTTTGCCCACTTTACTGCGGGGTATATTTTGGCCATTGGTTTTCTATTTCGGATCTATTGGGCATTTGTGGGAAATGATCACTCTAAGCAGATTTTTTTACCACCACTGTTCAGTGGCGAATATTGGCAGGGTGTTCTTCATGAGGTGAAGTGGTACTGCTTCCTCGCTAAAGAGCCAAACAAATATACCGGGCATAATCCTCTGGCTGTATTGGCGATGCACTTTATGCTGGTGTGGGGAACTATCTTTATGATTGTTACCGGCTTTGCGCTGTACGGCGAAGGCACTGGTATGGGGAGCTGGCAGCACACCATGTTTAGTAGCTGGGTGATTCCTTTGTTCGGTCAAAGTCAGGATGTTCATACCTGGCACCACTTGCTGATGTGGTACATCATCTGCTTTGTGATTGTTCACGTCTATGCGGCGATTCGCGAAGATATTATGTCGAGACAATCCACTATCAGTTCCATGATCAGTGGTTGGCGTACCTTTAAGGATACAAGGGATGTCGATGACGGGCATTGATATAGCGTGATGACAGTCAATCGATAAACATAAAAACGCGGTTTATTCTGCGTTTTTTATTTGATTCGACTTTATATTTTGTAGCGTAACCCTGCCTTGTCACTACCTTTGCTGTATTGTCAATTTTCCCTGAATATTATAGTGGTTGATTGATTGTCAAAACACACACAGAATGCAGGTGTATTAAGTTTGTGACAAACTCAAAATATACATATAAAAAATAATGTATATGTTCAAGCTTCGCATAAGCTGACTAGCGGCTTGGTTGAGATATGCAGCAAAGGGGGAATACACATGCAGCAGACACCATCAGTCCTGTTATTGGGAATTGGTAACGTGTTATGGGCCGATGAGGGATTTGGGGTCCGTGTCATCGAAGCTATACAGCAAAATTTTGATTACCCTGATAACGTGATTGTTATGGATGGCGGTACCCAGGGGATCTACCTGATTGAGCATGTGCAGGCAGCTGATGTTCTGGTCGTCTTTGATGCCATTGATTATGGGTTGGAGCCAGCAACACTTAAAACCATCGAGGGTGAAGCTGTACCCAAATTTATGGGTGCAAAGAAGATGAGCTTGCACCAGACTGGATTCCAGGAAGTGCTAGCCATGGCTGAAATGCTGGGTGACTACCCCGACCATCTCTTTCTTATTGGTGTACAGCCTGTTGAACTGGAAGATTACGGCGGCAGCCTGCGTCCCCAAGTGAAAGATCAAATTGAACCCGCCATCGATATCGCAGTGGAATACCTGAAGCGATTTGATATTTATCTCCAACCAAAGCAATCCGCACAAACCAATACTGATGCACTAAGCTTGAATCGCTACGAAAGCGAACGACCAACGGAGTCTGAGGCCTTGCGTAAGGGGGACTCTCGCGTGGTGTTATCTGATGATTTTACTGTTGATTACCGGCCAGCCCCCCTTGAAGAGGATGCCATCAGCGTAGATGTTGATCATCGAGGAAAATATTAGCCTATGCTTTTTATCAGCTATTATTCATATCCGAAATTGAAGAAAAATAATAACGATGCACTATAAATCAAATTCGCTCTTTTTAAAGTGTCACTCTATCAAAATGCCAGTGGGGAGTACGAATTGATGTGTATCGGAATCCCCATGAAAATTGTTGAAGTAGAAGGTGATTACGCCTGGTGTGAAGGGATGGGGGAGCGTAAGCTCATCGATACCCTGTTGGTGGGTAAACAAGACGTTGGAACCTGGGTGCTGGTTTTTATGGATAGTGCCCGCGAGGTACTAGAGCCACAACAGGCGCAACAGATTACCCAAGCAGTACAAGCCGTCAATCTGGTTATGCAGGGCCAAGAGAATGTAGATTCCTTGTTTGCTGATTTAATCGATCGCGAACCTCAGTTACCGGCATTTTTACAAGCATCAACGGAAAAGGAGACAAGCTCATAATGCGTTCGCCTTTGATTCAGGCATTAGTGGATAACTCTCACACACCACTGGTGACCAAAGATAATAGTGATGAATTCTTACAAGCCCATGACGATGTCGTACTGTTTTTTACCGGTAACCCTAAACAATTTCCTGAAAGTAATGATGTTGCTGTGGTGTTGCCGGAGTTGATGCAACAATTTCAAGATCGCTTAACCTTAGCGCTAGTGGATGAGTCAGTAGAGCTTGCATTGCAACAGCGTTATCTCTTTAGTCAATGGCCTGCTTTGATATTTTTACATCAAGGTGAATGCCTGGGTATGATTTGCGGAATGCAGAATTGGTCGGACTTCCAAGCTGAATTTGAACGTATCCTGGCAACCGTGCCGGGAGAAACATCATCCCGTGTAATTCCCATCATTGCAGAAAATGCCTAGCGCCAATGTGAATGTACTGGTGAATATAAGAGAAAAAATTTATGAGTGAACATTTAATCCCTATGAGTAGCATTGGTGGTATTGGTCCGGGTAGCCAACCCAAAGAGGAAGATGAAGCCGAACTCGCCTTTATGTCAATGCCCTCAGAGATGGCTACCTATAGCATGCCTGATATAGAGCGCTCTATCGGTTCTTTGGAGCAGGCAAATGGTGTGCTACGACAACTGCAAGAGTTGTTGGATAACTATCAAGAAGGTAATCCTGTCGGTGTGATTAACATGTCGGTATTGGATGCGGAGAATAGGGAGCTGATCGACCAGATATTGGGCGAAGGGGAGGTCAGTATTGTGTTCTCTGGTGCGATAGAGGTCCGCATACAGGAATCTGTGCTGGCAGGTGTATGGCGAGTGCAATATTTTACTGCCGATGGAAAAATTGAAAAAGATACTGTTGAAGTCGCCGACATCCCCGCGGTTATTCGTGGAGTCACTTTTTCTAGCGACAACATTCAACAGCAAATTGAAAAAGGCGAATCTCCTGCCGGTGTTAATAATGCCATCCCCTTAATCGCCGAGCTTAATGACCATATTATGCAACTTGCGGAAGCGGGTAATCGTACTGATGAAGCTCACGTTATTAATTTAACCTTGTTGCCTCAAAGTGATGAGGATCTTGATTATCTCGCTGAAGTTCTTGGGAAGGGGGCAGTAACCATTTTGTCCCGTGGTTACGGTAACTGTCGTATTACCAGCACTGCAACGCGTAATGTGTGGTGGGTGCAATATTTTAATTCTCAGGATGCCATTATTCTCAATACTCTGGAAGTCACCTCTGTACCGATCGTCGCGTGCGCTTCATCGGAAGATATTGCAGATAGTGCTCAACGTTTACAGGAGATCAGAGAGGTGTATGCCTAATGGAGTCTTTTTTTGCAGGCTCCTATGGTGGTGACAACAGCAAGTTGCAAGATAGTAGCAAACTCGAGTGTAAGATCTGCTGGCATGTTTATGATCCCGCAGTGGGAGATAACTACTGGCAAATCCCACCTGGCACACCTTTTACACAATTGCCGCCACATTGGAGTTGTCCCAACTGTGATGGTGCTAAGAACGACTTTCTGCTGATAGACGATAAATAGATACATGGAACAGATCCACCAAAAGCTTGAATCTGTATTTCGCCACATCCATCAAGAGCGAATGCATGATATGCCCCTATGTAACCCTGTTTTACAGGTGCAGGCGATCGGTTTTCAGGAGTGGGGCGATTATTACCTTGGTGTCATGATCACACCCTGGTTTATGAATTTAATGTTGCTTCCTACTCAGCCTGATGGTTTTGCCAATAGGCAGGAAGGTAGTAAACAGCTTCATATTTTCCCATCAGGACGTTACGAATTTATTACCGGTAGAGAAGAGGGACTGGGGAGTTACCAAATGTGTTCTCTGTTCTCCCCTATGCAGGATTTTACCGACCAGGATACCACGGTGGAGACTGCAAATTTGGTGCTGGATGAGTTGATGAAAGTGAGTAGTAAAGAGACTTCAGAAGCCGCTTCCAAAGATGCGAAACCAGATCAAAACCAACCTATGAGCCGTCGTGACTTTCTGCGGGGTAGACGGCAGCCAAATATGGAGGCGCAAAGTGACGATTGAAGGCGCATTACAAATTAACCTGCACTGCTATTATGACCGGGTGCAATTGGTGGAGATTTCATCAAAGCGGCCCCTGCAAGCGGTAAAGATCTTTCATGGCAAGAGTACGACAGAATTATTAGAGACACTACCGCTGCTCTACCATGTCTGTGGTGTCGCCCAAGCCAGTGCCGCGGTCACTGCTTGTGAGCAGGCAATGGGCATTGTGGCGCCAGAGTCTACAGGCAAGGCTCGAGAGATGTTGGTGTGGATGGAGACCGCAAGGGAACATCTCTGGCGTATCATGATCGATTGGGCAGATAAGCTTGAAGAAGAGAAAAACAAAGAAGCTATTAGGCAATGGCAAGGTTATCTCCCTCGTCTAAAAGAAGCGCTATTTTTTGATGGAAAAGGCTTCATGCCTGGAGTACCCGCTACTATCAATAGCAAGGAAGTACAATCTATTATTCAGGAGCTGAAACAGCTGTTGGAGAAAGCTATCTTTTCTCAACCGGTAGAGCAGTGGTTAGGTGAAATGGATAGCAGCTCACTACCACAGTGGTGGGAAAATACAGATACCATCGCTGCAAAGATGGTGCGACAAGTGGCAAGCTTGGAGCAAGATAGCAGAATGAATATCAATGTGGTTTCACTTCCTTCTCTGGATGAGGTCACTCTGCATCAACGACTAGCACAAGCTGATGCCGATACCTTTGTGGCTCGACCTCAGTGGCAAGGTGCGCCAAGAGAAACCACACTGTTATGCCGACAACGACAGCAGCCACTGATATCTTCGCTATTAAATACAATGGGCAATGGCGTGTTAACCCGCACAGTGGCTCGCCTGGTGGAGTTAGCCTCTATTCCTGCAACATTGGAGCAGTTGCTACAGTCTGCTTTGTCACAACCCATCGTACAAAAGCCTGTTATTGCAACTCAGGATAGTGGTGTGGGATTAGCCCAGGTTGATGCGGCTAGAGGTCGATTAGTACATCGACTGGAGTTAGTACATGGGAAGGTTGCTCGCTACCAAATCCTTGCCCCTACCGAATGGAATTTTCATCCCCAGGGCATTGCTGCCCAGTTGCTCTTGAATCTACCCGTGCAGCACGAAACAACCCTGAAGCAACAGGCGGATCTGCTGATCAATAGTATTGACCCTTGTGTTCAATATGAATTGGCGGTTCACTAATGCATGAGATGTCTTTATGCGAAGGTGTGCTAAAGGTGTTGGAAGAGCAGGCATTGGTACAGCAGTTTACCAAGGTAAAAACCGTTTGGCTGGAGATCGGTAAACTCTCCAGTGTAGAGATTGAAGCGATGCGTTTTGGTTTTGATATGGTGATGAAGGATTCACTAGCGGATGGTGCAAGGCTAGAGATTATCGACGTGCCAGGAGAGGCCTGGTGCATGCAATGTATGAAACCCATTGCCATTAAGCAACGTTATGATGGCTGTCCCGAATGTGGCAGTTATCAGTTGCAGGTAACAGGGGGCGAAGAGATGCGAATTAAAGAATTGGAGGTGGAGTAATGTGTACGGTATGTGGCTGTGCTGAAGGGGAAACACGGATAGAAGGACATGATCACGGTGAGCATGGACATCACCACCATCATCATGACCACGATCACTCACATCATCATCACGATCATGGGCACCACCATCACCACCATGATGAGCATACCCACGACTACGGCCAGGGCCCTGCTCACGCCCACGCACCAGGACTTTCGCAAGCGCGCATGGTACAGATTGAACAGAATATTCTGGGTAAGAATAATGAGTATGCCGACACCAATCGACGCTACTTTGCGCAACAAGGTGTATTGGCGCTAAATCTGGTATCCAGCCCAGGCTCCGGCAAAACCACTTTGCTTACCCGTAGCATTACCGATCTGCAAAGCGAGTTAGCAATGAGTGTTATTGAAGGTGACCAACAGACGGCTAACGATGCAGAACGCATCCGTGCTACCGGTGCCAAAGCTATCCAAGTGAATACCGGAAAAGGGTGTCATTTGGACGCTCACATGGTAGGCCATGCCATGGAGTCTCTGCAACCAGAGCAGGGCAGCGTGTTGTTTATCGAGAACGTGGGTAATTTAGTCTGCCCTGCCGCTTTTGATCTGGGTGAGGCTCACAAGGTAGCTATTCTCTCGGTAACGGAAGGGGAAGATAAACCCCTTAAATACCCCGACATGTTCCATGCTGCCGATTTAATGCTACTGAACAAGATCGATCTTCTGCCTCATCTTAATTTCGATGTAGAGAAGTGCATCGAGTATGCTCAGCGAGTCAATCCACGCATTAAGGTGTTACAGGTTTCTGCAACTACTGGAGAAGGGATGCAGGCCTGGTATCAATGGATTAAAACAACCCATCAGTTGGCCTTAACGGGTCATCCCTCCCTAGTGGAAAGTGCATAGGAGTTTTACCTATATGTGTTTAGCGATACCCGCAAAAGTCATCAGTGTGGACGAGCATAGTGATATGGTCACGGTTGCCTTGGGTGAAATTGAAAAACAGATCTCCACTGCCTTTTTAGATGGGGTAGAGATTGACGACTATGTGCTGGTGCATGTGGGCTACGCCCTACAAAAGATCAGTGACGAAGAGGCACAAAAGACACTGCAACTGTTTGCCGAAGCAGGATTAGTGGGGGAGAGTGCATGAAATATATTGATGAATTCCGCCAAGGCGATTTGGCCAAGAAATTGGCTGATGCCATACATCGTACCGTAAACCCAGAACGCCAATACCGCTTGATGGAATTTTGTGGTGGCCACACCCACGCGATATTTCGTTACGGTGTACAGGACTTAATGCCAGAGAATGTAAAATATATTCACGGCCCCGGATGCCCAGTGTGTGTGTTACCTATCGGGCGTATCGACAGTGCACTGTATCTGGTGGAAAACCATGATGTGATCCTTTGTAGCTATGGCGACTTACTTCGGGTGCCTGCCAGCGAGAGAAAAAGCTTAATAAAAGCCAAGGCAGCAGGTGCAGATATCCGCATGGTCTATTCAACGCAAGATGCGTTAAGGATTGCCCGGGACAATCCCGGTAGAGAGGTGGTCTTCTTTGCTATTGGCTTTGAGACCACTACACCACCTACCGCAGTTGCCATAAAGCAAGCTATGGCAGAGGGGCTGAAAAACTTCTCGGTCTACTGCAATCACGTACTGACTCCAGCGGCATTGAAGGCGTTGCTGGATCTGCCGGAAGATCATGTGTACGGAGAAACCAAAGTTGATGGTTTTTTGGGTCCCTCTCATGTGAGTACCATCATCGGTAGTCGCCCTTACGAATACTTCACTGAAACTTATAAGAAGCCCATCATAATTACCGGCTTCGAACCTCTGGATGTCATGCAATCTACTCTGATGGCGGTTCGCCAACTCAACGAAGGGCGGTACGAAGTAGAGAATGAATACAGCCGTGCAGTGACACCTGAAGGCAATATCAAAGCGCAACAACTGATGGAAGAGGTGTTTGAGCTGAGGGATAGCTTTGAATGGCGTGGCCTGGGTAGTGTGCCAGATAGCGCCTTAAAAATAAGGCCCGCTTTTGCGGAGGTAGATGCCGAGCAGCGCTTCTCACTACCCAATAGTGATGGTGCGGATATTAAAGGGTGTGAGTGTCCGGCAATTCTGAGGGGGGCGAAATCGCCCTCTGATTGCAAACTGTTTGGTACAGTCTGCCGTCCAGAAAATCCCATGGGTGCCTGCATGGTCTCTTCAGAAGGCTCTTGTGCTGCCTACTGGAGTTATGGCCGCTTCCGTCCATCATCAACCAATGATTCAGACATCCCCATGGAGTCCATCGCATGAGTGCCGTCATCAAACCTTTCCCTATTAAGCTTGATACTAGTAACGGTGTGGTGGATATGACCCATGGTAGTGGTGGTCGCGGTATGGCTCAACTTATCGGCGAGCTATTCCACAAACATCTTGATAATGAACTACTTCGCCAAGCCAATGATCAAGCTGCCTTCGATGTGCAGGGCGGACGTATGGTGATGAGCACCGATGCTCACGTTATCTCCCCCCTGTTTTTCCCCGGTGGCGATATTGGTTCCCTATCAGTGCATGGCACCATTAATGATGTGGCGATGTCCGGTGCCAAACCCCTCTATCTCTCTGCCAGTTTTATCTTGGAAGAGGGTTTCCCGTTGGCAGACTTGGAACGTATCGTCGCCAGCATGGGCCAAGCGGCTAAAAAAGCCGGTGTACCCGTAGTAACCGGCGATACCAAAGTGGTAGAGCGGGGCAAAGGTGATGGGGTATTTATCACTACCACCGGAATTGGTGCCGTTCCCCAAGGGGTTAATATCTCGGGTGATCGTGCCCAACCGGGGGATGCCATTCTGATCAGCGGAAGTATGGGTGACCACGGTGTCGCCGTCATGGCCAGCCGGGAAAATCTGGAGTTCGGCACCCATATTGAATCAGACTCCGCCGCCTTGCATGAGCTCACCATGGCAATGGTAGAAGCCGTACCGGATATCCACTGCCTGCGAGATCCCACCCGCGGTGGCCTTGCTACCACCTTAAATGAATTGGCGAGTCAATCAGGTGTTGGCATGAAGTTGATGGAAGCGGCGATACCGATCAAACCAGCAGTAACAGCTGCCTGCGAGCTATTAGGGCTAGATCCTCTTTATATTGCTAATGAAGGCAAACTGATCTGTATCTGTGCACAGGAAGATGCAGAGCGAGTGTTAGCAGTGATGCGTCAACATCCATTAGGTGCAGATGCTGCCATCATTGGTACGGTACAGGAAGATGCCCACGGCTTTGTACAGATGGAGACACGCTTTGGTGGTTCTCGCGTGGTGGATTGGCTGGTAGGCGAGCCCCTACCAAGAATCTGTTAATCCTCTGCCATATAATACTTAGGTGATCTCATAATGAGTCTACCCACTGTTCTGGTTATTGATGAAGATCTTCATTGTCTGAAGAGCTTTGCAGAAAGCTTACAGGGCGAGTTTGATATTAAAACGGCAAGCTCTATAGATACAGGTCGAACGGTCCTGGAACAAGAGTGGGTGCAAGTGGTCATCTGTGAACGGCAGATGCCTGATATAAGTGGCGTGGATTTCCTCAAAGAGATAAAAGCGCAGTGGCCAGAGGTCATTCGCATCATTCTCTCTGATAATGTAAAGGGAAAGGCGATCACCCAGGCCATCAACGAAGCAGATATTTATCACCATATCACTAAACCTTGGGATATAGATGCACTGATCCTAACCCTAAAAAATGCTGTACAGCTTTTCCATCTACAACGGGAAAAAGAGCTGCTTACCATTGAGCTAAAAGCAGCTCCTAAAAAACGTGAACTGAATCCACCGCAATATAGTGACGGCATCATTCGTGGTGAAGGCAGCATTATGGATGAGGTGTGTGACAAGCTACTGCAGGTCGCACCCTTTGATATCTCGGTATTGATTACCGGTGAGTCAGGTACCGGTAAAGAGTTGGCAGCCCGTGCACTACATTACAACAGCTTGCGCTGGGACAAACCTTTTGTAGTGGAAAACTGTGGTGCGCTACCCGATGAGTTGCTAGAAAGCGAACTGTTCGGTTATAAAAAAGGCGCCTTTACCGGAGCGATAGAAGACCGCATTGGTTTCTTTGAGCGCGCTGATGGTGGAACAGTATTTCTCGATGAAATTGGTGAAGTCTCACCCGCATTCCAAGTAAAACTACTGCGAGTATTACAAGAAGGGGAGATCCGCCCCTTGGGTTGTAGCACGACTCGCAAAGTCAATGTGCGAGTGATCGCTGCTACCAACAGAAACTTAGAAGAAGATGTGCGTGCAGGACGTTTCCGCGAAGACCTATATTATCGTTTAACCTCAGTCACCATCGACATGCCTGCACTACGGGAACGCCGTAGTGACATCCCCGTCGTCGCACGCTCTCTACTTGAAGTTGCAATTAATCAACTGGGAAAGCAGGTGCAAGGCTTTAGCGACGAAGCCATCGCCTGTATGCAGCACTACCACTGGCCAGGCAATGTGCGAGAACTACAAAATGAAATTCAACACATGCTGGTAATGGCAAGGAGCAAACAACTGGGGGCAGATTTACTATCTCCAAAGGTGCTACATGCGGCACCCAAGGGCCAAGAAGTGGAAACCGCTTTAGTTGCAGACCTGGATGGTACCTTAAAAGATCGCATGGAAGCATTAGAAGCCCGCATTGTAAAAGGTGCGCTTATCCGGCATCGCTGGAACAAGAGCCGAGCTGCAAAGGAGCTTGGCTTGTCTCGGGTTGGCCTGCGGAATAAGTTGGAGCGGTATGGGTTGGAAAAGGTGGAGTTGGTCCAGGTGTGTGAAGAGGCGATCGTATAATTTATACTCTAAAGTAAGCCATTAAGCGGGCTAATTACTGCATTGCCCACTCTTTAGGTGCATTTGGATATTTTTTGGCCAATGCGTGGGGAAGATAAACCTCACCATAACCCTCCGACAAATCTTTTTCATGGGTCATTTTAACGGATGAAAGATGTTGCTGTAGCGGCTTGATTAGATCATCAGGCAAAGTAACTACACGGTCTTTTTTGCCCTTGCCATCTATGATTAAAATAGCTTTATGGTCAAAATCCAAATGCATTACTCTAAGACGAAGGCATTCCATTAAACGTAAACCTGATCCATATAGCAAACACCCTGCAAGCCAATAAGCCCCTTCCAAATGAAATAACAGCCTGGATATCTCCTCTCTTGTTAAAACAACAGGCAGTTTCTTCTTTTTATTAGCACGAATTGTATTATCCAATTTAGCTAGAGGTTATTCGAGTACCACACGATAAAGAAAAATAAGCGCAAAAATAAGCGCATTAAAAGCTTGGTTTTGGGTTGAAGGGGATACATCGCCTACAACCGCAAGATGGGTTAAAAACTGAGTAACCTCTGCTTCTGCCATCTCTGTGGGGTGACGGTAGTGATGAAAGCGAATAAAGCGCTTAATCCATCCGATGTAAGCGTGCTCAGTGCGAATACTGTAATGGCGTAAACGAATGGCATTACGTACTTGATTGAGAAAGGGTGATTGATGGACTGACTTATCCATAAGTGAGAATCCTGATGTGTATATACATACAGTGCAATGGTTGCCGCAGATCTGCAAGGCGGCTAAAAGGACAATTTGGTGTATTTTCCCCTCTTTGATGTTAGGCTAAAATCAAATTATGAGATCAATATGTTTGTGGATTAATTCTAACTATTTGTTTATATAAGTATTCAAGTTCATATGAAAAATACGGAAATAATCACTGGTAGAAAGTTGCTATACATATTGATGAGTGGATTGTCCCAAAATGGGGTAATTAATTACCCCATTTTGGGGTCTACTAATAGTTAGGAAACATTATGGAATCATGGATTGGAATAATAGGGACCTTACTAGGTGTGGCTCTAGGTGGGCTTGCTACAATCCTTACAAATCATCAACGTATTTCTTATGAAAAGAAGCAGCTTCATAGTAATAGACAAATAGAGAAAATAGAGAAGGCCCATGAACTTTTGACTGAAATTGATGTTAAGTTCAGAAAGTATGTTGGTAATGATACGACGTATTTACTCACTGGTATTGAACCTAAAGAAAGTGTTACTGGGCGAATTCCATTTGAGGAAATTGACATGCTGTTCTCTTTCTATGCTCCATCACTGTACGAAGAAGCTATTGCGCTAATAAAGATTTGTCAGGGCTATGGAGAGCTATCTTTGCAAGCGAATATTTCTAGACCACCTACCGAAGGTGAGAGAAAAGAGCTTTTGGCAAAGATTATGAATAAAAGCACTGAGATAAACATGGCAATTAAAACCTTAAAAGAGAATCTTTCAAAGTTAGTCCAGGAATGCCAGAAGTGATGTTTCCTAACACTACGCTCGTAGTGACCCACTACCGCGTACTTTGCATTTTACAGTTGTGGTTTCGCTTGTCAGGCGTGCTTCAAGTGGGTTCACGCCGTGGTCACCACAGCTCAGCGTTAGGCAGAGAAGAATAGCATGGAAGAGATAGCAATAATTCATGATAAATCGGAGCTTGAAGGAACATGTTATATAGAAATAGCTCCTGGAAAATATCAGATGAAGCATTGGCAAGAAGGAAGCCTGTTTTTTGATGAAGAAGCATTTGGGTTTATTGAGCCAATATTCGAAAGGTGTATTGACGGATATGATCACTACGGTATGAATGATGCCTCTAAGTCTGAGTGGATCAAAATAATTAATGAATTAGAAGATCTAAATTCAACTTTGAGTAAAAGTGAAACAATCGAAGAAATTTTGGGTAAAGTTGGGTTCGTATTCGGTGGCACTAGAGATAGATTCCAAAATAACTTTGAAGAAAGTAAACATAAGCTCATCGAAATGAATAAAGAGTTAATATCTTGGTCAAGTGAGGCTCTTAATAGGCATGAGTACATTGCAGTATTGGGGATCTAATCTTTATACAGTGCCTAACCATACGCTAGTAGGGACCACCAACCGCACCGGTCGTGCCTCCCTCTGCGGTTGGCGGCCCCACAGCTAAAACGTTAGGCACTCTATTGATATTCAGATTGAACTACGAGATAGATTTTTTATGAAAATAAAAATATTAATCGACAAAAAACAATTTTTTTCTAATAAACGTATATATCTATTTTGGTGTCTATTTCTGGTCGGTTCCAAAGCTTTTTCTGCAGATGTCACAATAACTGGATTCTTCGAGAACGGTGAGTCTAAGGATGTTGATTATGCGATATATAAAGAGTGTTCGCTTTCCAAGAATAGCGAGCATACTATTGTTGATTGCACCAAAGCATCGATGCCAGGTTTAAAAGGCGCAATATTTCAAAGTATAGATGATGGTGGTGATCCCTCCTGGAAATGTATAAATGGATGTACTAAAGATGTTTTTAAAACAATCAAATCTGAAACTCTTGAATCTGGTTGTTAAGAAAAATGCTTTTATAATTGACACCAAGGAGG
>JBNKQQ010000076.1:0-118738 GCA_050295955.1 Thiohalomonadales bacterium
TCGGCTTCGGCTTCGGCTTCGGCTTCGGCTTCGGCTTCGGCTTCGGCTTCGGCTTCGGCTTCGGCTTCGGCTTCGGCTTCGGCTTCGGCTTCGGCTTCGGCTTCGGCTTCGGCTTCGGCTTCGGCTTCAGGTTCTGCAACCGTGGTTACTGTCTCATTTTCCGTTGCTGTAATAGGAGCGGTAATACGGCCGCTGGTAGGTTTATCGCCAGCCAAGGCATCAGCGCGGGCAATCAGTCCATCCACATCCAGATTATGGGGCTGTTTGCTGTGCAGTGAGGCGATCAGTTCTGGCAGCATTGCCACACTCAGGTTGAGTATTTCAAAGAGTGCCTGAGAGGGACGGAGGGTTTCACCAATCACCTTGTTAAGGAGGTTTTCGATAGACCAGGCAAATTCGGCAATCTCGCCGGCACCCACCAGTCGGCCGCTTCCTTTGAGGGTGTGATAAGCGCGGCGCAGGGTATTTAGTGCCTGCAGATCTTGTTGGTTGTCTTGCCAGATTTCCAGTTGCTGTTGGATGTTTTGCAGCTCTTCCTCGGCTTCTTCCAGATAGATGTCCAACATCTCATCCAGATCTTCATCCTGAACATAGGGAGTAGACTGTGGGGTGCTGAGCTGAGTGGCTGCATGCTGCTCAAGGGGTTTGATTTCCCGCTTCAGGGCCGCCAGACTGTGTTCGGCAAAGCCGAGAATTTCCGGGCGATCCTTACGCTGTTCTACTAATGCTTCAAGGTAATATTCAATACCCGTGATGGTGTCGGCTAACAGATCCACATTCTGGGGGTCCAGGTGATCCTGGCCACTCAGTAGGTTGTTGTTGATCAGTTGATTGATCTCTTCCAGTAGCTGGACCGGTTGTTTAATGCCGAGAATTAGCAGGCCACCTTTTATTTGGGTAAGGAGTAGTGGTACCTCTTCCAGCAGGGTGTTGTCATCCCGGTATTCAGCAAAGCGTGATACTACGCTTTTCACTTGGCTGATATCTTGTAGCGCTTCCCGCACTACGTCATGCATCAGCTGGTAATATTCACCATCTTGATCTACCCCTTCAATGCCGTCTTGTTCACCGACGGTGATCTTTTCCTGGTCGGCCAGTGAAGCAAGGGAGGATTCTACGGAGAGTAGGGCACTGGCGATTTTCATCAATTCAGTGTCGTTGAGCTTGCCCTCTTCATCTACCAGTGCTGCGAGGATCTCGGTCTGGTCGATAATACGGTTGCGTAGTACCCCTTGGCCAAGCATGCCGAGGGTATCACCCACCTGACGCAGATTGGTACCCATCTCTTCGATATCCAGTTGGACCGCGTCGGGGTTACGCACAAACAGGTCGAGAGTCTCTTTGATTTTCAGCAGCTCTTCCTGGAGTGCCAAGGAGACGGTGTTCAGCAGCTGGTTGTCGGGGCCGCTCAGATTATCGCGGGCATCTGCCAGTTCATGGTCGCTAGGTAGAAGGCGTTCAAGATTGAAAGTACGCTTAATGTCTTCGACCAACGGGTCCGTGGTTTCACTGTGACCGATATAGAACAGTAGGCTTTTGGTTAGCTCTTCTGCCTGTTTGGCATCATATTGATCGCCTTCGTCAATTAAGCGTTTGATTTCTCGGTCGATGCGTCCTAACAGGGTTTTGATTGAGATACCCAGCTCGATACCACCGCTACGAATGGCCTCTAATAATCCACGGGAGACCCACCATACCTGCGCATTTTTATTTGATTGGTGGTTTTCAATCTCCTGCAGTAATTTGGACATGTTGGCCAGCGGCTGAAGCTCTTTAGTGCTTCGGTACCAAGCAACCAGATGGGTTTGGAATTGCTGGCGAAGTTTGCGTAGACCCAATTCATCTTGTTTCTGACTGACTTCAGCGGGATGGCTGGGGGCTGAAACATTCAGGTCTGGGTTGAATAGAGCGTTGTCACTGAGCAGGTTCAGGCCACGGCTGGAGCGTAAGTCATTCAGGAGCGGTAACAGAATGATCGGAATATCAGACTGCCCGGCAGCAATACGCTCAAGATAGGTGGGCATTGACATGATAGCGCCCAGTAGTACCTCATAGGCATCATCGCGTTGGCTGATCTTCTCATCGAGTAAAGCTTGGGCAACCAGTTCCATCTCTTCGGCTAATAGTTCTGCGCCGTAGAGTTCAAGGATTTTCAGGGTACCGCGTACCTGATGGAGGTAGGTGGTACAAAAGCGCAGTTGTGTGATGTCATTGGGATTGTTGACATACTCTTCAAGTGCGATGCGAGCCTGCTTAAGGGTTTCTTCAATTTCGCCCTTAACCCATGCCAAGCCACTGAAATCGTGGTCAGTTCTAGCCATCAAGGCTCTCCTTTGTGTAAGCAAGGGCATCAATGCCGACGAGCCGTTTCATCTGTGGGTGTTTCCATTCCAATGCTTCGCCTACACCAATAACCAGTAGCCCCCCAGGACTGAGGTTTTCAATGAGTTTGTTGAGGATGGTGTGGCGTAGTGGGGTATCGAAGTAGATCAATACGTTCTGGCAGAAGATGATATCCATCTCATGACTGACACTATCTTCCATTTCCAGAAGGTTGATCATGTTGAAGCAAACCCGTTTGCGCAGGGTCTCTTTAACCGCATAGCGGCCATCTTCGAGAGGGGTGAGGTAGTGCTGTTGCAACGGTGTAGGTAGCAGTTTGATTCGTCGGGCGTCATAGATACCCTTTCGGGCTGTTGCCAGCGCCGGTAGACTGATGTCGCTACCCACTACGCCATAGTAAGCGCGTGTGTGGTGCCTCTGCAGGTAGTCGTCCAGTACCATCGCCAGAGTGTAGCTCTCCTCACCAGTTGCGCAGCCAACACTCCATGCCTGGATATGGCGCTTCTCCGCATTGGCTTTCAGATAGCCAGGGAGAAAACGCTCTGTCAGTATTTCAATAGAACTGGCATGACGATAGAAGCGGGTTTCGTGAATGGTGAGACGATCTACCAGCGTCGTCCATTCCACTTTACCCTCTCTGCCGGAGAGCAGGTGATGGTAATACTGGTTATAGCTGTTAAACCCCAACTCGCGCATACGCAGGCGTATCCCTGTGGAGAGGAAAGATTTACGGCTGTTTCGGATTTCCATGCCGGTGCGCTGCTTTAGTAAGCGGCTCCAGCGTTGGAATTCCAGGTCGTCCATCTCCTCTATTTCATTCATCCAGCCAGGTTTATGTGACATGGTCTGCAGGGATAACATATTCAAGCTGTGGGTTACCGTTCATTTTCTCGGTTTAGCTGTTGGGCAATTTAAAGCCAGCAACAGAGCCCCGAAGTTCGTGAGCCAAATCTGCCAAGTTGCTGATAGAGGCAGAGGTTTGGTTGGTACCCGCTGCAGTCTGAGTGGTCAGGTCCTGGATCACGTTCATGGTTTCAGAGATGTTATTGGCGGCACTACTCTGTTGAGCCGCGGCAACGGAAATGTTGTGGCTCAGGTCATTTAGCTCATTGGAGACATTTTCGATCTCTGTCAGGGTGTCACCTGCCGCTTGTGACAACTTGGTGCCCGTTACCACTTCGCTGGTACTGCGTTCCATAGAGGCGATTGCTTCGCTGGTATCGCTTTGGATGGTTTTTACCAGTGCTTCGATCTGTTTAGTGGCATCGGTGGAGCGTTCCGCCAAGCGTTGCACTTCGTCGGCAACAACAGCAAAGCCTCGACCGGCATCACCGGCCATGGCGGCCTGAATGGCGGCATTCAGCGCCAGAATATTGGTTTGGTCTGTCAGGTCATTGATCAGTTCAACAATCTCACTGATCTCCAGTGAGCTTTCGCCCAGGCGTTTGATACGCTTGGAGGTTTCTTGAATCTGTTCACGGATACGCTCCATACCATTGATGGAGTCATGCACCGCTTTTACCCCATCTTTGGAGATCTCTACCGATTTCTGTGCCACGGAGGAAGAGTTGTGGGCATTACCGGATACATCTTCGATTGAGGTTGCCATTTCATTGATAGCGGTCACTACGGTGGAGATTTGGTGAGCTTGATGGTCTGTTGCATCCGCTAGGTGAATGGCCGTGGTTTGGGTTTCGGTGGCAGCCGCGGAGACCTGTACCACAGTGTCATTAATGGTATTGACCAAGCCGCGTAGCGCACCTACTACGTAGTTGATCTGTTCCGCAATAGCGCCGGTAAAATCATCGGTAACCGTGGCCTGCACGGTCAGATCACCTTCTGCCAGACCGCTGATTTCATCTAGTAGGCGCTGAATCGCCTCTTCATGCTTGCGGTTCTCTTCAGCGGTAGCCTGGATACGGCGGCGGGCATCTTGAATCAGGGTGTAGCCTAACCAGCACAGCACTACCAGAGCTGCGAAGGCAATAGCGAAGCTGAGGTTTTCCACGGTGGCGCGAGTACTGCTTTTGCTTAGGCCAATGTAGCTGCGCAGTAGATCACTGCTCACCTGAAGCAGTACGTCGGCTTCGGTGAACATGGTTTTGGCAGCCACTTGAGCTTTAAACAGTTGTGGTGTGCGTTCCAGGATACGCTTGGAGAGATCATCGATCGCTTGATACATCAGTTGCAGGTTATCCAGCAACTCTACTGCCTTATCATTGCGTATGCGGCTAATACCTTGTGCGGAATCGCCTTCACGCATCCCGTTTAGTACATCACCGAAAGCGGTAACATCCGTTTTGAACTGCTCTGCGGCTGCGGCAGCTTCACTGCCACCTTGTACCATTTTGATCAAACTGAATTCGATACGCTGTGCCAGGGTAACCTGATGAGCGGCCAGTTGGATCTGTTTTTGGCGGTAGCCGGCATCAACCATGTTATCCACCAGTTGGTTGGAGGTCTCACGCACCTGGGGCATGAGATCGGTCAGTGCTTTGATAAACTCGCTCAGCATGCGGGTTGTACCTTCTGCTGCTAGGGCGGTATCAACATTGGTGCTGAATCTTTCCCACTCTTTGACCAAGCGGTCTAATTTGTCCTGCACCTCTTTGGGGGAGGGTGGTAGACCGGTACTTGGGTCTCCGTTACGGAGTTTATCCAGGGCTGATTGGAATAGATCGTGGGTCTCTTTCAGCTTGGCAAAAGCCTCTACATTGGCTTGTGAGGCAGAGGTGGCGTATTTCAGAATGCGCTGTGAAAGCAGTCGCTGTTCACCTGCAAGATTGATGTACTCCTTATCGTGCTGGGCTTTGATGGTCGAGTAGCCAAAGAGAATGCCCAGTAGAATCACCAGGGTAATCAGTATCACAATGATGTAGGTGATCTGTTTGTTGGAACTGGATTTAAGGTTCATTTCTGGTAATTTCATTTATCGGCTCCAAGCCTCATTTATCGGCAGTACTGTTATGGTAATTTGTTGTATTTCTGTGCCATTAGGCTGCTATGTTTAAAAACTCTTGGGTCTCAGCCAAGTCGAACAGACTAAGCACTAAGCGTTGTTGTCCTTGTTCAGGAAATCCACCCTTAATATACGGGGTGAGCGCTGTCTCTTCAATTTGCAGTTGCTCTATGCGATCAGCAAAGTCAAAGTGTCGAAGGCCATGTACTTCGTCTACTAGCACCCCTGCCATTAGCCCCGGCTGGTTAATGACCAGTACTCGACAGTTTTGATGGACTTGCGGAGGGCGCAACCCCAAATAGGCCGCTAAGTCGATGACGGTGATGAGGCTACCGCGCACATTGGCGACACCACGTACCCAGGGCTTTACACCAGGGAGCAGTGAGATTTGCGGGCAGGGTGCAATTTCACTGACCTCAGCCAGAGGTGAGAGCAGGGTGAATTCACCGAAGCTGTAACTGATACCATGCCATATTTCCCGTAACTGTTCCGGCTGTGGGAGTGGGGTGGCATTTTCCTGGGCCTGTTCAGCGACCTGTTTGAGGAGCTGAAAAAGTTTCATTCTCCATTTACCTCGGTAACGTGCTGACGTACTGCATCCAGCAGTTCGTCTTTGGTAAAGGGTTTGGTGAGATATTGGTCTGACCCGACGATACGACCACGTGCACGGTCAAATAGGCCATCTTTGCTGGTTAGCATAATGACCGGTGTTTTTTTGAAGATGTGGTTATGCTTGATGAGTGCACAGGTTTGATAGCCATCCAGTCGTGGCATCATGACATCCACAAAGATGATATCTGGCTTATGGTCGGTAATCATTGCCAGTGCGGAAAAACCATCTATTGCGGTGATAACCTCGCAGCCTGCTTTTTTCAGCAGTGTCTCTGCAGTGCGGCGGATGGTTTTACTGTCGTCGATTACCATCACTTTGACATTCTGGAATTCGCTTGTATCAGCCACGATTTTGCCCTTGTTTTCTTTTTATATCGTCACACCAAGGAAAATGGTCACCCAGTACCCCGAATTTTTAGGTATAACGGCCAGATCCGTGCCAGACTTTTTATCATATAAAAATAAAGATAACACGGTTTTACTCGTTTTCAGACATTTTTATCTGTTAACTCTGGGAGGGCAAATTGCGTCGGTGTATTTCATGGTAAACTGGCGGGAGTTTGTAACATTTTAGGTGTTCATCAATCGAATGCTAAATGAGACGAAGGAATTTAGATGAAAGCTCAACAGCACGCCAGTGTCCCCCACCTAACTACAGCGCTGACGGGACCACTTCAACATATTGAACGCCACCTGCTAGCTCACCAAGCGGAGATAGAGGCGTGGTTTCGTGCCCAGTGGTTGAAGACCCCGGCACCATTTTATACATCGGTGGATCTGCGTAATGCCGGCTTTAAGTTGGCGCCAGTGGATACCAATCTTTTTCCCGCTGGATTTAACAACCTGAATAGTGCTTTTCTTCCGCTCTGTATTCATGCGGTGCAATCGGCGGTAGAGCGGGTTTGTCCCACGAGCCAACGCATTCTCCTGGTACCCGAAAATCATACCCGTAACCTCTTTTATTTGGAGAGTCTGGCAACGTTGGTGAAAATTATCAGCTCGGCTGGATTTGAGGTGCGTGTGGGTTCATTGTTGGAGGATCTGGAGAAACCGACTGATTTTGATCTGCCATCGGGTGGCGTTATTACTCTTGAGCCCCTGAAACGTACTGGAGGAAGGGTTGGGGTAGAGGGTTTTGATCCTTGTGTTGTGGTGCTGAATAACGACCTTTCAGACGGTCATCCAGATATTTTGGTGGGTATCGAGCAGCATATTATTCCCCCTCTGGCGCTAGGTTGGTCCAACCGACTTAAGTCAGGCCACTTTGCTCATTACCGTGATGTGTCTGAAGAGTTATCTGATTTGGTGGGCATTGACTCCTGGTTGATTTCACCTCTGTTCCGTAACTGTGGTGAGATCAGTTTTAAAAAGCGTGAAGGTGAAGATTGCCTGCTGAAGAATGCCAAGGCACTGTTTACGGCTATCCAGCTCAAATATGATGAGTATGGCCTAACCGATAAGCCATTTATTGTTGTAAAGGCGGATGCGGGTACCTATGGCATGGGGGTCATGTCAGTTGAGAGTCCGGAAGAGCTGGTAGAGCTGAACCGTAAGCAGCGTAACAAGATGGCGTCTGCCAAGGGTGGTCAGGAGGTGACTCAGGTGATTCTTCAGGAAGGGGTTTATACCTATGAGACCTGGGAAGAGGCGGTAGCTGAGCCGGTTATCTATATGCTGGATCATTTTGTGGTGGGTGGTTTTTATCGGGTACACAAGGGACGTGGTGCTCGGGAGAATCTGAATGCGCCTGGCATGCACTTTGAGCCGCTCGCTTTTGCAGAGCCTTGTACCACGCCTGACAGAGAAGAGGACCCCGATGCCAATATCAACCGCTTTTATACCTATGGCGTGATTGCTCGTCTGGCAATGTTGGCGGCGGCAAGGGAGATTCATCAACATGGCTGAGCAGATCAAGTTGGGGATTGTGATGGACCCTATTCAGTCTATCAAAACCTATAAAGACAGTAGCTTTGCCATGCTGCTGGAGGCACAGGCCCGGGGTTATGAACTCTATTATATGGAGATGAATGACCTCTCTCTGTGGGATGGTGAGGCCTACGGGCGCATGCATCCTTTGCATGTACACGACAATCGTAGTGATTGGTTTACGTTGGGGGATGGCGTGGAGCAGCCGCTCTCCGCATTGGATGTGATTCTGATGCGTAAGGATCCCCCTTTTGATACGGAATATATTTACGCTACCTACCTGTTGGAGCGGGCTGAGGCGACGGGCGTGCTGGTGGTTAACAAGCCTCAGTCGCTACGGGATGCCAATGAGAAGCTTTACACCGCTTGGTTTAATCAATGTACTCCACCAACGCTGGTGAGTCGCCGTGATGATCAGCTGCGTGCTTTCCTGGCTGAACATGGCGATATTATCCTTAAGCCCCTGGAGGGGATGGGAGGGAGTTCGGTATTTCGCCTGCGCAGCGGTGATGCCAATATTGGAGTGACCATCGAGCTGCTGACGGCTCATGGTCACCGTTACATTATGGCGCAGCGTTTTATTCCTGAGATCACCTTAGGGGATAAACGCATTCTGATGGTGGATGGGGAGCCAATCCCCTATGCTCTGGCCCGCCTTCCAGCGAAGGGCGAGGTGCGTGCTAATCTGGCGGCGGGTGGCCGTGGTGAAGGGGTAGTGCTGAGTGAGCGGGATCGTTGGATCTGTCAGCAGGTGGGGCCTACCCTGAAAGAGAAGGGGTTGATCTTTGTTGGTCTGGATGTGATTGGCGACTACCTGACTGAAATCAATGTGACCAGTCCTACTTGTATCCGTGAGTTGGATAAGCAATATGGTATTAATATCAGTGCAACGTTGATGGATGCTATCGAAAAGCGCCTGGAATCTGCTCAGTGATACGATTGCTACCCCTTTTTCTGCTGGTCATCCTGCTGGCGGGATGTGATCGCCCGAGCGGTCATAGTCATAAGCAGCAGATGTATGTCTTCGGTACCCTGGTAGAAGTAGTGATCTGGACTGATGATGAGCAGGGGGCAGCTCAGGCAATTACCACGCTGGGGCAGCAGTTCCAGCAGTGGCATCGCCAGTGGCACGCTTGGGATAAGGGGGGAGACCTCGCCGGATTGAACCTCCAGCTGGCCGCCGGGGAGCAAGTGCCAGTACCACCAACCATTCAGCCCTTACTTACCAAAGCGATCCAGCTCTCCCATGCCAGTGGTGGTCGTTTTGACCCGAGTGTCGGTAAGTTGGTACAGATGTGGGGGTTTTCCGATAGTCTTACTAATGCCACTCAGCCACCATCTGCCGATCAGTTAGCGGAGTTTCTTGCCCATGCTCCTCATATGGAGGACTTGGTGGTCGAGCAGGGTATTGTCCATAGCAATAATCCTAACTTGCATCTCGATTTTGGCGGATTTGCCAAGGGGTATGCGGTGGATCGTGCTATTGAGCAGCTGCAGGCGATGGGCTTTACCAATGCTATCGTCAATGCGGGGGGAGATCTGCGGGCTATTGGTGACAAAGAAGGGTGGCCATGGCGTATCGGCATCCGTGATCCCCGTGGTGAAGGGCTGATTGCCTCCGTGGAGGTGAGCGGTGATGAGAGCGTCTTCACCTCGGGTGACTACGAGCGCTATTTTGATTACCAAGGGCACCGTTATCACCACATTATCGACCCTGCCACCGGCTATCCTGCTGAGGGACTCAGCTCGGTGACTATCTTGTATAACGAGGCCGCGGTGGCAGATGCAGCGGCTACGGCACTGTTGGTCGCTGGCCCCAAAGCGTGGCAGAAAGTAGCTAGCGATATGGGGCTGGACAAGGTAATGGTGATCGATACGCAGGGTAATATTCAGATGACCCGGGCGATGCAGCAGCGGGTGCATTTTGAAGTTTCACCCACTCCACCTGTTGAGGTGCTTCAGTAATGTTGCGTCGCGGCGACTATTTGGTGCTGCTGGTCACCCTGCTAATGTTGCCCTGGCTCTACTATACCTTATGGGGAGATCAACGAGCGGGCGAGTATGCCCGTATTCTGGTGGGAGGGGAGCAGTTAGAGCTGGTTAGCCTGCACCAACCCCGCACCATTGAAATACCCGGGGAGTTGGGGATGAGTATTCTTGAGGTGCTGGATGGTAAGATCCGCTTTGTAGAGTCTGCTTGCCAAAGTAAGCAGTGTGTTCATAGTGGCTGGATCAGTAAGGGGGGAGAGGTGGTTAGTTGTTTGCCCAACCGGGTAAGTATCGCAATTCTGGGTGGTGAACAGCGTTTTGATTCCATCAACTTCTGATACCGAGAGCCGACAGCTTCAGACCGAGCCTAGTGATTACCGTATTGCTTGGTGGGCAGCGCTGGCCATTACCATCCATATCATTGAGAGTGCATTACCGAGCCCGTTACCCGGCATCAAACCGGGGTTGGCGAATGTTATTGTGGTGGCCGTGTTGATGCTCTACGGCTGGCGGGATGCGGCATGGGTGGCGATGTTGCGGGTACTGGTGGGCAGCCTGTTGATTGGCACCTTTTTGACGCCCACCTTTATGCTGAGTTTGGCAGGGGCTTTGGCCAGTATTTCGGCGATGGGGTTAGCCTATATGGTGAGTCAGCGGCTGCCAGGTTGGGGGTTAGGGGCGATTGGTTATAGTGTATTGGCGGCGCAGGCCCATATGTTGGGACAGTTTAGTGCCGCTTACCTATTGTTGATTCCCCACCCGGCACTCTTTAAATTACTGCCGCTGTTGCTGACGGCAGCATTGGGTTTTGGCGTGATCAGTGGCATGATTGCCGCTGCAATGATTGATAAGGTTGAAAAGCGGAATAATGGCGGAACAGGCGGTTAAGGCAGTACCCATCAAGTCCTCGGATCGACTTGGCTTCACAATGTTTGTGGCGCTGGTGGTGCATTTGGTGCTGGTGCTTGGCGTGGTGTTTGAGTTTGAGCTCAATGACGCTGCCCCCCTTACCGACATGGAGGTGATCTTCATCCAGAATAATGCTGAGAGCAAAGAGAACGATGCGGATTATCTGGCCCAGGTGAGCCAGGAGGGGGGCGGTAATGTGGAGCAGAAGACCCGCCCCAAAGCGCCACCGCCGTCAGAGTTGCCTAGCGATAACCCCAATCCTGCACCGGCACAGCAGGTAGAGATGGTCTCTGCCAGTGATCCCAAGCCGGTACAGGAGCAGTTAAGTGAGCTAGTGGATGAGCTGGCAGAATTGAAGAAACAGCAGGTCGAAGAGCCGGAGGCGTTGAAAGGCTTGACCGCACAGCAGTTGATCCAGCGTAGTAAAGAGATTGCCAGCCTGAATGCGGAAGTGAGTCAGGCGTGGGAGAACTACTCCAAGACCCCTCGTAAGAAATTTATCCATGCGGCGACCAAGGAGTATACTGCCGCGGCTTATATGACTGCTTGGCAGGAGAAGGTAGAGCATATTGGCAATATTAACTACCCGGATGTGGCACGCCGACAAGGTATCTACGGTAATCTGATCATGGAGGTGGATATTCGCCCCGATGGCAGCGTGCAGGAGATCAAGGTACTGCGCAGCTCCGGTAAACGAGTGTTGGACGATGCCGCGATACGTATAGTGCGGCTTGCCGCCCCCTTTGCCCCTTTTCCTCCAGAGCTGAAGAAAGAAACCGATGTACTGGCAATTATCCGCACCTGGCAGTTTCAGAGCGGTGGCTTAGCCACCCAATAGAAATTATTCTCGCAGATAGATCGTCCAGCCGATTCAAGCTAATATATACCCATAATGACTATGCATTCCTCTCTTAAAAATCATCTACTGATCGCCATGCCTACTCTGGAGGATCAGAATTTTTCCCGTACTGTCACCTATATCTGTGAGCATAATGAAGAAGGCGCCATGGGCTTGATTCTCAGCGTTCCTATCGAAATCAGTTTTCGAGAAGTGGTGGAACAGGTGGATAAAGGCGTACTCATTGGCGATGTGGTGGAAAACCTTGATGAGATTCCCGTCTATCTGGGTGGCCCTGTGGAGCCAGAGCACGGTTTTGTACTACATACCCCACACGGTGAGTGGAAATCTTCCCTGCCCTTGAATGACAAGCTGGCATTGACTACCTCCAGCGATATTATTACTGCCATTGCTGAAGGCCAAGGCCCAGATCATTATCTGGTGGCGCTGGGTTATGCCGGTTGGGGGGCTGGGCAGCTCGAGCAGGAGATGAGCCAAAACGCCTGGCTCAGCGTCTCTGCAGACATGGATCAGCTATGGGATATTCCTGCTGGTGAACGGTGGGAGCGAGCGGCCAAACTGCTAGGGGTAGATTTGAAAAGCATCTCCCACGATGTAGGTCATGCCTGATGGCCCAAGTGCTGGCGTTTGACTATGGCCGTGCCCGAATCGGTGTTGCAGTAGGACAGACGATTACTGGCACAGCGTCCCCCCTGGAGACCATCAAGGCGGATCAGGGCAAGCCTGATTGGTCAGCGGTGGAGCGGCTGATTAAAGAGTGGCAGCCCACCCTATTTGTGGTGGGTATGCCGAAGAATATGGACGGCAGTGAGCACTCACTTACTTCGGCAATTACCCGTTTCGGCAATCAACTTCATGGTCGGTACGGGCTGCAGGTCCACTATGTGGACGAGCGGCTGAGTTCTCGAGAGGCAGAACTCAGCCTCATGCCTGGACGTGCCAAAAAGGATAAAGGGGTGATCGATCGGGTCGCCGCACAACTGATACTTCAAACCTGGCTGGATCAAAACCCATGACAGATCAATTCAATATCCCGCAACTGCTGGCTACTATGGGCGAACAACTGCAGGCCCATTTTTCGAAATACAACATCGAAGACCCCCAGATGATCGGCATCTATACCGGTGGAGTGTGGGTGGCGGAGCAATTACACAAAGAGCTGGGCCTGCAAAGTCCACTGGGCAGCCTCAACATCTCCTTCTATCGGGATGATTTTACCCGGGTTGGCATGCACCCGGAAGTAAAGCCTTCCCACTTGCCTTTTGAGGTAGAAGGGGCGCATTTGGTATTAGTGGATGATGTGCTCTATACCGGCCGTACCATCCGGGCGGCCCTCAATGAGATCTTTGATTATGGCCGTCCCGCTTCGGTCACTCTGGCAGTATTGGCGGAGCGCAATGGCCGTGAACTGCCGATCCAAGCTGATGTGGTAGGTGTTGAGCTTGAGCTGGATAGCCATGAGCAAATCAAGCTAAGCGGTCCTGAACAACTCTCTATGAAGATCATCGAGTCACTATGAGCAAAAGAATACAACTGGACGAACAGGGCAAGCTGCGCCACTTCATTACCATCGAAGGGCTGAAGCGACAGATGCTGGTGGATATTCTGGATACCGCCGAGGGCTTTCTGGAGGTAGGGGCACGCAAGGCGAAGAAAGTCCCGCTGCTACGGGGAAAAACAGTATGTAACCTGTTCTTCGAGCCCAGTACTCGTACCCGCTCTACCTTTGAATTGGCAGCACAGCGCCTCTCTGCCGACGTATTGAGCATGGATATCAAAACCTCTGCCACCTCCAAAGGGGAGAGTCTGTTGGATATGCTGCACAATCTGGAGGCGATGGGCATCGATATGTTTGTGGTGCGCCATGCCAGCAGTGGTGCGGCACGTTTTATTGCCGAGCATGTGGCGCCCCATATCAGCGTGATTAATGCCGGGGATGGCTGCCACACACACCCTACTCAGGGGATGCTGGATATGTTTACTATCCGCAAAGAGAAAGGAGAGTTTGCACCGCTGACGGTGGCCATTGTTGGCGATATCCTCCACTCTCGGGTGGCCCGATCACAGATTCATGCGCTGACTACCCTGGGGGTGACCGAGGTGCGGGTGGTGGGTCCTCGCACTCTGATTCCTCGCGATGTTGAGGCGCTGGGTGCCCATGTCTATCACGATATGGATGCCGGCATTCGCAATGCCGATGTGATTATCATGCTGCGTCTGCAGCGGGAACGAATGCAGGGGGGGTTTATCCCCAGTGAATCAGAATATTTTAAGCTTTACGGTCTTACCGAAGAGCGTCTTAAGCTAGCCAAGCCCAATGTGACGGTAATGCATCCTGGCCCCATTAACCGTGGGGTGGAGATTGCCTCGGATGTGGCCGATGGCCCCCACTCGGTGATACTGCCCCAGGTGACCAATGGTATTGCTGTGCGTATGGCGGTCATGTCGATGACGCTAGGTCGTCCTGAGATTGATGCGGGAGGAGCCGCCTAATGAATATTCATATTAAAGGGGGTCATCTGATCGATCCTGCCCATGGCATTGATAAGATCTGTGACCTGTTTATTGCCAATGGCAAGGTACAGGCCTTAGACACCGCTCCGGCAGATTTTGTTATTGAACAGACCATTGATGCCAGCGGTAAGGTAGTCTGCCCTGGCTTGGTGGATATTCAGGCTCACTTGCGGGAACCTGGTGATAGCCATAAGGGTACTATTGCCAGTGAAACGGCAGCGGCGGTAGCGGGGGGGATTACCTCGTTATGTTGTCCACCAGATACCAAGCCGGTTATCGATACCAGCGCCGTCGTGGAGTTGATCCACCACAAAACTGAGCAGGCGAATCTAGCGAGGGTTTATCCTATTGGCGCACTGACCAAGGGTTTGAAAGGGGAAGAGATCAGTGCCATGCACAGCCTCAAGTCCGCAGGTTGTGTTGGTCTGAGTAATGGCCATTTGCCTATCAAGAATACCCAGGTGATTCGCCGTGCCATGGAGTATGCAGAGACGATGGGGATGACTTTGTTCCTGCATGCCGAGGATCCCTGGTTGAGTGAAGGGGCGGTGGCTCATGAAGGGGCGGTAAGTAGTCGCATGGGCTTAAAAGGCAGCCCAGCCTGTACAGAAGAGGTGGAAGTGGCCAAGCTGTTGCGCTTGGCGGAATTGACCGGCGTACGTATCCACTTTAGCCAGCTCTCCACGGCCAAAGCGGTACAGATGATCAGCCGTGCCCAATTTGATGGCTTGCCGGTCACAGCGGATGTGGCAGCTCATCAACTGTACCTGAGTCATATTGACATCGCTGAGTTCAACAGTCTCTGTCACGTTTACCCACCACTACGTAGTGAGCGGGATCGTGACGCTTTGCGAGAAGGGGTGATGGGGGGCGTTATTGGTGTGATCTGTTCCGATCATCAACCTCATGATAAGGATGCCAAATTGGCACCGTTTGCCGAGACCGAACCTGGTATCTCTGCCTTGGATACGTTGTTGCCACTGGCGCTACGGATGCGTGATATGGGTATGCCATTGGCCGATATTATTGGTAGCCTGAGCGCGGTACCAGCCAAGATATTGGGCATACCGGGAGGTGGGCTGAAGGTGGGAGATGATGCGGATCTCTGTATCTTCGATCCCGACGAATATTGGATGCTCAATGAATCTAGCATGGTGAGCCGTGGTAAAAATAATCCCTTCCTGGGTCATGAGATGAAGGGAAGGGTACACTACACCCTGGTGGGTGGTGACGTGGTATTCCAGCTGGCCAAATAGCATTATGCAGGAAGTGGTTGAATGTTTATTCCAAGCCCCCGCTCTCGGGGGCTTTACTCATCTACGTCTCAAGGCGCCAGCTATTGCTAAGCAGGCTCGTCCTGGACAGCAGGTTATTTGGGGCGAACGTGATTTTCCCATTATGCGTGCTGAGCCATCGGCAGGCTGGATTGAACTACTGGTTCAAGGGGATCTCCCTCAAGCGCTGGAGATAAGTGGCCCCCAAGGTGAGCCTCTGGTAGTGGATGAAAGTGCCAGTCACTCCCTGTTGATTGCCAACCTACAAACCTTACCCAGCCTGATTTTTCTCTGCGAACAGCTACGCCATCGGAAGGGACACACTGTACTGGCATTATTGCAGGCAGACGGTGAGCTGCCGTTTCGTCCTACTCCCTGTCGCACTCTGATTCCTGGTATGCCGCCAGGGGTGATTGCTACGCTACCCCTACTCAATGATTGGGGGATTGCGGTGCGCATTGCTTGCGAGGAAGGGAGTCCAGGCTGTTATGAGGGGTGTGTAGAAGCACTCGCGGAGCAGTGGTTGGCCAGTAGTGATACCGAAGTCGCAGTGGTGTACCTATAGTAGCTGTAAGTCCTTAACCCCGTGCAGTCTTTCTTGCTGCATTAATTTTTCCAAAAGGATCTGGAATGAAACTCCCTTTCCCTTTTTCCCTGTCAATGATTGTGATGATCATTATTGGTGGTAATGCCTTCGCCTCTCAATTGGATAGTTTTGAGCGGGGCGCCACTACACCTAAGCAATCCTCATCATCGGATAGAAAGGAAGAGAGTGCTACTCATTCCCCAAGTTTGGGCTGTAAATCAAACTGCCTGATGGATGGGGTGTTCGAGCTTATGATTGATGCGGCTGCAGCGGCGGCAATTGCAGGTGGAGAGATGAGTAATGAGCGGACGATGGGGGAGCAGCAGGGGTATGGGGTATCCGAGCGCAATCCCGGTGAGTTGCTTATTCCTTTGTTCCGTAGTGACTTGGCGATACAGCAGCTGGAGCAGCATCTTTTTGCTGTCGATCTGCGGATGGAGGCGGGTTATGGTGCCTTTGGTATAGAGGGACGTTTTACTGAGTATCGGGAGAGCACCCCTTCTGACCATATGAGTATTTCTCGTTTACACCTGCTTTATCGTATGTCCTTCGGCGATCATTTTGGCATGAACTTCGCTGCTGGTAGGGCTTATCTGGGAGGTAATGGGCAGTACTCAGGTTCCTCTTGGGGGTTGCCTATTTATTTCCATCCCAGCAAATATTGGGGAGTGGAGTGGAAACCTATCTTTATGAAATTTAACGGGGTTACTAATTCGGATCAGGATCTCTCATTACATCTCAACTATCAATTCGGCTCTTTGATGCTGGGCTATCGCCGCATATCGAACGAGGTTTCCGACCTCTCAGGCCCTTATGTGGGAATCTCACTGCACTACTGAGATTGCCCCTAGCTTAATGATGACAAGCTCATGATATAAGGTGGGTTTCTCACGTCTAGGATGTTTCAGACCTTTGGCCTAAATCCCCCTGAATTTTTCACTGCAGTGCAATGTTAAATTATTTTGCATTGAAATTTTTTGTATATCCTATGTTCCCAATAATATAGGTATTTTATGCATAAATTAGCGCAATACTGTGCCAATTTCCCCTTGTTAAAGGAGAGTCAGGCTTGACTTTCAATGACCTATTGTTTTGAATAAAAAGTATTATTGGCCAATCAATACGAACTGACCTCCTTAAAGGAAAGTACGATCTCTTATTCACGCACAATGCGTTTTCCATTCCAGCGCTCTCTCATGGGGATGGCTGACTGCCTTATGCTTCTCCTGATGTTACTCATCATGAACCCGTCCTGGGCTCAATCTTCCCTTTTGAGTGATAGTGATGTGTCGACTGCAGGCTATTTTCAATTGCGTTGGCAGGGGGAGGGAGGTCAGTTTGAGTTACAGCAGGCATCGACGCCCCAGTTTCTTAATCCCCAGACCCTCTATCGCGGAGGTGACCATGCCAGTGTGTTGAGCGGCCTTGCCAATGGGGAGTATTACTATCGGCTGCGCGCTGATGGTGGCCCATGGAGTGAGACGCTGAAAGTTGAGGTGAAGCATCACCCCTTGAATCGTGCCTGGGGTTTCTTTGCATTGGGTGCCGTGATGTTTATTACCACGCTGGTGGTATTGATCCGAGGGGCAAGGAGGACGACGGTCTGATGAGTGGGTTGTTGAGTATCGATGCAAAGCGGTTGCGTCAAGATATCGATGCGTTGTCACAGATCGGTCGGGGCAAGGATCAGGGGATCTACCGCCCCGCATTCAGTGATGCTGACATGCAGGCAAGGGCGTGGTTAAAAGGGCGGATTGCTGAGGCAGGCCTGGATTGTTATCAGGATGGTGCTGCAAATATTCATGCCAGACTTGGCTGGCGTGAGGATGTGGCCAGTGTCATCACCGGTTCCCATATCGATTCCGTACCCGGCGGTGGTCATCTGGATGGCACGCTTGGGGTATTGGCAGGCCTGGAGTGTTTGCGGCGCATCCAAGAGTTGCAGCTACGCATCCTGCGACCATTGGAGTCCATTGCTTTTTCAGATGAGGAGGGACGCTTCGGTGGCATCTTCGGTTCCCGCGCACTGTGTGGCCTGTTGACCCCGGAGAGTATTTTTGCGGCTCACAACCTACAGGGGGAGACCCTGAGTGAGGTGATGGCCAGCCAGGGATTGAGCGCTATGGATGCTCTCTCTGCTACCCGCCAAGCTGAATCCATTCACGGCTTTGTGGAGCTGCATATCGAGCAGGGGCCGGTATTAGAGCGCCAGCAACTGCATCTGGGGGTGGTGGAGGGTATCAATGGCCTGTTCAAGTGGAATGTGACTTTGAGTGGGGCAGCGGCCCATGCGGGTGCCACGCCGATGGAGATGCGTCAGGATGCCTTTCAGGGAGTGGCTGAATTTTCCACCGAGCTGCCGCGGATTATTGAAGAGCATGGCTCACCTCGCAGTGTCGCCACTATCGGTCGGGTTGAATTACAACCGGGTGCGGCCAACGTGGTACCTGGTAAGGCGATATTTTCCTTGGATGTTAGGGATATCGATAACAACACGCTACAGGCGCTCAGGGAGGCGATGCGCTGTGCCCTTTCAGCTATTGCTCGCCGTCGCCAACTGATGTTTGATTTTGAGGTGTTGAGCGAGATCCCTGCCGTGAAATGCGATGGTGGCATTGCCCATACTATTGAAGAGATGGCCAACAGGCTTGGCATTAACCATACCCGTATGGCCAGTGGTGCTGCCCACGATACCCAGATCATGGCCTCTATTGCCCGTACCGGGCTGATATTTGTACCCAGCAAGGGTGGACGCAGCCACTCCCCGGCGGAGTGGAGCGATTGGCAGGATATCGTGAATGGTGCCAATGTGCTGCTGAATACCCTCTATGACATGGCGAATCAATCATGACCGATGAAGTAACCCCCTATACCGATATCGATCCGTTAGCGGATACCTACCGTGAATTGGTGGTGGATACCCCCGCGCTCTACAACTCCTTGCGTGAGCACCATACCGCGCTACTTTGTATCGATCTGCAATATCTGGATGCGGCTCCCGGCTATGGTGTGTTTGCTGATGCCGACAGGTCTGGCGTGCCGAAAGAGGCTCAGGAGTACTACTTTAACCGTCTGGATGAGTTAGTACTGCCCAATGTTCGGGCGCTACAAAATGCTTTTCGGGAGCAGGGATTAGAGGTAATCCATACCCGTATCCAGTCACTGACGCAAGATGGGCGGGATCGGGGGCCGGGTCACAAACGTCTGAAATTGCATGCGGCACCCGGTTCCAAAGAGGCAGAGTTCCTGGAGCAGGTGGCGCCGGTAGGGGATGAGATTGTCATCAACAAGACGGCCAGCGGCGTGTTTAATGCCACCAATATTGAATACATCTTGCGCAACCTGGAGATCACCGGCTTGGTGATCGTGGGGGTTTACAGTAATGAGTGTGTCTCTACCGCCATTCGCGATGCCTGTGATTTGGGTTTTCATGTCACCTTGATTAGCGATGCAACGGCGACGGTCACCCCCGAGCTGCAAAATGCCACTATCACCACTATGACGGATCGCTATGCCCGAGTGATGAATACCAATGAGATGTTGGATGAGCTGGTGCGCTACATGGATGAGCAGGGGTAAGGACAATGAGCGGCAATAGCGAAGCGGTGTTACCTCTGGATATTGCCTGGCTGATTATTGGCCTGTTCAGCTTGTTGTGGATAGCGTTGGGCTGGTGGCTTGGTAGGCGTGCTGCTGGATTAGATGGTTATATGTTGGCGGGGCGCAATGTGGGCTTGGCATTGGCATCAGCTACGGCGATGGCGACCTGGGTGACCAGTAATACCACCATGGCGGCACCCCAGTTGGCATTACAGCTGGGGATTTGGGGCATGGTGGGTTATGCCCTGGGTTCAGTGGGTTTACTGCTGTTTGCTCCCATGGCACAACGGATTCGCCAGTTGATGCCCAACGGCTATACCAGTGGTGACTTTATCCGCTTGCGCTATGGCAAGGGTGCATGGCGTATCTTTTTAGTGATTTCGTTTGCCTACGGCATTGGCTGGCTGATCAGTTTGGGGATGGCCGGTGGTGTGTTGATCAATGCGCTAAGTGGTATCGATTACCGTATTGGTATGACGGTGATTCTGACCATCTGTGTGCTCTATACATTATTGGGTGGGTTACGGGCCGTCATTGGAACCGACTTCATCCAGACCATTCTGATTCTTATCGGCATTATTATCCTGGCTTGGTTTGCCATTACTGATATTGGCTTTGAGGCTATCCATCAGGGGGTGGCGGAGCAGCGTCCTGAGTTGCTCAATCTTCTGTTGCCAGCCGCAATCATGTTTCTGTTTAACAATCTCTTCTTTGGCGTGGGTGAGATCTTCCACTCCAACGTGTGGTGGAGCCGCGCCTTTGCCTTTGGCCCGGGCGTGGGGTTCCGTGCTTACCTGATTGCTGGGTTGCTGTGGATGCCTATCCCTATAGTGGCAGGTTTTGTTGCCCTGGCGACGCCAGCTCTGGGAATGAATATCCCTGCTGCGGACATGGTAGGGCCGGTGGTGGCGGCTGAGCTGCTGGGGTTGGGGGGAGCGATTATCGTCTTTATTGTGGTGTTCGCCGCATTGGCCTCTAGTCTGGACTCATTGCTGGCGGCGACCTCTGATTTGATTACTCAGGATATTTATAAAGGGCATCTACGCCCTCAGGCCAGTGAGCAGGAGCTAGCCCGGGTGGCTAAGGGCATTATTTTGCTATTGGGTTTTGTCACATGGCTGCTTTGTTTACCTCGCCTGACTACCTTGGGCGAGCTGCTGTTCTTCATGGGAGCGTTTGTCGCTAGCACTATCTGGCCCATTATCGCCGGTCTCTATTGGAAGTATGCCAATCCCACTGGGGCAGCATTGGCGATGTTGCTGGGTACTGCGGCTGGACTGACCGCCTATTTCGAGATTGGCTTCTATGTGGCAGCGTTAGTTTCTACTGCTGTCTCCATGGCGATTGTGCTGCTCTCCAGCTGGTTACGTCCGGCTACTTTTGAGTGGCATACCCTAAATGAGGAGAGAGGCGTCTGATGATGATCTCTGCCACAGCTTTAAGCCTGCTAGTGGGTGCTGCACTGACGGTTACGGTGCTGGCCCCCTTCATTTTACTCATCCTATTTATTCGAGATTGGAAAAAAGGAGAAATCTGGTGAACCCAATTCACCCTATGCTGCGTGAACCGGTTAAACCTGCCAAATGGCGCGACGGTATTGAGCGTCCACAAAAGCTTCAGGATACGGTCATTGAAGATCCTAGACCACTAGTGGATCTAGCCGGTTGCCCCATTGTTTCAGCGCGGCAATTTGATCGCTATAAAATTGCTCAATTGTGCCGTTTTGCTGCGCTCTATGAGACCACTCCCAACCTGTTTCCGCTGCCACTAAAAGGCAAAATTCTGATTAATGCTTTTTATGAACCCAGTACCCGTACCCGACTCTCTTTTGAAAGTGCCTGGCACCGCTTGGGGGGGGATGCCATGTCCATTACTGATCCGGCGACGACCGGTATTGCTAAGGGTGAATCCCTCTCCGATGTGGCGGAGATGTTTAACCACTATGGAGATGTGGTGGTACTGCGGGATACCCATGAGGAGGCAATCTACGAGATGCTGCCATCGCTACGTATTCCCATCATCAATGCAGGGAACGGTATCGATGAGCATCCCACCCAGGCACTGACCGACCTGTATGCGATCTTTAAGTGGCGTCCCCAGTTGATTGAGGAGAAGGTAGCAGAAGAGGATAAAGTTCGTATCGGTATCATTGGTGTGCCCAATCGTATGCGTACGGTGCGCTCGCTGCTGATTTTGCTCTCTATGTTTTCCCAGGCAATTCACGAGGTGGTGATTATCTCCGATAAAGAGCACCCCTACGATGAGGGGCAGTTGGAGGAGCTTCACAAGGAAGGGCTGACAGTGCGCACCAGTCACTCCCTGAATAAAGAGTTACCAGAGCTGGATGTGGTCTATATCAACTCTATCGCTTGGGTAGGGGATAGCTTTGAGCGCTTGGGTGAAGACCTGCGTCTTAGTGCTACTTCTCCCCTGAAAAAAAGCGCCATCATTATGCATCCCTTGGCGCGAGGACCGGAGCTTTCCACTGACCTGGATGATACCGACCACAATTGGTATTTCGCCCAGGCCAGGGGGGCGGTCTACGTTCGTATGGCGCTTCTGACCAGCTTGGTACAGCGCGTTCCCCAGGTTCTGGATACCCCGGATGAGCTGGTGTAATCCATTCAATATCTCTGCCCGGTGTTCTTCCACCGGGCTATCTTAAGCAACAAAGGTACAACACTATGTGTGGAATCGCAGGCGTTATACACGCCGACCCGGCACGCCCGGTCGACCCTCAAACCCTGGTCAACATGGCCGCCATCCAATATCACCGTGGCCCCGATGGTTTCGGAATCAAGACCATGAATGACCGTGGCATTGGTTTTGCCCATGCTCGTCTTTCCATTATTGATCTGAATGAGCAACGGGGCAGGCAGCCCTTTATGCATCACGATGGTAATTTGATGCTGACGCAAAATGGTGAGCTCTATGATTACAAACGTATCCGTGCGGATCTCACTACGCGAGGAGCTCGCTTCCAAAGTAAGAGTGACTCGGAACTGGTGCTACACCTCTATGAACACTATGGCCTGGAAGAGACCCTGAAAAACTGCCGAGGTGAGTTTGCCTTTGCCCTCTACGATAAGCAGAACGATCGCCTGATGTTGGTGCGGGATCGCTTCGGCATCAAGCCCCTCTACTGGACCCAGCATAACGGCACCCTGGTATTTGGCTCTGAGCTGAAGGTGTTGTTTGCCCATCCCGAGGTGCCCCGCCAATTTAGTGCTGAAGGGGTTTATCACCAATTGATGCAGACCATTGTACCGGGTACTACCGCTTTTGACGGGGTGTACCAGGTGAAGCCGGGCCATGTGATGATCATCCAGCGGGATGGTAAAGGAGGCTTTGAGATCGAAGATCGCAAATATTGGGATATGGATTTTCCCAAGCTGGGGGAGCGGGACGAATCCCAGCCTGAAGAGCACTACATTGAAGCGGTACGGGAGAAGTTGTTGGAGGCGGTACAACTGCGCCTAGAAGCGGATGTGCCGGTGGCCTGCTATCTCTCTGGCGGGATCGACTCTTGTTCTACGTTGGGGATGGCAGCGGCCAGTCAGCAATCTTTGGTGAAGGCATTCACTATCGGCTTTGATGATGCGGACTATGACGAGAGTGTGATTGCTGCTGAGATGGCCGATAGTGTGGGGGCGGACCAGGATATTATGCGTCTGGATGCCAGCCACCTCTACGATAATTTAGAAGAGACCCTCTGGCACACCGAGCGCACCATCTACAACACCCTTGGGGTGGCCAAGTTATTGATGAGTCGTCATGTGAATAAAGCGGGCTATAAAGTGGTAGTTACTGGCGAAGGTTCTGATGAGCTATTCAGCGGCTATCCCGCCTTTCGTCGAGACATGTTCCTGCATGGTCTGGATACCCTGGCTCCCGAAGAGCGTAAGGAGTGGGAAGCGCTGCTGGCAGAGAGTAATAAGCTCTTTAAAGGTGCCATGTTGGCAGAGAACGAATTGCATGACGAGGCTCTGGATGCGCTAATCGGTTTTACCCCTAGCTGTCTGCAACCCTGGTTGGCGGCGGCTGAACATGTGCCAGGCTTACTGGCCCCAGAATTACGTAAGCAGACCGAAGGCTACCAACCCGGCAAGGCCATTGCAGATGCCCTGGATGGTGAGATGCTCAAAGAGCGTCACCCACTGGATAAGGCGCAATACGTCTGGATCAAAACCATGTTAGAGGGACAGATTCTCACTTGGGGGGGCGACCGGGTGGATATGGCAAACTCCATGGAGGCGCGTCCGCCGTTCCTGGATCATCACCTTGCCGAGCTGGCGACCCAACTGCCACCTTCATTGCGTATCAAAGGCCGCACTGAAAAGTATGTACTGCGGGAAGCGATGAAAGGACTACTCCCCAAAACCCTCTATGAGCGGGAGAAGTTTGCCTTCATGGCACCACCTGCCCATACCGATCCTAAGAAATGGCAGGCAATGAAGGCTCTGGCGGAACGTTACCTAAATGAAGAGACCATTGAACAAGCCGGTGTATTGGATGGTGCCGGTGTTGCTGCAATTTTTGATTTATATGAAGCGGAGGATACCTCTGCCTCTACCAAGGTGCAGTTGGATGCTGTTATCAACCATATGATTGGTATCCAGGTATTGCACAACCACTTTATTGCCCAGGATGTACCTGCGTTGGCACAACAACGAGCAGAAGAGTTGGAGTGGGCCGCTTAGCCATTTTATTATTTCAATAATAAGGGCGCTAAAATCTATAGGTTTTAGCGCCTTTATATTTTCTTTTTATTGCGCAAGCCTTTCTACGCTCTCTCGAGACAAACCACTTGTTGATTGTCTGCTAGGTTGATTATTCTTAGCGGCTGTTTAATCGGTTAGCAAGGATGAAGTTTGTGGCTAAACCCCTCTATGGTCTTGTCGTTTCTATAGCGATCTCTTCGGTATTTGGCAGCGCTGCCATGGCATCTGATGACCCTCCATCGGGACAACAATCGCTTGAAGAGGTGATTCCCATTACCATGGCCAATTTGCGAGGCCAGAAGGCGTTGTATGAAGAGGGGTGGTTTGTTATTAGCTCTACTGAGCGTGCCTTTCAATATGCCCAAGAAAAGTTCATCACCTCCTCCGGGCAGGCGCTGCAGCAGATGCAGGCCTCTCTGGGTGAACGCTCTGAACAATTACCTGATGCCTTGGCTGAAGGGATTAATGAAGGGGTTGAATCGGGTAAGTCTTTCTATCAGAAGGGTGGTCAGCGTAGCGATGATATTTACCGGGGCACTCATGAGGTTGCTCAGCAGCAGTTGAATTATGCCAAGCAGGGTTTTGTGAAAGCGTGGGACCGTTTTGTGTTGGGGAATATTACCCTGGTCAAGCGTACAGAAGAGGATCGCCAAGCGTTGATGGCGATTCCGGGTGATTACTATCACACCCTCAAATCCGATTTCAGTAATCTCTATCAATTAAGCCAAACTGCCGCGGATGCTATTACGCCAGAGATTGAGCTCAATTGGTCCGCTTCTCTGCAGCAGGCTCAGGCCAGTTTTGCTGAAGAGTATGAGGCATCGGGTGAGGCCGCCAATTCGTTGAGTGGCCTGGGGGATATTCTCGCAGGGTATGCGAAGGCCGCTTATCATGCCATTTTCAAACCCAGTGGGCAGGCTATCGCCAAAGGCGCTACGGCGACGGTGGGTCTGGCGGGACAGGCACTGTTTCTGCCAACGGCCTCCCTGTTTGTGGTTACCGGACGTACAGTGCAGTCTGCCGGCTTATCCCTCTACTACACCACTAAAACTGGCTACAAGCTGGTCTCTCCAACGTTAGAGGGCGGTATGCTTGGCGGTGTCTCTTTATTGGCGGGGGCAACAGCACCTGTTACCTATGGCGCTGGCATGTCGGCAGGGATGTTAAATCAGGTGGCTGTGACCACTTTATCGCCGGTAGTGGGTGGGGCAACGGCTGTTGGGAGTACCTTGGCAGAGACGGCTGAGTATGCCGGTTTGGTGACCTATGATCTTGCCAAGGGGGGCAGCAAGGTTGTGATTAACCAAATCTCCAGTGGCGTTGTCTTGGGTTATAACGCCTTGACAGCACTGCCTACCCAAGCATTGTTGAGTACGGCGAATGGGGCCTTTTTTCTGGTTTACGATGGCCCCAGGTTGATGGTTGCCAAGGTGAGTGGTCGCTTGTCGGATGAGGGTGAGGCACAGACTATCGATAGCCTGCCCGTCGGTACCGTGGTGGATATGAAGCAGTTGGAGCAAGTACCTGAGTTGATGATTGAGCCTGTTTCCGATGATCCCGCGCTGATTGAACAGGTACTGGAAAACATGGCAGAGGATCTTCGCCAATGAGAAAGCCGATTACGATTTTGCTTGTTGCAACTGGCCTTGTTCTGCAATTGAGTGCTTGTTCTAATGCGCCTAAGCAAGAGGATCCCTTAAAGAATACTAAGCAGCTGGTCAAACGTGGCCACGGTGATCTCTATGACAATGGCGCATTCCAGGTTCCCAATACCAAGATCTCACTGATACCTCCAGGCCCATCGGCCATGGAGTTCGCTAAAGAGCTGGCAGGTGTCCGTGCCCGTCAATCCTTTGAACAGTCCCTGGAAAATGCCCGTGATGCAGTCTATGTGGTAGCAGATGGGACCCGTAAAAGTTTTACCCTGGCATCCGAGCTACATGACGATACCAATGAGGTGGCAAATTACATTACAGCGCATTCACGGCCAAATAGTAAGTTATTAATATACAAAGCTTATCCCAAAACCAAAGAGATTATTGGCGAGAGTTGGCAGCTGGCTGACCGGGTTGCACATCGCATGGAGGAGGGGGCGAGCGGAATGATTGCAGGGGCTGCGGCAGCAGGAGAAGGAATGCGTGAAGCGGCCAAAGCCACTGAAGGGACATTGGGTAAGTCGTGGGAATTGGCTAAATCATTCTCCAGTGATACCAATGCGTTGGTCGGAGAGGGTTTTGCGACGGCCGGCGAGGCCTTTGTGCAAGGTTACGCAGCACTGCCCCGACGCCTATCCGAGCGCTGGGGAGCACAGAGTCAAAGTCCCACACTGGATAAATTTGCGGCCAATTATGAGGCTTCACTCGCCTATCGGGAATCTCGCTCCGAGTTTTATGGCGAGATGGTGAGCGCCTCCTTGAGTGATTATAGCGATGGGGTTTCCGACTCCTTTGCCAATGCGGCGGCGGCCTTTGATCAAGCGGGTGAAACCGGCTTCAGTCTTGCTACCTTGAAGGCGGCAAGGTGGGTGCTGCAGGGTATCTTTTGGGATGGTTTGATCAAGCCGGTGGGTGGTGCCACGGTTGGCTCGGTAGGCTATCTCACCGTTAATACAGTCACCTTCCCAGTGATGCTGGTAGCCAGTGAGAGTGTGCCGGTGGCTGAAGTGGCTGTTGAAGTGGCTTGGAACTCTGCGGCGACAGCCTATGAGGTGGTGGCGCCGACGGCTTCTGCTGCCGTGGCTTCATTGTTTAGTCTTACAGGGATGGCCATTGGCCAAACAGCAGCGGGTGGCGCCATTGCGGGTGGTGCTATCGCAGAAGGGAGCGGCTATCTGGTGAAAGGTGCCGCGACGGTGGTTGAGACAGGAGGCAAAGTAGCTGGCAAGAGTGTCAGTTACATTGGCGTCCCTCTTACCACAGCCGGCATCAAGATCGCCGGTAGTGCAGCGGGTGTTGTGGTGGGCGGTGCTCAGGCAGGTGCTGGCGGGGCACTGTTTATTGCCGGAGAGGGCGGGGCGCTTGCTACTCAGGCGGCAGGTAATCTCGCTGCGGGCACTACCTTGGCTGTCGGTACCGTAGCCTCGACTGTAGCCGGTGCTGGGCTGGGCGTTTATGAACTCTCCAAAGCCGTGGTAGTCCCGACCGGTTACACCTTGGGGAGTGGCATTGTGCTGGGCTACGGCACCACCTCTCAGTTGGCTGCTCACTCCATCCTAGCGGTTAGCGATGCTGCTTATTTGGTGCTCTCACTTGAAGGTCCTCGATGGGTGGTTTATGCGGTCAAAGGTGACCTGAATAAGGGTGATGATTTGGCTGTAGGCACTATGCTGGATCTAGAGCAGATGCAGACGTCAGGTGAGACCTTCTATGAATTGCCGGTCTCTGATGAGGAGCTAAGCGGGCTACTCGAAGCATTGCCGGAAGAGCTGCCAGAAGCACCTTAAATGGCCTATGGGTTTAGGGGGGGATTGTCGTGTTTGCAACCAACGATACCCCACATCCCTTTGTGTTATCGATTTATTATTTACTGATTTCACTACCCTTTTAATCCAATTCTAACAATTGGTCTGCTTTTTGCTGATGTAGTCAATTGTCATTTATGACAATGGGTTATATACATAAAAGTAAGTTAATGGAGCATTTACGATGTCTGTAGAACAGATCAAAGCATTTTCAGAAAAGGCCAAAACGGATAGCGAATTGGGTGAGAAACTGAAGGCGTGTGAGAAGCTACGTGAGCTGATCTCCCTTGCCAAGGAGAGCGGTTTCAGCGTTGAAGAGGACCTTTTCTATCCACCTAATGAGCCTCAGTTCAGCGAAGAGCAGCTTTCTATCAAGCTGGCTAACGCACTGCTTCGGGCATAATGGCCCAGGAGGTTTCACTCTTTTATGTAAGAGTGAGGCCTCGCCCTCTCTTCACCATTGTCATAAATTGGTAACCATCATCACGGCACAATCACTCCTTTCGTTTCCATCGCATTTCGCCGAAGACCGGCCCATGACTGAAGCAAAGGCATGCCACATCTGCGTAAAACCTATCGCCACAGCAATGTTGTTCAACCAATACTTGAAGAGATAGAGGGCCTGGTCGCCCGCTCTAATGGTTTAGCCCGTTGCCATACCGTGGCAACCGTTGAGATAGATGGCATTACCCTGCCTCTCTATGCAGTTACCCTTGGTAGTCAGGACCCTTCGGCCCCTACCCTTGGCTTATTCGGCGGGATACATGGCGTTGAGCGTATTGGCAGTGAAGTGGTGCTGGCTTATATGCATGCGCTGATTGAGGGGGCGAATTGGAATGAAGCGATCCATGCATTGCTGGAGCGGGTGCGTATCGTGCTGATGCCGGTGATTAATCCTGGGGGGATGTGTCAGAACAGTCGGTGCAATCCCAATGGGGTGGATCTGATGCGTAATGCACCGCTGAAGGCGGAGAGCCGGGTACCACTGTTGCTTGGCGGGCAGCGTATTAGCCGTCATCTGCCCTGGTACCGTGGTCGTATTGGGGAGGCGATGCAGCCCGAGGCTCAGGCCGTGTGCCAGGTGGTGGAGCAGTATCTGTTGCCAAGTCATTTCAGCATTGCTCTGGATTGCCACTCCGGCTATGGGCGGAGTGACTATCTTTGGTTTCCCTATGCCTATAGCCGTCGTCCTTTTGAGAATGTGGCGGAGATTCGCTGCTTAGCCAAGCTGTTCAATCGCACCTATCCCAACCATACTATCTATAAGATTGAGCCCCAGTCTCACCACTACACCACTCATGGCGATCTGTGGGACTACCTCTATCTCCATTCGCAGCGCTTCCAGGGAACCTTTCTGCCCTTGACGTTGGAGATGGGCTCTTGGTCGTGGATACGGAAAAATCCTCGTCAGCTGTTCCGTTTCGCAACACTGTTTAATCCGGTCTTGCCTCACCGTCACCGCCGAATCCTGCGTCGTCACTTGATCCTGTTCGAGTTCCTGTTGAATGCGGTCAGCAATTATCAGAATTGGCAACCCAGCGAGGAGGAGCGGCAGCGTCTACACTGGGAGGCAATTCAACGTTGGTATCCAGACCATGGCTGAGTCTCTCACCTTTATTCTGCTGCGGGGGCTGACCCGTGAGCAGCGCCATTGGGGGGAATTTCCCTCTCTGCTACAGGCGCATTTCCCTGAGAGTCAGATTATTACCCCGGATCTGCCGGGGTGTGGCAGTCGATGCCAAGAGATCAGCCCGACCCAGATTCCAGATATTACCGAGTCGGTACGCGCCCAGCTACCCACGTTGAGCAATCACCGTTATCTCTTTATTGGTCTCTCTTTGGGCGCGATGGTCTGTATCGATTGGTTGAGCCGCCACCCAGAAGAGTGTGCTGGTGCAGTATTGATCAACACCAGCCTTCGGGGTATCAACCCTCTTTACTATCGACTACGTCCCGCTAATCTGCCATCGCTTGCGAGAAGTATGCTGGAGATGGATCCTGTACGGCGAGAGGCTCGTATTTTGGCGATGACCTCGGCCAACTATCCTAAGGATCAGGCCATTATTCAGGCGTGGGCTACCTATGTCCGCCAGCAGCCGGTATCCCGCGCTAACGCGCTCCGCCAGCTATTGGCAGCAGCACGCTTTGTCGCACCAAATGAGCGGCCTGGCGGTCCGCTGTTACTGCTTAATGGGGTTAAGGATCGCTTAGTCAATCCGGCGTGTTCGCAACAGATTGCTGAGCATTGGCACACACCTCTGCGACAGCATCCAACGGCAGGACATGACTTGCCGTTGGATGCGCCACAGTGGGTGGTTGAACAGATTGTGCAGTGGATCGGGGAGCCGTGAAGGCTAGGGTGAAACCTGAATGGTGAAACTTTGATGGCAGTTGTTGCACTGCTGCAGGGTTGAGTCTAACAGTGCCAATATTCCCTCCTGCTCTCCCGTTTCGGCTTTGGCGGCAATCTCATCAAATTTGCCATGGGCAGTAAAGCCCAGTTGGCGGAATTCCATGGGCAGCTTGGCCATTAAGGTGACAGGGGTGCCGGTCTCATTATGGGTACCGGCAACCTGGGCAGCCGTGACCACTTGAGTCAAGTCTCCTACGGCAAGGCCTTGAGTAATCTGTTGTAAGCTGCTGAGAAAAGTACGCATGCCGTTACGGATGTGTGCCGCTTCTGTGGCTGTCACCGTGATGGCTTGGCGCCCATCTTCTGCTTGGGTGGTATCGTTGCCTATCAGGAATTTGTAGATCAGTCCTGCCAGGATGACAGAGAGCAGAATGGTGAGAATCTGGTAGGTACGGGCGTGGAGTGGTTTCATGTTACTTATAGGTTCCGGTCAATTGATATTTGGCGCCTTGCGAGGGGGCTAAATGGAGATAGCCCCCTTTGGCTCGAATGCTGTTCAGTTAACAAGAAAATTGCTGTCATGCCGGGCTTGCCCCGGTATCCATGCCTATTTGTGAGCACATCAGCATGGATCCTGAATCAAGTTCAGGATGACGCAACACTTAACTGAACAGCATTGCCCTTTGGCTCTACTGTTTAGGCGGTGATACCACTGTGTCTTAGCAGCGCATCAATACTGGGTTCACGGCCACGGAACTCGATAAACAGTTCCATAGGCTCTTTGGATCCTCCCTGCTCCAGGATGGCACTGAGGAAGCGCTCGCCGGTTTCAGGGTCAAAGATACCGTTTTCTTCAAACAGTGAGAAGGCATCAGAAGAGAGTACCTCTGCCCATTTGTAGCTGTAGTAGCCTGCCGCATAGCCACCGGCAAAGATATGGCTGAAGCTATGGGGGAAGCGGTTGAAGCTGGGGGGATTGAGTACCGCTACCTGTTGGCGTACCTCGTCCAGCAGGCCGTAGATGTTGGCCTCACCCTCTGGGTCGTACTCTTTGTGCAGGCGGAAGTCGAACAAGGCGAACTCTAGCTGTCGCACCATCTGCATACCGGACTGGAAATTCTTGGCGGCAATCATCTTGTCGAACAACTCGTCAGGGATTTTCTCACCGGTCTGGTAGTGGGCCGCGAACAGATCCAGTGCCTCGCGCTGCCAGCACCAGTTTTCCAGGAACTGGCTGGGCAGTTCTACTGCATCCCAGGCCACCCCTGAGATACCCGCTACTGAGGGGTAGTCCACCTGGGTGAGCATGTGGTGGATGCCATGACCGAATTCATGGAATAGGGTCTGCACCTCGTCGTGGGTGAGCAGTGCCGGACTGTTACCCACTGGCGGGGTGAAGTTACACACCAGATAGGCGACTGGGTGCTGCACGCCATCTTTGTGATTGCGACGACAGATACAGTCATCCATCCAGGCGCCGCCGCGTTTTTGCGAGCGGGCATAGGGGTCGAGATAGAACTGGCCACGCAGCTGCCCGTTGGCATCATGGATCTTGAAGAACAAGACATCTGGATGCCAGGTGTCTACACCCTCTACCGGTGTGACTTTCATACCAAATAGGCGCTGAACTGTCTCAAACATTCCAGAAATAACGCGATTGGCGGGGAAATAGGGTTTTAAATCCTCTTGAGAGATGGCGTATTGGTGCTGGCGAAGCTTCTCTCCCCAATAGGTGATGTCCCACGCTTCAAGCGTTTCCTGATAACCACTCTGCTGGGCAAAGGCGCGGACCTCCTCCAGCTCTTTCTTGGCCATGGGCAGGGAGCGCTTTGCCAGATCTTCCAGAAAGCCGATGACTTGATTGGTATCACTGGCCATCTTGGTGGCCAGGGAATATTCGGCATAGTTGGCAAAGCCTAGCAGCTGGGCCATTTCATGGCGTAGAGAGAGAATCTGCTCCATAAGGGGACCGTTATCCCACTTACCGGCATTCGGGCCTTCATCCGAGGCACGGGTGACATAGGCGGTATACATCTCACGACGCAGTTCACGATCATCTGCATAGGTCATTACCGGTAGGTAATAGGGGAATTCCAGCTTGAATAGCCAGCCCTCGACCCCTGCTTGTTCCGCAGCCTGCTTGGCGAGACCCAGGGCACTTTCCGGCAGGCCGGCAAGACGGGATTTATCGGTGATGTTGAGGCTCCAACCGTCAGTGGCATCCAGCAGGTTCTGGCTGAACTCAGTGGTGAGTTGAGAGAGGGCTTGCACAATGGATTTGTAACGTTCCTGGTCTTCAGGACTCAGATCAATACCGGAGAGACGGAAGTCACGTAGCGTGTTTTCCACAATCTTGCGCTGGGCTGTGTTGAGCAGTGAAGACTTGGACTCCAGCTGTTTGAAGGCGGCACAGAGCTGAGGATTTTGAGCCACTTCGGTGTTATAGGCAGAGAGTTTTGGCAGACAGGCGCTGTAGGCTTGGTGAAGGGCTTCTGAGTTAACCACTGAGTGCATATGACCGATTGGCGACCAAGCGCGGGAGAGGTGGTCATCCAGCTCTTCCAGGGGCTGGGCCAGATTTTCCCAGGTGTATTCACTATTGTTATCCAGAAGTTGATGGATGGTTGCTCTGGCTTCTGAAAGCAGTTGGTCGATGGCTGGTTCGATATGCTCGGGTTGGATTTGTGAGAAGGGAGGAAGGCCCTTCATCGTTAGAATAGGGTTATTCATTTGCCGCCTTTGTTTGAATGTCTATAAGCCTGTTAGCTAGGCTACTTGAGTGACGGACTAAATCCAATAGGTTGGATAGTGCCGTTTGGGGTTACTGGATAGATTATTCACTAGTAGTGCGATGATCAATAAGATAATAGCGCCAGATGCAACGGGTGTTAATACAAACCAATATCCAACTTGAGTAATTTGTGGGCCACCTATTACTGCAATCAGTGCAGTGGCACCACCTGGCGGGTGTAGTGTGCGGCTATAGTGCATGGCGAGCACAGAGAGGGACACAGCAAGTGCGCAAGCTAAGCCAATATCCAATGTGATGAGCTTGGCACAAGTGACACCGACTATGGCAGAGATAAGATGGCCACCGACTAAATTACGCGGTTGGGAAAAGTCAGCCATTGGCGCACCATAGATCAGTACGGCAGAGGCGCCAAAGGAGCCAATCAGGAAGAGACTATTTATGAGGGAACTCTGTGCAAGCAGGGTAATGGCATAAATACCCAGAAAAGCACCTAGCCAAGACCACATCAGCTTACTGAGTGGCTTACGAGGAGGGCAGCGACCACTTCCTTTTAATCGTGAAAAATAGGGCTTGAGCATAGAGTATGTATCCATGGACAAGTTGAAGAAATTATTGCACCACTATAGTGCAAAAGAAGATAAATCACCATACTGGTGTGAATGATGAATTGTCTGACTGAAGAAGAGAGCTGGCTTCGAAATAACGACAAGGTATGATGAGTCAAAAGCCTTTAATTAAGGAGAGAGCGTTGACGACACATTTTGATTTAATTGCGATTGGTGGCGGTAGTGGTGGTCTTTCCGTGGCTGAGCGAGCAGCCAGCTACGGTGCGAAGACCGCGGTGATAGAGATGAACAAGCTGGGGGGCACCTGTGTCAATGTGGGTTGTGTTCCTAAAAAGGTGATGTGGTATGCCGCAGATGTGGCGCATCATTTGGATAATGCCGCTGATTACGGTTTTTCCATAGAGCGTAAAGGGTTCAATTGGGCCAAGTTGGTGGAGAACCGCGAGGGCTATATCCAAGGCATATTGAACTGGTATGGCGGTTATTTGGGCGATTCTAATGTGACCCATCTGCAAGGGGCAGCCAAGTTTGTTGATGCCCACACTCTTGAAGTGGACGGGGAGCGTTACACGGCAGATCACATTGTTATCTCAACTGGCGGTCGCCCCACCATTCCTGGTGTTCAGGGGGCAGATCTTGGTGTTACCTCCGATGGCTTTTTTGCCCTTGAGCAGCAGCCTAAGCGAGTGGCTATTGTGGGGGCGGGTTATATTGCGGTTGAGCTGGCGGGTTTGATGAATGCATTGGGATCCGAGGTTTCACTGCTGCTGCGTCGTGAGCATTTTCTGGGGAGCTTTGATGCTATGCTGCGGGAGACGTTGATGGAGCAGATGGTGGATGACGGTGTGAATATTATTCCGCGTTTCTCTACTGAGAAGGTCACCAAAGAGGCGGATGGTAGTCTTACTTTACATAGTTCAGAGGGCGTTACAGTCGGCAATTTGGACTGTCTTGTCTGGGCAATTGGTCGCAGTCCCAATACTGACAATATCAATATCGAAGCCAGTGGCGTGGAGACTCAGCCCGATGGCATGATTCCCACTGATCTGTTCCAAAATACTAATGTACCAGGTGTTTATGCGATTGGGGATATTACTGGTCGAGCACAGCTCACTCCTGTCGCGATTGCCGCTGGTCGGCGTCTTGCGGATCGACTGTTTAACAATATGCCTGAGCGCCGTCTGGAGTATGAGAATATTCCCACGGTCATGTTTAGCCACCCACCTATCGGTACGGTTGGCCTGACAGAGGAGCAGGCTCGGGCAGAGCATGGTGATGCAGTGAAGGTTTATCAAACCCGCTTTACCCCCATGTCCCATGCGTTTACCAAACACAAGGTGGCAACTGCCATGAAACTGATTTGTGTCGGTGTGCAGGAAAAAGTGGTGGGTATTCATATGATTGGTCCTGGCTGTGATGAGATGCTGCAAGGCTTTGCCGTGGCACTAAAGATGGGGGCTACAAAGACCGATCTGGATAACACTGTGGCGATACATCCCTGTAGCGCAGAAGAGTTGGTAACCATGAGGTAATTAAATGAGTATTAGAGCGTTTAAGGGAATCAACCCCACTATTGCTGAAAGTGCTTATATTGATGAAGACGCAACGGTGATTGGTGATGTGCATATCGGTGAGGCAAGTTCAGTATGGCCATCAGTTGTGATCCGTGGGGATGTGAACTACATTCGTATAGGGGAAGCAACAAATATCCAGGACGGTTCTGTGCTGCATGTCACAGCGCCAAACGAAAATAATCCTGAGGGCTTCCCCTTGATAGTTGGTAATCAGGTAACAGTGGGACATGGTGCAATTCTGCATGCTTGTACCATTGAGGATGAGTGCCTGATCGGTATGGGCGCAACAGTGTTGGATGGCGCAATACTGAAGAAACATGTGTTATTGGCTGCAGGTAGCCTAGTACCTCCGGGTAAAGAGCTGGAGGGAGGGTATCTGTGGGTAGGAAGCCCCGTAAAGAGGGCGAGGCCCCTAACTGAGCAAGAGTTGCAATTCTTCAGAAAATCTAGTAAAAATTATGTGGAGTTAGCAGTTTGCTATAATCAGGGTTAGGGACCAGAAGCATAATTTGCTTCCTAAACACGACGAGGTGGAACATGGAACTATTTATTGGCAATATTCCCAAGGACGTTACTAGCTATGAGCTGCGTCGATTTGTAAATGGGATTTTCGAGCAAAATCGTAAAGGGATGTTATTTTGGCGCAAGAAAATGCCGGATAGCATGAGTTTCAAGATTATTGAAAAGCAAACGGCGAGTGAAATATACCACTACGCAATTGCTACTATATCTCCTCTGGAGGTCGCCGAAGAGTGTATCGAATTGCTGGATAAGCAATTCTTCAGAGGTGAACCGCTCGAGGTAAGGGAATATGTTCGTCGTAGCTATATGAACGAGCGTAGAGCGGTGAACTGGCGCAACATCCCATGGGAAGGCGAGGAGCGTCGCATGGGCGATCGTCGACAAAACGCGTTGTCCAGTAACGTGCCTGTTATGGGCGAGCCTCAACTGGCACCTGCATAGCAATGACCCGGCAGTGTGACGACTGCCGGGTATCATGTTATTGACGCAATTGTTGAATGACCGGTTGAGTCTCCGGGCGTATGCCGCGCCACAGGGCAAAGGATTCTGCTGCCTGCTCCACTAGCATGCCCAGCCCATCAATTAATGTTTCACAACCACGCTGCTTCGCCCATTTTAGGAAGGCTGTGGGTTCATTGCCATACATCATATCGTAGCAGGCACTACCATCCGCCAATAAATTATCTGGCAGAGGGGGCAATTCTCCTTGCAGGCTGGCGGAGGTGGCGTTGATGATTACATCAAACTGTTTCCCTGTTAGCTCTTCATAAGAGCACCCTTCCACATCACCATAGCTATGAAACATCTCTGCCAGTTCAATAGCGCGATCCACGGTACGGTTGGCAATCATCAGCTTGCTAGGTTTGGCTTCCAGCAGTGGCAGACAAACGCCCCGTGCGGCACCACCGGCACCTAGCATTAATATCCGTTTATTGGCCAGTTCAACGCCATGGTTGACCTGTAGATCCTGTAACAGCCCTACACCGTCGGTATTATCACCAAAGATGACGTTATTATCCCGAAAGACAAGGGTATTAACCGCTCCAGCCAGTTTAGCGCGCTCAGTCATTTCATCTGCCAGACGCCATGCGTCGGTTTTAAAGGGAACGGTTACGTTGACCCCTTTGCCACCTGTGGCTTGAAAATTACCGACTGCTTGAGGAAAGCCACCGAGATCTACCAAAATTGCGTTATAGCTCATTCGCTGCCGGGTTTGCTTGGCAAAAGCCGCATGAATAAGCGGTGATTTGCTGTGGGCAATGGGATTGCCCATAACACCATATTCATCAGGCTTTTTGTTGAAATCGAATAGATCACTCATGGTACTAACTCTGAAATGGGGATGGGAAGAGCCTTCATGCAGCTGCTAATAATTCCTCTGCAAGTAGGCTCAGATCGATCGGGTTAGCTTTGCTCTTTTAGCCACTGTGCAACGCGTTTGGCAAAGTAAGTGAGAATACCGTCGGCGCCAGCACGCTTAAAGCAGAGCAGGGATTCCATGATGACAGCACGCTCATTCAACCAGCCATTTTGACAGGCAGCCATGGTCATGGCATATTCACCACTTACCTGATAGGCATAGGTAGGGACGCCAAATTGGTCTTTCACACGGCGTACGATGTCCAGGTAAGGCATACCCGGTTTCACCATTACCATGTCGGCACCTTCTTCGATATCCATGGCTACTTCCCACAGTGCTTCATCACTATTGGCAGGGTCCATTTGATAGGTGTATTTGTTACCTGCACCCAGATTGGCGGAGGAACCAACGGCATCGCGGAAGGGACCGTAAAAGCTGGAAGCGTATTTGGCTGAGTAAGCCATGATACGGGTGTAGATATGATCGTAAGATTCCAGTGCCTCACGAATGGCACCGATACGTCCGTCCATCATGTCGGAGGGGGCGACAACATCAGCACCTGCTTCGGCATGGGAGATGGCCTGTTTTACCAGGACTTCAACAGTCTCATCATTGAGCACATAGCCACTTTTATCGATCAAGCCATCCTGACCGTGGGTGGTAAAAGGATCCAGGGCCACGTCGGTCATTACGCCTAATTCAGGGAAATTTTCCTTCAGGGCACGCACCGCTCGTTGTGCCAGGCCATCTGGGTTATAGGCTTCTCGGGCATCCTCGGTTTTGATTTCCATGGGGGTGACGGGGAACAGCGCCACCATGGGAACGCCCAATTTTACTAGCTCCTCGGCTTCCTTCAGTAGCAGATCAATGCTAACCCGTTCAACACCTGGCATGGAGGGAACCGCTTCACGCTGGTTCTCCCCTTCCAGAATAAACATGGGGTAGATCAGGTCATCAACTGTTAAATGGGACTCACGCATCAGGCGGCGGGAGAAATCATCACGACGCATGCGACGCATGCGTACACCGGGGAATTGTCCTAATCCTGTCTGCTTACGCAAAACAATCACCTTTGAATTCGTTACAGTTAAAACAAAATAGGGTGATTGACTGGCAATCACCCTGTTATCAGATTAAGCGGAGCGGCTAACGTTTTTTAGCCGCTTTTTTCTTGGTAGTTGCCCGCTTTTTAGTCGCGGATTTTTTTGCGGAGGCTTTCTTTTTCACGGAAGCCTTCTTTTTACTTGCCGCTTTCTTTCTGGTCGCACTCTTATTTTTAATGGCAGACTTTTTAATATAGGCCTTCTTCTTAGTTGCGGCTTTTTTCTTGGTCACCGCTTTCTTAGTCGCCGACTTCTTCTTAGTGGCGGCTTTTTTCTTGGTCACCGCTTTCTTCGTTGCCGACTTTTTCTTAGTGGCGGCCTTTTTCTTGGTCACCGCTTTCTTCGTTGCCGACTTTTTCTTAGTGGCGGCCTTTTTCTTGGTCACCGCTTTCTTAGTCGCGGACTTCTTCTTAGTGGCGGCTTTTTTCTTGGTCACCGCTTTCTTAGTCGCGGACTTCTTTTTAGTGGCGGCTTTTTTCTTGGTCACCGCTTTCTTAGTCGCGGACTTCTTTTTAGTGGCGGCTTTTTTCTTGGTCACCGCTTTCTTAGTCGCGGACTTCTTCTTAGTGGCGGCTTTTTTCTTGGTCACCGCTTTCTTAGTCGCGGACTTCTTTTTAGTGGCGGCTTTTTTCTTGGTCACCGTTTTCTTCGTTGCCGACTTCTTCTTAGTGGCGGCTTTTTTCTTGGTTGCCGCTTTCTTCGTTGCCGACTTCTTCTTAGTGGCCGCCTTTTTCTTAGTTGCCGCTTTCTTAGTCACGGACTTCTTCTTAGTGGCGGCTTTCTTTTTAGTCGCCGCTTTTTTCTTAACGGCGCGCTTCTCGACAGGCTCTTCCTCAGTAACCGTTTCTTCAACCTGCGCTGCAGGTTCCTCAGTCGTTGTTTCTGACTCTAGAGGTAGAGGCAGGGATTGAGGCTCATTTTCTGGCTCTTCTTTTCCCAGGGAGTCAATGACATGACAAACACGGTTGAAGATATCTTCAATCTCACCAATACCTTCGATGCGTTGCAGAATTGCTTTGTCACTGTAGTAGTTAATTAGTGGGCTGGTTTGCTCTTCGTATACCTTAAGGCGGCTGCCGATGGTCTCTTCGTTGTCATCAGAGCGGTGTTGCAGTTCTCCACCACACTTATCACAAACACCCTCTTTCTCTGTGGGGGAGAAGAAGACATTGTAAACTTGGCCGCATGCCTTACAGGTACGGCGGCCGGTAATACGTTTGAGCAGTACATCAAAATCGACGTTAATCAGGATTGCACCATCAAGTGGTTGACCAACCTTGCTTAGCAGTTGGTCTAGTGCTTCTGCCTGAGGAATATTGCGGGGGAAACCATCCAGAATATAGCCATTGTGGGTATCAGGTTGTGCGAGACGTTCCTCGATCATGCCTAGCACCACCGAGTCAGGAACCAGCTGTCCGGCATCCATGAACTCTTTGGCTTGTTTTCCGAGTTCGGTGCCGCTGGATACGGCAGCACGGAGTAGGTCGCCAGTGGAGATTTGCGGAATATTGTATTTATCGATTAGTTTCTGAGCTTGGGTACCTTTACCTGAACCCGGCGCACCTAACAGTACGATTCTCATAGCGCAGTTGCCTCCCTCGGCAATATTTATCATTTTGATTATAGGAAATGTAGCGGTTAGCTATTTGAACCCCAGATTATGTCAATGAGCACTGGTAAATTACAAGTTTTGATGGGATTAATTGAGGAAAAAAGTGCTTTTTAAAGAGAAAGGGCTCTTTTCAGAGCCCAATTGATGTTGATATGACCAATGTTATTTAGCCGAATAGCTGATCTTCTTCGTGATCGGATAATTTGTCTGGCACGGGATTCAGTTCTTCGGCCTTACTTTGGCGACTACGTTTGCGGCCGGTGTGTGCAAGCAGCTGGCGTCGTGCCGCTTCAAAGGTGTCGCGCATAGCAACGTAGAGATTTTCACTGGGTTCGCGCTTTACCACTAATTCACCACCGGGAATGGTGAGGCGGACCCTGACGTTGTAAAGATTGCCTTTGTTGTTACTGCGGTGCGGTGCTTCTACCAGAACACGACAGCCGAGGATGCGGTCATAAAAGTTTTCCAGTTTTTGCACCTTACTTCGGATGCGTTGTTCAATGGTTGGGGTCATTGCGAAATCGCGTGCAGTGATTTGAAGTGGAATCTGCATATCTCTCCTCCGTTATTGAGTGAGTGTTTTCCATTGAGTGGGCAGCACATTTGTGCTGCCGGTACCGCTGATTGCCAAAAAGGGGATGCTTGGTAAACCGGTGGGGCTATCTCTGCCCTCTTACAATAAACCTAGCATACAGATATAGAGCTGCAAGCTATTGCAGAGTTCAAAAAAACTGCTATATTAGCAATTATTAATATAGATTAGTTATATTGAGGTGCAAAATGATTACACGTATTACACGAACCATGGCAGGTAGTTTCATTCTGATCTCCTTGCTGTTGGGGGTAGAGGCGAGCCCGCTTTTTCATAATGCAAATTGGCTTTGGTTTACTGTGTTTGTCGGTGCCAACCTGTTCCAAAGTGGGCTGACGAACTGGTGTTTGATGGATACTATCTTAATGAAATTAGGCTTTAAGAAGTAAAAGTTGATTTAAAATCTTTCTAGCAGGGGCGGCTTTGTGCTATTACTTGGTTAACCTAAAAAAGGGAATGCCAAGTGAAATATGTGAAGTTTTTTGCGCTATTTTTGGTGATTTTTCTCGGCATCGCATTGAATTTGCCTGATGGGGCGGTTGCCCGCCTCGGTTTTGAAGCCAATTATATGATAGCCGCTGGGGTTGCTTTGTTAATTACTTGGCTATCCACCCACCATAACGTATTTGTGGTGTCAGTGATCGTTATTCTGGTTGCGGCGGCAAACGTACCTGAAGAGACGGCGCACAGTATAGGTTATGACCGCGATATTGTCTTGGCCGCTCTAGTGGCGGTGATTGTGCTACCAACGATTCTGAAAATGCTCGATATGGATTGATCTGTGGAGGAGTTGGTCGAGCGTTATGGTGGTACGCTGTTGGCGAGTTATCATGACAAGCTGGGTGAGGTCGAGGTTGTTGCAAAGGATAATCTGCTTGCACTGCATTTCGATTCTCCGGCAATACAGACTCTCTACTCTCCCTCTTCACCTTTCGTATTACAGCTGGAATATACCGCGATGATGGCTCTGGCGATGATAATGTCCCGGAATGCTGAGCGTGTGTTATTGATTGGCTTGGGTGGCGGTGCGCTCGTACACTTCCTTCATCACTATTTTCCCTCAATTCAGATTGATGTGATTGAAAAGCGTCCTGCAGTGATAGAGGCCGCCAAGGCGCATTTTCATCTGATTGAGCATCCTAGGGTACAACTTTTCTGTGGCGATGCACGCCAGGTAATGGCGGCTCTTCCCTACCGTTATGATGTAATTTTTAATGATGCTTATCTGGCTGATGGCCCAGATGGCGTGGTCTATGCGGTACAACAGCTCTACTCCAATCTTACCCCAAAAGGCATGCTAGTCAGCAATCTTTGGCAGCGGCGGATGGTGGATAATCTGGCGCTACTAAAGGCGCTGAGGCGTTATTTGCCGAAAATGCATTATTACCAGGATAATGAAGGTCGAAATCTGGTGTTGTTTGCGAGTCAGCTGGGTACTGAAAATAGGCGGCTACAAAGCCGTGGTCGTGATTTGGCAGCTCATACTGGCCAGCCCTTTGATCAATACAGCCAGCGTATTTGCCATCGGGTGACGGCATTACGCTGGCGGCTGTGGTGGCGTATCCTGCTGCTAGGGGCTTAGTAATCCTGATAGACGTTAAAGGGGCTGAGGTTACCTTGTTTGTCGAAAGCAACAACATAAAAGTTATCTTTGCGCCCAGTTTCCATTCCTGGCGTGCCATGGGGCATTTGTGGAACAGATAGGCCGGCAATATCTGGCTTGCTATGGACCAGTTTTTTAATGTCTTGCGCGGGGACGTGTCCTTCGATGACATAACCATCAATGACTGCGGTATGGCATGAAGCTAACTCACCAGGCAGTCCAAGCTTCTGCTTTATTCCGTTGAGATCGTTGCTGACAATATCCTCTATCTCGAAGTTATGTTTTTCTAGATGGTGTAACCAATCTTTACAGCAGCCACAGCTTTCCGAACGATAGACGGTAATGTTGAGTTTTTTCTCAATCAATGCTGGTGAGTGTTGGGGATCCCAGATGCTTTCCGCATGGAGTGAGGAGAACGGGGCCAGTATGGTGACCAGCAGTAACAATGATTTCATTTCATATTCCTTGTATGACATATGGGGATGGCTATATTAGATCATCAATGAAGAGGTATTGGCCTCGTTCTGTTGCACAAAGTTTCGGTGCGAAGGGGAGGTCTCCCAGGCACGGGGCATTAATGCGTTGGGTAATGGCCTGAATATTCTCCTCGGCCCGGCTGCACTCGGGATCTACCCTGTTGGCAACCCAACCAGCCAGGGGCAGGCCAGATTGGCGAATGGCTTCGGCACTTAATAGCGCGTGGTTGATACAGCCCAGGCGGATGCCAACCACCAGAATCACCGGAAGCTGTAGTGTTTTAGCCAAGTCAGCCATGGTGTACTGCTCATTGAGAGGGACTAGCCAACCTCCGGCACCTTCAACAATGGTGATATCCGCTTGTTGGCTGATGGTCAGGTAGTCCTGTTTCAGGCGTTCCAAATCAATTGTTGTACCTTGTTCGGCGGCCGCGATGTGGGGGGCAATGGCGGGAGCAAAATGATAGGGGTTGATCTGTGCATAGGGGAGTTGCAGGTCGCTGCTGGCAATCAACTGCAAGGCGTCATCATTTCTTAACCCTTCAGGTGTTTGTTTACAGCCGCTGGCAATGGGCTTCATTGCTGCGACTTTGTTAGCTCGCTGGGATAAGGCACGTAATAGTGCACAGCTTACGTAGGTTTTGCCTACTTCAGTATCGGTACCGGTGATGAAAAAGCCATTATTCATGTTGCAATGCCTGACAGAATTAGTAACCTATGAACAGTCTTTGGTTTATATGATATAGGGATGAGAGCAAAATGAAAAAGCAGATGTTGCTGGCGGTAGCGGCCGCTGTGGTATTAAGTGGTTGTGCTGGTTCTAATGATTATGCGCCGACAGCAGGTACTTCGGGCAAAGAGATTTTTAGTCAGGCATGTGTGGGCTGCCATGGCCCGATCAGTGAGAGTGAGTTGACCACTTTCTGGGAAATTTCTTCTGAAAATGCCAATGCGGCTTATGTCACCGCGAAAATTAAAGAAGGTAGTATGATGATGCCCTCTTTCCCCAATGTGAAAGGCGCGGAATTAGAGGCGATTACCCAGTTTGTACTGGAGCATAACAAGAAGTAAATATTCCGCTGCTATGATGAAACGGGTCGCTTTTCGCGGCCCGTTTTCGTTATGCCCTCCCGAATCCCGATACAACGTTGTAGAATGTTTACTTTCACCATGGCTGGCGTTATGAAATCTCAATCACTACATAATATCCCGATTATGGCAGCGCCCTCTGACAAGCTGCCACCAAACCAGCAGCGTATGCCATCGTGGATTCGAGCTTCCTTGAGTAGTGACTTCTCCTATCGGGATACCGCCCATACGGTTAGCCAACAACGCTTAAATACGGTCTGCGAAGAGGCCGCTTGCCCTAATCGGGGGGAATGCTGGAGCCGTGGCACTGCTACGCTGATGTTGTTGGGAGATACCTGCACCCGTGCTTGTGGATTTTGTAATGTAAAAACGGGGCGCCCCCCAGAATATGATCTGGATGAACCTCGTCGTGTTGCAGAAGCCGTAAAGCAGATGTCACTGGATTATGTGGTACTGACTTCGGTTAATCGTGATGAGCTGGTAGATGGTGGGGCAGCCATCTTTGCTGAGACGCTGAAACGCCTGCGGGCTCAGCAGCCAAGCATTGGCCTGGAGATTTTGACGCCCGATTTTCGTGGCTGTCAGCACCAGGCGGTGGCAGTGATCCATGAGGCGGTACAAATGGGATTACAGAGTCATACCCCAAAGCTGGTATGGGGACATAATATCGAGACTGTTCCTCGTCTTTACCAAGTGGCTCGCAAAGGCTCCAAGTACCAACGGTCTTTAGATTTACTAAAATTGGCCTCACAATTAGTAGGGGTTGAAAGTAAATCTGCTATTATGCTTGGGCTGGGGGAGCATCAAGAGGAGGTACTACAGACCCTGAGGGATCTTCGTGATCAGGGAGTGGCGAGGATTGCCATTGGCCAATATCTGCGACCTAGCCGTCATCACCTGCCAGTGGTGGAGTATATTCATCCTGAAAAATTTGCTTGGTATGGCGAGCAGGCGGAGGCGATGGGCTTTAGTTGGGTGAAATCCGCACCGATGGTTCGTTCCTCTTATCACGCGGAAGAATAAGGTTAATAACGAAGGTGACAGCGATGGGCAAGCAAACTCCTCTATATGATCAGCATCTGGCCATGGGGGCCAAGATGGTGGACTTCTCCGGTTGGGATATGCCGATCCACTATGGCTCACAGGTTAACGAGCATAAGATGGTGCGTAGCGATGCGGGGATGTTCGATGTCTCCCATATGAATGTACTGGATCTTACCGGTGGGCAGGTTAGGTCTTTTCTGCGGTACCTGGTTGCCAATGATGTGGACAAACTGAAGTCGTCTGGTAAGGCGTTATACACCTGCATGCTAAATGAGCAGGCAGGGGTGATTGATGATCTGATTATCTACTACCTGAATGATAGCCACTATAGAATTGTTTTGAATGCGGCCACCCGTGAAAAGGACTTGGCGTGGATTGCCGAGCAGGCTCAGGGGTATGAGGTGACTTTGGATACCCCTGAAGGGTTGGCGATGCTGGCAATACAGGGGCCTAATGCCCGCGACAAGGTCCACCAAATATTGGGTAGTGATATCAAGGCAGAAATTGTCGATATGGACCCCTTCAATGCCTGTTTCTGTGGCAATTTGTTTATTGCCCGCACAGGCTATACCGGTGAGGATGGCTACGAAATTATTCTGCCAGCAGCTAATGCAATCGAATTGTGGCAACAGCTCAATCAGGCGGGGGTAGCCCCCATTGGTTTGGGGGCCCGTGATACCCTGCGTCTCGAGGCGGCAATGAATCTCTATGGCACTGATATGGATGAATCCATTACCCCGCTGGAGTGTGGGCTTAACTGGACGGTTGCCTGGCAGCCTGAGGAGCGTGATTTTATCGGTCGGATAGCGCTACAGTCGCAGCGGGATGCTGGCCCACAATACAAATTTGTTGGCCTGATTTTGGAGGATCGCGGTGTGTTGCGTGGCCACCAGAAAGTGGTGAGCGAGGCGGGTGACGGTGAAATTACCAGCGGTAGCTTCTCTCCCACTTTGGGGCTATCAATTGCCCTGGCCAGAGTGCCGGTTGCGACGGGAAATCGCTGTCAGGTGGAGATTCGTGGCAAGCTGTTGAGCGCCAAAGTGGTTAAGCCACCCTTTGTACGCAACGGTCGGGCCTGCTATAAAGAGATCAATTGATAATACCAAACCACAGAATTTTTAAAATTTAACCGAGAGGATTGCTAGCATGAGCAATGCACCCAATGAACTGTATTATGCCCAAAGTCACGAATGGAGTCGTATCGAAGATGATGGCACTGTTACGGTGGGAATTACCGATCACGCCCAGGAGCTACTGGGGGATATTGTCTTTATTGAACTGCCTGAGATGGATAGCGCATTGGAGGCGGAGCAGGATTGTGCAGTCATCGAGTCGGTAAAAGCGGCATCGGATATCTATAGCCCAGTGGCGGGCACCATCATCGCCATCAATGAAGATCTGGTCGATGCACCAGAAACTGTAAATAGTGACCCTTACGGTGATGGCTGGATTTTTAAGTTACAACCTTCCAATCTGGATGATGTAAAGGCACTGATGAGTGGCGATGATTATAGCGCCATGGTTGCTGAAGAAGAGTAATTAGCAGGTAACGCCTGAATGCCGTTCATTCCCCATACCGAGCAAGATACCGCCGAGATGCTGAAGGCCATCGGCGTGAGTTCTATTGAACAGTTGTTTGATGAGATCCCCGCGACTCTGCGGGCTACCGGATTGGGAGCGATTCCCGCGGGTCTCAATGAGTTGGAAGTCACTCGCCTTATCCAGCAGGTGATCCGTCAGGATCAACCGTTGAACTGCTATGCCGGTGCTGGTGCTTATGAGCATCATATTCCGGCAGCGGTATGGGAGCTAGCTACCCGAGGTGAGTTTTATACGGCTTACACTCCCTATCAGGCGGAGGCGAGCCAAGGCACCTTACAGCTACTCTATGAATATCAAACCATGATGAGCAGCCTGATGGGGATGGATGCCTCTAATGCCTCTCTCTACGATGGTGCATCGGCATTGGCGGAAGCGGTATTAATGGCGGTTCGCGCCAATCGTAAATCCAAGAGCAAGCGTATTCTGATGCCGGCTACGGTGCATCCCAGCTATCGCCGGGTGGTAAAGAATATCGTACATAACCAGGGTATTGAGCTGGTAACGTTGGATTATGCCCCTACTGATGGGCGCATTGATCCAGCTACGCTCGATGCCTATTGTGGCGAGGATTATGCCGCCCTGGTGATTCCTCAACCCAACTTTTTTGGCAGTCTGGAGCAGGCGGACCAGCTGACTGATTGGGCCCATGGCAACAATATGCTGGTCATTGGCGTAGTGAATCCGATTGCCATGTCGGTGCTCACTCCGCCAGGAGAGTGGGGAGAGAACGGAGCGGATATCGCTTGTGGTGAAGGTCAGCCACTGGGCATTCCCCTAAGTTGGGGTGGTCCCTATTTTGGCTTTATCGCCTGTAAGCAGGGCCAGGTACGACAGATGCCTGGGCGTATTATTGGCCGCACAGTGGATGTAGAAGGCCAGTCTGGCTATGTGTTGACCTTACAGGCCCGTGAGCAGCATATCCGCCGCTCTAAGGCCACATCCAATATTTGTACAAATCAGGGGCTGATGGTGACCGCGTCTACTATCTATATGAGCCTATTGGGCGCTGAAGGATTGGAGCGTACAGCAGCCATCTCCCATGCTAACACCCAGCAGTTGCTTGCAGGCTTGACGTCAATCAATGGGGTGACGAAGCTATTTGATTCACCCTGTTTCCACGAAGCCGTCATTCAGCTAAATCAGCCAGTTGAGCCAGTATTGGAACGTCTGGCGCAGCAGGGTTACCTGGCAGGCTGTGATCTCAGTGAAACTTATCCTGAGCTAGGTAATGCCCTATTGGTTTGCGCTACGGAGACCAAGAGCGATGATGAGATCTCCGCCTTTTGCGGGGCATTTGCCCAAGCGATGGGGGAGCAATAGCCATGCTGATTTTTGAACAAGCACAAGCTAATCGTATTAACCATGCTCAGCAGCCAGGCGCACCTGTTGAGCTGCCTGCCATCCCCAGCGAATTTCGTCGCAAGCAGCGCCCTACCCTGCCAGGGGTTTCTGAGTTGCAGGCAGTACGCCACTATACCAAGTTATCTCAGAAGAATTTCTCTATCGACACCCATTTTTACCCTTTGGGCTCCTGTACCATGAAGTACAACCCAAGAGCCTGTAATAGTCTGGCTATGCACCCCAGCTTTCTGGCACAACATCCATTGACGCCAGCCAGCCATGGCCAGGGTTTCCTGCAGTGTATGTACGAATTGCAGGAGATGCTGCGTGAGGTGACGGGTATGAAAGGGGTCTCTCTGCAACCTATGGCAGGTGCGCAGGGGGAGTTTGCCGGGGTGGCGATGATCCGTGCTTATCATGATGCCCGGGGTGATAGTGGTCGAAGCGAAATCCTTTGTCCCGATGCTGCCCACGGCACTAATCCGGCAACGGCTACCATGTGTGGCTATAAGGTGAGAGAGATTCCCACCGGTGACGAGGGTGATGTAGATCTGGAAGCCTTGAAAGCGGTAGTAGGACCTCAGACCGCGGGTATCATGTTAACCAATCCCTCCACTCTTGGGGTGTTCGACCGTAATATTAAAGCCATTGCGGATATCGTACATCAGGCCGGTGGCCTGCTTTATTACGATGGTGCCAACCTAAATGCCATTTTGGGTAAGGTAAAGCCTGGGGATATGGGCTTTGATGTGATCCACATCAATCTGCATAAAACTTTTTCCACTCCCCATGGCGGCGGTGGCCCAGGTTCTGGACCGATTGGTGTGAGTGAACGCCTGCTGCCCTTTATGCCGGTACCCATGGTAGCCAAGCAGGATGAGCGTTATGTTTGGCTGACCGAGAAAGATCGGCCACAATCTATCGGTAGGCTCTCTGCCAACATGGGTAATGCGGGTATTATGCTACGTGCCTATATCTATGCCCGCATGCTGGGTAAATCCGGCATGGAGCGGGTGGCGGATTACGCTACACTCAATGCCAATTATCTGATGACCAGATTAATTGAAGCGGGCTTTGAGGTAGCACTACCAGGGCGGCGAGCCACCCATGAATTCATTGTCACCCTGAAAGGGCTTGCCAAGGAGACGGGTATCACTGCCATGGATGTAGCGAAGCGATTACTGGATTATGGCTTCCATGCGCCGACAACCTACTTCCCACTGATTGTTCCTGAGTGCCTGCTGATTGAGCCCACCGAGACAGAATCAAAAGAGGAGATAGATCGCTTTGTTGAGGCTTTGATGAGTGTGAGACAAGAGGCCTATGACACTCCCGAGCTGGTAAAAACAGCGCCTCACACATTACCGGTAAAACGTCTTGATGACGTACGTGCCGCAAGGGAGCTCAACCTACGTTGGGTGGCGGAGTAAATATAAACACCTACCGCAGAGGCGCTAAGGCGCGAAGAGATAATACAAAAAACTCTGCGTCTTGGCGTCTCTGCGTTGAAAATTCAAAATAAGGAAACTCGAATGACTGCACTGATTTGTGGTTCTTATGCTTACGACAACATCATGGTGTTCCATGACCGCTTTAAAAACCACATCTTGCCGGATAAGGTACATATGCTGAATGTCTCTTTCCTGGTACCGGATATGCGCCGTGAGTTCGGCGGCTGTGCTGGCAATATTGCCTATGCTTTGAATCTGCTTGCGCCTGGAACAGCCCAGCCAATGGCGACAGTGGGAAGTGATTTTGGACCTTATGCTGAGTGGATGGATCGCTGTGGTATCAGTCGTCAGCATATTAAGGGTTATGGCGACCAGTTTACCGGTCAGGCCTTTATTACCACTGACCTGGATGATAACCAGATTACCGCCTTCCATCCTGGTGCGATGAGCTTGTCACACGAGAATGAGGTTTCCCATGCGTCGGGGATTTCTATTGGTATTGTTTCGCCAGATGGACGGGATGGTATGATCCAACACGCTGAGCAGTTTGCTGAAGCGAAGATCCCTTTTATTTTTGATCCCGGTCAGGGAATGCCCATGTTCTCTGGTGAGGATCTGCTGCGTTTTATTGAACAGGCGGATTATGCCATCTTCAACGATTATGAGATGCAGATGATGCAGGAGCGCACCGGCAAAGCACCCCATGAACTAGCGGAACAGCTGGAGGCGTTGATTGTAACCCGTGGTGCAGAGGGCTCATTGATCTATACTCGTGAACATCGACTGGAGATTCCCGCCGCCGAGCCGACAGCAGTAGTTGACCCTACCGGTTGTGGTGATGCCTATCGTGGGGGGCTGCTGTATGCTTTAATGAACGACATGGATTGGAAAACGATTGGCCGCGTAGCATCATTGATGGGAGCGATCTGTGTTGCTAAACATGGCACCCAGAATTACACCTTGGAAAAGGATGAATTTGCGCAATTATTCCAAGACAATTTTGGCTATTCTCTGTAAGCTAGGGAAAGCTCAACACAAAAGATAATAAGGTAGGAAGAGATTTAGATGGCAATCGAACTATTCAACGATGGCGTTCATCGCTGTTTGGCATTTGAAAACCTGGTAAGCGGTGATGGCATTCAGGCAAACCAGTTTTTGGTGATCCATGACCGCCATACCGCGTTGATTGATCCAGGCGGTGATCTGACATACACCCCGCTATTCATGGAAGTGATCAAGCATGTGACCATCAAAGAGCTGGATTATGTGATTGCTTCTCACCAGGATCCGGACATTATTGCCTCCCTGGACAAATGGATGACCTATACCAATTGCCAGATCGCTTGTTCCAAGTTGTGGTCTCGCTTCCTGCCTCACTTGATTCCTAAGCATCTGGAGCAGGTTAGCAAGAAGAGCACAGATACTTCTCGTTACATTGCTATTCCAGATGGCGGTATGGATCTCTCTCTGGGAGATAGCGTGTTAAAGGCCGTTCCAGCCCACTTCCTACACTCTGTAGGTAACTTCCACTTCTATGATCCCATCGCCAAGATTCTGTTTACCGGTGACGTAGGTGCCTCTATTGTGGAAGAGGGATTAGATCAACCCGTTACTGATTTTGAGGCGCATCTACCAGCGATGGAGCCTTTCCATCGTCGCTATATGGCGAATAACAAGGCGTGCCGTCTGTGGGTGAACATGGTGCGAAATCTGGATATCGAGATGATTGTACCGCAGCATGGTCGTTCATTCCGTGGCAAAGAGATGATCAACAAATTCCTGGATTGGTTTGAGGGACTGGAGTGTGGCTTGGATCTGATGGATGAAAGCAGCTATCAGATTCCTTAAGCGGCATCTCTCCCAGCCTATGAGACGCCCCAATTGGGGCGTTTTCTGTTTTAACGCAACCCATTACTCTTGAGAAAACCCCATGACCTTAGCCCCCCTGAAACTGAAAAAAAATGAAGAGCGCCGATTACAGGGCGGACATCTTTGGATCTACAGTAACGAAGTGGATATCAAGCAGACACCTCTGAGTGAGTTTGCGCCAGGCCAGTTGGTCGAGATTATCGCCAGCAATGGCAAGTCGCTGGGTAATGGTTATGTGAATCCTCACTCTCTGATCTGTGGCCGTTTAGTCAGTCGCGATAGCCGTCATCATCTGGATCAATCGCTTATTACCCACCGTTTGAAGATTGCCTTGTCGTTACGGGAGAGTCTGTTTGATCAGCCTTGCTATCGATTGGTCCATGGCGAGAGTGATCTACTGCCTGGCTTGGTAGTGGATCGTTACTTCGACGTACTGGTGGTGCAGTTGACCACGGCTGGCATGGAGAATATGAAGTCACAAGTGGTGGCAGCTCTGGAAAAGGTACTCAAGCCACGAGCCATTCTGTTACGCAATGACAGCTCGATTCGTAAGATGGAGGGGTTGGATAGCTATATTGAGGATGCTTTGGGTGGGGCACCTCAAGAGGTGGAGCTGATTGAAAATGGTGTGAAGTTCAATGCACCTATCCAGGGTGGACAAAAGACTGGCTGGTTTTACGATCACCGTATGAATCGTGCACGCATGCAGAATTATGTGAAGGGTAAGCGAGTGTTAGACATCTTCAGCTATATCGGTGGCTGGGGGATTCAGGCAGCGGCTGCCGGTGCTGATGAGGTGATGTGTATTGATGTCTCTTCCCAAGCTCTGGATCAGGTGCATGCCAATGGTGAATTGAATGGGGTGGCAGACAAATTAGCCTGCTTGGAAGGCGACGCCTTTGAGGCGATGAAGGCCTTACGGGAGGCTCGTGAACGCTTCGATGTGGTGATACTGGACCCACCCGCCTTTATCAAGCGCAAAAAGGATATCAAAGAGGGGACCAATGCCTACCGCCGAGCTAATCAGATGGCTATGCAATTATTGGCCAAAGATGGCATTTTGATCTCGGGATCCTGCTCACACCATTTGGCTCGTGAGTCACTACAAAATGTGATGCATAAAGCTGCCAGCCACTTGGATCGTAATCTACAATTACTTGAGCAGGGGCACCAGGGACCTGATCATCCAGTGCACCCATCAATACCTGAGACTGACTACCTTAAAGCGATTTTCTCCCGGGTATTGAGTCGCTGAGATAGGGAATATTTCATCATTTACGCCGTGGGCTAGCCATGGAGAGATAGGGGGGGCAAAACAGTCTAATGAGTTCAACCATCTCTTACTCCTCGGATACCCACGGCGCTGAGCTACTGTTTGGCCCCTCTCATCGGCTGCATTCTATCGTAAAGTTTCTTCTCGCCAGTATTGTCGCAATGGCATTGCTGCTGATGCTGGTCTACGTGGCGGATCGCCAGTATGAACTTTCCCAGTGGCAGAAGGAGGAGCGCAGTCATGTGGCTTATGCCGCAGGGCTGTTAGATGAGTTTGCGGTGATGCCTGTTAGTGACATTCTGGCATTGGCCGAGGAGTCTTATCCGCCAACCGCGGGCAGCGAATCGATAACGCGACGTTTCCAAAACCAGTTACTACATAAGCCTAATTATTATCAGCTACGCTATATTGACCTTGAGGGTCTAGAGCAGGTGCGGGTGCAGTACCGCGGAGATCAAGTGGTCGAGGTCCCAACTGCACAGTTACAGGATAAGCTGCATCGGGATTACTTCCAGAAAGCGATATCACTTTCACGGGGACAAGTTTACCTTTCGCCATTGGAGTTGAATATTGAGCACGGTGAGGTGGAGCAGCCGATCCAGCCAGTATTTCGGGTGGCAACCCCGGTCTTTGATGATAGGGGGGAAAAAAGCGGTATCATTATTATCAACTTGTTTGGTTCGCAGCTACTGGCACCGTTTGCTGAGTTGGATAGAAGCTCTCAACAGACGATGAGTTTACTAAATCAACAAGGCTACTGGCTCTATAGCAGTGATCCCTCTCTGCCATGGGGAAGGCAGTTGGGGAGTAATCTGGGGTTTGCCGAATTCCATCCTGAGTGGCTGCAGATTCAAGGGCAATCGGAAGGGCAGTTGGTATTGGCAGAGGGGCTACTGACCTTTCGGCGCATTGATAAGCCGGGGCGTCACCTGATTAATGAGAGTGCCAAGATGGAGGAGATGTTTTTTGATGACCTACATTGGTATGTACTCTCCCGCGTTGATAACAGGTTGATCTATCGGGATGCCAATCATCGTCTTGAATTGATGTTGATCGGCATGCTGCTGATGATTCTGCTGCTGATTCCCGTCTCCTATTTCTGGTCCCGTCACTATATCCGCTATCGCTATCATAATTTGCTTAATCGTATCTTCTTTACTCTGGCAGAGCAGAGCTCGGATATCATCTATGTGACGGATCGAAGGGGTGTGATTCTGTTTGCCAATAATGCGGCGGCAGAGAATAGCGGCTACACCTGTGATGAATTGATAGGCCAGCACTCCAATATTTTTAAATCTGGGAGACATAGTGAAGCGTTTTATCAGCAGTTATGGCATAACCTGCAAGAGGGTAAGGAGTTTACCGAGATCTTTATCAATTGCCGTAAGGATGGCTCGCTCTATACCGAGCTGAAGACAATCCATCCTGCGGTGGATAAGGAGAATGATTTTATCTTTTACATCTCTTCCGGCAAGAATATGACTCGCCTCTACAAGCAGGATCAGCGCTATCTAGAGTTGATGGATCAGGCGGTTATTGGCACCTCGTTGCGCTTCGAGCGATTATTGTTATTAATTACCGACTACGCACTATTGGCGAAAGATAGTCTGGAGCAGGGGTCGTTAGACTTGGCCAGAAAGTTTATCGATGACATTAACAGCAGTACTGATAAAGCCAAGCAGCTGTTTAATGAGTTTGCCTATATTCGTGAACAGCAGAGCGAGCACCATTTTTTGATGCCGCTCTCACAGTTAATGGATCAGGCGCTGGAGGTTGCACAGCAGCATTATCCTCGGCATAACTTTGAGAAGCGCATGCTAGCGAATTTTCCTGATGCCCTCTGCTATCGTGACTCGATGAGTGTGGCATTGCAGGCCTTGTTGAAGCAGGTGGTAGAGATGACGCCCAATCATCGGCTGGTGACTTTGTGTGGCTACGCACTACAAGTGTCGGATCAAGTGTGTCCTTTGTGTGGTGAGTTGATTGACGAGGGGATGGCTGCGGTTGCGATTCGTTGCCAAGGTGAGGCGTTGGAGCAGCAAGTCCTCTCTCGGCTGTTTGAGCCCTTTTACGGCGTAGACTTGCAAACCCATGTGGATAAGGTCTATTCAGAGATTAATTTGAGTATTGTGCGTAATATTGTGCATGCTCACTCTGGTCATATCACCATCAATAGCAATGCAGTTGGTGAGATTGAGATCATTCTCTATTTGCCGACACGGGAGCAGGCACAGAAGCAGCGACTCAGCAGTCGTGAGGTGGATCGTTCAATACGGGCTTATCGGCAGGAACTCGAACAGAAGTGACAACCGTTTAGGCCTCACCCAAGCAGAAGCGGGTTATGAGTTCATCTGCTGGGATGGCTTGAGAGAAGAGATATCCTTGAAAGAGGTCACAGCCATGCTGTTTGAGCAGTTCGAATTGCTGTTGAGTTTCTACACCCTCGGCAACGATGGTGAGACCTAACTGCTTACCCATGGCAATGATAGTACGAGTGATGGCATCACTGTCCTCATCCAGAGCAATATCAGAGACGAATTGTCGGTCAATTTTTAGTTCATCAATGGGCAGCTTCTTCAAATAGGCCAGGGAGGAGTAGCCCGTGCCAAAATCATCAATGGAGAAGCGGATACCGAAATCTTTTAGCTGCTTCATATTGGTAATGGCGGCATCCATGTTTTTCATCAAGCTGTTTTCTGTCACCTCAAAAGTGATACTACCTGGCTGATACTGCATCTCTTTCAGAATTCCCAAGGTTTGATGGACAAAGCCCATATTGGTGAGAAGCAGGGGGCTGAGATTGATAGAGATAGCTAGTTCGCCATTTTTCCAGCGGCTCTGTTGTTGGCACGCATCACGAAGGGTGCGCTGCCAGACGGTATTGATAAGCTTCAGCTCTTCCAAAACAGGAATAAACAGGGCAGGGCCATTGCCATTGTGTCTGGGATTCTCCCAGCGTAGTAACGCCTCTGCGGCAACCACTTGCAGTGTATTGTCGACTTGTACTTGGTAGTGGCTGGCAAACTCTTTGTTACTGACGGCATTACGGACGTTACGCTCCAGCGCTAATTGATTTTTCGCCTGTTGCTGCATGGCTTCCTGATAGAAACAGCAGCAATTTTTCCCCGAGGATTTGGCAGCATACATGGCGGAGTCTGCCTGATGTAAAATCTCATCAATGGTGGCGCTGCCACCTTGAAAAAGTGTGATGCCGATACTGCAGGAGGAGCGCTCTGCATAATCGTTGAGCATATAAGGATGAGCTAACTGCTGACGGATTTTCTTGGCAATATGCTCTACTCTGGGGGCGGCAACAGATTCGTTGAAGCCCATATCACTGAGTAATACCACGAATTCATCACCACCAAGGCGGGCCACCATATCGACTTCTCGTACCGAGCCCTTTAGCCGTTTAGCCACCTCTTTGAGGAGTTGATCGCCTGCATGGTGACCAAGGGAGTCGTTGATGGTTTTAAACCGGTCCAGGTCGAGAAACAGCATGGCAAGCATTTGTCTTGAGCGTCGGGATTGAGCGAGCATTAACGTCAGTCGCTCATAGAGCATACGACGGTTAGCTAGCCCGGTCAGTTGATCATAGAATGCGAGGTGGGTAATCTGTTCTTCAATCTCCTTTTGACGACTGATGTTGACGATACTGACGAGTAATAAATCGTGCTCATCGTCAAATTGATACTTTTTGATATTCAGGGTGTTAGCTTGAATTCTTCTACCTTGTATCAGTCCATGAGCCGTCTCTCCACTGAGGGTTTTCAAGCTGAATTCAAAATATTTTTCGCTGGGTTTTTTGAAAAAGCTGTTGAAACGAGCTCGTAGGTGTTTTTGGTCCTCTTCACTGAGAAAGGCGATAAAGGGTCGATTTTCAATGTTGTAGAGTTTAATGCCGACGGTGTTAGCAAAGGTTTGGTTGGCTTCGATGATGGTACCATCCTGGTTTAATACCACATAGCCAACAGGTGATTCATGGTAGAATTGGGTAAAGTTATCTTTCACTTTAGCCAGCTCTGTTTCGGTGTTTCTCAGGGTTTTTCGCAGTCGCGTTAACTGATCATTGGTTAATGCGAGCGCTTTGCTCTCTTTGCTTTCGCTTTGTGAGTCGGTCAGTGACGGTTGATCTTCCTGTTGAGATGGGTATCGGCTGGCCATACTCTTGCTATCCATATGTGATGTCACATGCTTTGTTTGATTGTGTTACCCGCGTTCAAGCGCAGGGCTCCGGTTGCAACTGCACTAACATGCCTAAGTGGGTTTGATGGGCGAATTCCATCCGCGAGAGTTTGCCGCGGTAACGCCCCGTTTCCAAAGTGAGCTGACTGTGATAGTTGTCTGTATCGCTGTGTATATTGAGGTAGTTATCGCCTTGTTGTAGATAATCCTGAATAGCTGTTGGCAGGACCTCATCTCCCTTCTGTCGTAGTAGTTGATGGCGGCCTCGGCCAATGAGAGATTCAAATTGTGGATTACAAAGCTGTAGGTAACCTTGCTGATCAATGAAGAAGGCAGGTATTTCTAGTGCATCAAGAATTCCCTGAGCAAAGGCACTTTTTTCGCTGGCAGTTTGCTCCGCCTGTTTTATCCGTGTTACTTCGACAGTGGTTAACACAATACCGGCAAACTGGCTTTCGGAGATGCGGTAGGGGAGGCCCCGCAAAATAAACCAGCGGTTGTCATAGCTGAACTCCCGTTCGATGGTATGGGTGCCACGGTTGACTTCGTCGAGAAACTGGCGAATATCCAGGTCTTTGATGTTATGGGAGAGGTGAAAAATAGAACGACCAATATCACTATCTATAATATTGAACAATTCGGCTACCCGCGACGAAAATCGGCGGATTTCCATGTCTTCATCCAGAAATAGGGTGCCGATCTCGGTATTATCCAGCAAGTTATCTAGATCGTTAGTGGTTTCAGTCAGCTCCATAATTTTGCTCTGGTATTCGGCATTAACGGTGTAGAGCTCCTCATTGACCGATTGCAGCTCCTCATTGGTACTTTGCAGCTCTTCGTTACTGGAGAGCAACTCCTCATTGGTCGCCTGTAGCTCCTCATTAGAGGTCTCTAGCTCCTCGACAGTTGCCTGTAGGCTTTCACGGTTAAATTGCAGCTCCTGCTCCAGATCGGCGATACGAGTCTCCGCCTCCTTGGTTAAATTATAGACTGAATCTACATTGTCGTGATGAGCCTCTTGCTGACTGGAGACCAGGAACGCGGCTACTAGCGGTACCTGCCCCCGTTCTTGATCCATGCGGCGAATGAAGAGGCGGTACTCACAATAGCGGCCATCCAGTTTTTGCAGGTGAATCTGATTGAAGGCGATGGATTTTCCAGTATTTAGGCACTTTTTGATGCTGGTGGTAACCGGCAGCGCTAGTTCTTTGATGAGGAGTTTACCAATATCAGCACTGATCATGCCGTTGGGTAGGCTTATAAAATCACGAGTATTGCCCACGGAGTGGAGTAGTTCCAATTCACTATTGATAACAATGGCGAACTCAAAAAACTCTTTACCGATAAGATTTAATAGCCGTTCTTGTAACCGTTCCTGATTATAGAGCTTTTTATGGGCACTCATTGATGCAATAGCACTTTCATGTCCCTGGCTTTGCTCCCGCTCAGTATGTTGTAGGCTGAGGCTGGAGATCAGGCGACGATTCCCCAGAGAGCGGAAGATATTCCACTTCATGTGTACCGGCTTGAAGGAGTCCTGCATGTCGCCAGTGCTTTCGCTGGCGCCCAACAACATCAGACCATGGTTGGAGAGAGCAAAGTTGAAATACTCCAGTGCTTTACGTTGCAATATGGGCTGGAAGTAGATGAGCAAATTGCGACAGGAGATGAAGTTGAGATTGGTGAATGGGGGATCTTTTACCACGTTGTGTTTGGCAAATACTACCTTTTCCCGCAGTGCGCGGCTGACGATGTAGGTGTCGTCACGGTGCATAAAGTACTTGTTCAGGTAGCGGTTGGGAATATCGGCGGCAACACTCTCCGGGTAACGGCCGATACTGGCGAAGTCTAGGGCAGCTTCATCTACATCTGTCGCAAATACCTTAACTCCAAGGGGGAGGCCCAGGGTGTCAATATTCTCCATGAACAGCATAGCCAAGGTATAGGCCTCTTCACCGGTGGAGCAGCCAGCGACCCAGATACGCACCTCACTCTGCTGTGTAGGGAGTTCAGTGAGAAATTCAGGTAGTACGGAATTTTCCAGAGTCTCAAATACCTCGGAATCTCGGAAGAAGTTGGTGACGCCGATCAGTAATTCTTTATAGAGCATGCGCAGCTCTTCAGGGTTGGCGGCCAAATAGTCAGCATACTCCTGATGGGTTGGGATTTGGGTAACGGACATTCGTCGCTCGATTCTACGCAGCACGGTAGAGGGCTTGTAGAAGGTAAAGTCATGTTTGAAGCGATTTCGTAGCAGTGAGAAGATGGCTTTGATATGGTCGACACTGTCGATTTCCAGCTCACCACTTTTTAGGGCGGGGGGAAGAGGTTCTGACTGGTGATTGGCATAGGCTACCAGGCGTTCTGCGATCTCTTCGGGTGAGAGGATGTAATCCGCTAAGCCGGTAGTGATGACACTGCGCGGCATGCCATCAAATTTTGCGGACTGCTCATTTTGAGCGATGACTATGCCTCCCATCTCTTTGATGCGGCGCACCCCACGGGTACCATCGGTACCGGTTCCAGAGAGTACGATAGCAACGGCTTTTTCCTTTTGGTCATCCGCCAGGGATTGGAATAGCAAATCCACCGGCAAATTCAAGGTATGCTTAGGCGGCTTATCTTGCAGACAGAGTCGGCCTTCCCGGATAGTGATATTTTTGGTAGGTGGTGCGAGGTAGATATGGTCCGGTTTTAGTCCCATCCCCTGACTGACTTCTTCGACCGCCAATATGGTGCGCTTGGCGAGTAGCTCCGGCATAAGGCTTTTATGGTCAGGAGAGAGGTGCTGTACCACGATAAAGGCGAGGCCACTGTTACGGGGAAAGTTCTCAAAAAGCGCTGTGATGGCTTCCAAGCCGCCGGCAGACGCACCGACACCGATGTAGTATTTAACGTCGTTATTCACCGTTGATTCCTGTGGTCAATCTTTTAGGTGTTGCTCTATTCAGGAATGCCCTAATCAATGGGCAAAACCCTACACATTATCTGTGTATTTCCCTGGCTATCAGAATGGATTGATCCATTGAAGATAGCCCGCCCTACCTTTTGAGTCCAATCATTTTTCAGTTATTTCATAGAGATGCTGAATCAGCTGTAAGAGAGAGCTATACGCATTTTTATGGTGGTGAAAAAACGGATGGTTTTTCAGTTTGGTTTCAGTTTCCCTGACTACTCTTTATTTCGAGAGCAGAGAAAACCTGCATTGTCATCGAAGTAGATTGAAGAGAAAGACTAGGAGAGAGCAATGAAGTTAGCCCGTCGTGTAATGGTTTTAGGTATGGCACTTGGTGTGACATTGGCCTCACAGGTTCAGGCTGGTGCCGTTGGGGTGCTCCAGCAGGAGTATATGGCGGCGGGTGCGGGACCGTTCAGTGCCACAGTGGGTCACTCATTTTGGCAGAGCAAACATCTGGATGCAGAGAGTGGTAAGGAACGCAGCTGCGAAACCTGTCACGGTACCGATCTATCCGCACCGGGTAAGCATGTTAAGACCGGAAAGATGATTGATCCACTCGCCCCTTCGGCAAATGCGACTCGGCTTACCGAGGTAAAAGAGATTAACAAGTGGTTTAAACGTAACTGCAAGTGGACGCTGGGGCGTGAATGTACCGCCCAAGAGAAAGGTGACCTGCTTGAATTTTTGAAAGATCAATAGGAGACGACGATGAAAACGAAATTACTCATGGTGGGTGTTGCTGTAGCACTGGGTATTGGTCTGGTACAGGCTAGCGAGAATGATCGTGATGGCTATGGCGAGCGTGGAGAGTATGGAGAGCGCAGCCGCTATGGTGAGCGTGAAGAGTGGCGTGGTCGCCGTGGGATGGATCCGGTGTATGCTAAGGAGTGTAGTGCCTGCCACATTGCCTATCCCGCTGATATGTTGCCACAACGCTCTTGGGATCGAATAATGGGTAGCTTGGATGATCACTTTGGCGAGAATGCTGAATTGAGTTCTGAATTGCACCAGCAGATCAGCCACTATTTGCAGCGCCATGCAGGAGATAGCGGTGGCTATGGTTCAGAGATGTTACGAGGCTTGGGTCGTAATGATGCACCGTTGCGTATCAGTGAGTTGCCACGTTTCAAGCGTAAGCACAGGGAGATTCCTCGCCATATCCTGGCAGATAAGCAGATAGGTAGTTTGAGCAACTGCCATACTTGTCACCGTCGTGCGGAACAGGGCTCTTACTCAGAGAGAGAAATCGATATTCCAGGCTATGGTCGCTGGGAGGATTAAGCCCTATTTGTCGTGTCTCGTTGCGCCTGGTTACGCTGGGCGCAACCCCTCTCCACTCCGCCGGACTCTATGATAAGATGCGGCTTCCGATGAACTCCCTTGATCAAATTACGGCAGCGGGCGTATTGCCGTAAAAGATGGATAATGCGTTTGATCTCATCAGGGGACTTACTTTGAAGGGCGGTCGGGATGTGAAACGCTTGCAAGGTAAAGGCAAAGAAAGAGTCTCTGTGATCAAAAGGCGATGGAAATAGATTCCCATCTTGTAAGACAAAATAGATGAATTGCCAAAAACAAGTAATCCAGTGCAACCAGAATTTCAAAATAAACCGGGTAAGGTAGCTATATGAAACAGTATTTAGATCTACTAAAAGATGTTCTTGAAAATGGTGTTCGTAAGTCTGATAGGACAGGAACAGGAACCATTTCTGTATTTGGCCGGCAAATTAGAATTGATCTGTCTGATGGATTTCCATTATTAACGACTAAGAAAGTGCATTTTCCATCTATTTTTCATGAATGGAAATGGTTTGTCTCTGGTAGTACGAACATTAATGACCTTAAGGCCACGATATGGGATGAGTGGGCGACTGAAGAGGGTGATTTAGGGCCGATATACGGTAAGCAATGGACGGCTTGGCCAACCAAGGATGGCGGTACAATTAATCAAATTGATTACGTTGTTGATACTCTCAAAAATAAACCAGATAGCCGCCGCATTCTTTTTCATGGTTGGAATGTTGAGTATCTGCCGGATGAGTCACTGAGCCCCCAAGAAAATGTTAAAAATGGAAAAATGGCGTTACCCCCTTGTCATCTTCTATATCAATTTTATGTGTCGGAGAACAAATTAAGCTTAATGATGACGATTAGATCAAATGATCTATTTTTAGGTAACCCCTTTAATATTGCTCAAGCAGCTTTATGGGTGCATATTTTGGCTCATCACTGTGATTTGGAAGTGGGCGATTTGATTGTATCCATCGGTGATGCACATATTTATTCTAATCATCTTGATCAAGTGAATACCCAGCTGCAGCGTACACCGACGGATCTCCCAAAACTCAGAATCAAGCAAAAAAGAAATACTATTTATGAGTATGAATTTGAGGATTTTGATTTAATTGAATATAACCCACAGCCCCCTATCAAAGCACCGGTTGCTGTTTAAGTGATATCTTTTTAGCACTTCAATCTATTTATGATTGAGATCAGTGGCCTCTGTGTGATGGGAGCGAATGTAGCTGACGCCAGTGCCTCAAACTGTGTTGGGTCGACTGACGTCAGATGGTTAGATGGTGTGATTAATCAGAGATAAACACCTTGCCATAGTTGGATGGGATATTGATCGCGACATTGGCAAAATCACCGGGCACCTCTAATACCTCGTTGTTGCCATTGACCTTCTCATGCCAGATGCCAGCACGTGGGAAGGGTACAGTCAGTGTGCCGTCAAAGTCACCAAAGTTGAGAAGTATCATCACCGTTGGATCAGTGTTGTTATCAGGGATGCGTTGGTAAGCCACCAGGCCTCGGCCAAGATCGGAGTGTTCATAGTGATAATAGGCATTACGGCTGCGCAGGGCTTGATAGGTTTGGCGTAGCTGGCCCATTTTGCGATACAGGTTCACCAACTGGCGACCACCCTTTTCATAGAAGTAGTTCCAGTGGAGGGGGCGGGAAGCCAATACCCGTGAACCACCATCATCATGTTTGCCGTAGATCTCACCAAACTCCTGACCTTGCCATAGCAGTGGTACGCCAACGGCACTCATCAGGGCAATAGCATAGGGTTGCAGCCGATACCAGTGGGTGCGATCCCGGTTAAACAGATCAAAGCCGCCTTGGGTGGGTGAGTGCTCTCCACTCAATAGATACATTAGACGGCTCTTATCGTGGGACTCAATAAACTGTAGGGTGGTGACTGGGAAGTGATCCTGGCCGTTGTTGTACTCCTTGGGCCAGGGCGAGGTAAGATCAATCAGTAGCATGTCATGGACGAAACCCTCCTCCACGCTACCACTGTGTTGCACCATCTGTTGTGCCTTTAACATGGGCCACCAACGTTTACTGGCCGTGGTATAGGTCTCTTTCAACACCTGTTTGGGTTTATCCAGATACTCTGCTACTTGAATAATCCGGTTGTGGTCACCGCCATTGAATCGACTGATTCCTTTGGTGGATTGATAGGTATCATAGACCAGACGGGCATAGCCGACGCCAAGGGGACCATCATAAATGCCCGGTACGTAATCGTAACGGAAGCCATCCATATGAAATTCGTTGATGAAGTAGTCATTAACCGCTTTGAAGTACTCATAGGTAAAGGGCTTGTTAAAGTCGGTACCGACACCGAACATATCGCCGGCAAATGCCCCAATCATGGGATTCTCTTCACCGGCAGTCCAATAGACACTGCGATAACAGAACTCCTCGTGCATGTGGGCATATACGGCATCGTGGATGACCGAGATTCCTTCTCCGTGGCAGGCATCCACAAACGCTTTTAGCTTTTCACCCCCACCGTAACGCTCTTCGATAGCAAAATAACTCATGGGCATATAGCCCCAGCGATAGGGCTCGGGGATATTGGTCACCGGCATCAGCTCAATACAGTTGACGCCTAGGCTTTTCAGATAGGTGAGTCGCTCTTTTACACCGTCGAAGTCATGGGCAAAGTCATCCACCATTAACTCATAAATCACCAGTTCATCCAGATTGGGCACCTTAAAGTTTTGGTCATGCCAGGTATAGGCTGGTGTGGCTGGATAGTCGAAAGCGGAGTTGGTACCGGCACCACTGACAGTGGCAAAGGGATCGGAGAAATAGGGGACAATCACCTCGTCACCCCGTTGCAGACGATAGCGGTACAGATAACGCCCCTGTTTTCCCATATGGCCATCTGAGCCTAAAGCGGTGATCTGGCCCTCATATCCCCATAAGCCATTATCATCGCTATATAACTCAACAGGGATTGCCGCGATAGCCGGGTCAAACTGGTCTTGCTCATGGATAATGTCAGCAAATAGGCGATAACCTTTGCTGCTGGTGATGTTGGGTAACATGATGCCAAAAAACAGCTCGTCTGGATTGCCACGTCCTACATGGGGGCCTAAGGTATTAAGATCGATCATGGGTGACTCCTGTATCCCAGTTTGGGTGAGAATGAAAGGATGAGAGTAGTGTTGGATGGAATGGCGGAGGATTCAACGTGGAAAAAAATATGACTTATCTATTTTATAGAATAGAGTGCCTCCTTAATTGCTAAAAAACCTACTACACTAAAAATAAAAAGATAGGACTTTATGTTTTCTAACGGTTTTCAACAGCAAATTGCTTTTCTACTGGATCTACTCTCTTCACTCTTTGTATTTGCCATTGGCCTAGGGTTATTGGCTGTTATTGTTATCTACTTCATTGATGTCACTCAAAAGACCCATACCATCCGCCGTAACTATCCGGTCATTGGACGATTCCGTTATCTGTTTGAGCATCTTGGAGAGTTCTTTCGCCAATACTTTTTTGCTATGGATCGGGAGGAGATGCCGTTTAATCGGGCACAGCGCTCCTGGGTTTATCGGGCGGCAAAGAATGTGGACAATACCGTGGCGTTTGGTTCTACCCGCGATCTGCGTCCAGCAGGGACAATCCTGTTTGCTAATTGCCCTTATCCCAGTCTGGATCGGGACAGTGTGGCGACGCCTGCGCTAACTATCGGGCCTGATTGCCTACACCCCTTTACCGCTAAATCACTCTTTAATATCTCTGGCATGAGTTATGGCGCTATCTCCAAGCCTGCAGTACAGGCTCTTGCTTATGGGGCGCTTAAGTCAAAGTGCTGGATGAATACCGGTGAGGGGGCAATATCCCCTTATCATCTGGAGAGTGGCTGCGATTTGGTGTTTCAGATTGGTACGGCCAAATATGGGGTGAGGGATGAGGAGGGGAATCTGAGCGATACCAAGCTGCGGGAGATTGCGGCGATAGATCAGGTACGCATGTTTGAGATCAAACTGAGCCAGGGAGCCAAACCGGGTAAAGGGGGGATTCTCCCTGCTGCCAAGATCACGCCAGAGATTGCACGAATTCGTGGGATTCCTTTGGGGCAGGATTCATTCAGCCCCAATCGCCATGAGGATGTGAATAGCGATGAAGAGTTGCTGGATATGGTTGATCGGGTGCGCCGGGTTACCGGTAAACCGGTGGGTTTTAAAATGGTATTGGGGCATGGGTTGTGGCTGGACAGCTTTTTTCAGGCAGTTCTTGTGCGGGGTATCGAGTCGGCACCTGACTTTATTACTCTGGATAGTGCCGATGGTGGGACCGGTGCCGCACCGATGTCATTAATCGACTATATGGGACTGCCACTTAAAGAGAGCTTGCCATTGTTGGTGGATAAGCTGGATGAATATGGCTTGCGCCATCGGGTGCGGGTGGTGGCATCCGGTAAGTTGATTACTCCGGCAGATGTGGCTTGGGCACTCTGTATTGGCGCTGACTTTGTGACCTCTGCCCGAGGCTTTATGTTCTCTCTGGGGTGTATCCAGGCGCTGCAGTGTAATAAGAATACCTGTCCTACAGGGATTACCACCCATGATGTGAAGCGGCAGCGGGGGCTGGTGTCAGAGCTGAAATCAGAGCGGGTGAAAAACTATGTGGAGAACCTGCTGCACGAGGTGGGGGTGATTGCCCACTCCTGTGGCGTGAGGGAGCCACGTCAGCTACGTCGCATGCATGCCCGTATGGTGACGGAGGATGGTCGCTCGATACCTTTGGATGAGTTGTATCCCGAGGTGGAAAGGCGAGTGAATCCAGAGGGTATTTAATTGGATTTTATGGCATACCTTCTCACTGACGTCACTAATGTTTCAATTTCTACCGGCTTGGAGAGATAGCCGGACATGCCGCTGCTAAGGCAGAGCTCTTGGTCTTCTTTCATTGCATGGGCGGTGAGGCCAATTATGGGGAGTGATGGGTAATGCTGTTTGACCTCTCTGGCGAGTTGGTAGCCGTCCATTCGGGGCATCTGCACGTCGGTGATCAAAATGTCCCAGTGTTCTACGCCTAATTTTTCCAGAAGTTCCAGCGCCTCAATACCATCTTCAACACAGGTAACGATGGCCCCCTCGTGGGTCAGCATGTCATCCAGAACTAATTGATTTAGCTCGTTATCTTCGGCTACCAAGATGCGACAACCTTCGAGCCGGGGCTGATCTGATGTGACGGTGAGAGGGGGATCACTTTCGTTAGCTATTAGTGGTTCTGCTGCCAGGAGAGGGAGCTTGACTTCGAAGGTACTGCCAATCTCTGGCTGGCTACGTACCTGGATGGTGCCATCCATCAGGTCTATCAATTTTTTGCTGATGGAGAGCCCTAATCCAGTACCACCAAACTTACGGGTGATGGAGGGATCGGCCTGTTCAAAGGCATCAAACAGGCGCTGAATCTGTTCATCGGTTATGCCGATACCGGTATCGGTAACAGTGAAAAGTAGCCCCTGTTCTACCTTTTTGACTTCCAGGGTCACTTCCCCTTTTTCTGTGAATTTCACGGCATTGGATAGTAGGTTGCCCAATATCTGGCTGGTGCGTAGCAGATCGCCATTAACGCTATCAGGGAGTTCTTCTTCCAGGGATAGAGAGAGGGTCAGGCCTTTGGCGTTGGCAAGGGGCGCCGCCAAGGTATGCAGCTGGGAGAGGAGTTTCTCTAGCTTGAAAGGTGTGTTTTCAATGATCAGTTTACCGGCTTCGATCTTTGAGAAGTCGAGAATATCATCAATGATGCCTTGTAACATTTTGCCTGAGTCGAACATCTTCTCCAGTAGGGTATGCATTTTGTCGTCGTGGAGACTTTCCCGCAAACCAATTTGGGCAAGACCAAGTATCGCATTGAGTGGAGTACGAATCTCATGACTCATATTGGCAAGGAAAGCACTTTTAGCTTTGCTGGCTTCCTCCGCCATAATGTGTGCCTTCTTTAACTCCTCATGGGCGCGTTGTTCCATGGAGACATCGCGAATTATCCCGGCAAACACCCGCTTACCAAACTGTATTACTTCGGTGACAGAAAGGTGGATGGGAAACTCTTCACCGGATTTGCGTATAGCGGAGAGCTCGCGCTCCCAGATATTGATAACCCGACTATTTCCAGAGGCAAGGTAGTTGGAGACATATTGTTGATGCTGAGTCCGGTGAGGTTCTGGCATGAGCAACGTCACGTCCTGAGCGATGAGTTCCTCTTTGGTGTAACCAAACATGCGTACGGTTTCATCATTGACACACTGGATTAGACCGCGTTCATTAATGGTGATGACCGCTAATGAGGTGGCATTCAGTAGGTGCTGGTCACGATCAATAATCTGCTTGCGGGAGATCAAGCTGTGGATACGGGCATGGATCTCTTCTGGAATAATGGGTTTGGTGACGTAATCACTGACACCTAGGTGGAACAGTTCAACCCGCCTGGTGGCATTGTCGTAGGCGGTGACGGCCAGTATCGGGGTATCACCTTTTGCACCTGGCTGGCGGCGTATTTGGTTCACGAAGCGTGAGCCCGACATCTGTCCATCCAGAAAAATGTCGGTGATCACTAAATCATACTTATTTTCTAGAAAGGCGGGCCAGGCCTCATCGGCACTGGCAAAGGTATCTACCTTCAGTCCCCACTGCTTTAATTGTTGAGTCAGTATTTCTCGCTGTGACGGAGTGTCTTCCACATAAAGAACATGGCCATAAAGCAGGGTGTAGCTGGTGAGAAAACGGCGCATGAAATTCACCAGTTCCTCAATATCCTGCTTGTGGAAGGTTTCGGTAATCCCGGTTTTTTGTGACAGCTTATCCAGTTCCTCACTATCTGAGCTGGTCAGTAATACGATAGGGATGTGTTTGTAGTTTGGGCACTGGCGTAGCTGGCGGGTCAGCTCGAGACCATTCATATCTTCCAGTGTTAGGGAGATGACCACAATTTCGACGCATTTTTCCTGTGCAAGTGATAGAGCTTGTTTGCCATTGGTCACATGCTCCAGATGAATTTCCTCTTTAGCTAGGGCTTTTTTTAGAATGCTGCGATATAGGCTCGAGCCGTCAACTAAGAGAATTTGCATCATTATCACTCCAGAACACCCCAATCGAGGTGATCAAAGCTAAGTGGTTATTTATTTTTGTTTTTTTCCTCGAGAGTGCGCTGTTTCAGCTGGGGATTATTGCGACACTTGAATGGTGAGGATATTCCAATAAATCGTCATTTCCAGGTTAAACATGAGCTTATTATAAGCACATATAAGAAAATAAATTAAAATACAAATGATAATGATTCGTACTTATTGTCATGATACAGTCAGGTTCAGTATCGACACAGAAAAATGGGGTAAATAATGAAATTTATTAAAAATATATTATTAATCAGTGGATTGTTTGTTGGTGGAAATGTGTTGGCTGGTGAGTTGACGGCACAGCAGAAGCTTGGCATGAAGTTGTATCAGGATGTGAATCTTTCTCTGAAGCGTAACCAGTCTTGTGAGAGCTGTCATACCTTGGCGCGTTTGAAGGTGCCCGAGGAGACCCCTTCTGGGGTTGTGAGAATGAAGAAGCAACCGGCCCCCAGTTTCGTGGATCCTGCCAGTGTACAGCAGGGGGCGGCGGTATCTAATGGTTCTGTGGCCAGAATGTTTGGCAGTTTGAATGCCCCAAGTGCAGCTTATGCCGCGTTTAGCCCTGCGTTTCATTGGGATGGTGAGTTATTTATCGGCGGGCAATTTTGGAATGGGCGGGCTAGTGACTTGGTGGCGCAGGCCAAGGGCCCATTCTTAAATCCAGCAGAGATGGCGATGCCGTCAGAGTGGTCGGTGGTTGAACGCTTGAAAGAGGATAAGCGCTATCAGCAGTTATTTAAGTCGGTCTACCAGATAGACCTAAAGTCGATCCAACAGGGTGAGGCCGCCGTGGAAATTGCCTATCAGGCAATAGCAGAGGCAATTGCCGCTTTCGAGATGAGCCCGATGTTTCGTCGTTTTGATTCCAAGTTTGATTTTGAGGCGGTGGGGATGACCCGCTATACCCTATCAGAACAGCGGGGGGCGGATCTGTTTGATGGTGCCGCCATGTGTGGTGAGTGCCATGTTACTGATGGGATTGATGGTGAGGGGACTCCCGCACTGCTAACCGATTTTAGTTACGACAATTTAGGGGTACCGGCCAATCCGCTTATTCCGGGGAATCCATCCGCTGATCCGGGTCTGCTGGGTAACCCCAACCTTGAAGCGGTGCGTGGTGAGCCCAGCGCGATAGATGAGGTGGAAGGACGTCATAAGGTGATGTCGCTGCGTAATATTGCACTGACGCCTCCCTATATGCATAACGGTGGATTCCAAACACTGGAGGAGGTGGTGCACTTCTACAACACCCGTGATGTGTTGGCCAGATGTGAGAACCCGGCAGATGCAACGAATCCAGGCTTTGGTATAACCTGTTGGCCGGAAGGGGAGTTTCATCATAGCCGTAATGTGGATGAGCTGGGCAATCTTGGGCTGACCGAGCAAGATGAGATGGATATAGTGGCCTATCTGAAGACCTTTACCGATAATTACCCCCAATGGGGCAACAGTAATGGCCTGAGTGATCCCGCTGTGCCGGAGGGAACGCCTTCACCTTTTGAGGGATATTCTGTTTCTCACTAAGGTGGATTACCAATCTACCTCGGCGATCAATACACCATCACGTACCGTGATAGATTGTAGACTCCGCTTGGTCATACGGTCGCGAAAGCGCTTATCGTCCAGTCGGTAGACGACAACCTTGGGGAGGGACTGGGCAATCAACTGGGCTGCCAAGTCATGTAACAGTTGATTTAGTTCCTCCCCTGCCCCTTTAATTGCTAACTGCTGTAACCGTAGTTGGCGTAGTTCGAATTCCCCACGTTCGGCTACATAGTGCAGCTCACCTTCTAGTTGAGCCACGCCTTCACTCATGGTCTGGTTGGGGAAATAGGCGGATACCTGACTTTTCAGAGAGAGCCGTTGTTGGGAAGTAATGGCCAGTTCGGGGTCGCTCAGGCGAAGTTTGGCGAACAGGGTTTGTTTTTCAATAGGGAATTGCTGTTCTGCCATCTGCTGCATCTGCTGTGGGGTGATCTCCACCTCAAAGCCTGCTTGTAGATGGGTTGAAAAAAGGAGTGTAGTGATGAATCCGATTATTTTAAACATATTGTCCCGCACACCAGCCTGAAGCCCAGGCCCATTGTAGATTGTAGCCACCTAACCAGCCGGTGACATCCAGCACCTCTCCGATAAAGTAGAGCCCTTTTACCTGTTTGGCCTCCAGGGTTTTGGAGGAGATAGCACCGGTATCAACACCGCCTAAGGTTACCTCTGCAGTTCGATAGCCTTCAGTACCATTGGGCTTGATCTGCCATTTTTGAATTGCTGTCGCAATGGTTTCAAACTGTTCAAAACGACTGTTGGCCAGGGGTTGTTCCAGCAGTCTCTCCTCTATGAAGGCTTGGATTAAGCGCTTGGGAAGCAGTTGCTGCAGCACGGTCTTAATCTGTTGTTGGGGACGCTCTTTTTGCGCTTCTTTGAGATGCTCTAGTAGCGAGAGATCAGGTAGCAGATTTATCTCGATTGCTTCACCGGGCTGCCAGTAGTTGGAGATCTGCAAAATAGCAGGGCCACTGAGACCTCGATGGGTAAAGAGGACATTTTCACGGAAGCGAGTCCGTGGATTGCTGACAACGCTGTTGATGGCAATCCCTGAGAGTGGAGCAAAGCGCTGTTTGTCTGCTGGTTGCAGGGTAAAGGGTACCAGCCCTGCGGCAGTGGGCTTGACGGTAATGCCAAACTGCTGGGCAATCTGATAGCCAAAAGAGCTGGAACCCATGGTGGGGATGGAGAGGCCTCCGGTAGCCACTACCAGGGATTGGCAATGGAACTGTCCACGACTGCTGTGTAGACGGAAGTGGTGGTCAGCTTGCTGTTCTATTCGGTCAATATGGCTGTTGAGACGAATCTCGACATTGGCATTGCGGCACTCAGCCAGCAACATGTCAAGAATGTCCTTGGCGCTGTCATCGCAAAACAGTTGTCCGTGATCCCTTTCATGAAAGGGGATCTGGTAATTGTGGACCATGGCCAGAAAGTCCCACTGGGTAAAACGGGAGAGGGCTGACTTGCAGAAGTGGGGGTTATCAGAGAGATAGTTGTCAGCACTGATATCGTAGTTAGTGAAGTTACAACGCCCACCGCCAGACATGCGGATCTTATTGCCTGGCTTTTTGGATTGATCAAGGATAAGGGTGCTACGCCCACGCTTACCCGCCTCAATGGCGCACATCAGCCCGGAGGCTCCGGCACCGACGATGATGACATCCCACTTTTCCATTACCAGAGTTGATTGATGATCAGTTCGGGAAGCTGCGTGATGCTGCCACCACCTTGTTCCCAACCTTGAAGTAGCAGACGTTGGCGCTGTGCGAGAATGGAGGCCTCTGGGTACTCAGTAAGGCTGAAGATTGTTTGTTGAATGGCGCCCAAATGCTCTGGACTCAGCTCTTGTTTGGCCAGGAAGTAACCCGCATAGAAGTCAGCAATTGCTACTTGAGCTGGATTGGGATCCAGGCCAGCCAACGGTGTTTGGTAATCGGTGTGTAACTTAATGTGATGGCCGACTTGGCGGGCCATCAATGCATAGGCGATGACCTCTCCCTGTGCCTGTTCCAGCTGCTCCATGAATAGTGGGTTATAACTGATATAAGGGGCAGTAACGGGCTCTTTTTTCCAGCTGACGTAGGGGTGCTGTTTCATCCCTACCAGTTTGCTCCAAGCCGCCAGAGAGGGGATGGAGGTGGCGCGGCAAAGGGTAATCTTTTCGCCTTGATAGTTTAATTGCTGTGTCACGTAATCCAGCACTTTTTGGGCATGACTGGATGCCGGAGCACAGATGGAGAAGGGCTGGATTGAGTCGAAGATCTCTTTTTCATCTGTTTCGCTGGCCTCCAGGGCTGCACTGCAGGCGAGCATGAGCAGAGCGAAAAACCACTGTCTTTGTATCATGATCTATTCCGGTAATAATCGGGTTTTAGAGCGAGTTTACCATCAGTTGTGGTGTGACAAAACACGCCCTTATCCATGTGACTGATCAAATCTAGATTTCAATCTGCTTACGCAAGGCGGCGGCATCGCAAATCTCGATATGGCTTCCCTGGCTGATGATGAATCCCTCTTTACTTAGTTTGCTTAAGGTGCGTGAGAGGGTCTCTGGCTTGATGGATAGCTTGGAAGCCAGCATCTGTTTACTGATGCTGAGTTGTAGACGGTGGCTCCCTTCAGGTTGCTGGCTGAGGTTCTCCAGCAAGTAGTGGATCACGCGTTCATTGGCGTTTTGTAGGGTGAGGCGGTCAATTTCCTGGATATGTTGATGCAGGCGTTGGCTCATGCTGGCCATCATATTAAAGCAAGTTTCGCTTGAGTGGCGCAGCAGATTGAGAAACTGTTGATTGTTAAAGCGCCACACTTCACCGTCCTGTATTACCTGTGCACTGACTGGGTAGTGCGCCTGTTGCTGTTCACGAAACATGATGGCTTCGGCAAAGGTCTCTCCAGGGTGGATGATTTCAATAATCTTCTCATCTCCATTGGGCGCCATGCGATAGAGTTTTACCATGCCCGACTCAAGCCAATAGAAGTGGCTGGCAGCATCGCCCTGAACGAATAGTGTTTCCCCATGGCTCAGGGCGATATGTTGGGCATGCTGTATTAGTCCATTTAATGCGTCGTTGCTTAGGCTGGAGAAGAGTGAGTTTTTACGAAGGCATGTCATCATTTCGTTGCTTTACTTCTGAATAATCGAGTCGCTTTAATGTATCTCATCCTAGCTTATTGATTCTACAGGTGATAGCTTACTTAAATGTCGGCATTGGGGTATACCCATGGTCGGGAAAGATTGGAAATTATTGCATAGGTGAACGAGGGAGTATTGTGAAAAGGTGGGTATTGGCTCCATTATTATTTGGCGTGGTGACGCTAAGCTACGGGCAGACAGATTTACTGTATGTGGGAGGTGGCCTGGGTAATAGTAAGCTGAAAGAGGGGAGTGCCGCTGGAATCATGGAGGATGGCTCCTTTAGTGCATTTAAGAGTGATAATCGGGATGCCTATTATGAGTTGGCGCTGGGGCTGCGTTTTAACAAGCACCTCTATGCTGAGCTGGGTTATCAGACAATGGGACATTTTTCTGCAACTGGTCGCTCGGATGGCTCTTCAGTACTGAGTGCTGGAGGATATGCGGGGGAGTTGGATATTACCCTTGCCAAGGCCTCGTTGATTTATAACATTCCGACCAATAGTAGTTATAACACTTACCTGCGTGCAGGGATGCACCACAGTAAGCTTGAGCAGACGTTAGTGGGTGTGGAGAGTGATTCAACCCGTAGTCATGGAATGCACTATGGAATCGGTATCGGTGTAGTTGTCAGCAGGGCTTGGCAGCTACAGTTGGAATATGTTCGCTATGAGAATTTAAGCTATCGTAACTTTTCTGATGGTAGTGAGGGCGATATGACGGCATCAACCCTGGGAGGGCGCTGGCTCTATCTATTTTGATTTTGGGGTGTGCAGGCCGGTTTCGGTTGCAATGGCATTCATGGGCACATCCCAAGGTTCAAAGGGTAGCGTATCGACTCGTTGCAGTTCATAAGCCACGCCAACCAAGCGTGGTTTTTTTATGCCATGAGGGCGGGTTAAAAAGGCAAAGCTGCGATCATAGTAACCTCCGCCCATACCGAGGCGATTGCCTTGATCATCAAAGGCGACCAGTGGCATCAATACCAGCTCTAGTTGCTGTGGGGCCAGCCAGGCATCGCTATGGCAATCTGGTTCAGGAATGCCGTAGCGATTGGGTATGAGGGTGTCTCCGGCTTGGTAGGGGGCAAACCACATCTGCTTCTCTTTACCTTCACTCAGTATGGGTAGGTAGCACTGCTTGCTCATAGACCAGATTCGCTGGATAACAGGGGAGAGATCCATTTCACCATCGTTGGCCAGATAACAGGCGATATGCTGTGCTGGACGGAACAGGCGACTGTGGACGATGTGGCTGGCCAGTTGTCTGGCATAATGCTGGCGCTGTGCTGGAGTGAGAGCACGGCGCTGTTGACGAATTGCTTGGCGCAGGGTGGCACGTGAATTGTTCATGGTCTCACATGGTTCCCAGAGGTATTTAAGAGGCGCTCCCGCTTATGCCGTAGCAGTCTTCGACCTTGAACCATAGGTTCAAGTGGAGATCTTGACCGGCAAATTAGGCTTTCCGGCGCACGGACATGCACACATCACCGGAGGCAGATCCCGGGATTTTAAATTAGGCTCAAGAGTACCCAGAGTGCATACGAACACAGCAGGAGCGCCAAACTGGTGTTGAATCGCTGGCAATTGTCAGCCATTCGAATTGTTCTTGTTAGGGGGCTTAACCCTAGAGTTCCATCTGCTTTAGGCCATTCAGGGAGCTTTGGATACGCTCCTGCATTGCCTTAATCCTGGCGTCTGAGCTGTCATTATACCCAGATTCCTGATTTTTGCACTGTAACAATTCGTGGGCGATGTTGAGGGCTGCCATTACCGCAATACGATCGCTACCGATGACCTTGCCGGAGTTGCGAATTTTCTGCATCTCCTCATCCACATAGCGTGCGGTTGAGATAAGCCCCTCTTCTTCGCCTGCAGGACAGGCGATACGGTACTCTTTATCTTGAATTTCGATGGTGACGGGGACGGATTTACCTGACATCTACTCTTGCTCCAGCGCTTTCAGGCGCACAATCATTGCCTCTACACGGGCACAGGCCAGTTCATTCTTCTCGATCAGCTTGGCGCGCTCGGTCAGTAGCTGTCCTTGGCGTTCACGCAGTAGCTTATTCTCCTGCTTCAAATGTTCACAGGCCTGTAGTAGATCATCTACCAGGTATTCGAGTTTTTTGACCTCTTGCTCAGACATCGTTTCACTATTCCTATATAAGCCGACAATATTAGAGCGGCAGACCTAATCGGTCAATTTTAGTTCGGCAGGCGTTGTTATATCTTGAAGGCGATGGGATGGCTACTGAGGTAGCTGAAAGCATGATAGACTTGCCGCTTTATTGAATTTTATAAATTGAAGCTATGAGCCAAGAGACTCCTGATTTTGACAGTGTTAACCAGGCACTGACGCGCCTTAATGCCGATATTGAGGCGGCGGAATTGCACGGTACCCTGAGTGGGTTGCTGTGTGTGATGGGCAATAATGCCAGCAAGCACCTGGATCAGCTGATTCCCAAAGGAGCTAAAGGGGATGCTTTGGATAAAGAGGCCTACGATGTGGTGGCAAACTGTCCGGTTCAGATTCTAGGTGAGCTGAATGATCCTGAGTTTGGCTATGAATTGCTATTGCCAGATGATGAGGAAGGGTTGGATGTGCGAACTGAAGCGTTGGCGGAGTGGAGTCACGGATTTCTTGCCGGCCTAGCGATCGCCGGTATTGAGGATTTCTCCAAATTACCCCAGGAAGCCAGCGAGTTTTGTCAGGATCTGGGGGAGATTTCCCGGGCTGGCTTAAGTGATATGGCATTCGGTGAAGAGGATGAAGTGGCCTACGAAGAGTTGGCTGAATATCTGCGGGTTGGCGTGTTGTTGATGTATGAAATGCTTAACCCTAGTAGTCCGGCATCACCATCGGGGCAGGTTCATTAAACACATTTAAAGAGGTAGTGAGATGATCAATCCGCGAGAATTTCCCAAACGTCGAAAAGAGCTGATGCGCATGATGGGGGACCAGACCATCGCCATTCTGCCTACCGCCAGGGAAAAGGTGCGTAACCGTGATGCGGATTATCCCTATCGAGCGGATAGTGATTTCTACTACCTGACCGGTTTTCCTGAGCCAGAAGCGGTGATGGTGTTGCTGCCGGGTCGTGAGAACGGCGAATTTATCATGTTTTGTCGCGAGCGGGATCCAGAGCAGGAGACCTGGCATGGTCGCCGTGCAGGACTGGAAGGGGCCTGTGAATGTTACGGTGCCGACGACGCCTTTCCCATTACTGATATTGATGACATCCTGCCTGGTCTGATCGAAAACTGTGACAAGGTCTACTACACCTTCGGTAACGATAGCGAGTTTGATCAGAAGATTACCAGTATGGTGCATACTCTTCGCAACATGAGTCGCGCCGGTACTCACAGCCCCCATGAATTTGTGGCGTTGGATCACCTGCTCCATGATATGCGTCTCTATAAGAGTCGTAGTGAGCAGAAGGTGATGCGCGAGGCTGGTCGTATTTCTGCTGCAGCTCACGTCCGGGCCATGCAGTTGTGCCATCCTGGCATGGCAGAGTATCAGCTTGAAGCGGAATTTCTCTACCAATTCCGCCGACACAATGGCCACCCCGCCTATACTACGATTGTGGGTGGCGGTGAAAACGGCTGTATTTTGCACTACACCGAGAATGATGCTGAACTGAAGGGTGGGGATCTGGTATTGATCGATGCGGGTTGTGAGATCGATAACTACGCTTCTGATATTACCCGTACCTTCCCGGTCAATGGTCAGTTCAGTGAGGCGCAACGTGCCGTCTATCAAGTCGTGCTGGATGCCCAATACGCGGCGATTGAACAAGTTAAGCCGGGCAACCATTGGGATGATCCTCACCAGGCTGCTGTGAAGGTGCTAACCAAAGGTTTGGTGAAGTTGGGACTTCTGAAGGGCACGGTGAGTAAGTTGATCAAAGATCAGGCCTATCGACGCTTCTACATGCACCGTACCGGTCACTGGATCGGTATGGATGTTCATGATGTAGGCGACTACAAGGTGGGTGATCAGTGGCGAGTATTGGAGCCGGGCATGGTGCTGACTATCGAGCCAGGGCTCTACATTGGTAACGACCGAGATATTCCCAAGGCCTATCGTAATATTGGCATTCGTATCGAGGATGATGTGCTGGTGACCAAAGAGGGGTATGAGATCCTTACCGACGGTGTACCCAAAGAGATTGATGATATCGAGCAACTGATGGCGGGGTGATATGACGGCGATAAAGGCGGTAGATCTACTGATTATCGGTGGCGGCATGGTGGGGGCGAGCCTCGCCTGTGCACTCCGGGACAAGCCCATCAATATCGCCATTGTTGAAGCGGTACCGCTTCGTTCTGATCAACAGCCCGCCTATGATGATCGTGCCATTGCACTGGCCTACGGTAGTCAGCAGATCTTCCAGGGGATGGGGATTTGGAAATCCATCTCCCGCTACGCCACTTCCATCAAAAAGATCCACGTCTCTGATCGTGGCCACTTCGGCATTACCCGCCTGGATCATAAAAAAGAGGGGGTGGATGCCCTGGGGCAGGTGGTCTTGGGGCGGGATATGGGTAATGTGCTGGCTGATCAACTGGAACAGCAACAGAATGTTGAACTGATTACACCCGCGACCCTTGTTCAGATCCGCTATGTGGAGGGTGGTGTTGAGGTCACCATCAATCAGGGCGAACAGACTCAGACCATTCAGGCCAAGTTGTTGGTTGCTGCCGATGGGGGTAACTCGACAGTGCGACAGCTTTTGGATATCGACAGTGTGAGTGATGATTATGGCCAGACCGCTATCATTGCCAACATCACTCCCAGTCGCCCACACAATAATATCGCTTATGAGCGCTTTACCGACTCTGGCCCCCTGGCGCTGTTGCCGATGAGTGATAACCGCTGCTCCCTGGTGTGGACCCAGTGGAATTCAGATGTGAATGAGGTGATGGCGTTGGACGATGACGCTTTTCTGGCCCGCCTACAGGAGCGCTTCGGCTACCGTTTGGGAAGACTGGAGAGGGTGGGCGAACGTGCCGCCTATCCATTGCGCCTGATGCGCAGCAAGGAGCAGGTTCGCCCTCGTGTGGCACTGATTGGTAATGCCGCCCATGCTATCCATCCTATTGCCGGGCAGGGGTTTAATCTGGGAATACGCGACGTGGCGGTATTGGCAGAATGCCTCAGTGATGCACTTCATGGGGGGCAGGATATTGGCTCACTGACCATGTTACAGCGCTACGCCGCGTGGCGAGAACAAGACCATGACGAAGTGATCCGCTTTACCGATGGTTTGGTTAGACTGTTCAGTAACCCGGATAAGATGGTCGCACTGGGGCGCAATATCGGCCTTACACTGATGGAGAAGTTGCCTCCCTTTAAACACCTGCTCAGTCGCCAAGCTATGGGGCTGCGAGGTCGCCAATCCCGCCTGACTCGAGGACTCCCCCTATGACCATGGAAACCCCTTTTGACTTGATTATTGTTGGTGGTGGTATGGTGGGGGCGGCACTGGCTTGTGCCATGGGGGAGCGGAATTTCCGTGTTGCGCTGGTTGAGGGGCGTGAACCTGATATCAGCTGGCCACAGAATGATTACGAGATCCGCGTCAGTGCCATTACCCGAGCCTCACAACACGTATTTGAGAATCTGCACGCTTGGCACTACATGACTAAACGTCGGATCTGTGCCTACCGGCAGATGCAAGTGTGGGATGCTACTGGCAGTGGTCATATTCACTTCGATTGTGCCGAGATAGGCGAGCCAGATCTGGGACATATTATTGAGAATAGCGTGATTCAAGCCGGGCTGTGGGAGCGCATGTATCACCTACCTAACGTACACCGTTTCTGTCCTGATACCCCCCATAAATTGGAGGTCAGTGATAAGCAGGCGAGTCTCACCCTGGATGATGGTCAAATACTGGAGGGACGTCTGCTGGTAGGGGCGGATGGTGGTCGCTCCTGGGTGCGTGAGCAGATGGGTATAGAGAGTAAAGGTTGGGCCTATCAGCAAGATGCGTTGGTCTGCACTGTTCACCATGAATTGGATCACCAGGAGACCTGCTGGCAGCGCTTTGCCGCTGATGGGCCATTGGCCTTTTTACCGTTGGACGAAAAAGTCTCTTCTATCGTGTGGTCTACCTCGCCGGAACATGCTCAAGTTCTGCTGGCGCTGGATGATAACGCCTTTCTTAAAGAGTTGCAGTTGGCCTTTGGTGATAGCCTGGGGCGGATGCTAAAGGTGGGAGAGCGTGCGGCTTATCCCCTACGCCTTGGCCACACCACCCAATATACCGCGCATCGATTAGCGTTGATTGGTGATGCGGCTCACTCCATTCATCCCCTGGCGGGACAAGGGGTTAATCTTGGCTTGGGAGATATGAGCACCCTGGTGGATGTATTGCTGGAGGCCAGTCAAAAAGGGGTAGACCTTGGTGACGCATTGGTCCTGCGTCGTTACGAACGAACCCGTAAAGCCGATAATGTGGTCATGCTGGGGGCGATGGATGGCTTTAAGCGACTCTTTAGTAACGATCAACCAGTACTGAAATTTGCCCGTAATCTGGGGCTAAACCTCACCGATAACCTACCACCTATTAAACAGCTCTTTATGCAGCAGGCATTGGGGTTAGCTAGTAATCGTGGCAGTTTAGCGGCAAAACCTGACAGTCACTATCAGCGATAAAGCGGGCGTAATGCCCGCTTCGCTTCGGCTAACCAAGTTGGCTTTAATTACCGGCAGAAGAGGCCGGTGGTGCCAGGATCATGTCCTTAAATTTACCCAGGCCTGTCTGTACCAGGGTAAAGGTCTGATCGATATTGTCGGCAATATCCCCTTTTAGTACCTGTAGCCCATCCAGGATATTGCGAGCTTCGTCGAAGCCCTGCTGGATGCCTCCGCCAATCACATCAAGAAAACCATTCAGGGCGTCTTCAGTGCTAAGCTCCGGGTGTTGCTCCTGATAGGCGCTAAAAAATCCGGTGGAGAAGCTGACGATGCGCTCAGCCGTTGCCTCTGGACTGAAGTCGATGCCGGCATCAAATGCCTTTTGGATCGCGTCATCCCCCAACTCTGGGGCTAATACCTCATTAATCTTGGCGATGGCACTTTTCAGTACCAATGCGAGAGGCTGGTCTTTTACGCCAAGAGTGGCTTCGGTGGCTTCTAATATAGAAACATTAAGTTTAGCCTTTGATTCCAAAGCAATTTTTGCCTGACTTGAGGCCTGTTCAGGGAGTTGAACTTCCTTTTCTTTGGGCTTCTGCGTATTGGCTTGGGCCACGGGATTGTGAATGGATAGCGTATCCATAATTTTCCTCCTTTTGGAGACTCTCTGTTACTAAGTGTACTAGCGTCCGGGATAGAGAAAAGGATTAGTATTATGCATTAAACTATGTGCAAACTTCACTAACGATAGTACCGCGATGACACCATGACTAGGGAGGATAAGATGAAAAAGGTATGTATTATCGGGGCTTCCGGTAAGTTGGGGCAGTATATGGTGCAGCATGCACTGGATAAAGGGTATGAGGTGGTCGGAGTATGTCGTGAGCAAAGTGTACCGAAACTGGCGCGTTTTGCGGATAGGATGACCATTGTGGCGGGCGAGACCAATGATCCAGAGGTGATTGAAAAAGCGGTAGCAGGTTGTGATGGCGTGCTGACGGTTCTCGTTCCTTGGGGGGTTAAAGGTTACTCAACCGGTACGGCTCAGGCTGTGTTGGATTATGCACCCAAGGAGGCTAGACTGATCTTCTCTTGTGGTTGGCATATTACTCGTGATGGAAAGGACCGCTATCCGACCAAGTTAAAGCTGTTTGTAGCGGTGTTTGGTTGGTTAGCGAAGTTGCTGCGTTTTGCAGACCTTAATGATCAAGTGGAGGCGTGTCGGCGCATTTTTGCTAGTGACGGTCGTTGGACTGTAGTGAGAGGGAGTGATTTGGAAGAGGGGGAAAGCCAGGGGCTACCAGTTTGGGGTCAGCACGTGGGAGACCCGATATTGGACAGTAACTTGGTACGACGTATCGATTTTGCCTTATTTATGGTGGAAGCGCTGGAGAATGAGGAACTGGTTCAGGTAGCACCTGCCATTGTGGGATCTCAGTCTCCATCAGCACTGGCTTACGCCAATCGCTGATGGACGAAAACTGGACTAGGCGGCCTGGAAAGCGGTTTTATTAGCGTTGTAGTCGGAAACCAGCTCATCGATAGCGGCTTGGTTATACTCTCGTAGGCCGCTGAGCACCATGCTTTTGGTACCTTTGCCTACTACGCTGCCGTTTTCCAGAACGTTAAAGGCGAGAGTGGCTTTACCGCGTTTGCCATCTACATCTAGTTTGGCTTCACTCAGCTGTAAATCTGGGTTACTAATTGCCAGATTATCCAGATTAATGGACATACTTTCGTAAATGACCATGGGGCGCGAAGGGTTGATCATTACCCCATTCTCTTTCATTAGTGGTACCAGAATATGCGGGAAGGCTTGTCCGGAGAAAGCGACATAGCGTTTGATCAGATTTTCAATAAGAGATGGATCTGTATTGCTTTTCCCAGAGCGGGTAATGCTTAAATACTCTTTCCCACTGGTATCACAGATTAGTAGCTGTTCGTTACTCTCTGGTAGAGTGAGTTGCTTGCCTTCATCTACCATTCCAGAAAAACTGAAGGTCATCTGTTCGCTAATACCGTACTTATGTAGTACCAATGAGAACAGTAGATCGCCGGGTACGCAAAAACGCTTGGAATCTTCATCATGGATGGGGTTAAAGTCCCCTGCAATCTGCTTGGCGAAGGTGCTGCCCTGCTGACGGGTGAAGCGGATGCCACTGGCATCTTCGATGAAGAAGTTCTCTAAAAACATGCGTAATTACCGGTATATGACAATTTACTGATTGCTTATGTTAGCTCAGACAGCAGGGATTACGAAGTAAAATGCTGAAAAAATTCATTATTTGCTGCGTAAAGGATCAAAAAGGTATTCAAGTCCGTTGATTTTGATCTCATGCACAATATGTAGTAACTCTCCCAATTCCCCCTTGGGAAAGCCCTTGTTGGCAAACCACACCACATAGGGCTCAGGCAGATCGATGAGCAAACGGTCGGCGTATTTGCCGAAGGGCATACGATAGCGAGCCAGCTTGAGCATCAGCTCGGGATCACCAAAAGGGAGGTATTCCATTAGAGGTATTTGGCCAGCAGCCCGTATTGGAAATCAGTCTTATCCATTGGGATCATCACTTCATGCCCCCCGCCGGCCGCTTGTTCTACGGCGTGGCCTTTCAGGTTCTCCATGTGCTCAACAGTAATATCGTGGTTACCGGTTGGGAGGATCAATTCTAATTTGTCGCCTACCTGGATCTTGTTCTTGGCCAGCACTTGAACCATCCCTTTTTCATCGTCATAGCCGGTGATTTCACCCACAAATTGCTGGGCGTTGGCTTTGGAGTTGCCATCGATGTAGTTTTGGTGTTCCTGAGTGGTGTGGCGACGATAGAACCCATCGGTATAACCGCGGTTTGCCAAGCCTTCCAGCTTACCAAATAGTGCAGGATTAAAGGGGCGACCGGCAGCGGCATCATCAATTGCTTGGCGATAGATCTGGGTGGTGCGCGCCGCATAGTAGTGGGATTTGGTGCGGCCTTCGATTTTTAAGGAGTCCACGCCTATCTCCGCCAGACGTTGCACATGCTCAATAGCACGCAGATCCTTGGAGTTCATGATGTAGGTACCGTGATCGTCTTCGAAGATTGGCATTGTCTCACCTGGACGGCCTTTTTCTTCAATGAGGTATACCCGGTTAGCCAGGGGGTGGCGCTTCATTTCTCCCAGGTCGGTGATTCCGGTCTGATTCATCGCCTCAAAAGGATCAAAGTCGATTTTTTGGGCATCGCCAGTGAGATCCTCTTCGGCATTGCTCATCTTGTATTCCCAGCGGCAGGAGTTGGTGCAGGTGCCTTGATTCGGATCACGATGGTTGAAATAGCCAGAGAGTAGGCAGCGTCCAGAGTAAGCGATACAGAGTGCACCATGCACGAATACCTCTAATTCCATATCCGGACACTCCTGGCGGATCTCGGCAATTTCATCCAGGGAGAGTTCGCGAGAGAGAATCACGCGAGAGAGGCCGATTTTTTGCCAGAACTTCACATCGGCATAATTAACGGCATTGGCCTGAACCGAAAGGTGAATGACTTGGTCTGGGAAGGCTTCCCGCACCATCATGATCAGGCCCGGATCGGACATGATCAGTGCATCTGGCCTCATGGCAATGACGGGCTCGATATCCTTCAGGTAGGTTTTCACCTTGGCGTTATGAGGCATCACATTTGAGGCGACAAAGAAGAGTTTGCCTTGTTTATGGGCTTCATTGATGCCTATTTCCAGATTTTCTAGATCAAAATCGTTATTGCGTACCCGCAGGCTATAGCGGGGTTGTCCGGCATAGACGGCGTCTGCTCCGTAGGCAAAAGCATAACGCATGTTATTGAGGGTACCTGCAGGGGCGAGGAGTTCTGGTTTCTTCATCATGGTAAATCATTAACCGCTGAAATCTGGGGTGGCAATTATAACCAAGCTGGGCGCTTGGTGATACCACTACACAGAAAAATTGTTGAAAAAATAACCATCAATTTGCCGGTTTGTTACGGATTCGGTGAATAGCAAACAAAGATTTAATTTCGGTTAAAAAATAAATGAAATATTGTATATTAGAAAACTATTATATTATAATTTCATTGTTTGCTTATGATAGGGATTGGTTATAGCGAGAGGTGGCAATGGGATAATTGAGGGGGCTGAAGGCTTTGTTATTGATATATAAAAGAGTAATGCCGATTCTTTTAAGTTTTAGTGCCGTGATTGCGGCACAGGTTGAAGCAGGCAGAATCAGTGACATCACCAATACCCCGCATAATCTTTCATTGAATTGGGGGGGGGATGGTTTAGATAATCGCACAGTGAAAGCGGTTAGTGAAACTCAGCTCTGCGTTTTTTGCCATACTCCCCATGCAGCACAGCTGGTGCAAGGGGCACCACTGTGGAATCGTAATCTATCCCAAGAGACTTACGCTATGTATGACTCTTCCTCTATGGAGGCCAGTAAACCCTCTCATCCCAGTAACTCCTCTAAACTTTGTCTCTCATGCCATGATGGCACCTTGGCAATCGGTGCAGTCAATGTGCTGGGAGGGAAATATGATAATGATCCCCTGACAGCAGAGATTGAGATGGTGGGTACGGATGGCTTGGCAATGTCCGCTGGCAGTGGTACACAGACAGGATACACCCGCAATCTAGGAGTGGATTTGAGTAATGATCATCCTATCTCTATTCAGTATGATGATGATTTAGCGATCGCGGACGGTGAGTTATATCGCCCTACCGAAAGCGCACTGGTGGGCGTTCGCCAGATTGGTGAGAAGCCATTGATTCCATTGGTAATTGATCATGAAGATGGTGTCGCCAAGCTGGAGTGCGTGAGCTGCCATGATCCTCACATCCGTGACGATAGTGGCGAGGATATTAAGTTTCTGCGTCTTAACCGCTTTCAAAACAATGCCCCGCCAGGGGACGTTTTCGATGTTGATAATGATCTGATATGTCTGGCTTGTCATAAGAAGGATGGCTGGCTGGGTTCTGTGCATGCTAATCCGCAGGTGGCGGATGAAGTATATACAACTGAGGCAGCGCAACTACGGGATTTTCCTGATGCCATGCCGGTGTGGCGTGCCGCTTGTCTTAACTGCCATGACAGCCATACCGTCGCAGGGGCGCGCCGCTTGTTGCGCGAGGGCACTGATGATATGAATACCCCTAAAAATGGTGGAAATTCAGCTATTGAGGAGACTTGTTATCAATGTCACTCTAGCGATGGCAATACGCTGACTACTCAGGGAGGGGGAAGTCAGGTCCCTGATATTAAAGGGGCTTTCAATTCGGCCTACCGTATGCCGATTACCACCGCAGATCAGCCCGCAGATTTTGAGGTTCATGACATCGGTAATACCGGCAGCAGTGGCGATGGTGCTGACATGCTGGAGAGCCAATTATTGTTGGGTAAAGGGGATCTAAATAACCGCCATGTGGAGTGTACCGATTGTCATAATCCACACAGGAGTATCCGATCCCGCTTAGCGGCTTCCCCATCCCTTGATCTCTCCGCCCCAGATGCGGCAGCCACCCATCGACATGAAGATGGGGTGCAGCATAACAATCTAATTTCTGGTGCCTTGCGGGGCAATTGGGGAATAGAGCCGGTATATAGTACCCCGGTATGGGATCCATTGGCTCCAGGCATCAGCTATCAGGTGAAGCGGGGTATTCCCCCACAAAATGATGATATGAGTGGCCCAGCCAGTAACTACAGCTATGTCACCAGGGAGTACCAGATCTGCCTGAAATGCCACTCCGATTATGGCTTTGACAACAATAATCCACCGCCACTGGGATATAGTGGCGGTACCGCACCGGGTACCAATGGCATGGTGGAATATACCAATCAGGCGTTTGAGTTCCAGGCACCCGAGTTCGACAAGGGTGAGACAGGTGGGAATCACCGTAGCTGGCATCCTGTTATTGATAATACCGGGCGAACGGCGGTGGTCCGCGGCAACATGGACCAGTCAGGTTTCCTGGCCCCATGGGGGGATAATGGTGGCGAAAATATTGGTAACCAGACCATGTACTGCACCGACTGCCATGGCTCCAATAGTACCGGAAATACTGTAGTACCGGATGGTGGCGAAGATGGTAATCCCTGGGGCCCTCACGGTTCCAGCAACCAGTTCATACTGAAAGGTAGCTGGAGCAGTGCAACTGGCACTAACACCCCGGATGCACTCTGTTTCAAATGCCATGAGTTTGATACCTACGCGAATCCAACGCCAGCCGTGGTGAAAGATAGCGGCTTCTCCGGGCCGCAAGGCACAGGAGGCGGCTCAGTGAACGGCTGTAATATGGATGCCTATGCCAATAACTTCCATGTCGGCCATGCGACTGTGATGGGGGGGATGCGATGCAGCTGGTGCCATACCATGGTCCCCCATGGCTGGAAAAATAAGGCCTTCCTGGTGGATATCAGTCAGGAGTTGGGTGCCGCCCCCTACAGCAACGGTCCCTACTACGAAAATGCCTGGTTGGGAGGTGGTGGCCCAGTAGTGTGGAAATCCAGTGGCGACTGGACCAAGGATGACTGTGGCGGTAGCTGGATGAATAACAGTTGTAATCCAACACCTTAACCTATTGATAAGTGCTATTGTTTACTTATTCACAATCGACCAGAGTGGAGTGGTTGCAATCGACTGATTGAATCTTGCGGGGTGAGTGATGATCAGATCGCTAAGCCTATTGAGGAAAATGGCGGTAGCATCGCTTCTGTTGGTCAGTGGTTGCAGCCAGCTAACATTACTTCCAGTTCCTGCTGACAGTGAGTTGCAATTGTGTTTGCAGCAGTATCAGCAATTGGAAGCAAGTATTGCGGAGTATGGCGGACAGGACTACCAATCGAGTCAAATAGTGGGCTTTGCCTATCTTCGCAGCAACCGATTTTGGGCCGCTTTTGCTGACCAGACTTTAAGTGATGAGCAATTACTGCAGTGGCTCCAGGGTTTGCAACAGTTGGATCTTGAGGCTCGCCAGGCGGAAATTGCTAACTTACCTAAGGACCGCCAACCCATCGGTGGCATTAGTGCTTATCAGCAATGTAGCGACCTCTATTTGCAGCATCTGCAACGGGATGATAAAGCACTTGCGCGGCTTCGGGAGCGGGTGGAAGTGCCAGATAGTTACTCAGCATTAATGCGTCTGTTGGGAATATATCCTATTACATCTCTCGTAGTGGAAAATCGCATTGCAAAATACCAGCAACAGGTAAAACAACGCTTTGCCATACCCTTATCTCAGCTTCACTCTGACCTGCCACTACAGCGTTATCAGGTGGCATTTAACAATAACAATGTATCGTTGACACGGGATAATCCACTGAATATTCCCTATGTCGAGGCTGAGGGCTTGATAAGCCTTTTTCAACGTCATGCCCCGCTATGGGAGGTTGTGACACTGGATAAGTATGATCGGCTCGGTAGTCCGGTGTGGCAGCAAGGGGATATTGAGATCGATACTCACCAGCCCCGCAGCTATCGCTATACCAGTTATACCCGTATGGCCGGAATGGTCCTGCTGCAGTTGAATTATGTTGTATGGTTTCCCGCGCGGCCTGGCGATGACATCTATGCGGGATCATTGGATGGGATTACCTGGAGGGTGACGTTGGATGAGAATGGTGAGCCCCTACTCTACGACTCCATTCATAACTGTGGCTGTTACCATAAGCTCTACCCCACACTGCGCTTGCATCAGCGTAATGAAACTTTTGGTTGGCGCGAGCCACCGTTAATTCCCCAAATTGCACCATATTTGGCACAAGGGCAGCGCATTGTTGTTCGTGTTGCCAGTGCTACCCATTATATTGAGCGGATTTATGCGGATGAGGTGAGTGGAAGTAAGATCGCATTGGAAGATTATTGGCAACTACGCTCGTTGCCATTGGCTAATGGTGAACGGCGTAGTTTGTTTGGTGAGCAAGGGATTATTAAACAGAGTGTTCGCTCTGAGCGGTGGTTACTATGGCCGATGGGAATTGCTTCAGCAGGGGCGATGCGGCAGGTCGGCAATCATGCTATTGCCTTTATCGGAAGGCGTCATTTCGACGATGTGGATCTGCTGGAGAGGCTCTTCACCCTTGAAGAGCCTTATGACGAACAATAGCACTACAATTTGTTAAGCCGTCTCTATATCGCTAAATAGCACCTTGATCTCATCGAGTACATAGGGGCGGCCGCGCTCGTTGACGGAAGTACCTGTTACCTTGGCTTTAAGAACCAATTTATCATCACTGCTACGATAGATATCCTGCAGGAAGTCAAAACGGACTTTTGAAGATTGCACCAGATTGACGCCCACCCAAAAGGTGTCACCACTCTCCAGGGGAAATTTATAATCCAGCTCTGCACGCACCACTACTAAGTTGATTTTTTTCTTTGCCAATTCAGCGAAATCTACACCTTTCTCTAGCAAAAATTCATGGCGGGCATGTTCCAGGTAGTTCATGTAGACGCCATTATTCACAATACCTTGGATATCGCATTCGTAGTCACGCACCTTCATTTCCAGTTTGTAGTCGTATTCCATTATGTATCCTTATCGCTTTCTCGTTATTTATTTTTTGCAAACAGTCTTCGGGTTTATTGCTTATATTTACAATTTACCCAAGTGTGAAATATGGGTTTGAATTTAAGCGTTCTGTTTTTTATAGATCAACATAATCGCTTCTGATAAAGGGGCTGCAATCATTTTGGTTATTGTGGGTATTATTATCAATATGCCTATGATGTCTGTTATTAACCCAGGTATGGCGATGAAGACACAACCTAAGAGATATAACAGGTAATGGGTCATGCTAAAGATCTTTTGTTGGTCTTGAAGGGTTAATCTTTCTTCTTTCACTCTTTTCTTAAAATTTTTTCCCAGGCGGGCATTGTGCAGGTGACCTTCAAATTTAGGCTTGACTATCCAGGCTATGGTAAAACCGATTATTGTTGTAATGAGGTAGATAATAATGGAGTTTTGAGTACCGAGATGATCGTGAATAGTGCCAATCAAAAATACTTCAGTAACGCCTATTAGTAATAAAAAAATAAACCATTTCATGTTGGCATATCTGCTGATGATATTCAGCGTATTGATTAATGATTTACATCACTTCAGTAAAGACGGATATCTAAATAAATGAGAGCTCTGGATGCCGGATCAAGTCTGGCATGCGAATTGATTAGATCCTTCCAGAGCTATTGGGCTATGTGATATCGCTACAGTTTTACCTGCTTCAGATGCAATCCACTCTTACTTAACGACTCCTCACTACAGATCACCGCCGTATTGGCTTCGCCATTCACCAAATAGGTTTCAGCTACCCGCTTCAGATCATCCATAGTGACTTTCAACACCCGTGAACGGAAGTCGCGGCGTTGCGCTGGTGTACGTCCGTGTAGGGTGTTGTGGTAGGCACGTTTGGCTTCTCCAGCGGGTGAGGCAGGTGCATCGAGTCGTGAGACGATGCCAAGGATCGCCTCTTCCAGCATTCGTTCAGGTTGTTGCTCTTCCAGTAGCCACTGTACTGAGGCATCGAAGTCATTCAATGTCTCTGCCAAGCGAGGGTCCCGATAGGAGTAAAAGCGGAAGCTGCCGGAGCTGCCATCAAAGCTGGCGCCACCTCCGTAGGCACCCCCTTGCTCACGAATGGCGCGGTGGAGGAAGCCGTTACGCAGGTAAGGGGCCAGGATCATTAATGCCGGTGCATCGGCGTGGTTGGCAGAGACCCCTTTATAGGCCTTGGCGCAGAAGTTCACCTGAGTACTGGTGGTCCATGCCTCGTTGATCTGTTGCGGGTTGAATCCACTCTGGAACGGAGTGAAGCCACCGTCAGAGGGATGCTGCCACTGTCCCAGGTTTTGGTAGAAGGCATCGTGATGCTCCTTCTCACCAATCACCAGTAGGCGGCGAGGAGCACCTTGCATGATGGTATGGATACGTTGCAGCTTGTCGGCAAAGGCTTCAAGTGAGCTTTTTTCCGCAAAGGATTTATCCAGCGCTTTAATACCTTGAATGCCATGCAAGCCTTCCCAGCTGTGGGAGAGGGCAGCGCTGGGGGCCAGACCATGAGCGGCAGCCACCATCGCCAGGCCGTGACCTTGGTCAGTTACCCCTTGTTCAGCATGGAAGCGTACCTGACTGACCAGCTCCTTGATGCGATTCAGCTCATCGAAGCGTGGCGCGTCGAAGGTCTCTTGCATCAGGGTGGTGAGTTTATCCTGATTACGTACCAGCGCTTTGCTGCTGAGCACTAGGAAGCTGTTCATCTTGGCGGTGTCATCTACACTACCACGATAGGCGATGTTAGCGCCGATACCACCACTGACTGCTGCCTGATAGGCTTGGGTCTGTAGGTAGTCACGGCCGCTGCTGCCGACCTCGGTAAGGATGTCACAGTAAAGAGGGAGCAGCGCTTTCAGCTCATCTTCCATATCTGGCAGGTCAATGATCAACTGCTGATAGACCAGGCCATTGGTGCCTTGGGCGAACCAAGTGGTAGGGGTGCCATTAATGGCTTTTTCGCTGGGCTCGGGAATCAATAGGTCAGCAGGTACATCTGCCAGGGTTACCTTAGGCAGTATTTCTGGATCATCCTGTTGGTTTTGACGCGCCTTGAGCTGTGCGGCCTGTTCGATAATTGCCTGCTTCTGTTGCTCATCCAGAGCCGCTTTGATTTCAGCCAATTGGGCGGCCGTGCGTTTTTCCCGGAACTGGTTGAGTTGCGTATCGGGTATGAAAGTGAGGCGTACCCGATGTGGATTCTCCAGCAGCAGTTTTTTCACCAGATCCTGGACGAAGTTGGGCTGTTTGGCCTTTTCACGCAGAGCTTGCAGGCTCTTGTCCACATTCAGTGCCGCCACCAGATCGCCACCGTGGATGGCGCTGGAGAGACCATTGAGGATCAGCGTCAGGCCGTAGGGGTAGCTGTCGCCCCCCACTTCCCGCTGACTCAGCTCCAGTTGGTGTAGCATGGATTCCAGCTGCTCTTCTGGTACACCCTCTTCGGCGACCTTCTGTAGTACTTCTGTGATTAGACGCTCTACCGATTCTGCATGTTTCTCTTCTGAGCCCTCAACACCGCAGACAAATACCATCTCTTTATTGGTGTCCTCCAGGCCGCACAGTGGTGATGGCGAGCTGCCCAGATCAGTGGTTTCCAGTGCTTGGCGCAGCGGGCAGGAGCTGTTGTCCAGCAGCAGATCGGAGAGTAGATTAGCGGTGAGATTGGCCTCCAGGTCGGTGCTTTCACCCAGCAGCCAGCCCATATTGATATAGGTTTTGTTGGAGGTATCCTCCTCCCCTTCCAGCGCATAGTGCTCTACCACTTCCAACGGGCTTTCATAGCGCTTCTCATTGGGAACGTGGATGTTGAGATCCAGCTTGTCGAAGCGCTTCAGTGCCAGCTCTTCAAATTGCTTCTGTAAATCGGCTGGCTGGTTGTTGCCGTAGGTCATAAAGATGGCATTCGATGGGTGATAGTGGTCGTGGTGGAATGCCTTCAGCTCTTCGTAGCTCAATTCTGGAATATGCTCAGGCTCACCGCCGCTGTTGTGATGGTAGGTGACCGAGGGAAAAAGGTGGCTGGTGAGGCTTTGCCACAGGGTGCGTGAGGGAGAGCTCATTGCCCCCTTCATTTCATTGTAAACCACCCCTTTGTAGACGAGGTCAGAGTCAGTATTGCCCTCTTCCGCAAACTCTACCCGGTGGCCCTCCTGGGCAAAATCCAACTCATCCAAGGTAGGGAAGAACACCGCATCCAGATAGACCTCTAGCAGATTATTGAAATCTTTACTGTTTTGGCTGGCAAAGGGGTAAGCGGTCCAGTCGCTGGAGGTGAAGGCGTTCATAAAAGTATTCAGCGAGCGGCGCGTCATCATAAAGAAGGGGTCGCGTACCGGATAGCGTTCACTGCCACAGAGGGTGGTATGCTCCAGAATATGGGCTACACCGGTGGAGTCCTGGGGCACCGTGCGTAGCGCTACCAGGAAGACATTGTTACTGTCGTCGGCCGCAATATGGAAATGCTGGGCGCCGGTCTTCTTATGACGATACTCCTGAATCTCGATATTCAGTGAGGAGATGGTTTCGCTACGTACCCACTCAAAGCTGTCAAAGGCTTGGTTAGAACTCATTATTCTGTACTTTCCTTACTTATTGGAATCGATCCAGCCAATATATCAACAACCGCTGCAGATGTAATCCTTTCGAGGCAGGGTTTGCCTGAAAGAGAGTATTCCAAAACATTAACCCTGATAATGTATAGGTGTTTTTTCTAAAGTTTAGGACAGAGGCACCGCTACAATCAGTAACATCTGTTGATACATCCCTCCCTTCGGGCTGATTCTTAATGAATCAGCCTTTATTTTTGCCTTGAATTTATGTGCCAATACCCCATGTTTTGAGTAAATAGCTTCTACTGTGGCATCTCCTAATGAGTGTTAACGAGCCTCACATCCTGTTATAGTCAGGCCATCCAAATAATAATGAATAGTGTTTCCTACTATGCCCGATACCGTAGCACCGATGATCACTGATGCCGTTAGCCAAGCCGATGGGAGTCCTACTGGTCCAGTGGTAACCCTGGAACTGGATGGCCGTAAAATTACCCTATTGGGAACTGCCCACGTCTCCAAGGCCAGTGCAGAGCAGGTAGAGGCGATGCTGGCGACGGAGGAGTACGATGCAGTCGCGGTGGAGCTTTGCCCTAGCCGTCACCATGCCATTGTGAACCCCGATAGCCTGGCGAAGATGGACCTGTTCCAGGTAATCAAAGAGGGTAAAGCCACCATGGTGGCAGCCTCTTTGGCACTTGGCGCCTATCAGCAGCGCTTGGCGGATCAATTTGGTATTGAGCCGGGGGCGGAGATGCGCATGGCGGTGAACAAAGCTGGCGAGGCACACTTACCAGTGTTGCTTATTGACCGGGAAATCGGTGTCACCCTGAAGCGGGTTTATCACAATGTACCGTGGTGGAAACGTATGAACCTGATCAGTGGCTTGATTGCCTCGGTGGTCACCAAGGAGGAGGTGAGTGAGAAGGAGATTGAGCGCCTTAAGGAGGGGGACATGTTGGAATCCTCCTTCAGCCAGTTTGCCGAGCAGGCGGAAGAGTTATTCATACCGTTAATTGATGAGCGTGACCGTTATATGGCGGCACGTATACGCCAGGAGATGGATGGCACTGAACACCAGCATGTGTTGGCAGTGCTGGGAGCGGGTCATTTGAAGGGGATTGAGAACTATCTCAGCCAGCCTGAACGCAATCCCGCTGAAGAGGTGAGCTCTCTAGAACAATTGCCGCCACCCAGCAAGTGGCCAAAGGTCTTACCTTGGGTAATTGTTGCCCTGGTGCTGACCGGTTTTGCTATTGGCTTCAGCCGTAATAGTGACCTGGGTTGGCAGTTGGTGATGGACTGGGTGCTGATCAATGGTGGCCTCTCTGCGTTGGGGGCATTGCTGGCTGGTGCACATCCCTTAACCACTGTTACCGCTTTCGTTGCTGCGCCGTTAACCTCGCTGAATCCTACCATTGGTGCCGGTATGGTGACCGCGGCGGTAGAGACTTGGCTGCGCAAGCCGACGGTCTCAGATTTTAGCGATATCCGCCGAGATACTACTAGTATCAAGGGGTGGTGGAACAATCGGGTAACCCGCATCTTGCTGGTGTTCCTGCTCAGCACCCTTGGCTCTGCTATTGGTACTTATGTAGCGGGCTTCCGTATCTTTGAACGACTGGCCGGGTAGGGCGACCTTTCTTCCTCGCCCCATGGCAACAAGGGGCGAGCATGACTTCTGATGAAATTACTGAACAACTGATTGAGTTTCGCAAAAAACAGTTATTGCTGGCGCAAAGCTGGAAAAAAACTGGCAACAAAGACCTGCTGCAATTTATTACCGAGATCCTCCCGGCGAGCCTTAAAGCGGAGCGTTGCGGGGTATTTTTGGTGAATCCCGAAGATAATAATGTGTGGATTGTCAGCGGTACCTATCTTGCCGAGCGGGCACTGCTGGCGTCTCTCGATGGCTCTATCGCAGGAAAGGTGATTAAAAGTGGCGAAGTCACGGTGGCGACAGACATGGAAGAGAAGGTGGGCGAACATAATATCACAGGTGTGAAGACCGGTTTTGTTACCCGTAATATTCTTTGTATCCCTGTTTTTAATTCAACAAGAGAAACGGTTATTGGTGCTATCCAGTTGTTGAATAAACAGGGCGGAGAGTTTGAGTCGAGAGACTATGAGGCATTAGAAGAGCTGGCTGGCTTGGTGAGAGATAGCCTGGAGGCAATCTATGAACGACAAAAGCTGGTAAGTATCTTGGAAGAGGTAGAGCACCATATAAAACGCCTGGAAGGCTTTATGATGACGGAAAAGAGGAAAGAGCAGGCAGGAGAATAGCCCTCCTGATTAGGAGGGCTGGGACGGCTTAGAAGTAGCTGGCATTAACCCACATATGCACCATAATGCTACCAACATAGCCGAGGGCGATCACCGGCGTCCATTTTAGGTGGCTAAAAAAGGTATATTGCCCCTTTGCTTGGCCCATTAGTGCAACGCCTGCCGCAGAGCCTATGGAGAGCAGGCTGCCACCCACCCCAGCGGTTAAGGTGACCAGCAACCATTGGCCCGTCGACATGTCTGGGTTCATGCTGAGTACCGCAAACATCACAGGAATGTTGTCCACCACCGCAGAGAGTACGCCAACGGCGGTGTTGGCTGCTGTTGGGCCCCACTCGCCATACATCACGCTGGATACCATGCTTAGGTAGCCGATAAAACCTAGCCCACCGACACAGAGAATTACCCCATAAAAGAAGAACAGGGTATCCCATTCTGCACGAGAGATTTTTTGGAAGATATCGAAGGGAACTGTGTCCCCGATCATTTTATCGGCTTTTTCCTCGCTATAACCTGCCAGTTCTTTATGGTGGGATTTGCGTAGGTAATAGCCCAGGAATTGTAGGTAGGCCAATCCTGTCATCATACCGACAACCGGAGGCAAGTGTAGGAAGTTATGGAAGCTCACAGCGGTAGCGATAGTGAGCACAAACAGCAGGATAATGCGGCGGGCACCCCGTTTCATTTGTTGCGCCGCTTCAGTGCTTTCGCCTGGCTGCTGATTGGGAATGGCAAAGTGCATGATTGCCGCAGGTATTAGGAAGTTAACCATGGAGGGGAGAAAGAGTGAGAAGAAGACCCAAAAATCTACAATACCCTTCTGCCAAACCATTAATGTCGTGATGTCCCCAAAGGGAGAGAAGGCGCCGCCAGCATTTGCCGCGATAACAATGTTAATACAGCTTAGACTGATAAAACGTGCGCTATTGGCTCCCACTGCCATGACTACCGCACACATGATCAAAGCCGTTGTGAGGTTGTCGGCGACAGGCGAGATAAAAAAGGCCAGGAAACCGGTGAGCCAAAAGAGCTGGCGATAGGAGAAGCCCTTACTGACCAACCAGGAGCGCAATGCCTCGAAGACCAGTCGTTCTTCCATGGCATTGATATAGGTCATCGCCACCAGCAGGAACAGCATGAGTTCGGCGAATTCCAAAATATTATGGCGTACTGCCTGCTCTGCGGTATGAGTAAAACCGTGCTGGGCATAAACGATGGCAATCGCTACCCAGATCAGCCCGGCGGCAAGGACCACGGGCTTGGACTTGCGCATGTGAGTGAGTTCCTCTCCCATCACCAGAATATAGGCGACGGTAAATATCAATAAGGCGATATAGCCAACCGGATGGTTGACGAGATTGAGTACTTCATCACTGGCCACATTTGCCAGGGCGGGTGTTGCTACGGCAAATAGGGCAATGAGGATAAAAAAGCCAATGTGTAGTGCCTTATTCAAGGTGATTTCCTCACTCAAATATTAAAAAACCAGGGGCTTCCCGCAATGCATTAGGGGAAGCCCTTCATCGGATGGCTTAACTCTGTTTCTGTTTGCCTCCGAGTAGATACAGACAGAGGTAGCCAAGGATGCCGGCAACCAGCGACGCAAACAGAATACCGGTTTTGGCCATAAGCAGCATCTCTGGATGACCATTAAAGGCCAGCTCAGCAATAAAAATCGACATTGTGAAACCGATACCTGCTAACAGTGAAACGCCAAAGATATGCAGGAAGGTGACACCACTTGGTAGAGAGCAAATACCCATTTTGGCGGCAACCCAGGTGAAGCCGGAGACACCCACTACCTTGCCTGCTATTAGTCCTAACATGACCCCCATGGTCACAGGGTGCGAGATTGCGTCACCCATGGTAGCGAATTCAATCGGCACACCGGCATTGGCCAGGGCAAAGATAGGAATGACCAGGAAAGCGACAGGGAGATGGAAGGTGTGCTCTAGACGTTGCAGCGGTGTTTCGACTTTGTGTACACCATGCTCCAGGGTAAGCAAAATCGATTTTTGAGTTTCATTTTGAATAATACCGATGCCAGGTTGATGACTGGCATCAAATTTATCCATCAGGCGGCGCACATGCCCGCTGAATACCTCGGGATCGAATTTGGGGCGAGCAGGAATGGTGAGGGCGGTGATAACACCTGCTAACGTGGCGTGAATACCCGATTTCAGCATCGCTAACCACAACAACAGACCCACTATGAAATAAGGTAGCGGCTTACGCACACCTGCCATATTCAGCATGATCAGGATCGCTAGGAACAGGACTGCTAACCCTAGTGCTTCCATGACAATGGTATCGGTGTAGAACAGGGCAATAACCAGTACTGCGCCTAAGTCATCCACGATGGCCAGCGCCAGCAGGAAGGTCAATAGTGCTTTGGGAATACGACTGCCTAGTAGCACCAGCACGCCTACGGCAAAGGCGATATCCGTTGCCATGGGAATCCCCCAACCCTGAATGCCTTCACCGCTATGATTAATCGCGGCATAGATCGCAGCAGGTGCCACCATGCCTCCCAGTGCGGCAATAATAGGAAGCGCCGCTTGACGCGGATCAGAGAGCTCTCCCGCTAACACTTCACGCTTGATCTCCAAGCCAACAACAAAGAAGAACAGTGCCATCAAGCCATCGTTGATCCAGTGGTGAAGAGTTTTTTTCAGCTCCCAATTACCAAAGGTGAAACCAACTTCCGTATGTAGGAAGTGAAAATAACCACTAGCGGCTGCACTATTGGCGAGAACCATGGCAACAACGGCGCATAGCATGAGCAAAATGCCACTGGCTGCCTGGTTATGGATGAAGGCTTCAAAGGGGGATGTGATGCGGTCAAAGGTTTTTTCCCAAGGCGCATGATACTCAGAGTGTTGTTCCGTTTCGTGACTCATTTTGTTGCAAATTCCAGGTTTTAGTAATGGTCTGATTTTACCATGTATTATGTTGGCGATGACAGCTAGGGGCTATTGGCACCGATTGAAAATATCGCGATGGAGACGCACTGTTCATAGAGTTCGGCATATTCCAATGTGATTGCAGCAAGCCTCGCGCTCTGTTCTATGTCAAAGCGACTGAGAGTTGCGGCACGGATTTTTTAATGTTCTTTTAACTGGCACGGACCAAGGGGAGCGATGATTGTCTTTCTTGTGACCCCTTTCTCAATTCCATAACCTTTGGCTAATAGAGGGTCTACACTTAACCGATAAGAGGTAAGTTCTCACAATTAGCCATAGGTACTAAAGATGAATAACCTTGCAGTTAACATGCCAAATATTGAAATGGACTCTCTGCGCCAGCAGTATTTGCTTCGTAAGGTCGATAAATTGGCTAAGGAGGGGCTGTTAAACCTGTTAGGTGATGTGTTGACACGAACCAGTGAAGAGTTGATTACGATTGCCGGAAATTGTCAGGAACCTACCCTACAGCGTCTCTATTTTGATTCCCTTTGTCAGCTTTACGGCAAGAGAGAGCGCATACTTGAGTGCTATGGGCTGGCATTTAGCCAATATTACCATGGGGCAATGAAGCCGGTGCAGGAGGATGATAATGATGCTTTTTCAGTGGAAGAGGTAATGCTCGTCAAGCAGCAGATTACTTCGTTGTCCATTCTGCAAATTGAACAGCAACAAAATTTGGCAGAAAGTTTTTCTTTCATCTATCAAACAGATGTACCTACAGCCTCTTTACCTGTTGGTGGTGCTGTAGTGGTCAAAGCGTTCTCCCAGGCAATGTCAGAATTCACCTGCCCTTATCAGGTGAAGCGAGTGTTTTATGATGGATGGCAGCAGCAGCTTGAAGAGGCGTTACCAACTCTTTGGGATGATGTGAGCAGCTTTTTGCGTAGTGAATTTTATGGACAGCAGCGTTATACCACTACTGAGGCGCTGAAGCCTAAGCTGAATCCGGATTATGTGCCTGAATTGATCAAGCACCTGCAGCAAAATCAGCAGGAGAACCGCCAGCAGATTGTTAAAGATCAAGTGGCACGGGTTGCTCAGCAGATTGATTCAGAATTGTCTAAACTTTGTGATGGGAAGAGGATTGCTGAGCCATTGGATTCGCTGTTTCAGGGGCCGTGGCGTAGCCTGTTGATTTCCATCATGGTGGAAGAGGGTGAACAGAGTTTGCGCTGGCAGATTGCTCATGAGATTACCCGTGAGCTGATTTGGAGTGTGCAGGCTATTTCAACACCTAAGCAACGCCAATCTCTCGTCAAGCGCTTGCCCCAACTGTTACACGGCGTGCGTAGCTGCCTGGAGGAGATCACTTGGGAAGAGGTGGATACCCAGCGTATTTTTGATGAGTTAGAACAGATTCATCTTGGAAATTTGCGTGGTCCTGCCGCGAATGATTAATGGAAGGAAAAAGAGTGTGATCAGGCTCACAACTTTATTCTTGGTGGCTTTAAGAATTCATGGAAGTAGACGAAACTAGAGTTAGATAAGTTAATTAGCACAGTCAGATGACTGTAAGGTGTAGAACAATGTCATTACCTAGTATGATGCCAATTGAAGAACTGTTTGCATATGATCCCAGTCGATCTGGGCAGGCAACGACTCATAATGAGGCTGAGGTGTCATGTGCCCGTGCAATTGTTGAGCAGGAGCTATCACTTCGCCTTGATCAATCAACGATGCCAAAAGAACTCAATGCATTGCTTAATGATGCGTGGAAAGAGGTATTGGCAGCAATCTATATGGATGACGGCTATGGCAGCATCCGCTGGATTTTGGCGATGGAGATCACCGATGAGTTGATTTGGACGCTACAGCCCAAGCAAAATCTTGCTGAGCGTACCAAAATGATCTCTATGCTGCCGACACTGGTGAAGGTACTGCGTCAAGGACTGGCCTCTGTGCATTGGGAGCGGGATCAGACAGAAAAACTGTTTAGTACACTCTCTCGTTACCATATGACGGTACTCCGGGGCGCGCCAAGTACGCCAGCAAAACCGCAAAAGCCGGTTGGTGAAGCGGAAGCCGCCAAGCACAGTATGGATCTGCTTGAAGGTGTGGAGCTGGATGGCTTACCACTGGAAAAGGCGGAAGGTGAAAAAGGTTGGGTGTTCCGTCCTGATACTAATGAATGGGTCTATCAGGGTGAATCCGTGCAAAAGGTTGGGCACCGAGGTGCGACTTCTGCGAAAGGTTCAGTACAAAGCTCCGCTTCAGGTAGAGTGCGTAAGATGGGGCGAGGGGATCACTAAGCCGTTCTCCGCTGTACATCATCACTAGAGGCAGGCGATAATACGCCTGCCTCTTTCATTTTTAAGATCCAGGAACTTTTCACGTCTATGATGCTTTCTGAATGGTTGGCTATCGGGGTAAACCTGCTGGTATCGCTCTATTTGATTTACTACTATCCCAAAACTCAGGCGAAAGCATTTCAGGGTATCAATACGCCTCGGGCATTTATCTTATTGCGTGGCATTGCCAAATCCATTGGTTATGCAGTAATTGCCGCCTCGCTGATCTATGTGGTCTATCGATTTATGTGGGCTTAGGGCTAATTGGCCTCTCCTTGTGCGAGTCATTAAAGATACATATAGTATGAATCTTATGCATGATTTACATTTTTAATTTGTTGAAGTGGCATTAACAGTGGGCTTGGTGGTTTATGGCAGTTATTTATTATGAGGGTAAGGCGTATCAATGCGAGTCTGGTGAGTCGGTTCTGGATACCTTGTTGCGCAATCAGGTGGAGCTGAATTACGGGTGTCAGGCGGGGGCTTGTCAATCCTGCATGCTAAAGGCAAAACCAGGCTCGGTACCTGAGCAGGCTCAACAAGGGATAAAAGAGACTCTAAAGGCGCAAGGCTATTTTCTCGCCTGCTGCTGTGTGCCTGAGCAGGATCTGGAAATTAGTGGAAGTGACGATGTCGCAATTCAATCTGCCGTGGTTGAAGAGATCCATTGGCTTAGCGGAGAGGTCATTGGTGTCAAATTGAAGCCTGATGCGCCACTGGTCTATTTGGCTGGACAGTTTATTAATCTGCACAAGGCGCCTAGTGTTATTCGTAGCTATTCCCTTGCCAGTGTGCCGACCCAGGATGAATTCCTACAGCTTCATGTCCGCCGTATCCCTGAGGGAGAGATGAGTGGCTGGGTGGCTGACGAGTTAAAGGTGGGAAGCCGCATCGAGTTTGATGGTCCCCACGGTGATTGTTTTTATACCCCAGATAATAAACAGCAACCACTGCTGCTAATCGGTACGGGAACGGGCTTGGCTCCGTTATATGGTATTTTACGGGATGCCTTACAGCAGGGACATCAAGGGGATATTCACCTTTTTCATGGGAGCAAAAATACTCAGGGACTTTACCTAGTCGACGAGTTGAAAGTTCTCGCCGATACATATCCCCACTTTTATTACACCCCTTCACTCTCTGCGGAAACTGTTGATGGTGTCGCGCAAGGCCGAGCGCTAGATATGGCGATACAGCACTTCCCCAGCATGTCAGGTATGCGAATTTTCTTGTGCGGAAATCCGGAGATGGTTCAGCAGGCTAAAAAGCAGGCTTTCCTTGCGGGCGCGAATATGCGGGAAATTTATGCCGACCCGTTTACTTATTCGTAAGCCTTTCAAATAAAACAGCCCCGCAGCAGGTGCGGGGCAATAACAAAATGGAGCTAGGGGGGGAGAATTAGTATTGGACAACAGCCAGTTCGATGGTCTCATCCGCAATAAGTTCAGGTTTATCCAGGCTGGTGAGATACTCACGGGTAATTTGACCGGCCACTTCGATGTTATGGCAAAGCTTTTCAACATTGCTGATGCGACGCGAACTGATGGTTGATAGGCTGCGCATTAGGGAACGGGTGCTTTGATATTGGTGTGAGCGTTTATCCATATAGCTACGACTGTTATCTAGATCGTGATAGCCGATTACGATCCATTCAACGGCTCTTAATCGCGCAGTCTCATCGGTGCAATTTTGTGCGGCATTATCTAAGGCTTCCAGCATCGTATAGAGTTTTCCATATTTTATGTTATCCATGCTGGCATTCATGTTGTTGCATCCACTGAATCCTAGGACTGCCATGATAATCAGGATGACTTTGAGATATCTGTTTACTTTGTTCATATCTCCCTCCACGTTTCCTGTTGTTAGCCTTGTTGATTTCCGTTACAGGACATATAGCAGTACCTGTGCCATGTTTTTAAATTACTTTTAAATCAATAAGTTAATGGTTTTCTGTGGATTGATTCACAATTTTGTATGAGACATATATGAGACGATGCTGTCTCAATGGTGTCTCTATGTCTCGTCTCTGAGACAAATACTGGAGTCTGTGATGTGGTTCACGGTAATCGGTATTGGTACGGCAATATTTCTTATAGAGGGAGAGGACAATGGCGTGTGATATGAGCTCGTTGCGTGCGGTCAGTACACAGGTGAGTTGTGCAGGGCAGCCGGATGAGCAGTGGTTAGAGTTGCTGTCGTTAAGTGGTGTGAAATGGGTGATCAATCTGGGAATGGCGGAAGCCGAGTATTCCCTGGTCGATGAAGCACAACGGGTCGCTTCATTGGGAATGGATTATCGCCATATTCCTGTCGCTTTTGATGCGCCACAGATTGAGAAGTTTGAAGCCTTTTGCCAGGCGATGTCACAGTGTGGTGAGGAACCGATATTTGTTCATTGTGCGGTCAATAAGCGAGCTAGTTGCTTTGTGGCACTCTGGATGGAGCAGACTCAAGGGTGGGTAAGTTCTGAGGGAGACCACTTGATTCACTCGGTTTGGCAACCTGACGAGGTATGGCAACAATTCATTGAAGTCGTTCGCGGCCAGCACTAGTCTAGGTGCGCCTTCAATGTATCAGCGACTCGTGTAACTTGTTGAGGAGTCAGAGCGGTCTTTCCATCGCCTACGCTGATACCAATAATCTGGCATGGGGTTTCCCTGTTAGTCAGCTCATCGGCCAGCGCCAGTAGTGATTTCAGGCTGATACCGTGGCTGGATAGCATATCGCTCTCTTTAAGCTGTGAGAGCGTAAGCGGATGCAGGCTGCCTACAGGGTGTTGGGAGAGCATGGCATCCAGAATAAGGACGGGACGTGACTCTGCCAGTAACGGGAGGAGTTCCCCGCTGGGCTGGTTGCTATAGGTGATCGTGGCTTGGTCCTGTAGTTGTTCTGCGACCAGCCAAGCGCTGTTATCGGCACCAAATGGAGAGCCGACGGCGAGGATAAGGGGTTGGGCTAGACTTGTTGTTGGCGTATCTATTTGTGACGGATTGTCCCGGGTAATTTTCAGTTCCAGAAAGTGGGTGGCACAAGAGATACAGGGATCGTAGTTACGCACCACTCGCTCAGCATAGAAACGTAACTCACTTTCACTATGGTCCAGACCATAGTTTTGTAGAGAGAGTGCGATGTCCTGTTCGATACGGGCTTGATTCTGGCTGGTGGGTGGGATGATGATGGCGCTAAGAATCTCCCCTTGATCATTGGTCTCGTAACGATGCCATAGCAGACCCCGGGGGGCCTCTGTACAGCCGTAGCCGGTACCGGCCTGCGGGTTAATCTCCACAAAGGGGCACTCCGGTAGCTGGTAGGTCTTTAGAACACGTAGTGCTTCGCCTACTGCATAACGGATCTCCACCGCACGGGCGATGATGCTGTGGTACATGTTATTACTGGGGAAGGTGTAAGGGGTCTGCTTCAGCGGGGCCAATACCTCTTCACTTAGTCTGTCCAAGTTAAGATTAATACGTGCCAGTGGTCCGACTAGGTAGGGTTCGCCATCCAAAAGGGAGTGTAGCGCTGTGGAGTGGGGGGCGTGATGCTCTGTAAAGTGCTGCTGATACTCATCAGTCGAGATATCCAACCCCTGATCAGAGACAATATGCCCCTCGTTCATGGCGTACTCATCAGCATGACGCATTGCCACACAGGTGAAGGTTTGGGGATCATCTGGGAGTTCTAGAGTCGCCAGCCATTGGATCAACGATTCACTCTCCTGCCAAGCGGCTTCCAGGCGGGTCACCATCTCGCTGACTTGTTTTTCAGAAGGTGCATGGTAGAAACCACCCACCTTGGAGCCCACCGGATGAACTGAGCGGCCACCCATTAGGCGCATCAGGTCATTGCCCAGCTCCTGCAGGCGAAGCCCACGGCGTACGGCTGCCTCATCTTTTTGCGCCAATTCCACCACGCTTTGGCAACCTAGGAAGTCAGGGGCTGCCAACATATGGATATGCAGGGCGTGACTCTGGATCCATTCGCCGCAATAGAAGACCCGCCGCAGTTCACGGATCCACGGTGTGATTTGGGTTTGGAAAATTGCTTCCAGGGCATGTTCTGCGCTCATCTGGTAGGCCACAGGACAGATGCCACAGATGCGTGCCACCGTATCGGGTACATCCTGATAGCTACGTCCCTCCAGAAACTTCTCGAAAAAACGGGGTGGCTCGAAAATGCGCAGCTTCACATTGGTGATCTGCCCCTGCTCAATGGCAAGCTCCAACGCCCCTTCACCCTCAACACGGGCCAAGACCGGAACATTGATGTTGATGGTCTTATCGTTCATTTTTATCACTTCCAACGCAAAGACGCAGAGGCGCAAAGGCATATAAAGTAAAAACGGTTTCTTGATCCCTTTTACTCTTTGCGCCTTTGTGCCTCTGCGTTAGATGTTGTGGTTTTCTCATTTCAACCGCTCCTTGCCGGTGGTGTGGAACGGTTCGGCGGCATTATTGATGAAGAGGAATTTTTGGGCGATTTCCCGGTTGACCAGCCCCAGTCCCTCCAGGCGGTTGGCCAGGGCGTGGGCATTGGCATCTTCGCCGGGGCCATAGCAGCCGTAGCAGCCACGGCCGATGCTGGGGCAGAGAGCACCACAGCCGTTATGGGTGACCGTACCCATGCAGGGTTCGCCGCGGGCCACCATCACGCAGATGTGTTGTTGGCGTTTACACTCCAGGCAGAGTTTATCTCGCTCTGGTTTGGGGGCAACGCGAAACAACAGATCACGCACTGCCGCAACAATCTGACGGCTGTTGATGGGGCAGCCCCAGATTTCCAGATCCACTTTGACGTGCTGCGAAATGGGTTCGGAATTTTCCAGGCTATCAATATATTGCGGTTGGGCGTAGACCCCCTCTACCCAGGTCTGGCTATCTGCCATATTGCGCAGGGCCTGGATGCCGCCAGCAGTAGCGCAGGCACCGATACTGATAAGGTAGGCGCTGTTAGCACGGATTTTCTGGATACGCGTCAGATCGTGGTGGGTGGCGATGGAGCCTTCCACAAAGGCGATATCCACGCTGGCGTCTTCGCTCAGGGGACCGGCTTCGGCAAAGTGTAGGATCTCCACCTGGGTGGCCAGTTGCAGCAAGGCCTCTCCCATATTGAGGAAGGCTAGCTGGCATCCATCACAGGAGCTGAATTTATGGACGGCGATCTTGGGTTTAATCATCTCAGTGGATTCCTCTATCCCCGTCATCCTGAACTTGATTCAGGATCCACAGGTGATGCTGCACGGTCTCTAGTGGATGCCGGGTCAAGCCTGGCATGACGGCTGTTATGCCCATTGCTTAGAACCCCTTTATCTTGAACAGTGCTTTGACCTGATCGTAGGAGAAGACCGGGCCATCACGACAGATGAATTTTTCACCATATTGGCAGTGGCCGCAGTGACCCACTGCACACTGCATGTTGCGCTCCATGGAGAGGTAGATATCTTTTTCGCTGACGCCACGGGCCAGCATGTTTTTTACCACTACCTTCATCATTCCCTCAGGGCCGCACATCACCACGGTGACCTGTAGTGGATCAAAGGTCATCTGGTCAAACAGATCGGTGACCCGGCCAATGTGTAAGGGCCAGATGGGTTCTCCGGCATCGGCAGCCAGTAGTACCTGAGTATCCGGTAGTTTGCGCCACTTGTCGTAGCGTTCACGCCAGATAAGGTCGGCGGAGTGTTTGACCCCTTGAACAATGTTGAGTCGTCCGAAACGCTCCCGACGACGAGCGACATATTCGATAACTGAGACTACCGGGGCACACCCCAGGCCGCCAGTGATCACCACCACATCTTTCTGCTCCGCCTTCTGCATGGGCCAGCCATTGCCATAGGGGCCGCGCAGGCCGATACAATCCCCCAGCTTCAGTTGCTCAATACCCCGGGTGGTACGCCCTACGGCACGGATGGTGTGGTCGATAATGTGCTCATCCTGAGGGTCAGAGACGATGGAGATGGCTACTTCACCCACCCCATGCAGGTAAAGCATATTGAACTGTCCCGGCTTGAAGGTATAGGCCGCCTGCTGATGGGGATCAGTCAGACGTAGCCGCAGAGTGAACAAGCCGGGTGATTCCTGAATACGTTCGATGATCTCCGCTTCCAGAGGCAGGTAAGGGTTACTCATGACCACCTCCGCAGATAGCATTGGCCTCTTCGGTAAGATCAATAGCCGCAGGACACCAGCTGATACAGCGTCCACAGCCTACGCAGCCAGAGCGACCATACTGATGGTGCCAGCTACCCAATTTGTGGGTCATCCATTGGCGATACTTGCTGGTGGCATCGGGGCGAATGGTGATGCCGTGAATGTAGCTGTGGCCGGGGGAGAAGCAGGAGTCCCATTCCCGGACGTGCTCGCTGTTGTTCATCTCCAGCGAGGCTAGCTCACTTTCACTATGGCAGAAACAGGTGGGACAGACCGCGGTACAGTTGCCACAGCTGAGACAGCGCTCACCGATCTTCTGCCATTGGGGATGTTCCAGATTGTCGAATAACTTGCTACAGAGATCACGGCTGGGCAGGTGGCGCTGCTGTTGTTCAACCGCTTGCTGGTGTTGCTGCTCAGCCTGTTGATAGTGGACTTCGCTGGCATTTTGGCTGGGTAGCTGTTCCAGCAGTTCCCGTCCCCGCTGGTTGTGGGCCTCCAGTAGAAATCCGTCATCCAGCTCGGTGAGGGCGATGTCAAAACCGTAATGGGCCTGAGGACCGTCACCGGTGCTGGCGCAGAAGCAGGTATCAGCAGGATGACTACAGTTGACAGCAACCACCAGTAGCTTCTCACGACGAGCTCGGTAATAGGGGTCTGCATTCTCCTGCTGTAGGAAGTGTTTGTCATGAATAAACAGAGCGGCAATGTCACAAGGGCGAGCGCCGATAATGGCCATGGGCTCCACGTCGGGCTGAACCTCTTCAAAGTGGAGTTTGCCCTGCGCATCGCGCTGGCTACGCCATAGGGTTTCTCTGGGAGCGAAGAGAAAAGGTTTGAGTGCCTGAGGACCGTTGGCCCAGGCAAACAGTCGCTGTGTTTGCTGTGGCTCCAGCCGGTAGTGGCCGGGAGCTTGCTGATCCTGAACGCCTTGGGGGAGCTGTTCAATGCTCGTCAGCTCATCGTAGATAATCGCGCCTTCTCGCAATTGGGGGCCAATAGTGCGATAGCCCGCATCCCGTAGGGTATCCAATAGTGTACCCAGCTCGCTACGGGCAAGATATCTCAGATCCTTCCTCATGTGATGCCTTTGTCGTTAGTGTTATTAGTTCAACAGGCTCTAGGGAAGTAGCTTAGCGCAGCTGCTAACAGCTTGCCATGAAAGATTTTTTACGCTTTATACCACCACTTCCAATAGCGGGGGATCGATTGGCGGTGTGCTTTGACGATTGAGATAATCCAGAATCAATTGATTGATATCCACTCCCAACTGTTTAATACCATGGTTGCCAAACAGGCGATTGAACTCCAGCAGGTAGGGGTGATCGCCCACCATCGCGATATCAAAGCCGGCATGATTGATGCCGGTTTGAGCGGCAATTTGTTCGATTAAGGTGCGGGCGTTATCGGGGATAACGCCGTGGATCACCTTCCCGCCCTGAGCCACATTATTATGAAAGCCTTCGCCCACTCGCCAGTAGCCACCGATTACCTGGTCGCCAATCAGGACAACCCGCATATCCCGGTCGATGGGGAGAAGCTCCTGTATATAGAGCACTTCAGCAGCGGCACAGTATTCATCAAAGTCACTGAGCTTTTCGATCAGGAATACGCCCCGTCCCATAGAGTTCTTGGGCTCTTTGGCGACAAAGGGGAAGTCAAAAATCTCCAGGATCTCATCTCGGCTACTGGGGGTATTGGGGCGGATAAGTGTCAAAGGGGTATTGGTCGGACAGATCATCTCAAACAGTCGGGTCTGTTCGATCTTATTGTGGCCTAAATGGTAGCTGGCGGGGCTGGGGAAGATCTTGGCACCCAGGCCGTAGGTAAGGGCATTGATCTGCCAATACTCAGGAAACAGAATCCAGTCGGTTTCTTCAGATAATAGTGTTTTCTCCCGGAACATCTCTTCAGGCTTGAAATATCGGACACCGGGCATGCCCAGGGTACGCAACGCATCAAAGGACACGAGACGCATATAGGATTTTGTACAACCTCTTTTGACGAAAGATATCGCTTTATAGGGTGAAATGGGGGGCGCTGGCAATAAAAATTTCACTAGGCATAAATACCCAGTTGAGGGGGGTTTTAAAAGGGTGGATTTTACTATTGGATTTTCAGGGTTTTTCCCCTTTGGGCCTCAAGGTGCAAGTCCAAGGGCGAGCGTGAAGGGAGGCATTTTTTGCCGTACTGCGATTGTCTACGATGGTTATATTCTGAGATTGACGAATTTGGGTAAACCGAGCCTTCCCGTTTTCAGAAGGCTTAATGTGACTGTGTTATTCCCGATAATTACCGCATCACATCAGAGAGGCGCAGGTTAAAAATGTTTCCCTCAACGGTAGGTTTAACACCGATGTGATTGTTTTGTGCAATGGGATAGCACCGGAGTAATCTCTCAATCAGGAGTATCACTCATCTATACAACAAGAGCTATTATTCATTTTCTACATTGTATAAAGGATATGTATGAATGTCAGGCAGTAATGTTGACATTGCCGGGAATAATACTGCCATCTATCTCTTTAAGTGTATTTAAAAAAGCTTCTAGGTGAGTGGTATCTTCACCTAAGCTCTTCTTAAATCCGATTTGCCCTTCGATCTGAGATAGAAAATCGACTTTATAATTAGCCGCGTATTCTTGTCCATATTCATTAATAATATTAGGCGGTATCATGAGAGGGCGTCCTAGAAGACCTTCTTCACCTGCTTTAATGAGAGAATTAATCTCGTTTGCAGAGACATTTCTAAAGTCAATTTTTTTAGGCTCAGGGGATGAGTTTTGTTGCACAGTGCCTACATCATGAGAAGGACTTGCTTTTGCATTTCTGGCTTTGAAATCAGTATGTGAAGCTGCGTTAGTGGTATTCGATTTAGATATATCCATAATAGAAGTCCCTTCTTTTAAACGATTCCTTAACAATATGTAAAACTTAGAAGGGATTTTCAAATAAGTCAATAAGCATTATTTAATGAAAAGGCATATGTCTTAAAATTCAGGTGGATATGATCTTCTTATCATATCCACCGAATAATATTAAAAACTCAATGATAGTCTACTGAATGTAAACTGAATCACTCCAATATCCATATGGAGAGGCAGTTGAGTTTGTAGAAGCATTAAAGCTACCTGATTGTTGTCCACTGAAGTTATAGTGATACAGCCATCCCGTGACGGTTTCACCAACGCTGCAATAGTGGAGATTGCTTAATGTACCGCATAGAAGGTCACTATCAAAATAGGACTTTGATATTCCATTCATTGTTGACTGGTTAGGGTTTCCATAACCATATTGCAATACGGAAACATATAAGATACTACCTCCATGATTGTAGGAGGTTGATCCTTGTGATGCATTTAGGTACTCCCAGCCAACATTTGAAGAACCAACAGCATATACTTCGAAATATTGAACACCTGTCGCACCTGCCATGATATCGATAGAGCCTGACTGATTTTTGCTTTTACTTCTTTTTTCTATTTTTTTAAGGTCTGACTCTGAAATAGAAATATTGAGAGGAGCACCTTGTATTTCTACAGGATTAGTCCCTTCTGCATTCCCATAGAATACACCACCTTCAACATCTGCTGCGAAAGAGTTTCCTGAAAAAACACACAATACAAATGCAGCTACCGATAATGATTTAGATAAATCCATTAAAAATCTCCATTATTAAATTTATAAAGACAAATAAAGAAATCTTCTCTATTTATGTCCCGACAAATTTATAGACTATATGCCGTAGATAAAAAAGCTGCGTTAATTAATTATATTTTTACCTAAGGACAACTTTTGTCAATTTTATTGATGGAAATATAAATTGTTATATTACTTATTATCTTATAATGTGGCATACGGTTAGTATTAGAAAAAGGATAGGTAATATATTTCCATTATATTTAATGTGAAATATATTTTCTGATTAGAATTAATTACGTTTAATAAACTGGGAGTTTTCTCGTGAAAGTTAAAGTTTTTTTGGCAGTAATAGGTTGTCTTATTTTCTCACCATCTTTTGCAGATCTAACTGGAACATGGACCGTTAATGGCGGTGCGGGAAAATATTACATTAAGCAGATTGGTGAAGAGATATGGTGGTATGGCGAATCATCATCAAGCAATCCTCTTTGGTCAAACTCAGCTCATGGAAAATATTCTAGCGGTACTGTGACATTGGAATGGGCAGATGTTCCTAAGGGTAGTATTGCAAATCATGGTATTTTGGTTTTGCAGGTATCGAATAATGATACCTACATGGAGTCAGTCATTAAAACTGGCGGTTTTGGTGGGTCAAGTGTAACTTACTGGACAAAAGACTAGTCAATCAACTCTGTTAGTTTTTGACTTAAAAACTAACATTCAGGGACTTCTTTATAAGTCCCTGAGATGATGTATTGTGCAGTAAAATATATATTCAAAAATAAGATTCGTAGATTTTTTAATCTATGCTATTCAATTTAGATCTACATGGAAGTAGATTGTATATTGGACAGCATTGAGAGATAGCGTTACCCAATTCGAAAAGCATTTTAGCCTTGCTGTGGACACGATACAGAAACTACAAGCTGCTTCGGCTCAACTCAAGAAGAAATGGTTAAAATAAATCCGATCCAAAAAGCAGCTCCATAAGTTTCAGAACGACTAGTTTCTGAATAACTACTTTTATTCATCTTATACTAAATTCGGCTACCTGGATAATCTCTAGTGTCTTCTATCCTTAAAATCACTCGAGTTCAGTCATCATTTTTGTAGTGAGTCTGCGATAACGTAAAATAGTGGGTTATTTTGAGTGGAGTTAAAATATCAATGGAGAAAGGGATGCTGATTTTTGAATGATGCAAATTATGGGAGCCCTATTATTTCTAATAACCTAAGAAAAATTAGATTTCACTTTCTCAAACTGTCTTTCCATCAGCCTATTTTCTACAAAAATAAATCCATTTAGCTATTCCATAAATTTTAAGGCATTTTAAATGGTGGGTAGCCTATTATCTATTTGACTTTACTTCTATCCAGTCTCGGATAAAAGTCAATCAAACTCAATAACAATCAATCAGAAGGAATTCCTTTTGACTATCATGATTATCTTAAGTTTGTGGATGCCACCGGCAGAGCTATTGTTGAAAAAAACGAGGATCCATTCCTCAACACCTTGCTCCTATTCTACAACGACTGGCGATTGAGCCTGAAAATTGGCTAGATAACGTAACAAAGTTTGAAACACGATTTGGTCTGGCTATTGGTACTATCGAAAAACTACAAGTGGTTGCAAAACAACTAAAACAGAAATGGCTGAAAGGGGCGAATGATGATATCACTTGTTTACCTCTCTCTATATATCTCACCTTCCTTTTGAACTTTTCCGGTAATGGCTACAACCCCCTTTCAATAAGGGAGTCTAGAAATGCCATACAATTTCCAAAAAAAACTAAATGAATTTGATGGCATGTCGATAAACATGGCCAGAATCGGGAAAGGCAAGGAAATATTGAGGTCGGCTTTCCCTTATTTCAACTCATACATAGAGCCTCCGCATTGTGATAGCAGCCACTCAAAAAGGAGTTTTAATGAACCTCTCCCATTGTCTCGAACAGCATGTCTGGCCGAAGTCATATCTCTATCATTTAACTTTTTCATCACCAAGCAAAGTGCTTTTCTAGCCATCTCTTTTCGCTTTTCTTAATAAGCTAAAAGTCTGGCAATGATAGCCGTATTACCGTTGGGATGCGGTTTCGGTTTTGTTATGTATTTTGAGTGCAGTTCAAACATTCAGATTACGCTACAACCCAATGTGCATGTAAAACAAGGGATATGTATAAGTCATGCCAATTTCCATTTCATGAAGTAGCAGTCGTTTCAGTAGTACCCGTAGTAAAGGTAGTAGACATAGCCTCAATGGCTATTCATTTATCAACAAGCCTGGTAAGCATTGCCAGCTTTATTGCAAATACATTTGAAAGGAAAAAATTCTGTATGACTACTCAGCCAGATATTACTAGCCCATTGGTTCGCTCCCCTGATCAAGCTGTGGATAACGATGCACTTGGCGATCTGAAATGGTTTGTAGGGACCTGGAACAGCCCTAAAGGTGCGGATGCTACGGGCTATAATGTAATGCCACTACCCCAAGATGGTGCACCGAACGGCTACATTCTCAAGAATATGCCCTATTACGAAGAGATCACCTTTGCGCCAATTGCTGGCGGTGCACCTAACCGAGGTGGTTCTCTTACCCAAAATAATAATATTTTATTCTATGAGCAGCGGGTCTTTATTGCTAATAATCCGGCACCAACTACCGTTCCTTCAGTCCAGGATACACTGGTTCATGCTGAAAATGGGACATGGATCAATCGCACACTAGGTCCCCAACTAGAGGGTGCATATGGTCCAGATCACTTGCCATTACCTTCACCTCCACCACAAGAGCCAACTGATCGACAATATGTTAAGCAGGTTTCTGTTCCCCATGGGAATTCACTGCTATTGGTTGGCAATGCAGTAGAAGGAGAGGGAGCACCCGATATTCCTCCTAGCCCTAGCGATGTCCTACCGTTTTCTGATGACAGAAGCATCATTGATCCGAATACCAAACTGCAAGCACAGCTAATGGAGCTAGAGAAAAAAGGCATCAGTGTCGTCAAGCATATCGAGCTTAAAGTAAATAACAATCCAGCAATGGGCGGTGGTATTAGCAATGTTTCATTTGAGCAAAAGCATGCGGATGTAGATTGTTTTGATACCACTTGGTACATCGAGTTTTTGAGCAATGGCACAGTGCAGCTACAGTATTTCCAATTTATCTGGATGAAGCTGTTAATCAATGGGCAGTGGGAGAAATTTTTACATTGCGATGCCAATACGCTTCTGCCAGTTAGTGGGCAAATTCAATCTAAAAACCCATAGTTTGATTATTTCATAAGGATAATAAATATGTCAGATACATCACTTAAAGGTGCACTTACCAAAGATTTTACCGCCATTGTCGATCGGGATCTTTCCAATCTGGATGCGGATAAAGCTGCCGTCGCTGCATTAGCTCAGGGTGCTGTTAATGTAGAGAACTTTACTATTCCGCTTTACCTATGCTCGATGGCTTCTATTCAGGGTACTCATAAGATCAATAACTCACTTACAGCAGGTCGCCTCTGGGCTGGTATGTCTACGACACCGACACCACTAGGCACCACGTTAACCCCTAATCAGCAGGCATATAACACCATCTTCAGCGTGTTTATACAGGAGATGTTGCATCTGCAATTAGCTGCAAACCTTGCTGCGACACTGGGAGTGACACCTAAGTTTTTTACTGGCTCGCTTTTAGAGAATACCAATGGTGGTTGGGGATGCTATGGTCCAACCAACACTACCATTCCACACATAATTGATTTATCAGACACCACAAATTTCGCTAACTCTAAAGTGAATATTGGTGAGTTAAATCAAGAGCAGATTAATCTATTTCTTGCTATTGAACAGTCACATGAAGCGGCCGTTGCAGATATCAAGTCTGACAAGCTGGATAAATATTTCCCTGCCGTGCCCTTTGCCAATTGGACAAGCTCGAATACGGAAAGTGACCTACCACTATTTGGTACTATTGGCTGGATGTATAACTGCTTACTCAAATATCTCACCATTGAGTACACTGATGGAAAGCTCTTGTGGGAAAAAATGTTTGATGCTAGCAATATCGAAAAACAGCGTGATGTGTTTAATGCTGCAACGAAGTATCACCAAGCTGAATATCCCAATATGTTTACTAAGATAAGCGCTAAAGACCCCATCCCTGCACTATTCCAGGCATTGGATATCGTTATTGGTATTTGTGATCAAGGTGAAGGTAGCAGCACCCATTGGATAGAGGGTATTGCTCAGCATTTGAAGATTAAATTTAATTATACTGACAATAACGTCTCCCCGGCATTTCAGCCAGATAAGGCGGCACTGCAAGCCGACTACCCAGATAGTGGTGATGCTGATGCGCGGGCAACAGGAGACCAGTTAGACCATTGGGAACGCTTTAACAGCTTAACCGATTTGATCACTCAAGATGGCTTCATGACTTTCAAGCAATGGTTTGCTGCAGGCAATGTATGGACGGGTGATGATTTAAAGACCAGTGATTACACACCTAATCCATCTCTACCTACGCCAGAGGATGTTGCTAATGCTCTCAATGGACTAAAATCCACCTCTCAAACATTACTTAATAGTTTGATTGTGGGTGCTATCAACGGCATTAACAGTGCATTGACCAATTCCTGGGGGGATAGTGCAGAAGCATTTCCTAACCAAGCGATGCGTGCCTCAGGGGATCGTATGTCACTCTATTGGGCTGTAATGGGGGCTGCTCCTGACTTGTCAAAGGGCCTTCCTGCAGCTCCACAAGATGAAGACATCTATCATGCATGCCAGGGATTAAGCTTGAAAAATCCAGGAAACAACTGTGCAGCTATCTCTGCATTCCATACCTGTTCTGGCTCTAATTTGCACAAAGGGCAAGGCGGTTGCGGTTACCCTAAAACCAATAGTAGCGGTAACCTTATTGCGCCTAGCGATAATAGCTGCGCACAACAGGGTGGCTGTGGCGCACCAATCTCTGCATGGCAGCTTAATTCTCAAGGTGGAACAATGGACATTATTAATATTGATAATGGTGATTCTATACCGCCTGATACACTGACTATGACGGAAGGGGGGACCGTGTATGACGCCGCTTGGGCTGCCTATGCTGCGATCTATGAACATGAGAACCCAACTAAAAAAGTGACTAAACCAGAAACTAACGATCTGCGCATCGTTATACCGCCAAACTAATAATGATTGAGCGTAAAAGACACGCTTAGGTTTTTGTGTCGGTTCGCATCCCAAGTTGCCCCGGATATTTTTTCTGGGGAGCCTATGCGAAGTGGGAGATACTGAGTAGTCTAGGAAATATTTCCTAGGCTATCAGATAGCCATTACATAATACGTACTATGCGCTTGTAAAATTATCTAGTTTGTTTATTAAAAAGGGGCTTTCCAATTCTGGTCAGCCCCTTTTATTACAACTAAACTCTCTTAAAGTAAAAGAGCATTACCACTGATAAAATGGCGCAAACGTATTGCCACCAAGATCATTATAGGCACTGTTAGTGGGTACAGCAGTCAAATTTGTATCAAAGAAAGAGTTATCGAACAATGAGATGAAACTGGAAGCATAAGGCGCAGCACTTAGCGGTGTTACCATTCCAGCAACAGTATTGCCACGGATATTGATACCCTTTGTATTATCCGTTGTTACAAATTGGCCATTAATATCTCCGCCAGAAGGTATATGCGTTAGATCCCTTAGTGGTCAGATCTTCTATCAGGAGGCGACCATCACTGCGATTTAAACTTTCATAGAGATTGGCAGCAGTTCCAAAATTCTGTACAACGCCATTGCGAATGCTGATATTTACACCTTCACCACTAAACGCTTTGTTTCCTGAAGTAGAAACAATGGAATAACCTTTTAGATCAATTTCCACATCGCTTGATTGGATATTAATCACATTTCCATAAGGGAAGGTAATATCTTCTGTTAAGCAATAAGAACCCGCAGTGGTGATGGCGTATGTTTGATTCGGATTACCATTATCATCTAAAAAGTCTGCTTGAGAAATAGGAGTGTATGCAAAAGGCTATTGCCTTTGAATACGATACTATTTTGATATATGCATCAGTAATAAAAATTAGATAGTCGTTTATGTATATGTCTGAAGATTAGGTAGATATTTCTTTAAGATAAGAATCAACCATCCATTTATTATGGAATTTAACTCCATCACCTTGATTGTCATCTCAGGATGTTGGATAGAATCATAACGGCTGGCAGCACTCTCACAACTCTATTTCATTTATATGAATTAATGGAATCAATGGGGTAAGAAGAAATTATATTTGATGGCGGATCTACTCATTTTGTCTATTCATAGTATTGAATAAGTGCTTTTAAATAGGGTGGGATACTTGAGATGCAAGACTAATAATGCTGCTGGCGCTCTGACTAAGGGAAGCCTATTATAATAAAACTAACCTATATTATTCGTAAGATGAAGTGCACTTAAATCCACATCTATTTAAGGACTTAACATTATGAAAAGGACAATCGCTCTGCTATTCATCGCAACCGCTCTATTTGCTCTCGACACTGCATCGGCCTCAACATCGTCAACCTGCCAGCCCATGTTCAATCACCAAGATGACACGGTTGCACAAAATAACCAATGCACCAATATTACCTTCCAGCCAAGTTCAACGGCAGGCTCCGCAACAATCACCATGAATAGCAATGAACTAGGTGCCTGCGTATACACAACAGCAGTGCAGTGTGATGGTGAAGATATTAATATGCAAGATATTGCCGCAATTGATTTCACGGTCACAGTCCCTGGAAATAAGTGTAACCCGACCGAGTGGGTGGCTGTATATATGTTCCCTTGGTGCGGGCAGCCTGGAGGATGCTGGGACAACGGTGAGCGAGAGGTAGATTTTGTCGAGACGACTGGCTCTGCAGGCCCAGGCATCTTTGCGTCCAACTGGGATTCTCGAAACGTACAGGTGTCATGGAAAAATCAGGGTGGCTATCTCATAGTTAGCACTGGTGCTAGTCAGCACATTACATTTACCTCTAGCCAAATCGTATCAGGGACCAATAGTGGAACATACCAATGGGACACATGGGTATGTGATGCTTCAGAATCAAAGTGTGATGCCACGAATGCCACTTGGCATGCTTATCGAGAAACCGGCCCCACCATTTTCGATGAATCAATGATAATTGTCATCGATGATTGGGGGGTAAATAATGCTCCCATGAATGGTTGCACCGTCGAAGTGACGGATATGGTGATTACCCAATACTAACTGCTGTTTTCTTGAAAAGAACAGGGTGGCTCTATTTAAATGGGCCAGCATATAATTATTTTTATCAATCAAGTATTGAACTTCTCCACTAAATCGGGAAAGGTTAAATTGACACCACTGTGATTGTATAGCTTAAGATACTACGTTAGCGTGCATGCTTATCCACAACTGATTCTAGAGCTACTATATATTCAGACTGTGCTACATCGTTAATTTTTCTCATATAACTAATGTTCTTTGCTAACATCAAAATACTTAATAACATTAAAACATTGATAACCCATAGCATCGGTGTGTATAAACTGTGCCATTCAGAAGTAAGTAATACATATATACTGATCGAAACAGCAGGTATGGATATCAGAAAAGTGAGCCCTGAGTCTATTGTGGACCTTAGTTCGTTTTGCCTGCCGACAGTAAAAAGAGTATTCAATAGCATAAAGACCTCTATTCTTTTACCTTGAGTCGTAGCTGTCTCGCTATATAGCTTAATTTCCTCTTTAATTTCTTGTAAGGCATTTGACTGTTCTTTTAACCGTTTTTTTATATTTTTAGACAGATAAAAAGTAATTGAAATGAGTGTTATTAATAAGCTAATAACAGATGCTGGATTTCCCCAGTTATTGAAAAAATTTTCCATTAAATATTCTCGTTATACTTTGAATTCTAATTCTACATTAGAACATCTAACAATTGACATGCTTCTATAGTTAAGATCAGCCAAGTAGGGTAAGCATGTATTTTGTGCCGAAACAAAAAGGGCCGCCCTGATTTTCAGAGCAGCCCTTTACACAACAGATAAGCTTTACAAGCTACTAATATAACTCGCTAACGCTTTAATCTCCTCATCAGTCAATGTCATAGTGAGTGGTGCCATCATGCCACTACGGTCTGACGTACGCTCACCGGAGCGGAAGTCTTTTAGCGTTTTATCAAGGTAATATAAGTGTTGGCCGCCAATACGGGGAAAGAGATTCCCCTTACCTTCACCTGCTATGCCATGGCAAGTGGAGCAACCTCTACCCCCGTAAAGATCAGCCCCTTTTTTGACTAACTCACCATCAAGAGGCTCACCCTTCATTGGGTGTTGAGATTCAAAATAAGCACCGATATCCATCGCATCCTCTTTAGAGGCAACCGCGTAAGATAGGCTTACCATGATCTTGTTAGTACGCTTTTCATCCTGAAAATCAAACACCTGTTTGGCAATATAAGCTGCTTGCATACCTGCAAGGTGTGGAAACTTTGAATTCGAGCTAACACCCTCTTTACCATGGCAAAGAAAACAGGCACTAGATAATTCAGCCCCTCTTTCAGCATTCCCTGCAGCATCTACTACGGTAGATACTGATAACAGTATGGCCCCTACAAAGCCTAATAGATTATACTTTTTCATTACAACGTCCCCCCCAGGACTATGCCGCTTAATCTACGTCAATGCACTTACTTACATTTTATTACCTGACGAATAAATACGATATACCATAATAATAAAGGTGTAATGGAGGGTCAAGAAATACACAATCAATAGGCTCAGAATAAATTGATGGCGGTGAGTTTGGAGAATATGAAGGTGTTAATGGGTTTGTTCGGTAGAACCCACTCTACATAGCAATACATCTCTTTTCTCGACATCCACAGAGCCGCATTGGTTCGGCAACCAGCTGATGGCTATACCTGATTCTACTGCACTATCCAAAATGACATCTGTGACTAAGTCACAGAGGAGAAGAAATAATTTATCCATCGCTGATAGGCAGGTCTTTAAATGGAGGGGGGAGGGGCTATTATTTTGGAAAACTGCACAAGTCGTTTTGAGGTAAAAACCAAGTATCGTAGGCATATTGGTGAATATGCCTACGCTTGTTTTATGGTTACTTTATAACTTCGATTTTTACATTTATTGTACCAGAGTCTGTATTGCCAATGGCGCTAAAAGCCGAGCGTGACAAATCAATTATGCGGCCTTTAATAAATGGACCACGATCATTTATTTTGACAATTACGCTTTTATTATTTTTTATGTTTGTGACTTTAACTTTGGAACTGAAAGGTAGTGTTCTATGTGCTGCGGTTTTGGAATATTGGTTAAACCGCTCCCCACTCGCTGTTTCCCTAAATTGATATTTCATAGCATAAAAGGAGGCCTTTCCTGATTGCGTATATCCGATCCATTTGGGTTGGCTTTTCATTGGAATGCTACTACAACCGATCAACATTGCAGATGTAATAGCGATAAATAAGTATTTAGATAATCGAGTCATTTAGTTCTCATCGCTAGGATTTTTTCATTGCTGGATGAAATAGTACGTATCAGTCGTATGTGGAAATTTACTATTTGATATAGGAGTTCAAGCGGCAGCTGACTGTCTATCAGAAAAGCGCTTTCTGAATGGCGGGTGGCCTAATTTTCATTTTTTGTAGATGGCATAGAATTTTCTACCTCCACAGCATTTTCAGAATATACAGGTAAATTAAGTATCATACTTAGCATTGGCCATAACTTTAGGTATAAAAATATGATGGAGGCCGTAATCATAGCTAAAGTAAATGGCTTATATAAAAATCCGATATTAAATTCATGTGAATCAAATAGCGCGATACCCATTATTATGCCCACCACGCCTAAACCAGTCCATTAGTGCGCTCTCTTTAGTATCAATGCTAAGCTTTGCAACCTTGGGTTGAAGAGGATTAATTAATACCTCTACTGTTGAGTCATAAGTAAGATTATGGGATCTCGTATCGATTTCAGCGTGGAATTTATAAAACTTATTTATATTCATACTGTACTACAGGCGCCCTCACTATACTCTGATCTGACACTTGGCTAAAGCTGCCATGAGTGGTGTACACTCGATCAACAATATCTATAACCTGCCCATTCACCTTTATACAATTTGACCTAAAATTACGATGTGCTTTAGTAAGCAGCAGGCCAAATATTAAAAAAATAACCCACTTCCACCAAACAATAACGCATACATATTCTATTCCTTTAAGCAGGGTGAGGCCGTTGGAACTTTGCGTATGAGAGATATACCCTATACGCAATTTTATACGGCTACCCACCATTTGACATCAGTGCACAAGCAGGACTATCCTGCAATATATGGACATTCATACAGTACAAGGAGTACGCCATGGCCAAGCCCCGCAGCCAACAAATCTGTCTAGAAGCAACACCTTACTATCACATCACCTCCCGCTGCGTTCGTCGTGCTTTC
>JBNKQQ010000077.1:0-2670 GCA_050295955.1 Thiohalomonadales bacterium
GGTCGGTTAGCGAGGTGACTTGTTCTCGTTTTACTTTGCTAGGGTTCATGGTGGGCGGCTTTAGTGGCCAGGGACTTGCCACAGGCGAGTGCCGTGACGGGCAAGTCCCTGGAGGTTTCATAGTCAGGTAATTCTATCCTACGAACAGCAGTCACTGTCCTCCGGACAACAAAGGGTGTCCGTTATCCCGCTGCCAAAAATAGCCGCGGATTCTTTCTTTGTGACACCTCTGGCTCCGTTAACCACGCCTTCGGCCGCACTTAGCGCCGCATTCATCTCTGCCTCGCTTGCCCCCGCGTCGACAGCCGCTTTTTTGTGTACTTTCATGCACTTAATGCAATTGATGGCGTAAGCGACCCCCACGGCAATGAGTTCTTCTGTTTTCTTTTCCAATACCTCTGGCATTATCTGCTCCTCGTTAAAAAAAATAGGCTTGATCCAATTGATCAGGCATATAGACGAGGCCGCCCGTTAAAGGTTACAGAAAAGTTGATTTACTCCTTTCGCTCGCACACCATGCGGCTGTCGCAAGCAACAGTGACCACGCATCCGTGGTCCATTTTGTCCCTCAATTTCGCTCTGGCTCTATGGAGCCTGACCTTGACTGCATTTTGGGAGATACCCAATATCTCGGATATTTCCTGGATCTTGCATCCCTCAAGATCGCTCAGCAGCAAAACGGTACTGTATTCACGGGGAAGACGATGAATAAACTCCTTGATGCAGTCATTCATCTCTTTGGTGATGTGCGTGGACTCTGGAGAGTCGTTATCGGCCCTTACTGAATCAAGCTGCTCAAGCTCGCTCTCTGCTGTCAAATCGCTCTCTTTTTTCGCGCGGCCCTTTAAGAAGTCTTTGGCTTGATTGGTGGCAATGCGGTAAATCCAGGTCTTTACGCTGGACTCGCCTCTGAAGTTGTCGATATTTCTTGCGACTTTCAGGAAGACCTCTTGAGCTAACTCTTCGGCATTTTCCTGACCAGCATAGATCGCCAAATATCTCTTAATCGGATCAAAGTGCTGATTATAGAGTGCATCATAAGGCATGGAGAAAGTTCTTTATTCATCAGGAGATATCGAGATTGTATGCTCGTTTCATGTGTCCTGTCTTGTAGGTGATGGAAATAGGTGTACTATCCCCAGAATACCGTCTGAATTGGAAACGTCCTGAATCACGAGTGTCCCAAAATCACGAAATCATACTGTTTCCTACTTAACTATTCTTCATCACTACTGAGTAATGGTGACGGAGAATCACTAGGTAGCTCTTCGGCTTTTGCCTGGGTTCGCCACACAATATTTGTAATTTCTCTTATTAAATCAACAAAAGGCTTTGCATCCTTTCCAAATTTACCTATTGCAACACCAGCATCGCCAACTAACCCCCAGAAGTGATCTAAATCAGATTGTTTTTTGTGTAGTTCTCTCTGCAGAAACTCGAGTCTATTTAAAAGCCTTCTTTTGTGGTTTTTTTCGAATAAATCAGAATTCGCGATTCTTTCTCGAAGACTTGTTATTAATTCTTGTACATTATGTAGGTCACCATCTGAAAATTCATAAATAAAAGCGCCGCGTTTTAATGTCCGATATTTTTTTGAGAATTTGTCAACTAACCTTTCTTTTTCATTTTTTTCATAGTATTCCCGGAGTTTTTTGTAGAGGACGCCAAAGTACTCTCGTAGAGCGGACTCTGTTTGATTGTTTACTAAATGATCAATTTCTGGAAAATTCCAGCTTAATTTGTTCTCGTCTGCTATGGCTCGTAAAAATGCATATGTTTCCAAGTACACACTAAAATCCTGCGACCCCTGATACTGTTCGTCAATAGTCAGAAAGTGATCAAGTATGAGATAACCAGCAAGCATTGGGTCATCTGGTAATTCAGAAATAAATTCTTCTTCGAAGATCTCCATATGTACCTCAGATAAATCGACAATATGATAATCCTGCAGGCAAAAAATGACGAAATATACAGTCAATGAGAATATTTGAATATGCCTTCAATGGAGAGGGTGTGGAAGCGGGCAACCTGCCCCAAAGAGATTACTCAACTCCATTACCACTACAAAACTATCAGTTTTTGAAAGAAGTGAAAAGCGGCTGATTCCTACGCTTAACCACTAGCCTGCAACAACAGCTCCGCCAGATGCATAGTATCCCGCTGCACCCCTTCCCGTATCTGCTGCTGACAGGAGAAGCCATTGGCGAGGAACGGCGGACAGGTTGGTGTGTACATCCTCACTGTTCAACGCGGCATTGAGCAGACGTACACGCCCGCCGCGGCAAGCAGTTCGTCCACATCGGCCTCGATGATTTCGATATTCATTCGTTTGCAGAACCGGCGCTCCTTGTCGTTGGGCTGTGGGATCAGCGCCCAGGCGGCCGGTTCGCCCGCCGCGTAGATGATGTCGGAGAGCACCATGCGTTCCGTATCACGGGTCATGGGCAGGCCGATGAACAGGTACTGTTTTCCCTTGCGGTAGGCCTTGAGAAAATCGGGAATGGCGAAGCCGCCCATGAGTTCGGTGATGTAGTCCACATAGTCCGCATCGGAGGCGATGTAGGTGGCGTCCGGCAGGGGGCTGCCCATGGGTTTGAACAGGATCGGCAGGGAGGTGTCCACCTCGGACTGGTCGATCTCTTTCTCTGAATATTTTTCACCATCGTAGTG
>JBNKQQ010000078.1:0-5436 GCA_050295955.1 Thiohalomonadales bacterium
AATCTACTCATGCGATTGCTTCCTTATAGTTGTGGGGACAACTCAGGAAACATTTTGCATGAGTAGATCTCGCTCTGACAGGCAAAGCCTATCAGGCGATGACCACGTCCAGAGGACGTGGTTTTTCAAGCTACCAATAAAGGCGAAACATATGGAAATTCCCTACTGTCTGGATTAAAAGGTGAAATTTCTAAGAATCGTTTTATAAAAGACTATGACTCCCCCGTTTCGAGAAGGATAAAACTAAATAATTCTGAAGAAGAAATTGATCTTCTTGTGAGGATTGGAGATCTTATTCTTCTGGGCGAAGCAAAATCAATAGTAACGACAGATTCTCCCATATCTCAATACAGGACATTCGCTACTCTTCAAAAAGCATCAGAACAAGCCAGTAGAAAAACAGATTTTGTATACGAATACATTGAGGATGTGTTTCGGTATCTAGGTTGGCAATTTGAAGAAGGAAAGTCCTACAAAGTTATAAATTGTATTATAAATAGCGGAAGGATGTATGTGGGCCACACTATAGAGGGTATCCCAGTAGTTGATGAAAAAATACTGAATAGATATTTTTCATCGAAAACCATTCCATATATGAGTACGATTGATCAATCTTCTGCAAAAGAGGTTCACTTAGCATGGTTCAATTTATATTCAGACTTTCAGAGTCTGAAAGATAATTTGGAGAAATATTTAAATAACCCTCCCCATATAACCGTTAGTGAGGATGATTTTGAATTTAAGAGTATGAGATTGCCTTGTGTCAGCGAAAATTCTTTCAAGATTATATACAACAGGCTAGTCCCAAAAGAGATTTCTAAAGAAGATATTCTCAAAAAGGAACATCGTTTTCCGCTAAGTATGGTTGATAATATTGAAGAAGAGATTAGTAAAATGAAAGTTACATTCTAAAATGGTTATAAAAACGCCACCTAACAATGGCGGTCAAGCTGACCCTATTCCGCGGCGTTCAAGTTGTGCTAAAAAAGCATAGCACAACTCAAACGCCGCTACATAGGTCAGCTTACTATAAGTAATGGGACAGCCATCATTTGAAGGAGTTATTGGGGTATTTGACCATACAATGCGCTCGCGCTGGTCGTATCTCCCTCCGCGGCAGTCGGCCCTATAACTAAAACACTATGTACTTGAATGAAATATTAGCAAAGTAAATGAAAAAATATTTAGAATCATCAAAATACATTGATTGGAAATCACCAAATATTCTTACTTTGGCTGAAGAATTAGCCAAAGGAAAGGACAGTGAAATATCAATAGCTAAGGCGTGCTTTGAATGGGTACGAGACAATATAAAACATAGCGCAGACTATAAGCTCAACCCCATCACATGCAAAGCATCAGATGTTTTAAATAAAGGCACTGGCTATTGCTATGCAAAAAGTCACCTGTTGGCAGCTCTATTCAGAGCCAACAAAATCGCTTCGGGACTTTGCTACCAAAGGCTAAGTGTTTACGAAAATGGCGCTCCCTATTGCTTGCATGGCCTGAATGCAGTTTATTTAAAAAATATGGGTTGGTATAGGATTGATGCGAGAGGAAATAAAGCAGGAGTAGATTCCCAATTCACTCCCCCGCTAGAAAAGTTGGCATTTACAATTACTGAAGAGAATGAATCAGATTTTAGAGAAATTTGGCATACCCCATTACCAATCGTTATAGAGGTGTTAGAGAAGTATAATACCTATAGCGAGGTTCTAGAAAACTTACCAGATATAGATATTTTGAAACTGGAAATCCGGGAAGTAATGGGACAGCCATCATTTAACTGATAAGTAAGTAACTGTGATGATATGTCAATTGGTGGGTGCCCCGTTATTTTTGTGAAAATTGAGATGAACTTGAAGTCTCTCCATTTTAGTAGGCACCTCCTTATCCATCAGGATGGTGCCCACTAAACCGGGGCAGTTTCACTGCCTATTCAAAGCTTCAACTATGGCTGCGGCATTTTATATAGAACCAGCTGGCTACCAGTGGTTGTATACTCCTGAATTAAGATATCCCCCGCTTCGTTCATTATGATGTCAAATGGGTCAAATGATGATCCCCCTTCCGGAAAAGCATTTAAGACGCTGCTACCATTGAAGACATCTAAGCTCCCCAAAGAGACACGTGCGTTATAATGGCTCTGTGTCGTTGCCCAGGCTTGGAGATTCCACTCGTCCCAGTTCAGCTCAGGAAATACAAAGGGAATGAATACATTGTTTAGCGGGTCATAGTGGCCATATAGTGTTTCATTAGGATTTACCAAATAGGCAAAGAGTGTTCCATCATCCAATAGGGTAAATCCAACGCTGTCATATTGACCATCAAGTAATGTCTTAAAGCCAAGTGACATTGAGCCAAAAACTAATTTGTTATTATTGTATGTATAAAGGATATGACCGTTTTCAGATAGCTCCACGTTGTACAAACTACTGCTGCCTTCATTAAGGGTAATGATCTGTCCATCAATATAAGCAAAAAGTTGTTGAATATCTCCCCCCCATGGAGCACCCAACGCCCAAAAAGCATCACCATTATTCTTTAAATCAAAGTCATGGATATTTTGAGTAGCAGAACTGACAACATTAATAATCTGGCCGTTAATATAGACATTAAACTGGAAGTTTTTGTTGGTCCAGTCATTATGTGACCATGCAATTTGCCCTAGATCATTTAGCTTAAATGGAATCCCTCTAGGCACATCGACCAACTTAATCGTGCTTTGACCATCGTAGAAAAACAGTGCATTACTTAAATTATCTATGCCGTAAGGTGTCTGCCATGCCACCTGCCCTCGGTTATTCACTTGCACATCCCTGTGAAGAATATTATGGAATCCAAATCCGATATCAACCGTGGTAGTACCGTTGTATAGATACATTGTCCATGTATTCTCTACCTTGTTATAGCCACTCATTATGACCTCACTATTCTCTCCCAAAGCATGAACAACGTAAGTCTCTCCCTCTGGTGAAATTGCATTGACCTCATTGCCATCATAAAAATAGATACGGCCATTTTGCAGTGGGTTACCGGTTTGATTATCATCGGTATATTCACGCCAAACAGCATGACCGGCATCGTTAGCCATTAATTTATGCTTAACTGTTGTACTCTCAACCAAAGCAGTAGTGGTAATGCCATCATATTTGTAAACGCCAAAATCAAATGAACCCGTATTGGTTAATCCAAGCCAATATACCTCACCGCTCTCAGTCAGCTGATACCGATCTTGATTATCCATGGAAACCTCATAGGGGAGAACCGTTCGCGTCAATTCTCCCGCCATAACATTTGTCATTAGCAGAGCACTCAATAACGTAGCACCGAGTATTTTTTTTATCATTTTAAATCCCTCAAAAACCCTTTCTTATTCTGTAGACGGCAATTGCGCCGCATAAAAAGATTAATATAATGCCGACATAGCGTATCAGTATTCGCTCGCTCAAATAGCGCAATTTTGAATAAAATATCAGCGACTAAATCACATACCGCTACGACCATTCTCCTTTTATATCTCCCTAAAAATTTAGTCAGTGACTTTGTCACAATGTGTTGATATCAATAGATATTTCATATTTTAAATGGGGTAATTAAGGGGTATTCAAGCTAGGCAGAGGAAGCCAATGGGATAGATGGTATCAAGATCGCGTTCACACCAAGCTTGTGGCGTAAGGAGGAGTTGTCAGTGGTCGCATTGAGCGTACTGCTAGAGAGTGAGATATCGCACATCTCTTGAATAACGACAAATATCCTGATAGCTGTTGCCTAAGGAAAAAAGCGTAATGACCTTATGTTCTAGCTCTTCGATGAGATGTGTCTGGTATTTTTTGACTGTTTTTGACGAACTGCCATTTTTTCGGTTAGGGATTTTCTCCGCGGCAAGGTGGACCTCAAGTCCACCTTGCATGGCGGCTTCTATATCGACATTTGTTTTGTGCCAGTCTGTATCATCCCTTTTTCTATTCGTTTAAAGAAATGACACAGAATTCTGAACACTACCAACAGTACTCGCAAGGATTCCAGCCATGCGCCTTCGCATAATCACAGATCTCGATAACCATATCGACGCTAGCCTTCAACATCGCATCATCGGTAGGACCATCATGATCCTTGGCCGTTGCGCTTTGATACTCGTTCCCCCAAAGAATCAATGAGTCCCTTATTGCACTCTTTAATTCAGGAGAATTCGCAAGCCGATTCATCGCTTCATCATAAGTCGTCACCTCTGTCCCAGAGAACGAAACACTCTCTATGAGCTGCTCAATTTGCGGTGCTACCTTTTTAAGTGCAGGTAGAAAATGCTCTTCATGGATTGCTTCGTGTGCAACAATTGCAGGGGTATACCCCCACACACTTTGGCAGCTGGTATCCAAATTCAACACAGCAAGTTGATCACAGTAATTACTCTCAATGGTGTTGCCATCAGGCCCAACCCCGGTAATTTCCTCCTGCCCCCCCATTAAGTCTATTTCAATAGAGTAGAGCCCCACTAGTCGGGTCATCATTGCTGTGATGTTGTCGCCATCACAACTGGGAGCAATAGATATATTAATATTCTCTATCGCTGCAGCCCCTCCCCAACACTCTTCAAGAAGATTGCTCGCTGGAACTTGCCGAACTTCTGCTTTACTTTCCAGGAAGGCGGGATTTGTCCACTCCGAATATACACAATTTCCATTGTTACACTCTTTGCAGAAATTGCCATCACACGCGACATATTCAAATAAAAGATCGGGCACACAACCAGTACAGTCATCGTTACATTTATTACACTCAGGACAGCCATGTGCGCAACCATCTCCCCCCGGCTGACTACCACAGTGCCAACCGGCCTTAACCACACCGATCCCTTTGTTGGATTGAATCGTCTCACCATCTTTACTCACGGTCCCCAGACCAATGGTTACAAACTCTTCCAGGTCATGGTCGTAGGAGTACATCTCCACCTGCGCACCCGGACGATGCCCGTCAGCATTGGGCAGGGTCAGCCTGGCTGGCGGATCAAACTGGGTGCCCGCCGGTTGAATGGTCACGATTACTTGGGGCTGCATGCCGTTCGGCGGTGGCATCGGGACCTTGTTGGCATTCACCGGGGTCACCGAGAGATAGCCCTCTTTCTCACCATTGGGGAAGGTGACCGAGCCCGCTTGTACATCCAGTTGAAAACCGGGGAGTTCTGCCAGCGTCAGGCTAACGTCTTCTAGCCCTACCCACTTGGCACTGCGGGTATTCAGCTTCACCATGTAGATCGGGGCAGAGAGGGGGTTTTCGGCTCCCGCGATGGTCACCAGGTTATAGCTCAGGGTGGGCCATTCGCCGTCAACGGTGGCGGTGCTGCCATCGGCCAGCAGGTGGACCGGGCCAACGGGCACTTCGGTGAGGGTGAATTGCCCTTGGGCATCACTGACGGCTTGACGGTTGGTGCCATCG
>JBNKQQ010000079.1:0-3441 GCA_050295955.1 Thiohalomonadales bacterium
ACAAGGAAACGACTTACATACGATAAAAGATGGCCCGGGGTATTCGAAAAATCTTTATCTGAAATGGGCAAAAATATTCGTGTTATTGAAAATTGTCTTAATGGACGGAGAACAGCATGGAGTGACCCATTCAAAGAGGGTAGAGATGGTTCAGTCGGTTTGGCACAAGTTATTGAAATGAACTCCCCCTTAAAGCTTGTAATCTTAATGTTGGGAACTAATGATTTTCAATGTATGCATGATAATAATGCCTGGTTATCATCTCAGGGAATGGCTAAGTTAATAAGCATAGTACGTCAAGCCCCAATAGAGCCTGGCATGCCTGTGCCAGAAATATTGGTTGTTTCTCCGCCTAAAATAACTAAGCCCAAGGGTTCAATTTCAGCAAAATTTAATGGTGCTGAGAATAGAGATATCGGTCTTGCCTCAGAACTTGAACGAATCTCAAAGGAATATTCGACTTATTTCTTTGACTCAGCTAACGTGACAGAGGCAAGTGCTGTTGATGGTATTCACCTGGATGAAGATCAACATTTAGAACTAGGTAAAGCAATTGCAAAGGCTGTTGCAGATGTCATCACCTTCTAACAAATACGTTCAAAGATGGACGCTGAAAAAATGCGGCGCCCCTTAACTTAGCCGGTAGGTATAAAAAAGAAAAATGATCTCAGAATCTGACTGGAAAAAATTTAAGAAAATCAAAGAAGAGGCTTTAGAACGCTTCTGTGGAACAATATTAAATGATGTATCAGAGGGTTTAGAGAGTAGTGATAACCCAACAAATCATAGCAAATACCTCTATTTATATAAATTGATTGAGAACTACGATAAGCAAGTTGCTTTGCTATTTAATGATCACAGCCGCTCAAAAGCTACAATACAACTTTTAATGCTGCGTCAGAAAGGATTGGTTAATGAAGCAGATCTCAAGGGTATATCTAATGAGCTCAAAGAACACACAAATCCTGGGTCCTATTAGCCATTACTGCGTAAGTTGGTGATCTGGGTTCAGACCTGTTACCTCGACCGCTCCGCGGTCAGGGCGGTTGTCCCGCGGGTTGCCATAGAAGTCCTCGGTGATTGGCAGATCGAGAGGTATGCCGCTCTCATCAATTCGTGTGCCGGTGTTGATGAGCGGAGAGTAGTCAATCAAATTGCCCGAAAAATCACTCGTAACATAGGGCGCCGACGTGCCCTCTCGGAACAGATCCCCCACCCAGTCGCGATACCATGCAAGATCGTCATACCAGCTAAGGAACTGTGTGTCGTAGTAGTTATAGCCAGCAAAATCCAAGGTATCGCTGAGTCCGATGAATTCAGGAATAATGTTGTTGTAGATCGCCGACTTGACTGAGACTGGACCGCTAAGCCTGACAGAGAAACTATCACTCGCCAAAGTTCGGCCCTGGTCACTGACATAGGAGTCACCCTCGATCTTCAGAAGCGAGTTATTGCGGAAGATGAATCCGTCAAAACCATCCGCAATGATATTCAACATAAATCCACCAGATGGCCCAAAGATGTTGTTCTCAAACAGGAAGTTACGTAGCTTGATTTCGCTCATCCAGTTGCTGTAATTCGCATAGGGACTCGACTGCAGCATGATAATCATTGACTCAGTGTGATAGATAAGGTTTCTCTTGAAACTGACGTTGCGAATGTCATAGCCCATATTGGCGCCAGCCTCGTAGGTGATGATGTAAGGCTGGAAACCATCAGAGTGGATATTGCAGGTCGTGCCCACATTGTCATTGTAACCGTCATCCGTGTTATAGATTTGATTCCCTTCTATCAGGTAGTTCCTGCCTAGAATAAGGCCAAGGCCATCATGGGTGACATGGTGTATGCGATTGTTGCGGATGATGACATCGTGGGCACCACCATGAATTCCGTGGGCAGTGTGTGTCACTTCATTGTCTTCGATGATGATATAACGACCACCGCTTTCTATCCCGGTATTGTTAAAGTAAACGGTGCAATCTGTGGCACTGGCAATGGGGCCGATTCTGTTTACGATATTGTTTTTGAGATGAACGAATCGACCATGCTGGATGGAAACCCCATCTTCAATAGTCAAACCTTCTATGCGAATTCTAAAATCGCGCAGGGTCGGATTGAGCGGCCCACTAATGGCATATTCAGAGTCTTTTGGATATTTATCGTTATAGCCGCTCGGCGTTATACGATTACCAATTTCAAGTCTCCCTAACCGAGCAAGATGCTCCGCCCCAGGAGCCGCCTTGTAAGTTACCCAGTCTGTATACAGAGGTGAGCGGTTTTCCAGCGCATCGACCGTGTCATAGGGATTGCTGGTAAAGGCGAGTTGAACATCCCCATAATTTCCTTCATACAGTAGGACAGTATCACCGCTCGCGACTACAGCATTAGCCTGGGCAATAGTTGCAAACGGAGAGGCTTCAGATCCTGTGCCATTTACAGGGTCTCCGGTTGCACTATTCACGTGATAAGTTTTTGGTGCAGCCGCGTGATGACAGTTTACCGTGTCAGCATAATCCGTCAGGCCATCCTGATTGTTATCAAAGCCATCACCGCAGATCTCAGGCTCACTCGGGTTTACCGAGCTGTTCATATCATTCAGGTCATCACCACCGCAGAAGCGGGACTTGTGGTTGTCATAGTCTCTGTCCAGGCAGTTGTCCACATCATTAGTGACTGCGACATCCTGGCCGTTATAATGAAGCCACTCAATCCCACCAGTGGGGGAACTTGGTGTATTCGGCGTATTCGGCGTATTCGGGGTATTCGGGGTATTCGGGGTAGAGCTTGTCTCATTGCCACCTGACGAGCAGGCAGAGATGAGGAGAATGAGCACAAGGGGCAATAGGTGAGCAGGTATATTTTTAAGATACTTGAGGATCATTCTATTACTCCAACATGATATTGTGCGATGCTTGACATTGACTAAGTAAATCTACTATCCGTGCTAAGTATAGACAGCTTTTTCTTTCTGACAACATTAAGACGCGCAAACTCGTAACGAGCGGTAGAAAGACTTGCTTAAGAGGTGGTGAGCCTGGCAAACCGCACAATTGTGGATGATGAAGGGATGATGCGATTGCCACCTCACTACATCCTGCGGCACAATATAGATTTCCCTCAAATCCATGTTCAACTGCGGAATCCTTTTATCTATATACCAAATTCACGAGTGCCGAAAGTCATGTCTTGTCTTTTGATTATCAACTTAACAGTAGACTAGACCTACAGGGAGAACCTACATAAGATAGAAACAACTCCCATATATTTGGAACACATGAGTAATGAGATTTAAACCATGAGAAATTTTTTTAAAAAATCTATATTAGGTGGTCTGGTTGTTATATTGCCTGTTGCCATTTTAGCGTTTTTCTTTAAATGGCTATTCAGGTTAGTAACAGATCTTATCCAGCCACTGACTGACTATGCATCTGGAAGGTATTC
>JBNKQQ010000080.1:0-81008 GCA_050295955.1 Thiohalomonadales bacterium
TTATCCGTGTGTCCCCATCGTCTAGAGGCCTAGGACACCGCCCTTTCACGGCGGTAACAGGGGTTCGAATCCCCTTGGGGACGCCACTTATTTTTAAGAGTTGCTCTAGGTCGCAACTCGCATGCTAGACACATGCACACAGCGTTATGTGTGTCCCCATCGTCTAGAGGCCTAGGACACCGCCCTTTCACGGCGGTAACAGGGGTTCGAATCCCCTTGGGGACGCCACTTATAAAAGCCTCAGCACATTGTGCTGGGGCTTTTTTTTTTCCTGTAAAAAATTTTAATGGTTGAAAATTAATATCCCGACCACAATCAATGATTATGTATTATCCGTAAGTATTGAGGAGAAGGGGTAATGAGCGAATCTTTGCATATCGTATGTTCCAGCTGCAATGCGGTGAATCGGGTGCCTGTTGGGCGCTTGTCAGAGTCCCCAAAGTGTGGGAACTGCAAAGGCGCGCTATTTGAGGGACGACCAGTGGCGTTGACGCAGAAAAATTTTCAACAACATATTGTTAATTCCGATATTCCTATTCTAGTGGACTTTTGGGCGCCTTGGTGCGGACCCTGTCAATCTATGGCACCGGCATTTGCTTCGGCTACAATCCAATTGGAACCCGGAGTACGTCTTGCTAAAGTAGATACGGAATCTCAGCAGCAATTGGCAGCACAATTTGGAATTCGCAGTATTCCTACCTTGATCCTTTTTAAAGGTGGCAAGGAGCTTGTTCGCAGTGCTGGCGCTATGGGAACTTCGGATATCATTAATTGGACTAGGCAGCACCTGAGCTAAGTAAACACTAAGTGAGCAAAAATTGGCGGGCTTTTTGCGTAATTCCCTTATAAGTTGTAATTAATATGTGATGTTATCCTTGATACAATAACCTTTATAGGGAAATGTAGGCTGGAATTGTCACTATAGGCTGGTTACCATAGTGCGAATTATTGAGAATATAGAGACGAATTGCACCATCGATGTGCATGTGATTGTTAAGTAAGGATCTAAAAATGACAAAACGAATGGTTCGTAAAGCGGTTTTCCCCGTTGCTGGTATGGGGACTCGCTTTTTGCCTGCGACTAAGGCTAATCCAAAAGAGATGTTGACCGTTGTGGACAAACCACTTATTCAGTATGCGGTTGAGGAAGCTGTAGCTGCAGGTGTGGAGCAGCTGATCTTTGTAACCAGTAGCAGCAAGCGGGCAATTGAAGATCACTTTGATAAGAACTATGAATTAGAGACGGAGCTGGAGAAGAAAGGCAAACAGGAGTTGCTGAATCTGGTTCGAGGCGTGCTGCCCGAGGGTGTATCCTGTGTCTATATTCGCCAGCCAGAGGCCCTGGGTCTGGGTCATGCCGTTCTCTGCGCCAAGGATGTAGTGGGAAATGAGCCATTCGCGGTTATTTTGGCCGATGACTTGATTGATGGCGAAGATCAAGGTGCCTTGGCACAAATGGTGGATGTCTATGCGTATCGCCAATCTTCAGTGCTTGGCGTGGAGTTTGTTCCAGAAAATGAGACCTACAAATACGGTATCGTAGATATTAAAGATCAGGGAGATCGTGTGGGTCATGTGAAGGCAATTGTTGAGAAGCCTAAGCCTGAAGAGGCACCTTCCAACTTAGCGGTGGTAGGTCGCTATATTTTGACGCCACGTATCTTCTCGATTCTGGAAGAGATACCCAAAGGTGCGGGTGGTGAGTATCAGCTAACTGACGCCATTGCGGCATTGATGAATGAGCAGCAGGTTCTGACTTATACCTTCAGAGGCCCACGTTATGATTGTGGTAGTAAGCTTGGTTATCTCAAGGCTGCTGTGGAATTGGGGCTCAAACACCCCGATCTGAAAGATGATTTTCTGGAGTATTTACAATCATATTGCATGCCAAATGTTTCTGCTAAAAAGAAGGCGAAGGATGCGAATGGTAAATAAGCGATTATTCTAAGAATAACGTTAAAATATAAAAAAGGGGCTTTCCATATCTGGAAAGCCCCTTTTTCATTTAGGCGTTGATTATTCCAGCCCTTGAAGTTGCTTGAGGATACCCTCATTTTCCAGTGTCGAGGTATCCTGGGTGATCTGCTCACCTTTGGCAATGGTACGTAAGAGGCGACGCATGATTTTACCGGAACGGGTTTTGGGCAGGTTATCAGCAAAGCGCATATCATCTGGCTTGGCAATTGGGCCAATTTGTTCTCCTACCCAAGCACGTAGCTCTTGGGTCAACTCTTGGTCAATGCCACCCTCTGGGCGTTCTCCCTTTAGTACAACAAAGGCAACCACTGCTTCCCCTTTCAGGTCATCAGGGCGTCCCACAACGGCAGCTTCTGCCACTTTGGGGTTGGCAACCAGGGCTGATTCGATTTCCATGGTGCCCAGGCGGTGTCCAGAGACGTTCAGGACGTCGTCGATACGGCCCATAATCCAGAAGTAGCCATCAGCATCACGACGGGCGCTATCACCTGCTAAGTAGTATTTGCCATCAAACATGCCCCAATAGGTATCACGATAGCGCTTTTCATCACCCCAAACATTGCGCAACATAGAGGGCCAAGGCTTTTTGATAACCAGATAGCCACCTTGATTGGCGGCAGTGATGCTAACACCTTTTTCATCAACGATATCCACATCCAGGCCGGGCAGAGCCTCAGTACAGGAGCCAGGTTTGGTGGGAGTGGCTCCGGGCAGGGGAGCAATAACGTTCGATCCGGTTTCAGTTTGCCACCAGGTATCAACGATTGGGCAGCGTTCTTTGCCAATCACACGGTGATACCACATCCATGCCTCTGGATTGATAGGTTCACCTACGGTGCCTAACAGGCGGATCGCACTGAGATCATATTGATTGGGGATGTCATCGCCTAATTTCATTAGGGCGCGGATAGCAGTAGGAGCGGTGTAGAACAGGCTTACCTTGTGATCCTGGCAGAGTTTCCAGAAGCGACCGCCATCTGGTACAGTCGGTGCGCCTTCATAGATGACTGTGGTACCACCGATCGCCAGGGGCCCATAAGCTACGTAGGTGTGGCCGGTAATCCAGCCTACATCGGCAGTACACCAGAAGATATCATCTTCATGGACATCAAACACCCATTTGCAGGTGGTGATGGCGCCTAACAGATAGCCAGCGCTGGAGTGCTGTATCCCTTTAGGTTTGCCGGTAGAGCCAGAGGTGTAGAGTAAAAATAGCGGGTGCTCTCCTCCTACCCATACTGGTTCACACTCAGTTGACTGTTGGTGCATGATTTCATGCCACCAGAGATCCCTATCAGTCTGCATGGTGATATCGTGCTGAGTGCGTTGCAAGACAATGACTTTCTCAATAGTGGGGCAGCCTGATGCCAGTGCTTTATCTGCGGCGGATTTAAGCTCGACAATTTTGCCTCCACGATGTCCGCCATCGGCGGTGATCAACACCTTGGCACCAGCATCTTCAATGCGGTCCTTTAGGGACTCAGCAGAGAATCCTCCAAATACGACGGAGTGGATAGCGCCGATACGGGCACAGGCTTGCATGGCAATAACCGCCTCTGGTGTCATTGGCATGTAGATGACAACACGGTCACCTTTCACCACTCCCTGAGCTTTTAGGGCGTTGGCCATTTGGCAAACTTCATCGTGAAGCTCTTTATAGCTGATGTGTCGGGTATCGCCTTGCTCACCTTCAAAGATAATGGCGGTTTTCTCGCCCCTGTCATTCAAGTGACGGTCCAGACAGTTATAGGAGACATTTAATTCACCATCAGCAAACCAACGATAGTGAGGAGCCTGACTCTCATCCAGTGTCTGGGTAAAGGCTTTGTGCCAGCTGATCTCTTCTTCAGCACGGGCAGCCCAGAAGCCGTTGTAGTCGGAGTCAGCCTGCCTGCGTAGTTCAGCAAGTTTTTCTGGTGTAATCCGTGCCTTACTGGCAAATTCATTCGAGGGTGAAAATTGGCGCTCTTCAATGAGGATCGATTCTATATTGTGTGACACGATGATTCTCTCCGTTAGCGTGTGCGTAGTCGTTTTGACTCGATATTAAAAATAAAGCGTTGGATCAGATTCTCGATACGATCTGAGGATCCCTTAAAGGCCAAGCCAACTTGTGTGACCGTGTTATTACGTTTTGATGGCTTGTCAATTTTGTTGCGAACCTCAAGATCAATCTCAAAGCTCTCTCCCAGAGAGAGCTGGATTTCGCAGTGCTCATAAACTTCATGATATTCGAAGGAAAAAGGGAGATCTCCCTCAATTAAAATAGCCAATCCCCCTAGGCTGATATCTGTGATTCGCAGCTTGACTGGGCCATTATCCGAAGGGATATAACACACTGCGGCAACACTGGCAGGGACACTTGCGCGGAAATACTCTCGTCGTTGCATGCGTGCCATGATTTCTGGCAGTTTGGTGACAAATACCGGCCGGTCTGCGAGTGTCGCTAGCTTGGGTGTGTCTACCATAAATTCAACGGGTACATCGTGGATTGATGTGGCGCAGTAAAGTTTACTGCTGGTAGTAATCTGCTGATTGATCTCCTTACTGGGAGAGGTGTCGATGATAAGCAAACCGTGCTCTTGATTGATTCCAAGTAAGGTGGTGGAGAAATGAGATAATTCCTTGCCATGAGTATCTATAGCGTAGGCGGTAACCGGCAGCTCCTTGCGGATAATGATTTTTAGCTGATTGCAGCGTTCATTCGGGCTATGTACCAGGAATTTATTCTGATCTGACTTACCAAGTACTGTAATAGGGTAGGTAGCGCTCATCTGCTGGGAACAAGTTCTCTTTAGAATTCTTGATGTTATTAGTAGTCATGCTCTAACGATCTTGTATAGCATATTCCTGATCCGGGTAGATGACAATGCCGGAAAAAGGGGAATAGACGATGAACGATATAAGTCATTTCGAAGATGACATAACACCAAAGCAGGCGATTGCCCTACAAAAGCGCTTGGCACAACAGGTGGTATTAACGGATCAGGTAGGCAATGATGTTAAGTGGCTAGCGGGTGTGGATGTGGGATTTGAGCAGGCTAACACCATTACCCGTGCTGCAGTAGTAATATTAGATCGTGAAGGCTTGCGACCTTGCTATGGTGCCATTGCCCGTCTACCAACCCATTTTCCCTATATTCCTGGTCTACTCTCCTTTCGTGAGATTCCTGCTTTGCTCAAGGCATTCCAGCTTCTCCCTTTTCATCCCGACTTAGTATTGTGCGATGGCCAGGGGATTGCTCACCCTCGGCGCTTTGGTATTGCCTGTCATCTCGGGGTGTTGCTTGATCTGCCAACCATTGGGGTGGCCAAAAGCCGGCTTTGTGGTCGACACGATGAAGTGGGAGAGGCCAAGGGGGAGCTAGTTCGTCTGATGGACAAGGAGGAGCAGATTGGAGTGGTGCTGCGAAGCCGTGATAAAGTTAAGCCTCTCTATATTTCACCGGGGCACCGCATTGATATGGCTGGGAGTGTGACGTGGGTAATGGAGACCCTGACCCGATATCGATTGCCGGAGACCACCCGCTGGGCCCATCGCCTAGCATCGGGTGACTTGCAGCGTTTACCAGATTCTTTACAACTATTTGAAGAGTGATCAATGGTCCATCAGTACAGTTTTAGCGTGGAGACCCATAAAGGGCGTGGTAGTTATGAGATCAGCAGCACCATTAACAAAGTGGTCAATGAGGCTGGCATACAGTGTGGTCTTTGTAATGTGTATGTACATCATACCAGTGCATCGCTGATGCTGTGTGAGAATGCCGATCCATCGGTGCGTCGGGATCTGGATGCCTTTATGGCGCGCCTTGCCCCGGATGGGGATCCTCGCTACGAGCACAGTTATGAGGGGGATGACGATATGCCGGCCCATATCCGTACTGTCCTGACCCATAGTGATTTGACGGTTCCTATTAGTGGTGGTCGCTTGATGCTGGGCACCTGGCAAGGTGTTTATTTGTGGGAGCACCGGTATCATACCCATCAACGGAAGGTGACAGTGACTGTCTACGGAGAATAGTAATGCATTTACGATTTCTGTTTTTTTTGCTCTGCTGGCTGATAAGTCTTCCTCTCTATGCTGATGAGGGGAAGTGCCTGCTATGGCAAGCCCAAAGTGAGAGTAACACCGTCTATCTTTTGGGTTCTATTCATATGATGCGGGAGCGAGAGTACCCACTGGACCGCTGTGTCGATAATGCGCTGAAAGAGGCGGAACACTTGGTGGTCGAATTGAACGTACTGGAGATTGACCCAATTGAGATGGGGCGGCGGATGCAGCAGCTAGGGATGTTGCCTCCGGGAGAACGTATCGACTCCCAGCTTTCAGAAGAGACGTTGCAGCAGTTACAAAAACTGGAGAGCCTGCCGGATAACTACCAGCTAATGCGTCCCTGGTTGCTTACTCTCACTCTGACTTTGCAGCATGCGGCTCAGCTGGGTTACCGGGCAGATTTAGGGGTGGATTACTACCTGTTAGGTAAGGCGCAAGGGGTCAAGCCTATCGAAAGTCTGGAGACTCTGGAACTACAATTGGCTGCACTTTCAGGAGATACGCCTCAGCAGCAAGATCTGATGCTGAAGATGACTCTGGAGCAACTGGGTGAATTGGAGAGCTATATTGATACCTTGAGTGGAGCGTGGCGCAATGGTGATGCAGAGACCATCTACCAGATGATGGCAGAACCCAAAGAGACCTATCCTCAGCTGGCATCCCAATTCCAGCGGCAAGTGACCGACCGTAACAAACAGATGGCAGAAAAAATTTTCGCCATGCTGGGAAAAAAAGAGGATTACCTGGTGGTGATTGGTGCCGGGCATTTAGGCGGCGAGGAGGGGGTGTTGAATCTTCTTCGTCAACAGGGGGTAGCACTGGTGCAGCAGCCTAAACTTGGGCGCTCCATGTTTGATTAACTGGATTCTGGTGCCCTTGCTGCTGTCGCTGGAATGCTTTGCCAGCACCAATTCTCTTTGGCCCATTGCCAGATTTCGGCTAACGTGGCTTGTTGTAACGCCTCATCTGGTTGTTGGCCTAAAAATACCAGTGCCTGCCAGAGTTGTGGGGCAGGATGCTGTTGGTTTAGTGCCTTGGCGTAGGTCTGTTTACTAAGCTTTTCTCCCTTTTGGTTAACGGCGATGGGGAGGTGGCCATAACTGGGAGTAGGGAGCTGCAGGAGCTGCTGAAGGTAGATTTGGCGACAGGTGACCGACAGTAGATCGCTGCCCCGTACAATTTCGGTGATACCCTGTTCACCATCATCCACCACCACTGCCAGTTGGTAGGCAAAGAGTCCATCGGCTCGACGTATTACAAAATCTCCCACCTCACTGGCCATGTCCTGTTTCTGAGGTCCCTGAATGCGATCACAAAATGTAATGGCAGGATAATCAGTTAATGCGTGTAGGCGGACTGCTCGGGCCTGTTTGTCGGAGGGCAAGCCACTACGGCAGTGGCCTGGATAGACGTTCAAGCCACTTAGCTCCTTACGGCTGCAGCCACAGTGGAAGGTGAGTTGATTTCCGGCCAGTTTTTCCAGTGCGGCAATGTACGCCTCCTGTCGCTGGCTTTGGTATATCACTTCGCCATGCCACTCGAAACCGAAGGCCTCTAAGCAGCGTAAAATATCATCTGCTGCCCCTGGCATCTCACGGGGAGGATCAAGATCCTCCATGCGTACCAGCCACTCACCGTGGTGATTTAGTGCCTCAAGATAGCTGCCGACAGCAGCAACCAGTGAGCCAAAGTGTAGTGGTCCGGTAGGAGATGGGGCGAATCGGCCGCGATACTGGAATGTCATAATACGGTATTGGATTTTCTCGTTGACAGCATATTCATACATAATACACTTGATGCACAGCTAAAAACTTAATTTATTCTAGACTTAGTCTAAGATCTGGCTTAACATAATAATTGTTGAATATTTTACGTATTAAAATCTAACCCTGGAGGATAACAGAGTGAGTGTACTAGTAACTAAACAAGCTCCTGATTTCTGCGCAGCAGCTGTTCTGGCTGATGGCACAATTAAAGAGGATTTCAAATTGTCAGACCTGCGTGGCAAGTACGTAGTTCTGTTCTTCTACCCACTGGACTTCACTTTTGTATGTCCTTCTGAGATCCTGGCTCATGATCATCGTGTTGAAGCATTGAAAGAGCGCGGTGTAGAGGTTGTTGGTGTTTCTATCGACTCTCAATTCACTCACTATGCATGGCGTAACACTGACGTTTCTAAAGGTGGTATCGGTCCTGTTAAGTTCCCTCTGGTTGCTGACGTAGATCACTCTATCTGTCAGGCATACGGTGTTGAGCATCCAGAAGCTGCCGTTGCACTGCGTGGTTCTTTCCTGATCGACAAAGACGGTGTTGTTCAATCTCAAATCGTTAACAATCTGCCTCTGGGTCGTAACGTTGATGAGATGGTTCGCCTGGTTGACGCGCTGCAATTCACCGAAGAGCACGGTGAAGTTTGCCCAGCGGGTTGGAACAAAGGTGATGAAGGTATGAAGCCTGACGCTGATGGCGTTGCTTCTTACCTGGATAAGAACGCTGACAAACTGTAATTTACCGTTTTCAGTGATTCTGCTAAAAGGCCGCTGGTTAATGCCAGCGGCCTTTTTGTTTTATAGGGCTACGTCATGGTAGACGTTTTGCACATCATCCAGATCGTTAAGCATGTCGATGAACTTCTCGAATACAGGAAGATCTTCATCGGATAGAGGGTTGCTGGCTTTGGGAACGAATTGAATCTCATCTACTTCAAAGTCAATTTCGCCCAGCTTATCTAACAGCGCCTGTTTGGCTTTGAAATGGTCGGTATGCGCAGTAAAGATAGTGATATTGCCCTCTTCACACTCAATATCATTCACATTTACATCCGCCTCCATTAGCGCTTCTAATGCACTATCTTCATCATCCCCTTTAAAAACCAAAATGGCGCAGTGATCAAACATGTGGCTGACGGTACCTTGGGTACCAATTTTGGATTTGGTTTTGGTGAAACATTGGCGAACATCACCAAAGGTACGGTTGGGGTTGTCGGTGAGACAATCTACGATCACCATGCAACCGCCAGGTCCAAAGCCTTCATAGCGGGCAGGGGAGAAATCTTCACCGCCACCCTCTTTGGCTTTATTCAGGGCTTTTTCGATAACGTGGCTGGGGACTTGATCCTTTTTGGCACGATCGATCAGGCTGCGTAGTGTTAGGTTGCCATCAGGCTCGTGGCCACCGGCTTTGGCAGAGACATAGATCTCCCGGCTGTATTTGCTATATACCTTCGCCTTGGCATCGGAGGTTTTGGCGATCGACTCTTTGCGGTTTTGATAGGCTCTGCCCATATTCCAATAGCTCCTCACGGCTTATAAAAAATAGGATTCTACCGCGAGAGAAGGGGTTAGGGAATGCTTTGGTATTAACCAAACTGTATCGAACGTCTGTTAAACACTCCCATTTCATAGCCATTGATAGGGAAGGTAATGGCATCTTCTCGAGTCGCTGCTCCTGCAGCAATCAACAGTGGGGTAAAGTGCTCATCTGTCGGGTGATTGCGTCGGGCATGGGGAGCACTCTGCCAATGAATGAGGGTTGTCTCGGGAGTCAGCAGAGCATTGGTCAGCCAGTGGTCAAATTCCGTTGCCCAGCTGGGTGTGTGCTCATATTGGCCTGTCATGCCCTCTCTCAAGTTATGACTTAAAGTGCCTCCAGTGGCGATGACGATGCCTTGCTCCCTCAAGGGGGCGAGGCGTTGACCCAGATCAAATAGTTGTTGGTTATTGAAATGGCTGGGTAGGCTGATCTGTAGAATAGGTACATCTGCTTGTGGCCAAATGTGCTTCAAGGGAATCCAGATACCATGATCTAGCTTTCGCTGGCTGCGTGGAATCGATTCTCCGAGTAGTTCATCCAGCTGATCTGCTAACCAGGGAGCACCAGGTGCTGGATATTGCTGTGTATAGAGTGCATTCGGGAAGTTATAGAAGTCGTAGAGCAGCTGCTGATGATCGTTGGTTTCGCCAATTACCAGATCGGATTCTTGCCAGTGTGCGGAAAACATGAGTACGGCTTTGGGTTTTCCTAAATGCTCTCCCCAGGCATGTAGGGATGATTTCCACTCACTATCAAAGAGCGACATAGGGTTGGCATGACCAATAAAGAGTACTGGAGTTTTCATTAGGCTATCTCGTGTTTTGTTGGGATTACTCATAGCTTAGATTTAAAAATGTGATTTAATGTGCACTTAATTTGGCCATTTTCATCTAAAAAGTAAATTTATTGGCAGTATATTGAAAGAGACATGAGCTCTGTATAATGGCTAAGCATTGAGGGAGCTTCTGTAGAGGTTCGTTAGGATCAGTATTTGAATTGGAATGAGATGATGGTGGGAAAGCGAATTGCCACTTTATTGGGCCCAGTAGTTGGGATTGGGATTCCTTTGGTTTTTGATATTCCAGGGCATCCACATGCTGACGCAATGCTGGGGATAGTACTATGGATGGCAATTTGGTGGCTTACCGAAGCAGTTCCCCTGGCAGTGACGGCTTTGTTACCGTTGATTCTTTTTCCGCTAAGTGGCATCGCTTCAGCAAAAGAGACTGCGCCGAAGTATATGAGCTCCATTATGTTTCTGTTTGTAGGTGGTTTTCTGATTGCCCAGGCGATGGAGCGCTGCGGACTTCATCAGCGGATTGCTTTAGTGATCCTTTCGCGTTTTCACCATAGCCCTGTGCAGATTTTATTTGGCTTTGCTTTTACCACCGCCTTTCTTTCAATGTGGATCTCCAATACTGCTACTACGATGTTGATGGTGACTATTGCTGTGGCAGTGTTAAGTCGCCTTGATCGACTGTTTGAGCCATCTACCATGCTGTTGTTTGCTTCAACCCTATTACTGGCAATTGCCTATAGCGCTAATATTGGAGGCATGGGAACGCCGGTGGGGACGGTACCCAATCTGGTATTTCTGGAGAATATGCGGCTCATCGATAGTGAGTTAGCGCCCAGTTTTATGCAGTGGATGATGATAGGGGTGCCCGCAGTCACTTGTGGCGTAGCGCTGGTGTTGTGGTTTTTGGGAAGAAAGATCAGAAGTGTGCCCTGGTCCAAGCAGGCAATGGATGGGGTATCCGCTGAATTACAGCAACTTGGTGTGATGGGTAGGGATGAAAAATTTGTTGCCTGGGTGCTGGGACTGACGGCACTGGCTTGGATGACCCGTAAAGGTATCGAGGGGGATAGCTTCTCTATTCCTGGCTGGGCAACACTGATGCCTTACCCTGGTGTGGATGATGGGACGGTAGCAATGGCTGCGGCGCTACTGCTCTTTTTGGTACCGATTCGTAATGGTCAGCCAGTATTGGGGCACGAGGCAATTGGACGCCTTCCCTGGGAAATTCTGATCCTACTGGGTGGTGGGTTTGCTTTGGCGATGGGGATGATGAATTCAGGCTTATCGATGTGGGTGGGAGAACAGCTCTCTTTCCTTTCTACTGTCCCATTGCCGGTGATGTTGCTGGGGATTGCTCTGGTTATCACTTTTTTGACTGAAGTCACCAGCAATACTGCAACAACACAAGTGATGTTACCAGTATTAGCCGCGGTTGCTGCAGCGTCTGGAATGGATCCGACTCAGACTCTGCTAGTTGCGACGCTTGCCGCTTCTTGTGCCTTTATGTTGCCAGTGGCGACACCGCCTAATGCGATTATTTTTGGCACCGAAAGGGTGGCGATGGGGGCGATGATGCGAGCAGGTATTCGGCTTAATTTAACGATGCCGCTACTGTTGGTCTCATTGGTTTTGTTGCTTCGGGATGTGTTGCCGGGATAGTGGTAAATCAATACAAGGGGGAAGGGTGAATCATTGTTTATTCTGTGGTCGGCAAAATCTGCCAGTGATTGCTGAGAACTCATTGGTCTATGCTATTAGGGATATTAACCCCGTGACATCTCTGCACACCTTAATTATTAGCAAAGGTCACTATGCTACTGTTTTTGATCTGCCATCTCATGCATTGATCAGTATTCATGAATTAGCATTACAGTGTCGTGCAGATATCTTAAAGCTTGATCCGGCGGTAAAGGGGTTTAACTTCGGTACGAATGCCGGCACTGCTGCTGGACAGAAAATTTCCCATCTTCATTTTCATCTGATTCCTCGTCGAGAGGGGGATATTGCACCCCCTCCGGCACTTGCATAAACTTTTCTGCTACTTTACTCGTACCTTGTACTGCAGGGTAAAGCTCGGTGCCGGTGAGCCCCCATAGTTGAATGTACCGCTAGTGGTAATTTTAATGCTGGTGACGTTAGCATCATATCCATCACCGTCTGGCGTAGGTGTATAAGTATAGATATAGGGGCCAGGAGCGGCAGTGCTGGAATAGCTGACGGTACCTAAGGTGAGACCTGAACTGGTAGTGCCATCAGTAAAGGTGATTCCATCGGTTACGTTGATGGATACATTGGAGGCATCGATGACGTCTGTCACGATTGTGCTATTCGCATCAGGTGATCCAGTACCGCTGTTGGTGGTAATCAGCGTGTAGAGCATCACTGCGCCAGGAATTCGTTTAGGATTGGTGGTGTTGTTGATGGGGTCTGAAACCATCGTTGTGGCTTTCAGGATCGCAATATCGGGTGTTCCACCAAACCAGTCCACATTGTTCCCACCGTCGGTTGAATTACTTGGGTTGATGGGTTTGTGCGATGCATCGGAACCTGATGCATTGGACCAGGAGACACTGACATAGCTAATGGTTTTGGAGCCGCTAGCAGTGATGGTGATATTCCAATGAGTGCCAGGGCTACTAGAGGCTAGGGTGAGTAGCTGACCACTGGCACCATTGAGTGTTGCTGCTCCGCTGACAGTGGTCGTTTGACCCGCTTCAAAGGTGAGTGTGGCTGCCGAGGTGACTGATTTTGTCAAGTTATTGAAGGTGGCAGAGCCATAGAGTTGTTGGTTGGTACCGTTGAGTACCACACTGGAGGTACCTGGGGTGAAAGTGCCGTTGTTGTCCCAGTTGCCACTGAAGGTAATGGTTGAACCTTGGGCGGTGTAGCTGCCGTTATTGGTGATATCCACGGCGGTAACGCCGTAGTTGCTTACGGTCGCATCTAGTGTTGCGCCACTATCAATGGTGAGGTTGCCAGTTAATGCATTGCCCACGGTTAGATTACCCAGTAGTGAATAGGTGGTCGCACTAGTGGGGGTCAGTTGCAGGTTGTTATAGTCAACGGCTGCAATATTCGTAGCGGATCCCGAGCCGGAATATTTCACGGTGGAGGTGCCTGGGGTAAAGGTAGCGCTATTACTTAGTGGTGTGCCGGTACCATCGATCTCTAACACATAACCAGCGCTGCCTAGGTTGAGTGTACCGGCGCTTACATTCATGGTTTGGACTTTGGCATTACTACCTAATGTCAGACTGGTACCGCTTACCACCACATCTTCAAAATCTTGCCCGGCGGATGAATCCGTCAATGTACTGGTGCCATCAAAGATCCAGTTGGAGGTACGTGCTGAAACATCGACGGAGCCATTGGCACCAACGGAAACATTGCCAGCAGTATTGATGACTGGATCATTGGTACTGATATCCAGATCACCGTCTGTAATGGTAAGTACACCGTTAATATCCAAGGCGCCTGAGATAATGATGTTGTCGGCAGTGCCGTTGGTACCGGTGTTATTTAGCGTGACGTTATTAAAGGTTTGGGCGGCAGTGGTCACGGTTTGATCTGTTGTGCCATTGAATATGACAGTGGATGTGCCGCTGGCAAAGGTGTTGCTGCCACTATTGATGGTGAAGTTACCCGCTACGTTAATAGTACTGGCATTGGCAGTTAAGCCTTTTGCTCCGGTATCGCTACCGGCTCCAATAATAAGGTCACCACCAACTGTGAGTGTATTTCCACCGGTATCCAGTGTGTTTTGGCGGGTTGCATCGCCATCACCGTTTATCTTCAGATGTTTGCCTGTATTTAAGGTGATCGCACCTGTTTGAGTGATAGTTTGCGGGCCTATTCCACCAGCTATGATGTTGGTGTCGTAACCGTTGATGAGCGTGGGCAGATTGGCGGTATTGGCCATGAATATCAAGTTGGTGAGGCTTAGATTGGATGCTGCATCAAAGAACAGCACATCGGTATTGCCACGCATGTATAGGGTGACTGTGCCACTTAATCCGCCTGTGCCGATGGTCAAATCGTTTTGAATGGCCAGGGAGGTGCTAACGGTGTCCGTAACGCCGCCTGTGCCAACACTCAGGTTATTAACACCATTGTTCCAAGGTTGTGACAGATTATTGAATGCGATGGCAGAGGCTGCCCCTGCTGTTACCAAGGTGGCACTGTTGTAATCGGTGCTATCGGTGGTGCCATCAGCGCTAAAGTTACCAGTCACCGTGATGGTTGAGCCATTGGCTTCTACTTGTCCAGCAGCCGCTTGGCTGAAGTTGCCACCCACGGTAATGGCATAGTTGGAGACAGTTGTATCGACGATGCCATCGGTGACAGTGAAATCATTAGTCACGGCCATGGCATCTTGCAGCTGGAAGGTGGCAGAGCCTGCGGCATCGTTAAATATCACATCGTAGAAGTCATGATTCGCATCCGTTCCGCCCATGGTGATGGTGTTAGTAGCGGAGGTGGCATCAAACGTTACCGTGCCGGTGGAGGTAAAGGTAGCGGCGGCATCGACGTTCCAGTTGCCATCTACATTGATAGCGTTGGCGGCGGCATTGAGGGTACCTCTCACATCAACATCATGGGCATCAATGGTACCGCCAGGGGTATGAGTATCGCCTGCCCAGACAAACAGTTCGGTGGCGGTATCCAAGGTTAGGTCATTGGTGGCAACGGAGTAGAAAATATCCGCATCACCGGTGGCATAGTACGCCGTACCCAGATTGGCATTGCTGATGGGGCCTGCGGTTTCGTGGCGCACAATTAAGCGATCTTGATAGATATCCAAACCACTGAGTGTGGCACCAGAAGCGATTGAGACGGTGTTGCCATTTTCGGTTTCACCATCAATGTACACTAACACTAAGTCGCTGGTGGCCGGGGTGACCATAAAGCCGTATTCGCCCAGCGGGTTGGTTTCAACGGTACCTTGGCTGGCGCCGTTAACTACCAAATGAATGGTTTTGTTGGCACCGATATTGGTGGTGCCTTCATCGGTATATACCGTGCCGTAGAGCAGGTAGTTAAATACCCATTGCGGACTACCAGTACCATCATCGTTACCCACTCCATCTATTGAGTTGGAAGCGGTAATGTCATTGCTTGAGGCTGCAGCATATTGCACATCCACGTAGCTGACCGCTTGGGCGCCACCGGTGACATCGAAGGTGTACTGAGTGGTATTGGTGGAGCGCAATAAAATACGCGTGCCGCTAGCCTGACCATTCAGGTTTAAGGTACCGCTGATGGTGTTGGTGGTACCGCCGGTAAAGGTGAGTTGCGTACTGGCCGTAGTAGCAGTGAAGTCTCCGGTAGAGAGTGCATCAGTAAAGGTCACTACATCACTAGCATTGGTGACAATTAAATCGGTAAAGATATGACCACCACTGGTGATGGATTGGGTGCCGGTGCCGTCCAATATCCACGTGGCAGTAGTGCGGCCGGTGGTATCAATCAGCGCACTGCCCAGAGTGGCGTTGCCGCCCACGGTTACATTGTAATTGGCAATGTGGAGTTGGCCGTCGGTGAGGGTGAGATTGCCATTCACATCCAGGGCGTCTGCAAGCACTACGTCATCGTTTGCTGTATCTGCGTTGGTGTTGTTGATGGTGACGTTATTAAAGCTATTTCCAGCACTGGTAATGGTTTGATCACCATTAGTACGCTTAAAGATAACGGTGGAGGTGCCTGGGTTTACGGTAACACCGCTCATCATGGTCCAAAAGACGGCACCGATGTTAATGGTTGCCGATTCCAGATTAATTGTTGTGCTACCGCCATTGATGTTGCCGTTGATGCCGGCGCTATCGCTAAAGGTAACAGTACCACTACCCAGATTTAATACTGCCGTTGTTGCGGTGGTGCTAGAGCCCACCAGGAATCCGTTGTTGATGGTGGCATTGTACGTTCCGACACTAAACGAAATATTGTCTTCCTCCATCCGTAGACTATTAATCGTAATATTTCCGGTTAGATCGATACTGGCATTTGCTTGCAGTACAAATTGCGCATCAGTTAAGGTGACAGCTGCGACATGGTTATTAGTGCCGTACAGATTAATACGGAAGAATGTTCCCGTTGTGTCGCCGCCATCACTGGTAATAATAGTTTGGTTACTTGTCCCTTTGCCAATGTGTGGCTCAGCACTACTGCTACGCGTTAATCCCCCGGTTCCCAGGTGCATCTTGTCGGTATAGGTGGTGGCGGAAATGGTTGTGGTTTTGCTCGCTGCACCCACTTTTAATAGGTTGAATGCATTATTTTCATTAGCGTTGGAGACCGTGCCAGTACCGGTTAGATCAACCGTTGAGGTGCCTTTGGTGAACAGTCCTGCCGTACTGGCTATTGCCACATTACCTGCTACGGTAATGGTGCTACCGTTAGCGGTGAGGTTGCCGCCGTTGATGGCAAGGTTACCGGTGATATTAATAGCGTTATCACCACCGACACCGGTTTTTGTATCAACAATCCCGTCGGTAAGGGTGAAGTTACTTGCCACGTTCAAGGCATCTTGTAGCTCCCAGGTAGCGGTTCCTGCGGCATCGTTAAAGACGATTTCATTGAAGCTATCGCCACCGGTTTCGATAGTGTTGGTATTGGTGATGGCATCAAAGGTAACGGTGCCGGTGGAGGTGAATGTGGCCGCTGCATCCACAAACCAGTTGCCTGATACATTGATTGCATTTGTCGCAGCGGTTAGGGTTCCCCGTACATCAACGCTGATAGCATCAATGGTGGCACCCGGTACATAGGTGTGGCCTGACCAGACAAATAGCTCGGTAGTGGTTCCTCCTACAGTAAGGTTATTGCTCACATCGGTGGTGTAGAGGATTTCCGTATCACTATAGGCACCCAGTGCTGTGGTCATATTGGCGTTGGTCAATGAACCCGCATTATCCTGGCGCACAATGAGCCTATCTGCATAGATGTTCAGGCCAGAGAGGGCAGTGCCGTCGGAGACGGTAACGGTGGCACCATCATAGGTGGCATCGCCGTCAATATAGACGATCATTGCATCCCCAGCATTAGGTGCCGCGGTAATGGCGTAGGTGCCTGTTGAGGTGGTTGCGGTACCGACACTGCTGCCATTGATAACCAGTCGTACGGTTACGCTATCGGGAATGGTGGTGGTGCCTTCATCGGTGTAGACGGTACCGGAAATGTTGACGGTAAAGATCCATTGCGGAGAGCCTTCCCCGGAATCATTATTACTGGTATCTGCCGAGTTTTGAGCTGTTAAATCGTTGCCTAAAATTTCAGAGTTGCTGACATCCACATAGTGGACGGTTTGCGATACTGTGCCCACGCTAAGATTAAATCGGGTTACACCATCGACAGAGTTAATGGCGATCTTGGTGCCACTGGCTTGACCATTAATATTGATGGTACCACTAATGGTATGAGTAACACTTTGCTGGAATTTTAGTGAGGTGCTTGCGGTAGTCGCGGTGAAGTTGGTGGTAGATAGAGCATCCACAAAACTTACCGCTGCCGAGGCATTGGTAACGACTAGATTGACGAATGATTGCCCGCCTGAAGTCACGCTTTGGGCCGCGGTGCCATCCAATGTCCAGGTACCACTGGTGCGACCGGTTAAGTCAACAGTGCCTCCACTGATATCTACATTGCCGGCCGTGGTGATGTTGTAGTTACCCGGTTTAAAGGTGCTTGCGGCCAGGGTGAGGTTATTGGCAACGTCCAACGTGGTTTGCAACTCCAGGCTATCCCCCGCACTGCCATCACTCAGTATCAGATCATAGAAATATAGCGTTGTGCCGCTGGCTACGCCCATCAGGGTCTGGCTGGTGCCCCGTAAAGTGACGGTAGAGGTGCCTGGCGTCACGAGATCTTCACTTAGCCAGTCATCTCGCACCGTCCAGTTGGAAGAACCTAAGTCCAGTTCATTGGTACCATTGGCATCAGAGGGATAGACGACAGTGTCACCGGCAAGAATGACGGTTGCTGAACCGCTTAGGAATTTGTTGTAGCTGGTTTGGCCAGACGCCCCCAGATTAAAGTGATTGGCATTGATTGCGGCATTATTAACGCTGTTATCCACCACAAGCTGTCCGCTGGTAGAGCCATTAGCCTGACGAATCAGCAGTGTGCCGGTAATGGTAATGGTGCCGGAACCCATGACCGCTGTGCCACTTTCGTTTGAATTCGTGGTAAAGATCGAGAGATCGGTACCATAGGTGGTTGCTGTTATCGGCGCGACAGTACTGCCATTCTCCACATAATATTCAAACGCGGCGATGGAAATGGTGCCGCTATTCACAATATGGCTACTACTGTCATTGACGTTACGCCAAAACTCACCCAGGCCGCTTAGGGTCGCACCGCTGGCAATATTTAAGTTACCGTTGGCGGGAAGGGTAATGTTTTTTAGCGTGGCCATATCCAGCGTGCCGCGGATATCCACATCTTTACTGGCGGTGATATTGGCTTCTGCGGCATAGGTGTGGCCGCTCCATACAAATAACTCGGTATTTGCACCGGTGACGGTAAGATTATCGCTGACATCGGTAGTGTAAAGAATTTCCGTGTCACTATAGGCGCCCAGTGCGGTGGTCATATTGGCGTTAGTTAATGAACCCGCATTATCTTGGCGTACGATGAGCCTATCTGCATAGATGTTGAGACCAGAGAGGGCAGCGCCGTCGGAGACAGTAACGGTAGTGCCATCATAGGTGGCATCGCCATCGATATAGACAATCATTGCATCGCCGGCATTAGGTGCTGCGGTAATAGAGTAGGCGCCTGTTGAGGTGGTGGCGGTACCCGCGCTGCTGCCATTGATGATGAGTCTTACCGTGACACTACCGGGGATGGTGGTAGTCCCTTCATCGGTGTAGACCGTACCGGAAATAACAAATCCAAACCAATCTGTATTGTTACCGCCATCAGTGGAGTTGCTGGGAGCGATAGGTTTCAGTGAGGCATCGGAGCCGGACGCATTAGACCAGGAAACACTCACGTAGCTGATAACTTTGTTCGCCCCATTATTTAAGGTGAAATTCCATGCACTACTGCCGGTGCTTGAGGCCAATGTCAGCAGTTGTCCGGCTGCTCCGTTTAAGGTCACGGTACCGCCATTGAGTAGGGTAGTGGTTTGGCCTGCTTCAAAGGTGAGGGTAGCCGCAGTGGTCACTGACTTGGTGAGATTATAGAAACTGGCGGAGCCATACAGTTGTTGGCTGGTGCCATTAAGCACTACGCTGGAAGTACCAGGGGTAAAGGTGCCGTTATTGTCCCAATTACCACTGAAGGTAATGGAGGAGCCCTGAGCGGTGTAGCTGCCATTGATAGTGATATCCACCGCAGCAATACCATAGTTAGTGACGGTACTATCCAACACTGCATTAGTATCGACAGTGAGATTACCGGTGAGAGCATTGCCTGCGGTTAAGTTACCGGTTAATGAATAGGTCGTGCTGGCTGTCGGGGCCAGTTGCAGATTGTTATAGGCAAGGGTGGCGATATTGGTTGCCGTTGTGGTACCGGTGTACTTCACTGTAGATGTCCCTGCGGTGAAAGTACCACTGTTGCTCAAAGGTGTACCGGTACCGTCAATTTCCAATACATAGCCAGCACTACCTAAGTTCAGCGTGCCAGCGGTAATGGTCATGGATTGGACTTTGGTATTGCTGCCCAAGGTTAGGCTGGTACCGTTTACCACCACGGCTTGGAAATCTTGTCCGGCAGATGCATCGGTTAATAGGCTGGTGCCATCATAGGTCCAATTGGCAGTACGTGTGGAAACGTCGATAGAGCCATTGGCCCCAATGGAAACATTGCCCGCTGCATTCACTGCGGGGTTATTGGTACTGATATCCAGATCACCATCGGTAATAGTGAGAGTCCCATTAACATCCAAGGCATCTGCCATGATGATGTTATCACTGTTGCTAGCACCGATATTATTTAAGGTGAGGTTGTTGAAACTATTGCCGCTGTTGGTGACGGTTTGGTCTGCCGTACCGTTGAGGGTGACAGTGGATGTACCCGGTGTGACTGTCACTTCCGTTAGGTTGACGTTTCCACCGATACTGAGGTTGCTGGAACCCAGGTCGAGATAACCGGCGATATCTGTTCCATCTGCTACAGGGAAAATAGAGCCCGCGATGGTATGGGTACCGGTGGAGAAAAGCACTTTTCCTTTGTACGCATCAAGGTAGCTGGCGTTAGTGGCACCAATACGAAGGGCATCACCTGTTGAATTAAGTGTCAGGTTATAGCCATTGGTATCAACAATAGTGGCTGCTGCCTCAGTGGTAGCGGTGGTGCCACCATGTACACGTAAGATATCGAGATTCCAGTCCCCCGTCATTTGGACAGTGGCAGTGCTAGCAAACTGAATTCTGAGTTCAGTGTTGGGTAGGCTAATAGCTTTTTGTGTGCGAGTGGTGCTGTTTTCCAGTTGCACGTTGATTCTGAGCGTTATGTCACTGTTTATGCCTAGATCGATAAAATCATTTGCTGCTGGTTTATAGATGTTAATAGAGAAGGCACCTGTCATTATGGCATTCGCACCCATTACCACTTTACCTGCCATCACCTCAGCGGTTCGGGTAGAGGTGACGCCATCGGCAATTTGTATCGTACTGAATAGATTGCCACCCAGGCTCCAATAGGGGTTTGAGATATTACCATCAGCGCTTTGTATCCATGTTCCGGTTGAGGTCATAATGCTCGCGGTATTGGCAATGAGAATATCACCGGCAATGGTGACGGTTTGGGCATTATCAATGAGGTGGCCATCAGTCACAGTGACTGCACTGGCAGTAAAGGCATCTTGTAGTGTCCATTCACCATTTCCATCACCAGAATCGAAGACAACCGTGCCCAATGATTCGCCATCTGCCGTGATGGTTTCGCCGGTAGCCACTGAACTAAAGGTGGTGGTGCCGGTAAGGGTTAATGTGGCCGCTGCACCATTGAACCAGCTACCCGATACATCAATGGCACTGCTGCTGGCAAGGTTGCCGCGAATGTCGATATCATGGGTGGCTATTGTTCCGCCAGGCGCAAAGGTGTCACCTGACCACACATATAGCTCAGTACCGGTACCTTCTACAGTGAGATTGCTGGTAGCAATGTTATAGAGAATATCTGCATCGGTGTCATCGCCAGTCGCCAAATTGGCATTGGTGATGGATCCTGCGTTATCGTCCCGTACGATGAGATGCTTGTCGTACAGATCCAGTCCTGATAGTGCATTGCTATCACTGTTCGTCACGGTGGTGGCAACGTAGGTGGCATCGTTATCGATGTGTACGGTTAACACATCTCCTGCACTCGGAGAGGCGGTAAAGCTGTAGTTACCACTACCATCTGAAGTCGTGGTTTGGGCACTGCCACCATTGACAAGCAGCCTGACTGAAACACCGGTAGTAATCGCGGTGGTTTCATCACTGCTATAAACTGTTCCGGAAATGGTGACACCTGCGGCAGGGACATATTCATAGACGCCCATATCATAATCATCGACACCATCCCCCAAGCCAGAGACATCTTGAGGTCTTGCTGTACCGACTAGATCGCTAGTGGGTGCGTTAGTGGCAGCGCCACTATCAATGCCAGGGGAGGGGCCGCTAGCACAAGCGGCATCAGGCGAGGTTGCTGAATAGCAAAGTCGATAATCACCTGCGGTTGTTGCTATCGTTGATGCTGACTGTGTATTGACGAATAGTGGATCAGATACACCTGCGGTATTGGAATTGGTTTCTGTTTCGATGGTGTCATTAACGTTAGGTGCACTGTTATTTGCGGTATTGCCATAAATAATCGAGTTACGTATGGTCTCTGTGCCACCCGCATGCAGCCCTCCGCCTTTATAATCCGCGTGGTTGCCTGCAATGGTTGAACTATATAGGTTCAGCGTGCCCGCATTATAGATACCGCCACCATAGACAAATGAATTGGTATGCTGACGGTTACCACTAATGAGTGTATTGGTGATGGTAGAGGTAACACTGCTACTAAAATACAAGCCACCACCAGAGCTTTTAGATTGATTACCTTGAATATAGGACTTATCAATGGTGAGTGTCATCGAACCTGTAGGCAGTGCATATAATCCGCCACCAGAGCTAGTTGTTGCCTCATTGCTATAGATGGACGTTGATGTAATGCTGAATGAGCCAGCATTTTTCAAATAGAAGGCACCGCCCACTGTTCCGGTATTATTATTAAATGTACTGTTTGTGATAGACATGCCATAGCTACCACCTCCAATATAGATAGCACCACCATAGTAAGTTGAAGCATTATATTTAAAGGTTGTATTGCTGATAGTTAGCGTATTGGAGAGGGTTGTCGCATATAGACCCGCGCCATAATAGGCCTGGTTTGAGGTTGTTTGATCTCCGATGATACTGTCTTGGATCGTAGCCGTTGCCCCATCAATATAAATACCGCCACCATTACCCGTAGAACCATTGTTACCTTTGATTAATAAGTTCTTTAGCGTAGGGGCTGCACTAGATGAAATGCGGATACCTTGCGCGCTTGTTCCTGTTGTGTAGTGGTCAATAGTAAATCCATCGATCACAAGATTGGCGTTACTGCTACTACCTGAAATATCGATGACGGGTGCGGTGGGAGTGTTGCCCGCTAATATTGCTGATGTACCAACATCGGATTGCAGAGTAAATGTTTTATTGGCGATCGAGATGGCAACAGAGTAGGTGCCTGCTAATTCAACATGGATAACCTCTTCATTGGTACTCAATAGTGATAATGCACCAGGCAGCGTACAGGTTGCATTGCCTGGCGTTGTACAGTTGGTGGTTACCGCTGTCGTGCCTGTGTTACCCACATAGTAATGGGGAATATAGGGTGTTACGCCGGTAATGGTTTGTGGATTGGTTCCGGTGATACCGTCAGTATCATTAAAGGTGATACGTATGTCGTAGGAGCTATCCGTGGTTAAACCGGTAATGGTTGTTTGATAGGGACTGGTTGTATGGGTTGCCGCAGTTACCCAGTTAGTCCAGATGGTGGGCTCTGAAGAGAGCTTATAATCCACTGTATAGGTATTATTACCGTTATCATCCTCCAGCCATGGCATAGAAACAAGAATGGATGTGCTATTGACCACAGTCGCAGTTGCGGTGCGTGCATCGGTTGAATTAGCAGTAATAGGAAATTCGTAAGCACCGATATCGTAGTCATCAATACCATCCCCCAATCCACTGACATTAACAGGGCGGCCTTCACCTACGATATCGAAGAGCGGTGCATTGGTTGGTCCACCAGTATCGATACCGCTGCTTGGACCGGATGCACATCCGGTAGGGTTGCCAGCGGCGTAACAGAGTCGATAGTCACCCGCTGTGGTGGGTGTAGTGTTGTTGGCTTGTTGTAAATTGGCAAAAAGTGGATCACTACCAATTATCGAGGTGGTGGCTGTTCCGTAGGATAGGGCGACTTCATGATTACTGCCTGTACCGGCAGTATTACCATAAATGATAGAGTTATAGATATTCTCTGTACCGTTGGCGTAGAGACCACCCGCATCGGAATGTGCGTAGTTGCCGGCAATCACTGAGCTATAAAGATTTAAGGTACCGTCGTTATTAACACCGCCACCGTAATAGACAGAGGTGGTGTCCTTGAGTCGGTTACCGGTGATAACCGTGTTGGTAATCGTTGCTGTCGTACCACTGCCAATATTAATACCCGCCCCGTCCCGGAGACAGGTGTTGCCTTGTACAAAGCTATCATCAATGGACAATGTACCATTAAGCAAACCAATACCACCGCCACCCAGCGTATTGGCGGTATTGCTGTTGACGGTAACGCCATCTAAAGCGACGGTAATATTCGTGCTATTGATCGCCATACCACCGCCATGTTCGGCAGAGTTACTACTGACAGAGCCTCCCGTCATACTGAAGGTGGTATTACCTGAGAGATACATACCCCCACCGTAAGCAAAACTACCGGTACCAGTAACCTGATTGCCGGTAATTTGGGTATTGTTGGTAATCGTTACCGTGGTACTACCCGTGAGCTGATAAAAATAGAGACCGCCGCCACTGTTATTGGAGGAGTTATTACTAATCGTGGTATTGCTAATTGTGGTGCCGCCGGGATTTTGTGCGATGTAAAATGCACCACCATAGCCGGCAGGAGCCGAGTTGCTGCTAAAGGTTGCATTACTGATATTAACGGAATTGCCATTTGATGCGTAGAGCGCGCCACCGTTATTACTGGTCGCTTCGTTATTGCTGTAGGTGCCGCCATTGATGATAATGTCACCCGAGCCTTCAATATCGTAAACACCCCCATAGGTGAATGCCTTATTACCCGTGAAGGTACCACCGGAAACCGATACAGTTGAGCCATAGACAAAAATAGCTCCACCCTTACCCGTGGTTGAGCTGCTGTAGGTGGTTCGATCATTGGCCGCTAGATTGTTGGTGAAGTTGGTACTACTAATTGTTGTTGTTTGCGCGCTGCCACTAACATAAATAGCCGCCCCTTCGTTTGATTTATTGGCATTGAAGGTAGAGTTTGAAATAGTGACTGCATAATTATCGACATTGTCGATATAGAGCGCACCGCCTCGATAATCCGTTTCGTTACTGTCAAAGGTGACATTGGTAATAGTGAGGGCGCTGGATATGACGTAAGCATAAATACCTGCACCCCGGTCAGCCAGGTTGATATCCGTGCTGCTACCAATGGTGCTGTTGAGTATGGTGGCGCTACCCCCACTAATGTAGATGGCACCACCATTACTGGTTAATGCTGTTTGGTTACCTTTTAGAATCAGGTTTTGTAAGGTAGGTGCTGCACTGGTAGTGATTTTTATACCATAACTGGTTGTACCACCATCATTGGCATTATTAATGGTAAAGCCATCCAAAACTGTACTTGAAGTTAATGCCGAATTGGCAAAGGTGACAACGGGCGCATCGGCACCCGTACCTACGATAGAGGTAGAAGCCGCACCATTTTGTGAAACCAGAGTGATCACTTTGGTGTTGAAGTTAATATTTTCCGCATAGGTTCCATCGTAAACCGTGATGGTTTCTCCATTAACTGAACCATCAATAGCAGATTGAATAGTGGTGAATTCACAACCCGATGCACAGACTGTGTTCGGTGTGGGTGCAAGATATTCATAAGCACCGATATCACAACTGGTACCTTGAGGGCGGGCTGTATTGCGCTGGTCCACATCGCCAGTATCTGCTGTACAGGTAGCTGGGCCACCATCAACGGCAGGGCCTGAAGAGACTGCATGAGTCTTGGTTGGACCACCATTATCAGCGAGTGCTGAGAGTAAAGGATCACCCGTCACGTCACCGGTGGTGATGATAAATCCGCACTCACCGCTATGATCGACGTTATAGCCAGAGGTAGTCACGACTGACCATCCACAAGCGTTTGCTACGGAATTAGAGGTATTGCCAGAAAAGATGCTACCCAGAGTGGTAAAGTTGGTACCTAGTACTGCACCACCACTGTTGGCATTGCCGGCAGAGTTGCCGTAGAAGGTGGAGTATTTGCTAGTGATGGTGTTGGCACCACCGGAGCGAATGGCTCCTCCTTCAGTGGCTGCGGTATTACCACTAAAGGTGGAATTGGTAATCGTTGCATTACCATCGAATTGCGCTAATGCTGCACCCCTGGCGCCACTATTGGTCTCGAAGGTCGTGCCATCAATAGTTAGAGTTTCCGGTTCAATACACCTTACCGCACCACCATCGCCTGATGAGCTGTTATTGACAAAATAGGAGTCAGTAATGCTTGGTGCTGTACCCCCATTACCAATGTAAGCGGCCCCCCCTTCACCAGAGGCGGTAGAGTTGGTGTTAAATGTGGAGCCGGTAATGGTCATTGTGCCCAATGAGTAAATGGCTCCACCGTTTCCGGAAATGGTGATTTGGTTATTGGTAAATGTACTGTTGGTAATGGAGATCGACGTGGGAGAGTAGAGTGCACCACCCCGGCCAGCACTGGTACCTGTGACCTGGTTGCCGGTAAAGGTGGAGTTGGTGATCGTCAGGCCTTTGGCCTCGATGGCACCACCACCACCCGTTGCAGTACCGTTGTTTGCCTTGTTATTGGTAAAGGTGGATCCGCTGACCGTTACGGTAATGTTTTGGTCTGAGAAGATGGCGCCCCCCCGAGTACCTTGACAGTTAGAGAAGGTACTGTTGGTAACGGTGCTGCTGTTATTAGTGAGCTTTACGCACCCGCCAAGATTAGCGATGTTACCGTTCTGAAGTGTAATATCCTGAAAGTTAAATCCCGCACTGGTCCAGAGGGCCTCAAAGATGCGGTCGCTATTGTTACCATCAATGATGGTACTTGCAGCACCTTGGCCAATAATGGTGATAATGCCATTATTACCCTGCATTTGCCCGGAGGTGAGGGTGATGGTGCCGACCACTTCAATGTTAATAGTATCGTCACCGGCAACGGCAGAAGCGAGGCTGACCGCTTCCCGTAATGAACAGTCCGAGTTACCTGTCGTGGTACAGGCTCCACCGCTCGACGTATCTGCCGCACTGCCTACATAGTAAACCGTGGCGAAGGCAGGCGTAGAAAAAAGCATGACAAAGATGAACGCCACCATTGCCCACACACTGAGTGGCAGGTTGCTGTGTGTCTTTGCTATGTTTTGTCTCTTTCTGTTCATCTTACTCTTTAATATATAGATAGTTAAGGATTCGCCTTACGGCACTATTTCTTTAACAAATCCATACCCTCTTTTAGTGACTGCTGGTCAAATTTGATGCGGAAGCGCAGGTAAATACCCTGTGAGGTGGTTCGCGCACTGGCGAAGTCACGATCCTCAAAGCCTACAAAGTTGTAGCCTAAGCTTAACCAGATGTTCTCCATGAAGTTGTGGCCGATAGAGAGACCGGCGGAGGTATCTGATTGGCTGGTATTGATGCTATGCAGACTGCTGACTTGGGCGCCCAAGTCCCATTCGCTATTTAAGTCATAGCGATACTCCATGCCATAAAGGTTGGTTACGCCGCTATATTCTGTCATGGCGATGTTCTCTTTGAGGTATTTCACGCCCAATTGCAGCGCCAATTGCCAGTTGTCTGACAGATAGCTGCTGTTAAGGTTGTTGATGATACGCCAGTTGTCATAACCAAATTCAGGAGTGGTACTCTCTTGGGTCATCAGTTCTAGCCGATCCAGTACAATCCACCCTTGGTAGCTGGGGCGATAGGCCAGATCCAGTGCGATGCTGCTATTACGGGATAGGGTGTTAAGGGTTTCATCTTCACTTAGTTGCAGGCTGGCTGTCATTTCAGTGCGGCTGTTCAATTGGGTGTAAAGCGAAGTGGCCAACTTACGATTCGTTGTGTTGGATCCCTCACGTAGCTCAGCACGGATATTCCACTGCCAGGTTTCTGGGCTGTAGGTGAGGGCAGTGGCGTAGGCGGTGAAGTCACCGTTGTCATAAGCGCCGACGGTATCACTGTTGAATTGGCTAGTGGATTGATAATCCAGAGTTTCACTACGCTCTGCTGCCAGGTCCAGACTCCACTTCTCATTGAGTGCTAGCTTCTGTTTTAGTGCTACGTTGCCGGTGGTAGTAACATCGGTCGCACTGTCGTTACGTTTTACACCGGTAAAGAGTTCACCGCCCTGCCATGGTGTGCTCTTGATGCCCGCCTGGGTGTATTGCGTATCGCGGGCATCACTCTCGCTCCACTCCTGTTCCACAAACAGCGTGTTGTGCTCGGTGACACGATAGTCGGCACCGATGCGGGTGACGGTGGGGTAATCCACGTTATCACCTTGACCGAGGGATTGATCACGGTCAATGCGTAGTTGTACTTTGTTATCCAGCATAGAACGGCTGGCACCCAGAGTCAGTTGGTTGGATTGCGTCTCGGTGCCATTGGCCATTTCATCTTTGGCACTTCTCAGGCCAGCTTTAAGATTGTTTTGCCCTAAGCTGACTTGGCTTTCAATCTCGACCAGTTGACGAGTGTTATCTTCATCCAGATTTTCCGTCTGTTCAGCTTTGGTGCTCAGGGTGACTTGGCTGCTAACTTTGAGCTTGGCTTGCGCCCCCAGTTGGCGGGTACCTAGTTGGGCTGTGCTGGTCTGCCCGATGCCGAAGGTTTGATCTGCCTGTTGGGCGTAGAGTTTGGCATCCAGTTTGTTACCACGATGTTCCAGCTCAACCAAGTAGGCATCGCCATTTTTATCAGTGGTGTTATCTTGGCTGCTAGTGTGGGCAGCCTCTATATGCAGCTTGGTATCTTGGGTAAAGTGGTGATCCACTTCAACACCGGCAAGGATGGACTCTCCACCCACACGCCCTTCACTAACGCCACTCAAAGTCACCTTGGTTTTATTGGATATCTGGTAGGCGATACGTCCACCATAGGTGTGGCTACGATCCTGTTCATCGAAGGATTCATATTTCACTACAATGACGTTGAGATTGAGATCAGCTGAGAGACGCTGAACTGGATGACGGAACTCGATAGTGCCTTCCGTGTAGTTAATGGTGTAGTCCACGTGGCGTTGCAGGGTGCGGCTGGATGCCACTTCACTGTTATTGAAGCGGTTGCGCTCTTCTATCGTGATCAACTCAGAGTTGATCACGATGTTGCCACGGCTGAGTGGGTAAGGGCCTGTGGTGCCGTTGCCCAACAGCTCTTCCTGGATGAAGGCTTGGTTGGATTCACTGCTGAATAGTAGTACGTTCAGCGCATCACCGTGATACTCTGATTTGAATCCGGTAAGGGCACGATTGTAACCACTGAGTTTACTGCCCGTCATCTCGGTGTTGTAGTCACCAAACAGGGCGTAGAACTCGTCCCGCTCTAATTTCAGATAGAGTTTTTCACGGCTCGCCGCATCCACGCCTTGGTAACTGGCATCTCCGTAGACCGTGTAGTATTGGGTGGGATCGATAGCCTGGAATAGGGCTGGATCATTACCTTGTGTCTCTTTGTCACTGTCATAGGACATGGTCAACAGCCATTTCCCTAAGACAGTGCCTTTGGCAAAGAAGGCCACTTGGCCATCACTGTAGATATCCTCTTCCGAACTATTGCCTTCCAGTTCTTGCTGATTACCCTTAAGCGTGTTGTAACCAACACTGCCTTCCGCAAAGCCGACAACAATCCAATCACGACTGGCGGATTTTAGGCGCGCCTTGATGGTGTGCTCTCCGTCAACCAAGGGTAGGGTGACGGCCACTTCACCACTTTGGGTGGTGGGTTCCAGCTTAATTCTTACCAGACCATCTTCTTCTACGATATAGGTTTGGCGTTTAGCTGCTGCACCGGGTAGTTGCTCAATGTGGATTTTCTTGTCGTAGGCAGCCAGATAGGGGGCGTTAAGGCTGAATTCACCTTTTACATCCAGGCGTGCGGGGTAACCCTGTTTATCGGTAAGGCGTAGGGTAATGACTGGCTGAGTCATGCCATCAGCAATCAGTACTGAGGCTTTTTCCACCAGCTCTGCATAGACGGGTGGCGTGGAGTAGTGGACAGCACGGCTGAGACGGGTAATTTCTTGATCCTGCTGATTACGGATTATCACCTCAAAGAGATTGTCTCCATCCTTGAGATTGACACCTGACCATAGGCTTAGGCTGGCGTTTTGTCTATTGCTAAAGGTGCCGTCAAAATTGACCATGGGTACCGCTTCACTATTGAGCAAGAGCTGTAGTTTCTGTCCTTTCTCATGTTTGATGGCCACTTTGGTACTGGGAATAGCAGGCAGTGCATTTTCTATCGGTTGCAGCCATTCAATATCGGATGTGGCAGTACTAAGCCACACTTCATCGTAAACGGGTTTCTCTTTGACGATAGGTTGTGCTTCTTCTACGGATTTCATCTGTGCCTCACCTGGACGTTGGCCCAGGGTAGGGATCTCTTCCATATCACTCTGTACGGTGGGTTGTTCGAAGACCAACCCGGTTTCTACTTTGTCTGCAGTGATGTGTAATTCCACGCGGCGATTGAGGGCGCGGCCAGCTTCGCTGTTATTGTCAGCAATAGGATCTTTCTCACCCATGCCGACAGCACTGATCTGTTGTGGTGTCAGTTTGAGGGCATCCCGTAGGGTGTTGGCAACGGCCAGAGCACGCTCTTCTGAGAGCTGCTGGTTACTCTTATATATACTGTGGCTGCGATAACGGATCTTTTTGTTGTCGGAGTAGCCCAGCGAGGTGATACGGATATTTTCCAGCCCGGCCAGTTGCTGGCTGATTTCGAGCAGCTTGGCCTTATCCGTCTCTTTTAGCTCACTGGAGAGAATATCGAAGTAAGGGCGCAGGGTGAATTCTCGTTGCTCGCGGTTTAGCTCTTTATTCATACGCAGCAGTTTATGCTCAATGACGGATGAGCGCTGTTTCGCTTTTTCGGGAGTGTCAAAACTCAGCATGGCTTTCGTGATGAGTTCACCCTCTGCCTCGGGTGCCAGTGCCAGTTGTAGATTGAGTGTATAGGAGCCGTCACCTTGAATATCAGGCAGCGTGTAGGTGAGCAAATTACCATTTTGATTCGCCAATATGGATTCATCACCATTTAACTGGCTGCTATCTGCGACATAGCTGGTACCTTCTGGTAAGGCGATCATCAACGAAAGGTTGCTCAGCTGAACAGTTTCATTATTCAGGGTTACCTGCAGTGGAAGGATACCGCTGTCGCTAAGTGGTTGGTTGTTCATTTGCAGCTGTAGGTGACCACTGGGCTTTTTGCGTAACGCGGTGTAGAAGTTGGCTTGCCACAGTGTACCGCCCTGAAGTTCAACAAACTTGGACCAGGCGCGGCCGGCATAGCGGGTGTTGTTATCAAATAACACTGCCTCGTAAACGGGGGGGAGGGTATCGGTATCCAGCTGGATGACGTGCGTGCCAGGGGTAACATTATCAAAGTGGTAACGGCCCCGCTCGTCAGTGACCACGTAGCGACCATCTTCCATATAGATGCGAACACCCGATAGCCCTTCTTCGGTGGTATTGCCCTCTTCATCAACCACTACAACTTGTCCCATCAGAATGTTTTTGCTGAGCATAAACTCTTCGATAACGGTGGTGGTGACCGATGCAGTGTTGGAGGCCAGTGCACCATTATTTGCAGTGCCTTGACTGCTGCTTACGGCTTGACCTGGTTTGGCTACACCCACTTCTACGATATAACTCACTTCGTGGTGGCTGCCGATGATGAGGTCTCCAACTTCAAAGCTGAGTTGACGGCCATCTTCAGAGAGTGTTGGGGTGTAAGGAACGCCATTGATCGTGGCTGTTGAAGGCTTATAGCGGAAACCGCGTGGTAAGGTGTCTACTAAGTTAGTGCCGAGGACCACCTCTTCCACAACTGGCTCTACAGTGACATTGAACTGTAGGAAATCACCCGCTGCTACCTGTTGCTTGCTGGCTTGGCGCTGTACATAGAGTTGCTTCACGCCAGGATCAACGGGAATGTCGATATGCATTGGTGGTCCGGCAAGTACTTCAAACAGCTCCCCTCGTGAGCCTATCTCGATGGAGAAGGGCGCATTGGGTAGACCACTGAAACTGGCGGTAGATTTGCTGCTAGGCCAAGTGTGGTGGTCACCTTCCGGTGGTGTCACATTCAGGTAGTAGTTGCCTGGCTCCACAAAGGGGTAGCGGAATGCACCAGGTGCGAAGTGGTAGAGGGTACCTGCTTCGTCAGTGATGGTGCTCCCGGTGGTGACGATGGCAGGGAAGCGACTAACTTGGTCATCACCATAGACCACTGCCTCATTGCCATTTTCATCAAGCAGCTGGATGATGTAGCCATCTAACAATTGGCCGGTTTCACTATCAAACAACATACCGTAAGGGTCTACCATGACCACACTGACATTGAGGTCTGACAGGTCCAGTTTATCCTGGTAGTTCACTCCCATCTCAGCATCGGTTTCAACTCCCATGCTACCGCTGTATTGAGCGTGACTGGTGACATCAAAGTTGATATAGCCGGTGAATACGCCGCTATTGACACTGGTTTCGCTTAGCTCCAGACGCTCAACTTCATTCAGTGCTGCAATATCCAGATTAACTTCAATCTTATCGATGGCTGTCGGCAACCGGTTTTGGTCTGGGTCGATCAGTCGAAGGAATATGGTTTGCCCATGACTGAATTCACTCGCTGCGCTGATGGGGACCGGATCCCCTTGAGGAATGGGTCCCGCATTATAGGGCTCGAGCAGAGTAACAAACTGATTGCCGTCGAAGTAACGGGTGGTTCCTACGCTCATAATGTCAGTGCTTTGGGGATTGTAGCGCATCACTTCCAATACCGCATCGGTACGTGCAAGCAGGTTAAGGGAGAATTCGGCGTAGGCAAGGTTCTGGTTATTGGCATGATAGGTTGAGCCAATGGTGAGTACGCCACTCTGTAAGTTGATAGGAAGGTGGATGGTAATTGCCACATCCAGTTGTTCCATAAAGGCTAAGTCAGGCAGAGTGATGAAGTAATCTTGATAGCTATTGGTTTGTAGGGCTGCAGTTGTCATCTGGTTAGTGACAATGCCAACGCTGCTGTCGATAGTCGCACCGACAGGCGCATTGATGATGAGTTGGCCTGAGGCCAGTGTGTTGTCGCCACGGTTGAATAGGGTAATTGCGTAGCTGACATCTTCCCCTGCATACACATCAATGATTTGCGGGGCTTGTTGAATCTCGATAAGGGCGTTGTCATCAACGCCAAAACCTTCCACTGAGAAGGTCTCGTTGTTTGAGGTAATCACGCGATTTTCTGTTGCAGAAATGGGATAACTCAATTGTGCTTGGTTGTTGACGGTCGTGCCAATGGGTGTCACTGCCATGGCGCTGTGTGTTGTTAATAGCCACATCAATAGGGCGAGGAAAAAAGTAACTCCCAAACGCAGGCAAGCCCCAACCTGTTTGCACAGGTTGGGGCTGTACTTCATCCATGCGCTTAGGAGATGGATCGGCATAGGCTTACTTGACGTCTACCCGGAATTTGACTTGTGCAGCCTGACCCGCGGCTAAGCTGATACCAGAAACCGTTAGGACATTGGTTCCGGCATTCCAGCTTGCTGTGACACCGCCAATTGTGGTGCTTCCATCATTGGCATATTCATCACCAGCTCCTGAGGTATTGGTGTCACTTGGATGGTCTACCCAGATACCGTATGCAGGTGTTGCATTGTATTGGGTTTGGAAGCCGAGTGTACCGTTGGTGGCAATCTCGGTATTCAGACTGTCAGTAATCACGATATTGGTGGCAGTGGCGGCACCGGCTGCATTGGAGATATCGATGATGTATTCAACAATGGCACCAGGAATCCGTTTAGGATTGGTGGTGTTGTTGAAGGGATCTGAAATAACGCTGGAACTCTTGCTGAAGCTAAGATTTGCGGCGGCAATTTCATAATCATCCTGGCTTGAGTGCTTGGCGTCACGGCTGGCGTCGTTACTCAGACCTCCGTCACCATCACCGTCAGCAAAGACGATATCCACAGAGCCTTCGGTATCCGCACCTGCAGTCTCAGTCAATGCGCCACCTAGCGTACCAGCACCATCGTTGATACGTGCTTCAGCCACCAGATAGTAGGAGGCGATATCGCCATCGCTATAACCGGTGTTGAAGTCAGTAACGATAAACACCTTAATGCTGGCATCTGCCGCAAGCGCGTTGATATGGGTTCCCGTATCAGTGGCTAACACGTAGGTACCTGATGCATCAGCATCGACAAATACCTGGACAGTATCACCATCGATGTTGTCAGTACCACCGAAGGCCCCCGTTCCACCTGCTAACGCCGCAGCTGAAACTGCAAAGTCTTGGGTGGTGTTACCGGTATTGGTTACCGTGAAAGTCATCACGTTGTCGTTGGAACCCGGCGTAACGGCAATGGCTGCAACGTCATCAGTGCTGACGGTCAGGTTGACCTTGTTATCCACCACAAACTGGTAGTTATTACTGTTGATGGTGGGTTGAGAAATGGTGGCTACTTTGTAGTCCACGCTGGCCTGGTTGCTAATGGTGGTACCGGAGGCGGTACCGGCGGCGAGTGCAGAGCCACCGCCTCCTATCGCCATTAGTGCTGTGGCACTGAGTGCCAACAGCTTTAGTTTCAAGTTTTGTGTTTTCATGATTCCATCTCCAAAATTTAAAAAATTTTCAACTATTGCTGTTAGCTTCAGGGGGGTGAGCCGCGGCTCTGAGAAAGTGCCTTAAAGTGCAAAACGCCCCATAGGGCGCAAACCTCAACTTCAGTCAATTTGTCCAAAGTCATAAATCTTTCCCCTTAATCCAAACGCGCACGGTAGCTCACAGCACCATCGCTGTTGGCTGGGATGTTCTGTTGAAGGCTCCAGCGGATGTGGGTGTAATCGCTAGGGACCGCTGGCCGGGTGGCATCATCGGGAAGGGTAACCAACAGATTTTCTGCTGAGTCATAGTGGCTACCACCATCGATGGAGAAAGTGATATCGCAATTTTTCCCTTGGGCACTACTACCCACATAAGTCATGTGGTCGGGGATTGGGTTGGAGATGACGACGCTTTCTGCATCATCATTCGCATGGTTCTGGTAGCTGATGGTGTAGAGCAGAATGTCGCCGGGGATGACACTATCTGCGGCAATGTATTCAATCTTTTTGCTGCCATCCTCGTTGAGGGTGATGACTTCTTTCTGTGCAGTGATGCTGAGGGTTAACTGCTCTGCGTGGGCTTGTGTGATGCTGACAAGGAAAAGGGCTGAGATGAGGTAAAGCAACCTCGTAAACGACGGGTGTTTGTTGTCACTCATGTTGTTACTCCTAATTGCTCAAAAAAATACACTTATATATAGCAACTAGCAGGCCAACTATTTACGTTGACTAAGTTTATTAATATCAATAGGTTACATGTATTTCCGTATTTTTATATGGTGACAATTTTTTTAGGTGGTTTTTTTTTAATTTTCTTTAACAACTAATTGTTTTTTTTGAATATATAAATAAAAATCAGTTGGTTATATTGTGATGTCGATCACAAATTATCATCGCAGTATTGTGAGGTGACAGAAAACGTCACTGATACGCTGAGTGCGGGTAGATATTGTTTTTAACATTTTTTTATATAAATGCCATTATGTAATTGTTTTTATTTAATAATTATACTCTAAAGTTTTCTGAATAAGAATTATCTAATATTGTGGGTGACATAATCTGTCATGCTATCAAAAATAGTTTTTTAGGATAGTCTGTGAATCGCTTCTCATTTTCGGTGTTTGCTTGAATCGACTTGACTGGAATGAGCAGGATATCTTCCCTAAATATGAAACTTTTTCGAGCTGCCGGATGGTATTAACAGGGGGGATATATGGAAAAAATCACTTTGACCGCAAATTACTGAATGCGATACTAAAATGAAGAGAGTCAGTTTACGTGTCAAAAAAATAGCACTTTAGCTGAAAAATATTTTTTCTCGTGGCAGAAATCGGTTTTTATCCTATAAAAAAATTCTTAACTTACCGCTATATAAAGAAAAAATTTAATAGGCATCAAATTTGCTTTTGGTGTGTGTGGATTCATGGGAGAGTAGATTATGGCAAAGCCCGAAGAGCTTGATTTAGCCAACGGTGGTGAAAAGAGTGGCGGTGCAAAGAAGATCATCCTCATTGTGGTGATCGCATTAGTCGGCTTGTTGGCCGTCGCAGGGACAATGGTAGGTACTTTATGGGCGCTGGGGCTGCTTCCATCAGAAGAGAGTGCCGTCCAGGAAGTTGAGGGTACTGAAACTGAAGGAGAGCAGGTACAACAGACGACCAAGAAACCCGCAGTCTATATGCAAATTGATCCTCCCTTTGTCGTCAATTTTGATGGCCAAGGTAAGGCGCGCTTTCTGCAAGTTGTGGTAGAAGTCATGGGTCGGGATGAATCTAAAATGGAAGATGCTTTGCATCATATGCCAGCGATTCGAAACAAGTTGCTTCTACTGTTTAGTGCGCAAAGTTATGAAGTGCTGAGCACGGTAGAAGGGAAAGAGTTGCTTCGAGGACAGGCTCTGGCGGAGATGCAGACTGTCCTGACGGCGGAGATGGATGAATCACCCATTGAGGATCTCTATTTCACTAGCTTGGTAATGCAGTAGGCGAAAATTATGTCGGCCAATGATCTACTCTCACAAGACGAAATTGATGCTCTGCTACATGGTGTCAATGCTGGGGATGTCGATACCGATTCAATGGTGGATGACGGTATGCCCCATATCTATGATTTCACCTCCCAAGATCGCATCGTACGCGGTCGCATGCCGACGCTGGAGATGATCAATGAACGATTTGCCCGTTTTTTCCGTATCAGCCTTTTCAATATGCTGCGTCGCTCTCCAGAGATAACCACCAGCGGTGTGGAGATGACGAAGTTTGGTGAGTATATTCACAGCTTATATGTGCCTACCAGTCTGAACATGGTAAAGGTTAAGCCGCTGAGAGGGACGGCACTGTTCGTGATTGATCCCAAGTTAGTATTTATTCTTGTGGATAACTTTTTTGGCGGTGAAGGGCGTTTCCATGCCCGTATTGAGGGGCGTGAATTCACCCTCACTGAGCAGCGTATTACCCATATGATGCTACAAAATGCCTTCCACGATATGGAGCAATCGTGGGGGCCTGCACTGAAAGTGACATTCGACTATCAAAGTACAGAGGTGAATCCCCAGTTTGCCAATATCGTAAGCCCCACGGAGGTGGTGGTGGTGAGTAAGTTTCATGTGGAGCTGGATGGTGGTGGGGGGGACTTCCACGTCTGTATGCCTTATTCCATGTTGGAGCCAATACGTGAACTGCTGGATGCCGGGGTGCAAAGTGATCGCTCTGAGCGGGATGATCGTTGGACTGAGGCGCTGCGTGAGGGGATGATGGATGCCATGGTGGATCTGATTTGCCCTCTGACAACGGCAACCATGTCACTGAATGATGTAATTAAACTCAAACCAGGGGATGTGATCCCCATCGAGATGCCAGAGCGCGTCATTGGTTATGTTGAGGAGTTGCCGATGATCCGTGGCTATTATGGCAGCCATAAAAGTAATGCCTGCATTAAAGTGGACGAACTGGTCGTACGCCCATCCCAACCTAAACATCTGAAAGTAGGAGATGATTTAAATGAATGATGAAACTAACCAAGATGATATGGCGGATGAGTGGGCAGCGGCACTAGGGGAGCAAGCTGAAAGCGAGGGATCGTCCGAGGATGCCTGGGCAGATGCTCTGAATGAGCAGGCGGCGGCTGAGGCTGCACCCATTCAGGAGATGACTGAAAGTGTTACGTCAGTAGTGAATGGTGATGTCAATCTGGACATGATTCTGGATATTCCTGTGGATATCTCGATGGAGATCGGTCGCACCAAGATTTCAATCCGTAATCTTCTTCAGCTGACTCAGGGTTCAGTGGTGGAGTTGGATCGTTTGGCGGGTGAGCCACTGGATGTTCTGGTTAATGGCACGCTTATCGCTCACGGCGAGGTGGTGGTGGTCAACGAGAAATTTGGTATTCGTCTGACTGATGTAATCAGTGCTACTGAACGCATAAAGCGCCTGAAATAAGATGGCTAAACTCTTTACACTATGCCTTCTTGTTTGTACTCCCTGGTGTGCTTGGGGGGCGGTATCAGAGACACCTGTACAGGCACCGCAAGGTGTATTGGATACGGGTAGCGCAATACAGCTGGTTCTAGGGCTGTTTCTGGTACTGTTGATGATCTTTGCCAGTGCCTGGCTAGTAAAGCGACTGGGACGTTGGCAGGGTAGTTATAGTGATCAACTTAAGGTGGTTGCGGGATTGGCGGTAGGTGCCAGGGAGCGTATTGTAGTGGTACAGGTAGGCGAGCAGCAGATTCTGGTAGGAATTAGCCCGGGGAATATGCGAACCCTACATGTATTGGAAAAGCCATTAGCGCTGAAGTCTGCAAATGATAATGAACCATTGATCGAAAAATTTGCTGCCATTCTTAAAAAACAACAGAAGCAAGAGTAAGTTGATGAACTCATTGCATGTCACACGCTTTTTCCGCTTTTTTCCCCTGTTACTACTTTTGTTAACTCTGATTCCTACGCACTCTTTTGCGGCTGATGGTGTACTGCCTGCGGTGACCGTAACGGATAATCCTGATGGCAGTAAAACTTACTCTGCCACGCTACAGATTCTTTTCTTGATGACTCTGCTCAGCCTGTTACCCGCAGCGCTGATCATGATGACCTCTTTTACCCGTATCATTATCGTATTGGCAATACTGCGCCAGGCCCTTGGCTTGGGGCAATCACCTTCCAATCAGATCCTGATCGGTCTGTCATTGTTTCTGACTTTTTTTGTGATGGCGCCAGTATTCGAGCGGGTCAACACCGAGGCAGTACAACCCTATCTGGCAGAAGAGATGAACCTGCAGGATGCGATTAAAGCGGCGGGTGATCCATTTCGTGAATTCATGCTGAATCAAACCCGTGATACTGATCTGGAGACCTTTGCCAAGATCTCTGGTACAGAATATATCGCTTCGCCGGAAGAGGTGCCATTCACTTTACTGCTACCATCCTTTGTGACCAGTGAGTTGAAAACGGCATTCCAGATTGGCTTCATGATCTTCCTGCCTTTTCTGATCATCGACTTGGTGGTAGCTAGTGTGCTGATGGCTATGGGTATGATGATGTTATCGCCAATGATGATCTCTCTGCCGTTTAAGCTGATGCTGTTTGTCTTGGTGGATGGCTGGGTATTGATCATGGGTACCTTGGCTTCCAGCTTCTACATATAAGGAGGGGGGATGACACCAGAAACGGTTCTTACCATTGGTCGGCATGGTTTGGAGGTGGCAATTTCAGTTCTGCTGGTATTGTTGATTCCAGGGTTGTTAATTGGTTTGATGGTTGCTGTCTTTCAAGCGGCTACCCAGATTAACGAGATGACCTTGAGCTTTGTCCCTAAGCTAATCATCACCTTTTTGGTGTTGTTGATTGCGGGTCCCTGGCTACTTAAGATGCTTGTTGATTATACCCGGGGGGTATTTATGAGTATTCCTGGGCTGATTGGCTGATGCATTTTACGACTCCCGAACTAGCTGCATTGGTAGGGAGCTATCTGTGGCCCTTTTTTCGTATTGGGGCAATGTTGATGGCAATGCCGATAATTGGCGTGAAGACGGTGTCAACACGGATACGTATCGCTTTTGCCGTAGTATTAACCCTAATTATTGCGCCTTTGGTACCTGAGGTGCCTCAAGTAGATCCACTCTCCAGTGATGCCATTATCATAGTGGCTCAGCAGGTGCTGATCGGGGCTGCAATGGGGTTTATTCTGCAACTGGTGTTCGCCATCTTTTTGTTAGGCGCTCATGTTATTTCTATGCAGATGGGTCTTGGTTTTGCCACGATGATTGATCCTCAGTCAGGGGCGTCTATTCCTGTATTGGGCCAGTTCTTCACTATTATTGTCACTTTTGTTTTTCTCTCCTTTAATGGCCACTTGGTGCTCATTGAGTTGCTGGCCAATAGCTTTCACACGCTACCGATTTCTACTACGGGTATTTCTCCAGAAGGATATCGTCAAGTGGCGCTATGGGGCAGTGAGGTGTTTGCCGGGGCTGTGTTGGTGGCGTTGCCCGCGATCGCGGCGTTGTTGTTTGTGACGTTAACACTGGGTGTGATGACTCGTGCAGCACCACAGTTCAATATCTTCGCAGTGGGTTTTCCAATCAGTCTTGTGTGGGGAATTGTGATTGTTTATTTCACCTTGCCGGGCTTGATCAGCCAGATTGATGATCTGTTCATGGGCGGCTTTTCACTGATTAGCAATATTCTGGGGGGCGCATGATCTTTGGTCCCTCGGCAGAGTGCGATATGTGGTGGATAAATGATTGAATTAGTCACTTTAACAAGTAATGTGTTGTTTCACCTAAGAGGTGAAGCGCCGCTACGCCTTGATCTACACCACTACACGCGCACACTTCAAACCGTTCTACTGAGGGTTCTTGAATAATGGCTCAGGATGATGGACAGGAGCGTACCGAAGAACCCACCGCGAAACGATTGCAGGAGGCCCGCGAGAAGGGGCAGATACCCCGTTCCCGTGAGCTAAATACCCTGATGGTACTGCTGGTAGGGGTGGCAGGGATGTATGTGTTGGGAGGCGGTATCCTGCAAGAGATTACAGTGATGTTTCAAAACGCCTTTCAACTGGATCGCCAAGAAGTGTTTGATGACATGATGATGCTGATTATGCTCAAGGACCTGTTGGTTGAAGGGGTCATTATGTTACTGCCACTGTTTTTGCTGTTAGCTGCTGTTGCCATTTTTTCGTCGATCATGTTGGGGGGCTGGAGCTTTAGTGTCCAAGCGATGTCCTTCAAGCCAGAAAAAATGAATCCTATCAGTGGGATAGGGCGAATGTTTGGTGTCAAGGGCTTGATGGAGCTGGTGAAGGCGCTGGCGAAGTTTTTCCTTATTGCAATAGTGGCTGGCATATTACTGTGGTACCAATTGCCGGAGTTTTTACAGCTGGGGATGCAGTCTGTTGAAGTGGGGATGGCACACTTTATGGATATAGTCTTCCTGACGGTATTGATTTTGGTCTGTTCCCTGATTGTGGTTGCGGCGATTGATGTGCCATTTCAGCTATGGGATCACAAGCGTCAGCTGAAGATGACCATGCAGGAGATCAAGGAAGAATATAAGCAGACCGAGGGGAGCCCAGAGGTCAAAGGCAAGATTCGTCAGCTGCAGATGGCCGCAGCGCAACGGCGCATGATGCAAGAGATACCAAAGGCTGACGTGGTGATTACCAACCCGGAACACTATGCCGTGGCTTTGGTGTATGACCAATCTTCAGCAGGTGCGCCCAAGGTGGTAGCCAGTGGCCAGGATCTGATAGCGCTACAGATTCGCGGTATTGCTAAGGAGCATGAGGTGCCAATTGTAGAAGCACCTCCTTTGGCGCGGGCAATCTACTACAGCACCGATATCGGTGACGAGATACCGTCGGGACTCTATCTGGCAGTCGCCAAAATTTTGGCATATGTCTACCAGATCGAGCTGTATCAGAAACGGAAGGGTAGTAAGCCATCACCCCTTAAAGAGGGTGATCTGCCAATTCCTGAGGATTTACGAAGAGATTGATAGTCGATGTTTGATATCAACAAAATTACAGCTCTACTAAAACAGATGACCAGCAATGGTCTGGGTGCACCGCTATTGCTGATGGCGATGCTGGCGATGGTGGTGATTCCTATGCATCCATTGATGCTGGATACCCTATTCACCTTTAACATCGCTTTAGCGTTAATGGTGCTGTTAACCGCGGTCTATGTAAAACGTCCTCTTGATTTTGGGGTTTTCCCAACGGTATTGCTGGTGGCCACATTGATGCGATTGGCGCTAAATGTAGCCTCAACCCGTGTGGTATTGCTGGAAGGTCAAACAGGTACCGATGCGGCGGGTAAGGTGATTGAGGCTTTCGGTGAGTTTGTTATCGGGGGCAATTATGCTGTGGGTATCGTGGTTTTTGCCATCCTGGTGATTATCAACTTTGTGGTGGTAACCAAAGGTGCTGGGCGTATTTCTGAGGTTAGTGCACGTTTCACATTGGATGCCATGCCGGGTAAACAGATGGCAATTGATGCTGACTTGAACGCAGGATTGATCGATGCCGATACCGCCAAGCGCCGCCGTGCCGAAGTCGTTCAGGAGGCGGACTTCTACGGCTCTATGGATGGTGCCAGTAAATTTGTTCGGGGCGATGCGATTGCCGGTATCTTGATTCTTTTTATTACCATTCTGGGCGGTTTGGCTATTGGTGTAGCGCAGCACGGAATGAGCTTCTCTGATGCTGTACACAACTACACGTTGTTGACCATCGGTGATGGCCTAGTAGCGCAAATACCCTCATTAGTACTTTCTACCGCAGCAGCGATTGTGGTGACCCGTGTTTCCGCGGAGCAGGATATGGGGGGGCAGGTCTTTAACCAGCTTCTACAACCCAAAGCACTGGGGGTAACCGCGGGTATTTTGGGGGCCATGGGGGTAATCCCAGGGATGCCGAATATTGCTTTTCTCTCACTGGCAGCCATTTGTGGTGGGGCGGCTTATTGGATTGCACAACGTGAGCAGCAGGCACAGTTGGCGCCAGCAGGGGCTCCTGGTGCCGTGCCAGGAGGGCAGCCTTCAGCGGCTGCGCCTGAGCCGCAGCCCCCCGCTGCACCTGAGGTGAAAGAGCTTGGTTGGGATGATGTGCCACCCGTGGATTTGATTGGTTTGGAAGTGGGCTATCGTTTAATCCCTATGGTGGATAAGTCCCAAGGTGGTGAATTGATGGGGCGAATCAAAGGGGTGCGTAAAAAACTCTCTCAGGATTTGGGTTTCCTGATTCCCCCCGTGCATATTCGTGACAATCTTGATTTGGCTCCCAATAGCTACCGTATTATGTTGATGGGGGTGGCTGTTGCGGAGGATGAAGTGTTTCCGGATCGAGAATTGGCACTAAATCCAGGTCAGGTGTTCGGTACTCTGCAAGGGACTGAGTGTCGTGATCCGGCTTTTGGTCTTGAGGCAGTATGGATCGATGGTGGACAGAAGGAGCATGCTCAGACATTGGGGTATACCGTGGTAGACCCTAGCACAGTGGTGGCAACTCATCTGAGCCATCTGCTACAAGGTCATGCCCATGAGTTATTGGGCCGTGAAGAGGTACAGCACCTGATGGATAACCTGGCGAAGAAAGCGCCTAAGCTGGTGGAAGAACTGGTGCCTAATACCTTGCCGCTGGGTGGAGTGGTTAAGGTGCTACAGAATCTGCTCTCTGAAGGGGTGCCAATTCGTGATATTCGCACCATTGCCGAAACTCTGGCGGATTATGCCCCACAGAGTCAAGATCCCGTCTTCCTGACCGGTACGGTACGTGCCGCATTAGGTCGTTCCATCCTGCAAAATATCGCAGGAGTGGCGTCAGAGCTGGAGGTAATGACGTTAGATCCTAATTTGGAACAGATATTGCAGAAATCCATTCAACAGGCTGGGGAAGGCGGTATCGAGCCCGGCATGGCGGAGAATCTGCACACGGCGCTGCAAGAACACACACAGCGCCAAGAGGCAATGGGTAAACCGGCAATCCTGCTGGTGTCCGCGCCGATTCGCCCCTTGCTGGCCCGCTTTACGCGGCATTCGATTCCGGGACTCAATGTGTTGTCCTACAACGAAGTGCCGGATGACAAGCAGATCAAGATTATAGCCACCATCGGGTAAGCACATTGCTTACCCAGGCTGGAAGGAAGGGTAAGTGATGAAGATCAAACGTTATTTCGCATCGGATATTCGTCAGGCAATTCGTCGGGTTCGTGAAGAGCAGGGGCCGGATGCGGTGATTCTCTCCAACCGCAAGGTAGAAGGGGGTATCGAGATCGTGGCTGCTGTGGATTATGACGAATCGATGTTCGATTCGGTGCCGACTGAGCCTGAGCAATCTCAGCCCACTCCCATCCAGCCGGAAGCCCGATATGATGATTTCAGTCACGAGCTGAAAGAGGATGAGTTTCGCCCATCTGCCGCTTCAATGAGACGTTCGACAGCTACTGAGAGTCGGCCACAAGCTCGCCCGCAATCGCACCAAGCAGCTCGTCAGTCTCAACGACCATCACAGCAAGCCAAACCTCAGTCGGAACCTGTGGATCCCACAGCTGAGCCTTTCTATGAGCAGACTCACCAGGCTAGCTCTTTGGAGCGCCAGATGTCTGAAGTGAAGCGTGAGCGACGTCATGCTGATCCAGAATGGGCTCAGGATCCAGCACTGGTTAGTATGAAAAACGAACTGCGTGAACTACGGGGTCTGGTGGAGCAGCAGTTAAGTGGCTTTGCCTGGGGTAATATGGAGCGTCAACATCCGCTGCATGCTCGTCTAATGCGTCACCTGATGCAGTTGGGGCTAACTGCCAGTGAGAGTAAACGTATCGCCATGGCCGTTAATGAAAAATCCAGCTATGAGCAAGCATGGCGTCTGGCGCTGGCAATTCTGGGACAAAGCCTGGCTATTACTGAAGATGATATCCTCAATGATGGTGGTGTAGTAGCTCTGGTAGGGCCGACAGGTGTGGGGAAAACCACCTCTATCGCCAAGTTGGCTGCCCGTTATACGCTACGCCACGGTGCAGAGAAGGTCGCGTTGGTCACTACTGATAATTATCGGATAGGCGCTCAGGAACAGCTTCGGACTTTTGGTCGGATTCTGGGAGTGCCGGTATTCGTTGCCAAGGACTATCAGGAGTTGGAGCAGACCATTATTGAGCTGGATGATAAAGAGTTAGTACTGATTGATACGGCAGGTATGAGCCCTAGAGATATGCGTCTAACGGAGCAGCTATCCATGCTCCGCAGCGCGGTCCGTGAAGTGAAATGCTATTTGGTTCTCTCTGCCAATAGCCAGGTTGCAGGTCTTGAGGCCTCCGTTACCACCTTCCAAAAAGTTGGCTTAGAGGGCTGTATTATCAGTAAGATAGATGAAAGTGCCAGCCTAGGTGAGGTATTATCCACTATCATGAGTCATAATCTACCGGTTGCCTATATCAGCGATGGTCAGCAGGTACCGGAAGATCTACATCCTGCCCGCAGCCAGGACTTGGTTGTGCGCTGCGTTGAGATGGCGAAAAAACAGAATCAATCCATCTCAGATGTCGCCGTTGAACTACAATTTGGTAAGGTGGCTGTGAATGCTTGAAGGCTATGATCAGGCTGAAGGACTTCGTCGCATGAAAAAAACTAACCCGGTGAGGGTGCTTGCTGTCGCCAGTGGTAAGGGTGGGGTGGGCAAAACCAATGTCTCTGTGAATTTGGCGGTAAGCTTGTCCCATCTTGGTAAGCGAGTCATGGTGATGGACGCAGACCTGGGTTTGGCAAATCTGGACGTGATGCTAGGGTTACATCCGCAATACAATCTCTCACATGTGCTAAGCGGAAAGCGTACCTTGGAGGAGATTATTCTGACTGGGCCAGCGGGGGTTCGTATTGTGCCTGCGGCATCAGGGATACAAAGTATGGCGGAGCTGAGTTCTGCCCAGCATGCAGGGTTAATTCAGGCTTTTAGTGAGTTAAGCCATACCATGGATGTCTTATTAATCGACACCGCGGCAGGTATCTCAGACAGTGTGGTTAGCTTTAGCAAAGCGGCTCAAGAGGTGTTGGTCGTGGTCTGTGACGAGCCAACTTCACTGACAGATGCTTATGCATTGATCAAGCTGTTAAGTCGGGAACATGGCTTATTTCGCTTCCGAATTGTTGCCAACATGGTGGGCAGTATTCAGGAAGGGCGTGAGCTATTTACTAAATTAACCCGTGTAACGGATAAGTTTTTGGATGTGATGCTGGACTTTGTCGGCGTTGTTCCCTACGATGAGTATCTAAAGAAATCCGTGCGCAAACAACGAGCTGTGGTCGAAGCATTTCCTCGCAGCAAGGCCTCAATGGCCTTTAAGGAGATGGCTAAGCGTATTGACAATTGGCCAATCCCAAGTGGCGCTGGCGGGCATGTTGAGTTCTTTGTTGAACGATTAATACAAGCGGGACAAAGTAGTGAAGAGGGGATGTTATGAGTGGCGTGGCCATGTCTAAAGCTACGCGAGCTGGGGGCAAAGTGACGGCAGACGAGCTGGTACAAAAATATTCCACCCTGGTAAAGCGTATTGCCTACCATCTAATGGGGCGTTTGCCACCTACTGTACAGGCTGATGACCTGATTCAATCCGGCATGATTGGTTTGCTGGAGGCGGCTCGCAATTACGATGAAAGTCAGGGCGCAAGCTTCGAAACCTATGCGGGTATTCGTGTGCGTGGAGCCATGTTGGATGAAATTCGTAAGAATGATTGGGTACCTCGTTCCGTTCACAAAAAGACTCGCATGGTTGCTGAAGTGGTGCGGGAGATAGAGAACCGTACCGGTCGCGATGCACGAGATCATGAAATAGCAGAGGGACTTGGCGTTACCCTCGAAGAGTACCATAAAATTCTCAAAGATACCGGCAGTCAACGCATCTTCAGTTTTGATGAAATTGGGCTGGACGGTACCTCTCTATCCGAAACCTATGCTGATGAGAGAACGGGGCCATTTGAAGGCCTGCAGTCTGATGGTTTCCGGCAAAATTTAATGGAGGCTATTGCTGGTTTACCTGAGCGTGAACGCTTAGTGATGGGCCTTTATTACGATGAAGAACTCAATCTTCGTGAGATTGGTGCAATTCTCGGTGTGAGTGAATCCCGAGTTAGCCAAATTCATAGTCAGGCAGTCATTCGTCTACAAGCTCGCCTTACCCCCTGGACTAAGGGCTAATTGCGTAAAAAATCAAAATTTTTCCTAAACTAAACTCAATAATTAGCCGACTAGTATTTCGTAGTTGGTAATCCATCTGATAATAACAAGGTGAGCTTCAATGCCTGCGAATCCTAACATGAAGATCCTGATTGTGGATGATTTTTCCACAATGCGTCGCATCATTAAAAATCTTCTCCGTGATCTGGGATATAACAACACGGCTGAAGCGGATGATGGTCAAACGGCACTGCCAATGCTGCAAAAGGGAGGCTTTGACTTCCTGGTGACAGATTGGAATATGCCGGGTATGACTGGTATTGATTTATTAAAAAACGTGAGAGCTGATGACAATCTCGCATCATTGCCAGTGTTAATGGTGACCGCGGAAGCTAAACGTGAACAGATTGTGGAAGCGGCAGAGTGTGGTGTAAATGGCTATATCATTAAGCCATTTACTGCTGCGACGCTGAAAGAGAAGATTGATAAGATCTTTGAACGTATTGATGGCTAATAGTCCTCTATCTATTGGTCACAGCTGATTAGGGTTGTTCCTTATGCGTGACGATAATGCCAAACAAGAAATTCTTGCCTTAGCACAACAGTTGATCGCTGAGATTGAGGCAGATAATGATAATCAAGTAACAGCGCTAATAGACCAATTAGCAACCATAAGAGAGACAGAGCTTTTCCAAGAGATCGGAAAGCTAACCCGAGAACTCCATAGCGCTATCACCAATTTTGAAATCGACTCTGACCTTTCAGAGTTAGCCCAAAGTGAAATTCCTGATGCCAAAGAGCGCCTGAATTACGTCATTACCATGACGAATCAAGCGGCAAACCGGACACTTAATGCCGTCGAGGGGGCAATTCCTCTCTGTGAATCCCTACATAATAAATCCGTCGAACTAAATGGCGAGTGGACTCGGTTTGTTAATCGGGAAATGAAAGCCGATGAGTTTCGTAGTGTCAGTAAAACACTGCATGGGCATTTAGAAGAGAGCGAGCAGCAGCTTGGTGCGGTAAAAGATGCTCTCAATGAGATCTTGATGGCTCAAGAATTCCAAGATCTGACTGGTCAGATTATCAACCGGGTAATCAAAATGGTCGAGGATGTGGAATCTCACTTAGTCAATCTCATTAAGGTATCCGGTGGCACAGCTGTTGCTACTAAATCTAAAGATAGTGACGAGGCAGATAAGCTTGAAGGACCTCAAGTGCCAAGTTTAGCAACGTCTGAAACGGTGAGTGGACAAGATGAAGTGGACGACTTGTTGTCTAGCCTGGGATTCTAAAGGTGAACTATGTCATTTGATGCCGATGATGAGATACTACAGGATTTCCTGATTGAGGCTAGTGAAATCCTCGAGCAGCTTTCCGAAGAGTTAGTTGAGCTTGAGCATTCGCCGGATGATAAGGATCTTCTTAATGCCGTGTTCCGTGGCTTTCACACCATAAAAGGTGGTGCAAGCTTCTTAAGCCTAACAGGGTTAGTGGGCGTCTGCCATAGTGCTGAAGATCTTTTCAATATGCTGCGTAATGGTGAAAGGTCTGTTACTGCAGAGTTGATGGATGTCGTGCTACGGGTGCTGGATGTGCTCAATGAGCAGTTCGATGAGCTTCGTGGTGGAACAGAGCCTTCCGCTGCTCCTCAGGAACTACTTCAGCAATTAGATGCATTAAAGAGCGGTGAATTGGTGGCTGCAGCTCCGATTGAGGAGGAGCCAGCAGTTGTCGAGCCGCCGCTTCAGCCTTCCTCATCAGAGGTGGCTGCTCAGGAAGATGATCTCTTTATTGATGCCGCGGGAAGTGGTGGGGAAGCGGCTTCGGATGAAATTACCGATGAAGAGTTTGAGCAGTTACTGGACGCGCTTCAGGATGGATCAACAAATAAGGCAGCTGAACCCGCTGCTAAGCCTGTAGCTTCCGATGAGATAACCGATGACGAATTTGAAGACCTATTGGACCAACTTCATGGAAAAAATAGTGGTCCAACAATAACTGCTCCAACGGCGGTTCCTGCTCAAGTGGCTGAAACAGATGCGGCAAGCGATGAAATAACCGATGATGAGTTTGAAGCATTATTAGATAAAATTCATGGGGAAAAATCAGGTCCTTCATCGGAGGGGGGGGGAGAGCCTCAAGCTTCGATGCCAACCACAGAGGCTGTGGTCGCCTCATCACCTGCACCAACTCCCACTCCTGAAGTTAAGCCAGAGCCTGAACTCGAGCCCGAGCCATCAAAAGCAAGTGCATCGCCTTCAGCTGCCAAGGCTAAGAAAGAAGCGGCTTCCCAGGGTGAAACCACGGTACGCGTTGATACCCGGCGCCTTGATGACATTATGAACATGGTGGGAGAGTTGGTGCTGGTCCGTAACCGTTTGGCCACTCTCGAGGCTGTACATACCGATGAAGATATGGCGAAGGCAGTTGCCAATTTGGATGTGGTGACCGCTGATTTACAAACGGCAGTAATGAAGACCCGTATGCAGCCTATTAAAAAGGTGTTTGGGCGTTTCCCTCGGGTGGTGCGTGATTTGGCCCGTAGCCTGAATAAAGAGGTAGATCTGGTCTTGCGGGGTGAAGAGACTGACCTGGATAAGAATCTAGTAGAGGCATTGGCAGATCCATTGGTTCACTTGGTGCGTAATGCGGTAGATCATGGTGTCGAAATGCCTGACGTGCGTGAAGCCAATGGAAAGAAGCGCACTGGCACAGTAATCCTTTCTGCAGAACAGGAAGGTGATCATATCTTGTTGACCATTTCCGATGATGGCGGCGGTATGGATGCAGAGGTGCTTCGTAATAAGGCAATAGAGAAAGGTATTTTGGATGCTGATGCTGCTGGTCGTTTGACCGATCAAGAGTGTTTTCAGCTGATTTTTGCTCCTGGCTTCTCAACCAAAACGGAGATCTCCGATATCTCTGGTCGGGGAGTGGGTATGGATGTGGTAAAGACCCGCATTGTGCAATTGAATGGTTCTGTTGAGATCGACTCTGAGAAAGGAATTGGCTCAACTCTCCAGATTAAGGTGCCACTCACTCTGGCAATAATGCCCACCTTAATGGTTAAATTAAAAGAACAGATTTTTGCTCTGCCGCTAGTGAATGTTAATGAGATTTTCCATCTAGATTTGCGCAATATCAATATTGTGGATGGTCAGAGGGTTATCATGGTACGTGAAAAGGCATTACCGCTCTTTTATCTGGCTGATTGGCTGGTGGGTGGGGGAGAGCATAGCGAAGAGGGGCATGTTGTTGTCGTTAGCGTGGGGTCCCAGAAAGTCGGCTTTGTGGTTGATCAATTAATTGGTCAAGAAGAGGTTGTGATTAAGCCTCTGGGGGATATGCTCTTAGGTACTGGCGGCTTGGCAGGTGCAACGATCCGAGGCGATGGCAAGATTGCATTGATTTTGGATGTGCCCAGTCTGATGAAAGCTTATGCATGATTGGAGCATGAATGCCGATACGTGTGCTGATTGTTGATGATTCGAGATTTTTTCGCAAGCGTATCGAAGAGATTCTCGCTGCTGATGCTTCTATAGAGGTCGTCGGCTTTGCTGTGAATGGTCAAGAGGCGGTAGACCTGGCCTTGAAGCTATCACCGGATGTGATTACGATGGACGTTGAGATGCCGGTGATGGATGGCATCACCGCTGTACGCAAAATTATGCAGCGTAAACCCATGCCTATCTTGATGTTCTCATCGCTTACTACCGACGGTGCACAATCTACACTTGATGCACTGGATGCTGGTGCCCTCGACTTTATCCCCAAACGTTTTGAAGATATCTCCAGTAATAGCGAAGAGGCTAAAGAGCTGCTACGAAAGCGTGTAAAGGAGATTGCTCGAAAGGGACATGCAACCAATATGCGTGTACGACGAGTACCTTCATCCCCTTTGCTTGGCGGTAGTCCGGCGACTCGACCGATTGCTCGGCCTGGTGATCGGGGTATTTCCGCTCCATTAGGGACGGCTCGTACAGCGGTAAACCCTATTAGTAGAGCACAAATTAAGCGTGATGCGCCGAGTTCTTCACAGATAAGCCGTGTTCGCAGTAAAGAGTTGGCAGATATTAAGCTACTGGCGATTGGGACCTCTACGGGAGGTCCTGTGGCGTTACAAAATGTATTGACGTCATTGCCTGCTGATTTTCCAATGCCAATTGTGATGATTCAGCATATGCCAGGCACTTTTACCCCCGCTTTTGCACAGCGTTTGAATCAGGTGTGTGCCATCGAGGTTCGGGAGGCAGTAGATGGTGATGCGTTGCGGCCTGGCTGTGCTCTATTGGCGCCAGGCGGTAAGCAGATGCTGGTGGTGCGTCGTGGGTCGGGTTATGTTGTCAAGATTGAGGATGGAGATCCCAAACTAAACTATAAGCCATGCGTTGATGTGACCTTCTCCTCTATTGCGGCTAATTTCTCTGGCCGAACCCTTGGGGTGATTCTCACTGGAATGGGGGCTGACGGGCGGGAAGGATGTCGTGCCTTGAAGCAAAAAGGGGCTGTGGTTTGGGCGCAAGATGAAAAGACTTCTGTAGTATATGGCATGCCATTTGCTGTTTTTGAAGCAGGTTTGACCGACAAGGTCTTCCCGCTTTCAGAAATAGGTCCGGCGATACTACAAGGAGTTTAAATTGGATTTCATAGCCCTGGCGGGGCTGGCTCTTGGGTTACTTGCCTTGATTGCAGGGCAATGGCTGGAGAGCGGCTCGTTGATCGCGCTGGTTAATGGCGTTGCCTTTCTCATTGTTGTTGGTGGAACCCTTGGGGCGACAGCACTGCAGTCCCGTTTACCTATCTTTGTTGGCGCTATGCGCAGCCTGCCTACTGTTTTTATTTCGGAAAAAGAGCATGACTCAGCGATATTGCGGAAGGTAATTCGCTGGGCCCATATTGTCCGTAAGGAGGGGTTTTTAGGTCTGGAGCGGAGCATGAATATCGAGCAGGACCCCTTTTCCCGAAAAGCATTGGCCTACTTGGTGGATGGTGTTGAGAGTCGAAACATCCGTGATGCACTGCAAATGGAGATTGCCTTGCGGCAAGAGTCAGAGATTGAATCGGCAAAGGTATTCCTGGCAATGGGGGGGTATGCGCCAACGATTGGGATTATTGGTGCTGTGCTCGGGCTCATTCATGTTATGCATAATCTGACAGATCCTAGCATGCTGGGAACGGGTATTGCCACGGCATTTGTTGCAACCATCTATGGGGTAGGACTGGCTAATTTGGTTTTTTTACCGATCTATAACAAACTGCGCAACTTAACAGCAAAGCGTGCACGCAGTCGTGAGATGTTGATGGAAGGAATTGTTGCCATCTCAAAAGGGGAAAATCCACGATTTATTGAGCTCAAGCTACAGGGTTTTTTGACTTAGTGTTATGAGTCGCTTTTACCGACATCGACAGCTGGAACAAGATCCGGATATTCATGAGCGCTGGATGGTGTCTTATGCTGATTTTATTACTCTGCTGTTTGCCTTTTTTGTGGTGATGTATGCGTTGAGCATGACTCATGAGGGGAGTTTTAGGGTCTTAAGTGACTCGTTGGAGCAGGCGTTTAACCCTCAGATAGAGCAGGGCCTCTCATCTAATGAGGTGGAACCCAAAAGTTCGGACAATTTAGTGGATCTTGGCGGCACTAAAGGGGTATTGGATGGTGGAAGTGGGGTTATTGAGGCCATTCCTGAATTATCTGATTCGATGGAGAAGTTGCAGGAGTTAGCCAGTCAACAGTTGATGGCTCCTATCGAGGAGGAGGTGCAGCAGACCTTATTCGCTTTGATTGAGTCTGGCGGGGTGAATATCACCAGCGAAGATCTATGGATGCAGATAGATATTGAGAGTGGTGTGCTGTTTGAGAGTGGGCGCGCTAAGCTGCAGTCGACAATAATTCCTACCATGCAGGCTTTAGCTTCTACCTTGAAGAAATTCCATCACCATGTCCAGGTGGAGGGATACACTGATGATGTGCCAATACAGAATGATGTTTATCCTTCCAATTGGGAGCTCTCAGCCGCTAGAGCGGCAAGTGTTGTTCATCTTTTTACTCAAAATGGTGTGGATCCTGAAAGAATGTCAGCGGTGGGGTATGGGGAGTTTCGCCCTATCGCCGATAATGAGTCTGCTGAGGGGCGTGCAAAAAACCGCCGGGTGGTGATTGTTATCCTGGCAGATAAGCAGGCAGGGAGGCTTATCGACCTACAGCAGCAGTTAAAGCGAGTGAATCCCTCTAAATAATGACAGGCATGATAACTGCATAATCACCACAGGTGTGGAAAAATTGACGCGAGGAATCACATTTGAAGGTTTGGGCAGTGGCCAATCAGAAGGGAGGCGTTGGTAAGACAACGACAGCGGTCTCTTTGGCGGGTTTTCTCTCCGCCAAGGGCTTCCGAACCCTGATGGTTGATATGGATCCTCATGGCTCTCTATCTGTCTATTTTGGTCTCGATCCTGACTCTCTTGAATTAAGTGCCTACTCCCTATTTCAAGTTCCCAGTATTTCCAATAGTGATATTACCCATCGGGTAATACAGAAAACAAAGTTTGAAAACCTAGATCTGATTCCTGCCTCAACCGCGATGGCAACATTGGATCGTCAATTAGGCAACCAGGATGGAAAGGGCTTGGTATTGCTTCGAGCACTCCAGCAGCTGGAAAAACAATATGACTATGTACTGATTGATTGTCCACCGGTGCTTGGGGTGTTGATGGTGAATGCTATGGCTGCATGCCAGAGTTTGTTGATACCGGTACAGACTGAGTTTTTGGCCCTTAAGGGACTGGACCGAATGATGCGTACTGTGTCCATGATTACCCGGGCACGAAAAGCCCCCCTTGAATTGCATATCATCCCAACTATGTTTGATCGCCGGACCCGGGCGGCCCGAGAAGCGCTGAATCAAGTACGACGTCAATATCCTGATCAAACCTGGAGCGCCATGATACCAGTGGATACCCAGTTCAGGGAGGCGAGCCGAGAGGGGGTTCCGCTTCCTATTATGCGCCCAAGTAGCCGTGGTGCGATTGCATATCGGGCATTGCTGTCCTGGCTACTCTCATTCTCTAATGCGAATGCTGGAGGAGGGGGCGGTGATGGCAAATATTGATGATGATAAAAAGCAGCGGGCATTACTGGAGCAGAAGAATGCGTTAGCGGATTATCTGGATGCACTCTTTCGTGAGATGCCTGAAGTTGATGAGGCAGCAACAGAGGGCTTACGTCATGTTGCTGATACTCAGAATCCAGAACCCCTTCCGGTGGTGGAGGAGCCAAGATTTGTACCAGATTATGTGGAATTGCCTCCTGAGCCCATATTTGATGAGGCGAAACCGCTTCCTCAGTTAATCGAAAACCATCTGGCACGCCAGATAGCGGAGTTAGCTGAAGTAGAAAATAATCTGGAGAAAGAGAGTGTTTTACCGCAACCGAAAGTTAAAGTAGAGGCTGAGCAGGAAGCTGCGGCAAGCGAAGAAACAGCGCCAATTGAAGTGTCTCAGCCCTATCATCCGCAAAAGGAATTCCAGGTGCTTTTTTTCAGAATCGGAAAGCTTAATCTGGCTGTGCCGTTGGAGCATTTATCGGGCATTATCAAGGTAGGTGATGAAAAGGTTGCGGCAGTGCCAGGGTATCGTGAATGGCATATGGGATTAATGAAATATCAGGGAACAACGGTCAATATTGTCGATACTGCCAAATTGATCGTACCGAAGCATCGCCGAGAGTTGGTGGAGGATCGTAGACGCTACCGATACTATATTTTGTTGGATGAAAGGCGTTGGGGGTTGGGATGTCACTCAGTTGCAGAGGTGAACACGTTAAGTCCGGAGGAGGTGAAGTGGCGTAGTGATCGTACGCTACAACCTTGGCTGGCAGGTACGGTGATTGAAAAAATGTGCGCATTAATCGATGTGGAAGGCTTCCTGAAAATGCTGAGAGAGTATCAAGGTAAGTTCCGTAAACCATAGCAGTCGCTGGAATTGTCTAAGCTATAAAGCTTTAAGGTTGGGTGACGATAAAACACTATATGAGTAATTCATCCTAATAACGAGGATAATCAGATGAGTGAGAATGCGACTGCAACGGTTGGGAGTGATGCAGACCGTTGGGTGACGTTTAAGCTGGAGAATGAAACCTATGGCATTAATGTCATGCAGGTTCAGGAGGTACTGAGGGTCTCTGAGATTGCGCCGGTTCCCGGTGCACCTGATTACGTCATAGGCATTATCAACCTGCGTGGTAACGTGGTGACTGTTGTTGATACGCGGCGCCGTTTTGGTTTGATGTCGAAAGAGCTGGATGACTTTTCACGTATTGTTATAATCGAAACTGAAAATCAGGTTGTTGGAATTCTCGTAGATAGTGTTGCAGAGGTTATTGAAATTTCAGCTTCTGATATTGAAACCGCTCCTAATGTCGGTACAGATGAGAGTTCTAAATATATTCTTGGTGTAACCAGCAGAGATAGTGAGCTACTTATTTTGGTTGACCTCAACAAGTTCCTTAGTGAAGAAGAGTGGGGTGAATTGGGGCAGTTCTAAACCATGTCGATTGAATTGATAGCGCTGCTACTGATATCCACAGGGGTATCGGTAGTTTTTTTTATCCAGTTTCGTCAACTTCGTCTTTTGCGGCGTGAGTTGGATGACCAACTGTTGGTGAATCAACAGATTCACCAGCGCTTGAGGTTGTTGCTGGATGGGAGCAGTGGATTAGGTGAAGAGCTTCGTCAGATCGAGAAGGCGATGACTAAGCCCGCGGCTCATGGTAATGCGTCCGGCGAGGTTACAGCGCGTCAGGCAATTGAATTAGCTCGTAAAGGTGCGACAGTTGACGAGTTAGTGGATATATGTGGTTTATCTCGAGGAGAGGCCGAGCTGATGACTACAATCCATCAGGCCAAGTAAGCTGTTCATCGCTTTATAGTATGCTAGAAAATAAAAAGCCGAAGCTGTTTTTACAGCTTCGGCTTTTTTGTATGGCTCCCCGAGCTGGGCTCGAACCAGCGACAAACGGATTAACAGTCCGCTACTCTACCGACTGAGTTATCGGGGAATGACAACTTTTAAATTTAAGCCCGGGTTGCTACCGGGCTTTGGAATATGGCTCCCCGAGCTGGGCTCGAACCAGCGACAAACGGATTAACAGTCCGCTACTCTACCGACTGAGTTATCGGGGAATTACGTCATCTGACGAATTGACGCGTATATTACAGAAAGCCTTTGGCCTGGTCAACACCTAAAAATTAATATTTATTTATGTGGTGCATTTATGCGCAAAGTGCTGATTTTATGCGCGAAATCGCTTTTTCCAGATTCTCCATACTTGTCGCAAATGAAAGGCGCATATAGCCAGGGGAGCCAAATGCTGAACCCGGCACCAGGGCGACGCCTGCCTCTGTTAATAGGTACTCTGCCAGCTCAACATCATTGCTGACACTGTCCATATGATCGATAGCTTCTTGAACACAAGGGAAGGAGTAGAAAGCCCCCTGAGATGGCAGGCATTGGATACCATCTATTTCGTTAAGTGCCTTTACGACATAGTCATGGCGCTTTTTAAATTCTATTAGCATCGCCTGAATGCACTCATTCCCACCGTTCAGCGCAGTAGTGGCGGCGACCTGAGATATGGACGTTGGATTAGAGGTGCTTTGTGATTGGATCTTTTTCATTGCCTTGATCAGCTCGGCAGGACCTGCGGCATAACCAATACGCCAGCCAGTCATAGAATAGGCTTTGGAAACACCATTCAATACAATGGTACGATCATACAGCTCAGGCGTAGTATTCAGAATATTGTAGAATGGCTCATCGCCCCAGACAATGTGCTCATACATGTCATCGCTGGCGATAACAATGTTGGGATGCTGTTTCAATATTTCACCCAGTGCCGCTAGTTCGGATCTCGTATAACAGACACCTGTTGGATTCGAAGGGCTGTTTAGGACGACCAGGCGGGTTCTATCGGTAATTGCTGTCTGTAACTTTTCTGGGGTGATTTTAAAGTTCTCTTCCAGGGAAGTTTCCACAATGACTGGCGTTCCATCGGCCAGCAGCACCATATCAGGATAGGAGACCCAGTAGGGCGCCGGGATAATGACTTCATCACCCTCATCCAGCATTGCCTGGGCCAGATTGAAGAAGCTCTGCTTTCCACCACAGGAGACCAGAATCTGGTCAGGCTGATAGCTAAGCTGATTGTCACGCAGGAATTTATCGATAATTGCCCGCTTCAGTTCTGCGGTACCATCAACTGCGGTATACTTGGTAAATCCGTTGTTAATTGCTTCAATTGCCGCCTGCTTGATATGGTCAGGGGTGTCAAAATCAGGCTCACCTGCACCTAGGCCAATAATATCTTTACCTGCAGCCTTTAGCTCGTTAGCACGAGCGGTAACAACAAGTGTCGGGGATGGTTTAACGCGCTGAACACGCTTGGAAAGATGCATAGTCAAGTGGGAGCCTCTTCTAACACAAAGCAATTACAATTCTATTAATATATTACTGTATTCGTGCGGATTTCAGAATCCTTTATGAGCAAAACTTTTAAATTAAATTCTAACTTTCAGCCTTCCGGTGACCAGCCGACGGCAATAGCGACACTGGTTGAAGGGTTAAGGGCCGGGGAAGCGGGCATGACCCTATTGGGGGTAACGGGCTCCGGTAAGACTTTTACGACTGCAAATGTGATTGCGGAGTTGCAGCGTCCGGCGCTGATTATGGCGCCTAACAAGACCCTGGCGGCACAGCTGTATGCGGAGATGCGTGAGTTCTTCCCCGAAAATGCAGTGGAATATTTCGTCTCCTATTATGACTACTATCAACCCGAGGCTTATGTTCCCAGTACCGACACCTTTATTGAAAAGGATGCCTCGGTTAATGAGCATATTGAGCAGATGCGTCTCTCTGCCACCAAGGCGATTCTAGAGCGCAAGGACACCATCATCGTTGCAACGGTCTCAGCCATTTATGGCCTGGGTGATCCCAATTCCTATATGAAGATGATGCTGCATCTCTCCCGTGGTGAAATTATTGACCAGCGGGCGATTCTAAAGCGTCTCGCAGAGTTGCAATACACCCGTAATGATACTGATTTCCGTCGGGGTGTTTTTCGGGTGCGGGGAGAGGTGATCGATGTCTTCCCAGCCGATGAGGAGAAGCAGGCTCTGCGGGTGGAGTTGTTTGATGACGAAGTGGAATCCCTGGCTTGGTTTGATCCGCTGACTGGGGAGGTGCTACAGCGGGTTCCTCGTGCCACTATCTATCCCAGCACCCACTATGTGACCCCCCGACAAACCATTCTGGATGCGATCGATTCTATTAAGTTGGAGTTGAAAGAGCGTCTGGAGCAACTTCGTAGCATTGATAAACTGGTTGAGGCCCAACGCCTGGAGCAGCGAGTAAACTACGATGTTGAGATGATGTTGGAACTAGGGTACTGCTCGGGAATAGAGAACTACTCCCGTTATCTTTCCGGTCGAGCCCCTGGCGAGCCACCGCCTACCTTAATCGATTATCTTCCTCCCGACGCTCTGTTAGTGATTGATGAGAGCCATGTGACAGTCTCCCAGATTGGGGGAATGTATCGGGGGGATCGGGCGCGTAAGGAGAATCTGGTGGAGTACGGTTTCCGCCTACCATCTGCACTGGATAATCGCCCTCTGAAATTTGAGGAGTTTGAGCGGCTCTCACCGCAGACTATCTATATTTCCGCAACGCCCGCGGAATATGAGTTGGAGCACTCAGGTGATATTGCTGAGCAGGTGGTGCGGCCCACCGGCCTGGTGGATCCTCAAATCGAGATTCGTCCAGTGATGACCCAGGTGGATGATCTGCTCTCTGAAGCCAATAAGCGGATAGCGGTTGGTGAGCGGGTATTGGTTACCACCCTGACCAAGCGCATGGCAGAAGATCTGAGCGAGTACCTCAACGAGCATGGTATCAAAGTCCGCTACATGCACTCAGATATCGATACCGTAGAGCGGGTGGAGATACTTCGGGATTTACGGCTTGGGGAGTTCGATGTGTTGGTGGGGATCAACCTGCTACGGGAGGGCCTGGATATTCCTGAGGTATCCCTGGTGGCAATTTTAGATGCGGATAAAGAGGGCTTCCTACGCTCGACTCGCTCACTAATCCAGACCATTGGACGAGCCGCCCGTAACATTAATGGTAAGGCGATTCTCTATGCGGACCGTATTACCAACTCTATGCGGGCAGCGATTGATGAGACTGAGCGACGCCGGGCCAAGCAGATTGCCCACAACGAAGAGCACGGCATTACTCCCCAAGGGGTGAAAAAGGCGATTACCGATATTATGGAAGGTGGTCGCCCGGGTGCGCCGACTTCTGTCAAAGAGTACGCGCATGTGGCTGAAGAGCTGGCGCACTATGCCAAACTTACCCCGGCCCAGCTAGAGAAAGAGATCAAGGCGCTGGAAGATAAGATGTACCAGCACGCTCAGAATCTGGAGTTTGAAGAGGCAGCGCAGATTCGTGATCAGATTCACCACCTCAAAGAGAGTGCGCTGATCTCTTAAGTATCTTAAAAACCGATACTCAGCGAGATGTCGACGGTAGGATATGGAGAGCGGCGCTGGTAGCTCATTACCGGGTGGGCGTACAGCACCGCATCCAGTCGTAGGTTATCGCCTTTCCAGCCTACGCCCATCGAGGGAACAAACGGATAGGGGAGATCAAACTCTTTGATCTTTTTACTCTTCATCTGCAGAGGCACCAGCAATCCACCTCGATAATGCCAGTGACTGCTTTGATAGCTAAAGCCGGTACGCCAGAAGCGGAAATCCACCGCGTAAGTACCGTAGTCACCATAATAGAATTCCAGATCGTTATTAAAAGTGAGATTCTGGCTGTATTTCCAGCTGCTACCAAAAGTCAGGTCGCGTGGGAATTGAGTCTGCAGAACCATCTCTTCTGAGCCATTGGAATCTGTTGTCACTATATTGACATCCAGCTTGGTATTCAGGTCTTTGAGATTCACAGCCAGGGTTAGATCATCACTATAGTGGAACTGACTGCCCATATGCACGGCGATGGCGGTTGCTTTGGTGGATGAGACAAAATAGCCTCGGGCAGGATCGCTGACATCCACACCGCAAAAGTCTGAGCCGCACTCAATATAGCTAAGTGATAAACCAAAACGCCATTTGGGATGATTAGTGGGAGCGATAGCCCAGCTGAGGCGGTGATCCTTGGTTTTTGATGTCACCTCGCCATTAAAATCCGAAGGCAAATCGGGCAGTGCATAGCGAATAAAGATACTCTCAAAATCATCCTCATTGAATGCACCATTGGCGTAGATATGCAGCCGAGGAATAAAGGCAAAGGCGAAGCTGTTATCAAAGCCATATCCTTTTAGCAGACTATTGGAGGCGGCAATACCAATGAAATTGACCGGAATCAACTTGGAACCCACCTGCTTACCAATGGATATATCCACTCCCTGAATGCGGCTTAAGCCAGCAGGATTCCAAAAAGTGGAGTAGACATCATCCGTTGAGGCGGTAACCGCACCGGCCATCCCCATCTGCTGAGGACCCACCCCCATTAACAAATCACTCCCTTCTGCGATAAATGTCTTTGAATGACTGGCTTGCGAGAAGAGGAAAAAAAGGGTACCCAGGGCGATGTAGATATACTTCATGAAAGATTCTTCTAATACTAATTTAATGCCGTAGTATATCGTCATAAATTCATGGGAATACAGGCTTGTACTTCATTGAACTCCTTGGTATCATGCGCCCCATCAATTTAGTCGCGTAGCTCAGTTGGTTAGAGCACCACCTTGACATGGTGGGGGTCGGTGGTTCGAATCCACTCGCGACTACCATCGAATTCCTTAAAAGAACGCCGAGTTAGAGAAATCTACTCGGCGTTTTTTGTTTTCTGTATATAGCTTCAGTTAGCCCCGTCTTTCGGCAACCGACCTCATGATTTTTATGGGGAATTATTTAGCGAAAAAAACTCGGGTAATGGCCTCCCTTGTGGTATAGATATAATAAAAATATCAGTGTTAGGGGGTAACACATGGAGCAGGTGATGGAATCATCATCTACTGACGGTACTGAAGCGGAGAATTGCTCTGTGCAGATTCGAGCTACGACCGTACCGAAATTTAATTTAGCCTTTTATGAAAACGCTGTCCCAATCCTGTTGGAGCTGACGCTGACGAATGACAGTGGGCTCGATCTCAGTGCTTTAAAGTTAACCCTTACATCTTCCCCAGCTTTTATCAAAAGCAAGGCATGGCATCTGGATGCTCTGGCAAATGGTCAGACCATTCATATTGGCGAGCGGGATCTACAGCTGGATGGCGCCTTATTAACCAAGCTGAATGAGTCAGAGACCACGCTAGTCTCGTTCAGTCTTACACATAACGACCAGATGATTACCGAGTGTGAGCAGCGTATTGAGTTAATGCCACGCAATCAATGGGGTGGCATTGGCCATATGCCGGAAATGGTAGCGGCTAACGTGATGCCAAATGATCCGCAAGTGGAACGGTTGCTGAAAAAGGCTGCCACCATATTACGCCATCATAATAAAGAGTCTGCCCTGGATGGATACCGTGGTGGCCCAGCCAGAGCGTGGGAGCTGGCGTCAGCCATCTGGGCTGCCATCGGCTCAATGGGGCTGGATTATGCACTGCCACCAGCCAGCTTTGAGCGCTCAGGGCAGAAGATACGCACTCCAAGTCAAATCGCTGATGCAGGGCTCGCCACCTGCCTAGATACTACTTTGCTCATATGTGCCGTACTTGAGCAGTGTGGACTGAATCCGGTGGTGATTTTTACCAGGGGCCATGCCTTTGCGGGTGTTTGGCTGAAGCCCGAGGAATTTTCCACTGTTATCGTGGATGATATTACTGCCTTGCGTAAGCGTATTAAGCTCAAAGAGCTGATCGTTTTTGAAACCACCTATCTCACGCAGCGTCCGGCCACATCCCTGAAAAATGCTATTGCACAGGGGGAGAGGCAGCTCGCTGAGGAGGAGGACGATAAGTTTGAACTGGTCGTCGATATCCAGCGAGCAAGGATGCAGCGTATCAAACCATTGGCTAGCGGTGAATCAGCTTCAACCGCTTCAACGGAAAAACATGAGGAGCTCGCCCCTGTCTTTGACGAAGCGCCCGATCTCCCGGATGATGAGATTGTCCGCACAGAGAGCCTCTCCTCCAAGCCCATTGACCGTCTTGATCACTGGCAACGCAAATTACTCGATCTATCACTACGCAACAATCTGCTTAACTTTAAAGCGACCAAAAAGGCGATCAAGCTGGATGCACCTGACCCAGGCCAGCTGGAAGATCGCTTAGCCGATGGCAATACGCTCCGCTTAAGGCCAAGGCCGGATCTCATGAAAGGGGAAGACCTCAGGGATCGCGCTATCCATGAGTCTCGCAGCGGGGAAGATCTCTATAAACAGCACGCCTTAGATGCTCTGCGCAGGGATGAGGTATTTGTCTCTATTGATGATGCAGAGCTGGATGCCAGATTAACCGAGCTTTATCGAACGGCCCGCGCTACGCAGTCAGAGGGTGGTGCCAATACCCTGTTTCTGGCAATAGGCTTTCTTACCTGGAACCGGGATAACGATGATGAGAGGAAGTTTCGTGCACCGCTGATCCTTATCCCGGTGGTTTTGAATCGCAAAAGTATGCGTGAAGGCTTCAGTCTAACGCTGCATGATGATGAGGCCCGATTTAATCCCACCCTGGTTCAAATGCTGCGACAGGATTTTGAATTAGAACTCGCTGTTGCCCATGGGGATCTACCGCAGGATGAGCACGGTATCGATATCGCCGGGGTCTGGCGGGAGGTTTCGCAGTCGGTAAAGGAGATTAGAGGATGGGAGGTCACTGAAGAGGTGGTGTTATCCACCTTCTCCTTTGCCAAGTACTTAATGTGGAAGGATCTGGTAGAGCGCACCGACCAGCTCAAACAAAACCCAGTTGTAAAACACCTGATCGATTCACCTCGCGACCCCTATCCCAGCACAATTCCATTTCCCAATTTAAATACCTTAGATCAAGACCATGGGCCAGAGCAGACCTTTTGTCCCTTACCAGCAGACTCTTCACAACTCTCTGCGGTAATGGCCGCTGCTCAAGGAAAAGATTTTGTTCTCATTGGTCCTCCAGGTACGGGTAAAAGCCAGACCATCTCCAATCTTATCGCACAGTGCTTGGCCGAACAGAAAACAGTACTGTTTGTCTCGGAAAAAATTGCCGCACTGGATGTGGTGTACAGGCGCTTACGGGATGTGGGTTTGGGGGATTTCTGCCTCGAACTACACTCCAGTAAAGCGCGCAAGTTGGATGTGTTGCAGCAGTTAGGACGAGCCTGGGATACCAAAGGCGCAATCGATGCAGCAGAGTGGAAGCGTGAGGCAGAAAAGCTCAAAGCACTTCGCAGCCAACTCAATACCTATGTGGAAAGACTACATCGTCGCTACAGCAACGGCATGTCAATTTATGAGGCCATCGGCAAGGTGGTTGCAGGACAAAATATACCTGCAGTTGGGCTTAAGTGGAGCAGTATCAATACCCACAGTCGTGACGATATGGAGAACTTACAGGATATCGTAGAGCGATTAGGTGTGAACTCCCATGTTGTCGGTCAAGATCACCTATTAAATGGACCATTAAGCACGATCACCCACAGCGATTGGTCACCTAGCTGGCAACAATCGGTGATTGATATAGCCCGAAACGCTGTCGCGACAGCTAACACCGCAGAACAAGCCTACGATCGCTTTTCTCAAGTGGTGGGTTTACCCCAGATGCCGCTCAATCGACATATTCGAGAGGCCATCACATCGCTGATGGACACACTTCCTCTTACATTAGGGTACGACTGGCGCTTTGCGCTTCGAGATGATGCCCGAACTATCGCTGATGGGATACAAGACGGGGCTGAATTACTGGCAAAACATCGGGAGCTGAGTGAAGCACTTTCCCCTCAATGGCCTGACAACGTCATTACCCAATGCAAGCAAGGCATCGCACTTCTTAAACAGCGTCGAGAGCTCCATTCGCAACTCGCCCATCCTTGGTCTCCTGCGATTGTTGACGATCTGCAAACAGGCATACGCCTACTCGATGAGATTGACCAGCATCTCAAACAGCTCTCTGTTGAATATACCGAGCAGGTTGAACAGCAGGATGTCACTCATCTGCAACGGGAGTGGGGAAAGGCGGAAAATACATTTTGGCCAATGTCATGGCTTGGTAAGCGCAAAGTCACCAAGATACTGGATGCCACCATTAAGGGGCAGGGAGAGCCCAATGTAGCTCACGACCTTCAAATATGGATGAAGATACGAGAATTGCGCACGCAAATTACTCACCTCGAAATAGGGGGCAGTGTAGAAGGCGTATGGCATGGCCTTAAGAGTAAACCAGAGTATGTTCAGTGCGCCTTGGCGTTCCAACAGGCACTGACATCAGCAAAAAATGAACAGCCATGGAGTGACGATGGCTTCACACCCATCAGTGATGGCCGTTGTGGAGAGTTCTTGAGCCAGGAGCTACCCAAACTGCAAACACTGAAGCGTCTTGATTCAGAGATTGCAGAACGGAATAGCCTTACAGCGCAAACAGAGAGCCTGTGGGCTGGTCTGGATACAAATATTGAAAGCCTAGAGGCGGCGATTCAATTCCAACTGGCAATACAGAATATTCGCAGCTCAGGCCATTTGGCGGGTGAGCATGTCGCCGTTGCCAGTGGTGAGTGTGGCTCACCTCTTGCGGCTGATTACCAGCGTCTTAGCCAACGCACAGCACTCGAAGCCAAACTGCCAGAATATGATCACCTACGTACCGCCACCGCTGGATTGTGGCGTGGACTCGATAGCAATATTGATGAGCTTGAACAGGCACGAAAGTTTCAGGCATCCATTAGCACCATAGTCGCTAACTTCTTAGCTGTCGTTGATGAGGCTCACACCATCAAAACGCCGCTGGAAAGGTTGATCGGTGAAGGCAATGCACTGCTTGCAACAGATGGCCCCGTAATGAATGCAGGTAAAGCCTTTATTGCCTCCTTGGCGCCGGTTTATTCAAGGGTGGATGAGCTGGCACTAGCTGGCGGGATCACTGAGGCGGACGTGGCTAACATGGTCGATAGTCCACTCAGTGAGCTGATTACGCATTGCGAATCCATCATTCAAATGGAGCACCAGCTCAATCACTGGTGCGCCTGGAGAAAGGTAAGAGATCAAGCCATTACGGTTGGCCTAGAGCCATTGGTAAGCGCGATCGAAAAGGGGGTTATCAACGAGGGGAGTGTACGCAATGCCTTCGAGACCAACTACAGTCGTTGGTGGCTTAATGCGGTTGTTGATCAAGAGGAGGTGATCCGTACCTTTGTCTCTGCGGAACATGAAAAGCGTATTGCCGATTTCAAAGTACTGGATGAGCACTTCACCGACCTCACACGTCGCTATATCCATGCCGGACTCTGTGCCGACCTGCCCGACCAGGATGAAGTGAAGCGAAACTCAGAGTGGGGCGTGCTAAAGCGTGAAATGCAGAAAAAACGCGCTCATAAGCCACTGCGTGAACTCATCCGCTTAATGCCGGAAGCGATACCCAAGCTTACGCCTTGCTTGCTGATGAGTCCGCTCTCTATCGCGCAGTATCTCTCAGCAGAAACAACACAGTTCGACCTTGTGGTCTTTGATGAGGCATCGCAGATTCCTGTATGGGATGCCATTGGCGCCATTGCACGAGGTAAACAAGTCGTCATGGTCGGCGATCCAAAGCAGATGCCGCCCACCTCATTCTTTAATCGAGGCGCAAGTGGTGGCGATGATGATATCGATGAAGATGTGGAAGCGGATCTGGAAAGCATCCTAGACGAATGCATTGGCGCCAATCTCCCCACAATGGAGATTAACTGGCACTACCGTAGTCGACACGAAAGCCTGATCGCCTTCTCCAATCACCGTTACTACCATGATAAGTTGGTGACCTTCCCTTCACCCATCACCGAAGATCGTGCGGTGAGTTTACAGCTGGTCAAAGATGGCGTTTATGAAAAAGGCACAACCCGTAGCAACAAGCCAGAAGCCAAAGCGTTAGTCAACGAGCTGGTGGAGAGACTGTGTGACAGATCATTCCAAGCAGCGGGACACACCATCGGTGTCGTCACCTTCAACTCCGAGCAGCAACGCCTAATAGAAGACTTGCTAGATGAAGCGCGCCGCCAGCATCCACAGATAGAACCCTACTTCTCCGAAGATGCCCTGGAGCCCGTGTTCGTCAAAAACCTGGAGAGTGTACAAGGTGATGAACGCGACATCATGTACTTCTCAATCGGCTATGGCCCGGACCTGGCAGGCAATATCTCCATGAACTTTGGCCCGATGAATCGGGATGGTGGTGAACGCCGCTTAAATGTTGCCATCACCCGAGCCCGTCATCAGTTACGTGTCTTTTCAAGTCTAAGGCCAGAACAGATAGATCTCTCACGCACCCGCGCCAGAGGGGTGCATGACTTTAAGCACTTCTTAGAGTTTGCAGAACGAGGCGCAAAAGCGTTAGCCGAGGCGGTAAGTGGTTCAAAGGGCGGCTTTGACAGTCCATTTGAGCAGGCTGTGGCTGAAGCGCTTAGCCGCAAAGGGTGGCAAATAGACTCGCAAGTCGGCGTCTCCTCCTTCCGTGTTGATCTGGGTGTTGTCGACCCTGATGCACCTGGGCGTTACTTAGCCGGTGTTGAGTGTGATGGGGCAACCTACCATCGCTCTGCCACCGCCAGAGATCGAGACAAACTCCGCGAACAGGTACTACGAAGCCTAGGTTGGGAGATCTTACGTATCTGGTCTACCGACTGGTGGATTAACCCACAAGACACGCTAGAAAAAATTCACCAACAACTGCAAACCCTACTGGAACAGCAGCGTAACAAACGCGCAGAGCGGGAAGCGCTAGAAGCCAAAGAAGCAGAAGTGATTCAACTAATCCCAGAGGAGGTTGAACCAGAAGAAGTAATGCCTTTGGTAGCAGAAAATGTGGCAGCCGCAGCGCCAGATGCCAATGAAGCTAATCAGCAACTATCTCAAGACCTCTTTGGCCGAAAGCAGTACATCGAAGCCAACCCAACAGAGGCTGTTGAAAGCATCGATGCTGAAGCCTTCTTCAAAGAAGAGTATGACGAAACCCTCAATACCATGATCGCCCATGTCATCAACCTCGAAGGTCCCATAAGAGAAGACCTGCTCGCCAAACGCATCGCCCGCGCCCACGGCTGGAGCCGAACCGGCAAACGTATCCGCGACCGCGTATACCTACTGGCAGATGAACAATACCCCAGCACCAGCGAAGAGGTAGGGCAATTCTTCTGGCCCAACGGGAGCGACACCACTCAATGGCAAGAATTCAGATACTCAGAAAATGGCGTACGTGCAGTGGATGAGATTTGTATGCAGGAGTTAAGGGCATTGGCGGGTGAAGTTGCTCGGGAAGGAGACTCTGAAGAGGTGTGTATAGCTAACATGGCTGGGTCGATTGGGCTTAGGCGGGTTACGGTGGATGTGAAGGGGAGATTGGAAAGATGCTTATATATGTGAGGGGAGTGATCGTGGGAGATGAGGTTAGCGATGTTTTTGGAGTAAGGGTGTTATGTCAATAAAGAATATACAAAAACTAAGAAAATTTGGAATCTTTCAGAATCACACGAACACTGATGCCAAGGATTTTGGGAAATACAATCTGTTTTATGGCTGGAACGGAAGTGGAAAATCTACGCTTTCAGGCGTTTTCCGTTGTATAGAAAACAAAACCAATTCAGAAAAATTTCCTTCTTCAGAATTTAAGGTGAATCTTGACGGTGGTGGAGTGATTACGCAATCGAGCATTGCCGAATCTAATCTAAATATCTACACCTTCAATCATGACTTTATTGATGAAAATATATCATGGGATAGTATTGTTAAAAGTATATTGCTTGTAGACAAAGGAAAGATTAAAGAACGAAAAAGACTGGAAGAACTTAAGAAAACGCAAAATATTGATGTTGAATCTTACCGCAGAGAAACCGAAGAAATTAAGAAGTTGGAGGATGTTATTTCAAAGTTTGGCACTGATAGTGCGCGGCAAATGAAAAGAAGCCTCCAGTCAATTGATACGACTGATAGCTATTACCTGAACTACGATAAGCGTAAGTTTACAGCATTTATTGAAAAAAATAATGACACCATGAGGACGAACACTCCTCTTCTTGATGAAGATGAAATTATTGAATTAACCAACGCGGCGAAGCCGGATCAAAAAAATCCTATCACGTTTAGTCGACAGGCAATAAGTCAGGAAACTTTCATAAAAGCGAAGGGCCGCCTTGACGACCTTTTAAAAACCAGTGTGGTTAGTAAAACTATTCAGCGTCTTGTTGAGCATGTTGATATAAAATCTTGGGTGGAAACTGGTCTTGAACTTCACAAAAATCACGATAATAACCAATGTGAGTTCTGTGGTAATGCTATCACTGAAGAGCGCATCAAACAGATTGAAGCTCATTTCAATGATGATTATAAAGCCTTCCAAGACCGGCTCGCAAAGGCTGATAGTTGGCTTTCTAGTCAGTATGTTCAGCCCCCCATACTTCCTCCAGAAAGCGATTTTTACGAAGAATTCAAAAAGGAATATAGCGATGCCTGTATGAATTTGGAGTATGCGATCAAAAGCTTGAATGAAGAAATATCCGTTTGGCATGATGTTATGAAGGAGAAGATTAGTAATCCGCTTGAAATAGGTCTCATGGTTGAAGCAATCAATGAATCATCAATAGAATGCTTTAATAAAGCCATGGAGGCGATCAATGTGACTATAAAAAAGCATAATCACAAGTCGAGTAATTTTAAGGAAGAAACAGATAAAGCCAAAAAGAAGCTCGAGCTACATTATGCCTCCACAGAGGTCAATGATTTTGGGTATCATGATAAGAAAAGGGAGGTTGTTGACCGTACGACTAAAAATAGGGCTTTAAATGAAGCTATATCAAATAGAAATGCCGAGATACGGACTCTTGAGGATTTACTTGCAAATGAGGGGTTGGGGGCTGGCAAGTTTAACGAATCACTCCACAAATTTCTTGGGCGAAGTGAGCTAACTCTCCGCTTCAATACAGTAAAGAAAGGCTATGAAATACTACGGAATGATTCTGAGCTTGTAGAGGGGAATTTGAGTGAGGGGGAAAAAACCGCTATTGCTTTTGTTTACTTTGTTACTAAGGTTAAGGAAAATGATAACAGGATTGAGGATACAATTGTTGTAGTTGATGATCCAGTGTCAAGCTTTGATTCGAATCACCTATTTCATGCCTATTCATTTCTTCGAAACAATTGTGATAAAGCAAAGCAATTGTTTGTGTTTACACATAACTTTACATATTTCAAGTTGGTTCGTGATTGGTTCGAGGGAGGGAATCGCAATAGAAAAAGAAAGATTCCACCTAAAGAGCCGAATGCATACTTTTATACAATTGAAGCTTCAACAGCTGTTCCACGATACTCCACCTACAAAGATGCTGATTCTAGTTTAATTAACTACAACTCAGAATACCATTATATTTTTTCTAAGCTTTATTCCTATATAGATAACCCTTCTTTATCAAGGGATGAAGCCTTTCTGACTGCGAATCTTGCACGTAAGCTTCTAGAGTCATTTTTTAGTTTTAAGTTTCCAAGACATAGAAGTGATATTTCTCAGTTGATGAGTTGTGGTCTAAAGGGGTGTAAGGTTACGGATGAAGCTACAAAAGAAAAAATATATCGGTTTATAAATAAGTACTCACATAGCGCTGTAATTGAAGTAAACGAAGATTCTTCGGAAAATCTTATCGGCGAAAGTCACAATGTAATTGGTGATGTTTTTACTTGGATACAGGAAGTTGATGGCGTTCATTATAGCGAAATGCTTGAGGTTATTAATTGATTACCAGAGGATAAATATGAATTTGTGATCCCCCTAAAAAATTAGTAAAGAGAGTGCTAAATATCTTTTCAATCCGAATCGGTAGTTAAAAACGGACAGCATTAAGAATTAGTGAGAGTATTTATAATATTTTTTAATATTAAATTATTAGCTCTATTGGGGGGGCGATGGGATAGATCACAAGGAATATGGTGGTAGGTTGGTAGAATAAAAATGTTATTCAAAATACATAAATCCCAATTCAGGTATAAGAGGTGAGTGATAAAATCTTTTGGGGTTCGGTATAAACAAATTAAATCTAAAATAAGACGATAAAATTATGGGGGTTTGAATTATGAATTGGAGTAGGTTTATATCCATTTTTCCTATGTTTATCAATATATCCATTGTGTTTCTATTGCGCGCTAGTGCAGGTGTGGTGATCGGATCGATCAAGTGTTTTAGTTGTGTAGCAATGGCAATGATGTTGACTGCTATCGCGCCAGTATGGGCGGATGATTTGAATTTTGGACACCGATGGGGACTCACTCTTCAAAATGGATTTGTTATTTCTCCAGATGCTAATTTTAAAGATGAGGAAGGGCGTGCGGTGTATGATCGCATCGGATTTATTGAAAGCGGAACAATTATCGAGATCACTGGTGTTTGCCCGAAAGTGAATGGTACTTCTGAGGAAAATGAAGGTTATTACTGTCCAATTCGATCAGAAACCGGTGTTTCTGGGTTGATGTTGGTTCGTCAGTTTGAAGGGCTGGAAGCAGGGAAAACATATGGCTATGTGTCTGACAGGGTAAAAGAAGTGCCCTTGCGCAATATGCATGGCGAAAAAAAATATGGCAATATCAGTCGCAATGCAGCCCCTCTATTAGAGTTGGAAAATGCGATAGATCCGTTGCTTTCAAGTTCTCAGAAAGTGGGTTTTGTGCATGTCACGTCAAAAGAAATAAATCCGGTTGATGGGGACTCCCTAACCATTTCTTTTGATGATTTTTTTAAGCACCTCGTTTTTTTTAAGGTTCTTGATAATGAGCAGGTACTTGCATATCGACGTCCACGCGCCACGGCCCCAGTGAAATCGAGTCCTGTTAAAGTTTGGAATGTGCAAGCTGGGAAACTGCGCTCTGACTACTACTCCCGCAAAGTTTTTAGTGATCTGCAATGGCCAATTTCTGATAAGTCTACCCAAGCTTTGTTAAAGAAAGCATTGGATTTCATGGGGGGCTCTCTCGATAAATTGCGCTGCCAGATATCTGGTGAAGTTGATCTATCCAGCGGATTCGATTTGTTTGGCAATGCGGCTAAGCTGAGTGGGAAGGTTTCCCTGTTTGAAAAGGGACGTTTTTTTGATGCATACACTGACTTTGCCATGGATCAGAATGGTCGATTGGGGTTGTGGGTGTTCCAGCTAGATACCATAAAATGTGTCGATGGTGGATCATTGGCGGTGGTGAAACCGGAATTAGTGGAGCGTACAACAATCGTTCCCTTTAAGGCTGCGCCTATCTTGCCAGCTATGGAGCTTACACCTAGAGGAGTTCAAAATAGCAGCCTAAAAATGCCGGAGGGACATGATTGGTCCGGTAAGATACGCATGTTTACAATTGCCAGCGGAGATGATTATCGCAAGGCTAAGCAATATGTGGTGAAGCGACTGCGCCAGTCAGAAAGTTTTAAGGAATTACAGGCAATGGAACGGGAACTGGTGGTGACCATGGCGCTAACACGGCTTTCGGAATTTAGTCGTAGCGATGTAAACTGAATATATTTGTAACATATGGGGGCACACCACATATAAAAATGCTGTGTGTAAAGGTTGCTCACATATATAAATAGGGGGGGAATTCATTGTTTGTTCCGAAGAGAGGACGAGAAATATAGAAAGTGGAAATGCAATATTGACTCTTTATTGCTATTCGAACGTGAAAGATGATGTAGGAGTTGTTTGGGACGGATGATATTTTTTCGATATTACTCGGTGCATAGACTTAATGCTTGCTACATCTATAAATCAGTAAGAAAGTAGGTTGGGCTGAGGCTAACGAAGCCCAACCCACCCAGTTTTCCGCAGCTAGGTAATATATGAATAAAAAAGCAGAACCCATCCAATGAAACTCCTCCACACCTCCGACTGGCACTTAGGCCGCTCTCTTTATGGCAGAAAACGCTATGAAGAGTTTTCCGCGTTTCTGGATTGGTTAGTTAACACCATCGAAGAGGAAAAGGTGGATGCTCTTCTCGTGGCCGGTGATGTTTTTGATACCACTACCCCAAGCAATCAGGCCCAGGCGCTTTACTATCGGTTCCTCTGCCGGGTTGCCGCCTCTTGTTGTCGCCATGTGGTGGTGATTGCCGGTAATCACGATTCTCCCTCTTTTCTGAATGCCCCCAAGGAGTTGCTGCGGGCGTTGGATGTGCATGTGGTGGGCTCGCTGACGGAGGCGTTGGAGGATGAGGTGATTGTGCTTCGTGATGGGGATCAGCCCGAGGCGATTGTCTGTGCGGTTCCCTATTTGCGGGACAAGGATATTCGTACGGTTGAGCCAGGGGAAACCATTGATGATAAAAACGCCAAGCTCGTGGAAGGGATAAAACAGCATTACCAGGCGGTTTGTGAGATTGCAGAGCAGAAACAGGCTGAGTTTAACGTATCAAATAATAGCCCGGTTCCTATTATTGCCATGGGTCACCTCTTCACGGCGGGCGGTAAGTGTGTTGAGGGGGATGGTGTCAGGGAGTTGTATGTGGGGTCATTGGCCCATGTTGGCAGAGAGGTATTTCCCGCCTCAATCGACTATCTCGCCCTCGGCCATCTTCATGTTCCCCAGGCGGTGGGTGGTATTGAGCATATTCGCTATTCGGGCTCGCCCATACCCATGGGGTTTGGTGAGGCGGCCCAGCAAAAGCGGGTGGTGCTGGTGGAGTTTAATAGGTCCTCTCCCACAGTTCAGGAGCTGCCAATCCCCTGTTTTCAACCCCTCGTGCGCATCGCTGGCGCGTTGGATGATATTAGGGAGAGGGTTGAAGGGCTGATAAAGGAGGAGAGTAACGCATGGTTGGAGGTGGAGTATACCGGCAAAGAGGTGGTGGCAAGTCTTCGTGAGATGTTGGATGAGATGTTGGTGGATTCCAACATGGAGATTCGGCGCATCGTTAACCGGCGTGTGATGGAGCGGGTGATCAGCAGGACGGTTGAGGAGGAGACCTTGGATGACTTAACACCAGAGGATGTCTTTAAGCGCTGTCTGGATGTCTATGAGGTGCCCGACGAGGATCGGGAAGAGTTGGTGCTGGCATATAGGGAAATTGTTTTGTCAATTGATGATTTTTGAATTTTGATTGGTGATTTGGAGGGGGCTTTATGGAGAAGGCGCTTAAGGATCGGACTAAGGTGTTTGCTTTGAGGGTGATGAATTTGGTTGATGCGTTGCCTAAGACGACTTCTGCTGTGGCTATTGGGCGGCAGTTGGTGCGTTCTGGGACGTCTGTGGGGGCGAATTATCGGGCGGCGTGTCGGGGGCGGTCTAAGGCTGAGTTTATTGCGAAACTTGGGATTGTCGTGGAAGAAGCTGATGAAACCTGTTTCTGGCTTGAGTTGATCATGGAAGGGAAGTTGTTGCCGGAAGCGAAAGTCCAGCCACTTTACAAAGAAGCGGATGAACTTACTGCTATATTCGTATCCTCAAGCAAAACGGCTAAGTTTGGTTGATTTTTGATTTTTGATTTTTGATTTTTGATTGCTGATTGCTGATTGCTGATTGCTGATTGATGAATGATGATTGGTGTTTGATTTCTGACTTGGGGGTGTTTGATATGGAGGGACTGTTTTTTGGGGAGGGGATGAAAGAGGAGAGGCGGGAAGCTGGAATTTGTACTCTTAAAAATCATTTAATCATAGATCACCAATCAAAAATCAAAAATCATGAAACTACTTGAACTGCGATTTAAAAACCTCAACTCTCTATACGGTGAATGGCTTATCGATTTCACCGCTGATGAATATATCGCTGATGGGATTTTTGCATTAACAGGCCCGACAGGTGCCGGGAAATCCACCATTCTTGATGCCATATGTCTGGCACTGTATGGAGAGACGCCTCGCTTGGGAAAGATTACCAAGAGCGCGAATGAGATCATCTCCCGGCAAACCGGTGAGTGTTACGCCGAGGTGTTGTTTGAGTCTCAGGCTGGGCGTTTTCGTTGCCATTGGGAGCAGCGTCGTGCCCGTAAAAAGGTGGATGGCAAGCTACAGGATCAGGAACATCAGATCTGGGAGGCCGATAGCGGAAAGCTGTTGGAAACCAAAAAGAGCCTGGTATGTGGGGTGATCGAAGAGAAGACCGGTATGGACTTTGATCGCTTTACCCGCTCTATTTTGTTGGCTCAGGGGGGCTTTGATACCTTTCTTCGAGCCGATAGTGAGCAGAAGTCCCGCATATTGGAGCAGATAACCGGCACAGAGATCTATTCTGAAATCTCTTGCCGGGTCCATGAGCGTCAGCGTGAAGAGCGTGAAAAGCTCGATTTGCTTAGGGCGGAGATATCGGGTATTTCCATTTTGGCACCGGAGCAGGAGGAGGAAATACAAACGGATCTTGTGGTCAAGCAGCTGCTAGAGGGGGAAACCTCGGAGAAAGCGGCTTTGCTGAGTAAGGCGATTACCTGGCTCACTACGATTGCAGAGTTGAAACAGGCGTTGATGACACTCGCCGAAGAGGCGGTTGAGTTGGAGGGGGATGTTAGCGCTTTTAAACCCGAGCAGGATCAGCTAGATCAGGCCAACAAGGCGGCTAAACTGGATGGGGTCTACGCCACCCTTTCTGCCATCCGAAAACAGCAGTTGGAGGATCAGCAGAGCTTGGGCACTGAGGAGTCGGCTTTGCCCGATCTGGAAGCCTCGGTCAACACACAGGCTGAACGCCTGGCATCAGCGGCTCAGCAGGTGATCCAGGCAAAGAGTGAGCTGAAGCATTCATTACCCCTTATCCAGAAGATCCGACTTCTCGATCAACGGCTAGTTGAAAAGCGCAAAGCACTGGCCGAGGGGCGGCAGGGTTATGCCAGGGATGAGGAAAAAATAGAGGTAGACAAGCGAGCCCGCTTGAAAGAGCAGGAGAGGCGGGCTGTGGCGGAAGAGAGTCGGGCGCAGATCAACCGCTATCTTGAAGAACACGCCAGGGATGAGTGGCTGGTGGGTGGTCTCGCAGGTGTTGAAGAGCAGCTTGCCAACCTGCTTGTTATACAAAAAGAACGAGCCCAAAAAGAGCAGGGTCTCGCTGAAGCTGAGACCCTCTTAGAAATGCAGACTGAACGGCTTGCAGCGTGTGAAAAACAGAGTGGGATTCAACGGCAGGCGGTGAAGGAGGCATCGGAGGCTTTGCAGCAAAGCGTGGATACCTACGAGGCTCTGCTGGGTGAACGATTGCTGCGCGAATATCGAGCTGAGAAGGAGAGCCTGCTGCGGGAGATGGCATTTCTCTCCAGGATTGCCGAGCTGGAAGTCCATCGGGCCAAGTTGGAGGATGGTAAGCCGTGTCCTTTATGCGGAGCCAAAGAGCACCCCTTTGCCGAGGGCAACGTTCCCGTGCCTGATGAGCTGGAAGAGAGGATCGAAGCCCTTAGCGAGCTTATCGATAAAGCGGAGGAGTTAGAGGCGACCAAGCAGAAACTGCAACAGGCGGAAAACCGTGCCAGTCAAAAACTGGCAGAGAGCGAAAAGGCACAAGCGAGCGCAACGCAAGACAAAAAGGCCGCTGAAGAGCGTGCCGCCGCGCTTAAGCTGGCATTGATCACGCTTCGGGAGCGTTGTGATGAGCAGAAAAGGCAAGCGCTGGATAAACTCCAACCGTTGGGCATTACAGAGATAGCGGACGATCCTACGCTAGTGCTTCAAGCCCTGGAAAACCGTTTGCATAAATGGAAAACCAAGCTTGAAGAAAAGTCAGAAATCGAAAATCAAATCTCAAAAATCAACACAGAACTTCAGCGCCTGGATGCGGTTATCGAAACCCAATCCACCTCCCTAGAAGAGAAGCGGCAAGCACTGGCGAGGCTGGAAGAGGAGTATGCCGCCAGTCATGATGAGCGGAAAAGTACTTATGGCGATATGAATCCTGACGACGAAGAGAGGCGCTTGAACCAAGCGATTACCGATGCTGAAAAGTCAGAGACGAGCGAGAGGGCGCTGAGCGCGCAGTTTCAACAGAAATTGATTTCGGCCAAAGCCCATGTGACCGCTTTGCAAAAGCGCATTGAGCAGCGTACGCCGGAGCTGAAAAGTGCAGAGGCCGATTTTCTTGGCGACCTTAACCCGTTGGGTTTTGTAGACGAAAAGCACTTTCTGGAATCCAGATTGAGTGTTGAGCAGAGGGAGGAGTTGTCACTTCGAGCGCAGCAACTGGAAGCTCGGCGAGCCGATCTTAATGCCAGGCGAGAGGATCGTGAATCCCGATTGGCCAATGAGCAGGCTAAGAAGCTTTCTGATCAATCTCTGGATGAGTTGTCACCTCAACATGAGGCGTGTGAGGCGGCCCTGAAAAATCTTCGTGAGGAGATCGCTGCGTTAAAACACAAACTCCACGAAAACACCCAGGCGAAAGAGAGGATCCAACAAAAGCAGTCTGCTATTGACGCGCAGAGAAAGGAGGCTCAACGCTGGGAAAAACTACATGCACTGATAGGTTCCGCAGATGGTAAAAAGTACCGCAACTTCGCCCAAGGACTTACCTTTGAGTTGATGGTATCCCACGCCAATCGACAACTGGCGAAGATGACGGATCGCTACCTGCTGATTCGTGATGAGAGGAAGCCCTTGGAGTTGAACGTGGTGGATGGCTATCAGGCAGGTGAGATCCGCTCCACCAGAAACCTCTCAGGCGGTGAGAGCTTTATTGTTAGCCTCACCCTGGCATTGGGCCTCTCTAAAATGGCCAGCCGAAAGGTTCGGGTAGACTCCCTGTTTCTTGATGAAGGTTTCGGTACTCTGGATGATGAGGCACTGGAGACGGCTTTGGAAACCCTCGCTGGGCTTCAGCAGGAGGGTAAGTTGATTGGCGTAATCTCACATGTCTCGGCGTTGAAGGAGAGAATCGCAACCCGGATAGCGGTAACTCCCGTATCAGGAGGAAAAAGCCGCATTGATGGGCCGGGGTGTGAGCAGGTGAGACATAATCACTCGATGGCAATAACGGCGGATGCACTGTAAGTAACAGGGAGGCGTGTGAAAAAATACCTCAAAGGTTTAAAGGAGAACCGGGAAGTAAAGGTTGCTGAGATCATTAAAAATGGCATGCAGGAGACGGGGTGTTCTCCCCTTTTTTGGTGGAATGAGCCATTTTCTCTGATGTCGCAGTTGTCGATAATACCAAAGCACAAAGTTACGAAGTTTCTGAAAAAAGTGACTGTCTGAAAACCAGAATTAATGAAAAGGAGTTCTTGATGTTAGATGCCGATAATCAGCCCCTTAGTCGTGGCCTTAACCATTCCCGCAACCGTGAAAAAGCGCTTTTTGGCCTAAAGGGCATTCTTGAAGGGGTAGTAGCTGATCAGCGGTTGACTGAGCAGGAGTTGCTGTTTCTCAATGTTTGGCTTCGTTCACAGGAGGTGATTGCTAAGGATGGCGATGTAGTGGATCTGTTGGATCTCATCGAGGATATTCTGCAGGATGGCTATATTACCACTGAGGAATTGGAGGATCTGAATCAGCTGGTGGCCGACGTTGTTGAGTATCGCCAGTTAGGGCATGTCACGGTTGAAAACAGTATCAATCAATTGCTGGGGTTGCTGTCAGGGATAGCGGCGGATGGTCAGCTGAGTGAACCTGAAATTGCGATGCTTTGTGATTGGCTGAATGCCAATCAGGCGATATCTGGTGAATGGCCAGCCAGTGTTTTGATTTCACGCCTAGATACGATTCTGGAAGATGGTGTGATTACCCCTGAAGAGAACGAAGATCTATTAGAGACAATCAAGCAGATCACCGGCCAACGATTTGAAGAGACCGGTATGGCCCATGGTCTGTCGACGGAGTTCTTTGAGGATGCGATTGATTCCTTTACTCATCAGGATCAATGCATCTGCTTTACAGGCAAGTTCATTACTGGTCCTCGTAAAGCAGTAGAGTCTACCGCACTGGGGTTAGGTGCAACCGTGAAAGGGAATGTCACTAACGATGTTACCGTATTGGTAATTGGTTCCCTCGCCAGCCGCGATTGGCGTTTTTCCAGTCACGGCCGTAAGATCGAAAAGGCGATCAAGCTCAAAGAGAAGGGTTTACCGTTGTTAATTGTGACGGAACAGACCTGGTTGAAGTTTGTGTAGTTTATGAGTGCTGCAGTTCTTTATGCCCGTTATCAGCGCTTGCTTTCCGAGCATGCGGCTTGGAGGCCGCTCCGTGCAGGTAATGCACCATTGATCCTGGTTTTTGTCTCTAAATTATTCAGGGAGGAAAACGAAATTTCATTGGCCGTGCTGGGGTGATGCTGCAAGCAGAGCTGGATAGACAATCCGACTAAGGTCGTGAAGTTGAAAAAGGCGCTGGTGCCTATCTGCGTGAATGGATCCAGGCTGGCTGAAGGAACTGGATGATCAGCTGACCTGTACGGATGCCTGTGATATTGCTCGGAGATTCTGCCAAAGCCTAGAGCACCGCGAGGTCAGTGCTACGGCCTCGCCTCTGTGTATTGTGCAGGATGCTGTGTCTCAACTGGCTATTGATTTAAGCCCTAATCTGCAGGAGCGCATGCGAGAGTTTTCAACTCGCTGTGGTGCTAACGGGAGACTTTTGCCGTGTTGAGGATGATATCCGAATCCTGAATCAGGGACTATGTTGTTTAACGATTATCATCTGGAAATCGGTTCTGGCCTTGGTTCTATGGAAGGTAGCGTGTGGCACATTGGCTTGATGGGATACGCCAGTAATACTCGTAACGTGTTACTTTGTCTCAATGCGTTGGATGATGTGCTAAGTCGTGTCAATGCATCGATTCAGCGCGGAGTTGCTGTATCAGCAGCATATAAAGTTCTTGCTGGATAATTATTATATTAAGTGAAAAAGGGATAAGGTATGAATGAAGCGATGACAGCGGGAGTACATCATATTGGTCTTGCAGTAACATGTCTTGAAGAGAGCGCTGCTTTCTTCATTGATTTGTTGGGCTGGCAGGAAGTACGACGTGATCCTAATTACCCAGCTATCTTTGTTACTGATGGGAGCAATATGGTGACTCTGTGGCAAGTGACTGATCCAGCAAATGCCAATCTTTTTGATAAAAACCACAATGTTGGATTGCACCATGTTGCATTTAAGGTGAATTCCTTACAGATATTACAGAGTATTCATAACAAGGTAGTGGCTGCCGGGCTGAAAGTAGAGTTTGCCCCGGAGCCACTGCGAGCTGGGCCGGCTAAGCATATGATTTGCTATGAGCCAAGCGGGATACGTGTGGAATTCTTTTGGGATGGCATGTAGAGCATAAATTGTGTTTTAAGTCGTTGGATTTCTATCACGAAATCCAACGACTCTATTTGTACTTTTTGAAGTGATTTTCCATCATAGCGATATAGTACATACTATCTTAATTAATCCAACCACTCATTCTTTACAAAGCTACTCTCAAAGCCAGCTTAGGGTGCCTTTCAATAAAATGTCGCTAAGTGACATTATTCTCTCATTATGCTACTAGTTATAGCCTAATAATCGTTTTCTTAAATCCACCATTAAAAGGTAACTCAATGGCACAACTTGCCCATCTCTATCCTCAGCCATTATGGCAATGGTTTGAACAGATCTGTGCGATTCCTCATCCCTCCAAACACGAGAGGCAGCTTAGTGAGCATATCCAGGCTTGGTCACGTGATAGGGGCTTGCAGGTAATTGAAGATGAGGTGGGTAATCTGATTATTCGCAAGCCTGCAACGCCTGGTATGGAAAACCGTACACCCGTGGTGATTCAAGCTCACATGGATATGGTGCCGCAGAAGAATGCCGATAAGCAGCATGATTTTACCCTTGATCCTATTGAACCCTGGATTGATGGGGATTGGGTGAAGGCGCGGAATACAACTTTGGGTGCTGATAATGGTATTGGTATGGCCTCTGCGTTAGCGGTGCTGGGTAGTAATGATATTCCCCATGGTCCATTAGAGGTGTTGCTGACTATTGATGAAGAGGCGGGTATGACGGGGGCTTTTGGCTTAAAAGCCGGTGTGCTGGAGGCCAAAACCCTTATTAATACCGACTCAGAACAAGAGGGAGAGATCTATATGGGGTGTGCGGGTGGTGTGGATGCGACCACCACACTCCCTTTGTCATGGCAGCCATGGGATGCTAATAGTGGCAATACTTATGAATTGAAGATCTCAGGCCTTAAGGGCGGACACTCAGGGGTAAATATTCATTTGGGTCGTGGCAACGCTAATAAATTGCTCGCGCGTTTCTTGTTTGAGTATGGTGAGTTATTGCAGCTGTTCGATTTCACCGGCGGTAGTTTGCGTAATGCGATTCCAAGGGAAGCGCGGTGCAGTGTTAGCGTTCGAAAAGAAAATGTTTCTACATTGCAACAGGCTGTTAATGATTATCAGGCGCGTGTTGCCTCAGAACTGGCAATCGCTGATCCCGATGTGACGTTAACACTGGAACCCTCTGAACAACCTGAGCAGGTGCTGACAGTACAGAGTCAATCGACTTTGATTAATTTTATTCATGCATCGCCTAATGGTGTGATGCGCATGAGTGATGAGATAGATGGATTACCTGAAACATCACTGAACCTTGGTGTAATCAGTATGAATTCGCAACACGCTACTCTACTCTCATTAGTGCGATCACAAATCGATTCGGGTCGAGATGAAATTGTTTCAACGTTACATGCCTTAGCACAACTTGCCGGAGCTGAGTTTAAAGAGAGTGGTGCATATCCTGGCTGGAAGCCAGATACCCACTCACTGATTCTTGCAAAGGTGAAAGAGACCTATCAGAAAATCTATAACAAAGAGGCGGAGTTTATGGTCATCCATGCTGGATTGGAGTGTGGTCTGTTCAAAGAGCCGTATCCTGATATGGACATGGTCTCTATCGGTCCAACTATCCGTTATCCCCATAGTCCTGATGAAATGGTTGAGATAAAAACGGTAGGGCAGTATTGGGATTTGTTATTGGCGATATTAAAGGTTGCTTAGCTGCAATAGTGATAGCTAAATGTTGCTATATTAATACCGATATCTATTCACTTAATTATACGGATAAAAGGAGTTTTCTATGTCTTTTCCAACTTCAGTTAATGGTCAAATTACGGATGCGGTTTCTTCTACGCAGCCAACAGAAGTCAACGGGGCAGTGATAGATGCTGTTAATACAGCGGTACATAAAGCTATCTCTGAATCGACACCTAGCAGTAATAATGTGCGATTGTTCATTCCACTTTATGTGCTCAGTGTTATCAATCTTGCTTGCGTATTATATTTGATCAGTAATATTTGATTCTAAATAATAGTGCTATAGCACAGATATAGTTGAGGAAGGGGAAAACCATGCGGTTTTCCCCTTTTTATTTCCTATGTCCCGTCCTGAAATAAGTTGACACATTGGAGACTTATGATGGAAAAGAGCCTACAAACAAGAAAGAGACGTACG
>JBNKQQ010000081.1:0-16080 GCA_050295955.1 Thiohalomonadales bacterium
GTGTTCCCCACACCCGTGGGGATGAACCGGGCGATTATGCGAGGCATTACCGGGCACCTACGTGTTCCCCACACCCGTGGGGATGAACCGCGCGGAGACATTTGGCGATATCACTATTATTGGTGTTCCCCACACCCGTGGGGATGAACCGGGTGTTAGCTACTGGAATGGTAAGCCTAAGCTGTGTTCCCCACACCCGTGGGGATGAACCGAGATCATCGACGAATGCCTGAAAGAGTGGACTGTGTTCCCCACACCCGTGGGGCTTCAACTTATACTATCTGCTAACTTCCATTTAATAATATCTTGTGCATCAATAAAACTCTGGCCATACCAGTGCCGATAGTTTTCAGCAATTGGGTATTTGTGATGAATATCGATAAGATCATCCCACCAAGGGTTTTCATGTCGATGGAGAATGTATTTACCAGGAAAGATTTGGCCAGTACGTAGTGCCTCAAATTCATGATGCTCTAATATCAAACCCCCACATCGGGAGCCGAAATCCATTCCACGGCAGAGCTTTTTAATCAATTTATAAAAGCCGACAAGTTGTGATTGCCCACCAGCACCGACATCACCACTGATATGCCAGGATCGGCGAAGAATCTTGTATTTGAAATCGGATAGCTTAAGCAAAATAAAGGCGGGGGCTGAGTCGGATTTTTCACGAATGAAAAAGATGCCCTGTGGATTTAATGCCTTGATCTCATCCAGATACCAAAGAGGATCGCCCTTTGTGCTGTCGTCATTGGAAAATGGCGATGCTACACCTTCTTTTAGCCAACGAGGGTTCACACCAAAGCACTCACAAAAATGCTCAATGAAGGCGAAATTGGGTTCCACCTTACCCGTCATGACATTTTCCAGATCACTGATTTTTTCCAGCCCCATCACTTGGGCAAGTTGAGGGAGGGTAAACTTAGCATTACCTCTCCCTTCATTCATGAGTTCAAGTACGGTGCAAAATCGGGAGGTGAGTTTTTCTTCTTCAGTTTGTGGAGCAGAGCATTCGTTGACGATGTTAGGGCTTAGTTCATGATGAGAGGGCGAGGCGATCTCCTGTGGTGATGAGGGCTTATGGTTCTCGCGTCTTTTCAGAATAGATTGAATCACCCAAACACCGATTCCCGAAAATATCCAGTGTATATTGTCGAAAATAAAATCAAACATCGATCACCTCACTGTTCAAGACTAAATTGGATTGAAGCCAATATGTTTTAGCCCAAAAAGGGAATCATGCAAGGTAGGGATTATTGATACTTCTTCCGTATCGGCAAATTTTGAATGTTGACCTTATCGTAGAGGGTTTATTTGTCTTCGCTAGAATGGGATTGGTAGTTTTTTTAAATCAACCTGATCACATTTCAATGCAATCAGGACCTGCATTAGGAAAAAGGCAGGAAAGGTGCCACGGTTAATCTTGGTGGTTAAGTTTTTCGCAGTGACATTAGGGATTCCCATCGCTGTCATTCTTTTTGAGAGTTCACCGTAGTCCACGTCCTGGCGAGCCATTTCAACCCTAATGAGTTTGCGAGCAGCCAGTTCCCAGTCATGCTTGTTGTAGTGCTTTGAGGTCATTGCTCTATGAGAACTGATTTTCTGTTTTCTGTCATCATATTAGAATTGTATATATCAAATATGTTGAAAAAGACTCAAAAATGAGTCATTCTCATGTTTATATCTTTATTCGATCAGCCATTTGGAATATTTACTGCCCAAGGAAGAGATTCATGTCCATTATTCAAAAGCTACTTAGCGAAATTCACCTACTGACCACGGAGATTGAAAATATCCCTCGTAGAGAGGCGGCGAATGCCTGGGTGATCGAAATGCATGAAGAGCTACTGGCAAGACGGCTGCTTGTGCTGATGCTACTCATGCGCACATTCGAAACCGCGCAAATCGGTGTTGCCGACTCACTCCCCTGGTCATGGTCGCGTATCGTGACCTTGCTCAAACAGATTAATCAGCGCGCCTGCCCATAGCACGAGAAAAGCAGGGAGCGAATCGTGAACCATACCGATAAAACAACTATCACCACCGAGTGGATCGACATCGCCCGCCGCTTTGTTCACAACGGCATGCAGCAGCGAAATATCAACTATCACCAACTGGCCGAACGCCTGCATCAACAGGGCATGACGCACATCACGCCGCAGCACCTAAAAGTGCGTATTAAGCGTGGTGACTTCAGCGCCGCCTTTCTCATCCAGCTCTTTACCGCCATGGAATACGACGTATTAGACCTCTCCTTCCTGCAAACCGAGAAAAAAGACAAGCATGAATGAGTGTGAGATGGCATCTCGCCAACGTACCTGCCTGGCGTTAAACGCCGAAATTATCTCGCTGCAACGTCAGCTACAACGCCATCAAGTCACCCATACTCTACTGGCCGAACGTGGACGCCAACACCTATACCAAGCCTTGGAAAAACGACAACGAAAACTTATCGATCTGTTAGGTCGCACGCAACCCTATTGCCAGCCATAACTCCCTTAGTTACCATGCAAAAAATAGTGCCAATGGGAATAGGGATGAGTGGTCAGGAAAGTTATTACAAGTATTGGGGCAAGGCGAGAACCGAGCTGGAGATAGATTATCAATCTGGCGAGTTGAACGAAGCTGCGATCTGTACAAAGTACAAACTGAGCCTTGAGCAGCTGAATAGAAAGGTGCAGCGGCATAGATGGGAGAAGATTGGCCAAGGAGAGGGGCTAGTTTCTTATCACCTTCTTCCTTATCACTGCTTGGATGTGGCCGCAGTGGCAGATAGTTGGTGGGAGGTTGATCCCGCGCTCCAATCACTGTTTTCTAGTGATGCAAGCTATAGTCTTCAACAACTAAAAGCGTGGCTCCTTTTCTTTATTGCTTTGCATGATTACGGCAAGTTGGATATTCGATTTCAACTAAAAGCATCCCATGCCATGCGGGAGGTATATCCTGACTTTGATCCCGATCTAGTTGCAGTGTCGGGGCCTTACTTTCACGGCCCGGCAGGTTATTCACTCTTCTATTTCGATTTCCAGGCATTAATGGGATGGAGTGAATATGATACTGAACGGTGGGATCGGTGGAGCCCATGGTTGGCTGCAGTGACAGGGCACCATGGGGAGGTGCCCGACTATCCCTCATCAGAAATATTGCTGGATGAATCGTGCGATGCGGACAGTTCAATTATTGAGCATGATAAAGCCGCACGTGTTCGTTGGGTCTATACACTCGAATTGCTTTTCCTTAAACCCGCTGGACTCTCTATTGAAGATCTTCCACCTTCTTTTAATCCCCTGATTACAGGTTACTGTTCCGTAGCGGATTGGCTGGGCTCAAACAGTGAAGAGGGTTTCTATTTTTTATCTCAGCAGCAAGCATTGGATGTTTACTACGAGTCCCGCCTGCCAATTGCAGAAACATTACTGAAGAAGAGTGGATTGATTGCCGCGAAACAACCCTTTAAAAGCGTTGTCGACCTGTTACCTGATGAATACGGTGTAGAGCCAAGGCAGTTACAAACGTTGGTAACACAATTTCCTGTTGAGCAGGGACTAACCTTAATTGAAGCGCCTACTGGCTCAGGGAAAACAGAGACGGCATTGGCTTATGCGTGGCGGATTCTGGATGCGGGGCTTGCCGATAGTATTATCTTTGCATTACCTACTCAGGCGACAGCCAATGCGATGTTAACTCGACTGGAAACTATCGCACCGATATTGTTTCAAGATCATCCCAATTTAGTACTTGCCCATGGCAAGTCGACATTTAACGATCAATTTTGGAAAATCCAACAAAACTATTTTGCAAACACTCCACAGGACGAGAATGAGGCAAAGGTACAGTGTGCGCAGTGGCTATCCTCTAGTCGTAAGCGGGTTTTTCTTGGACAGATAGGTGTATGCACCATTGATCAGGTATTGGTCTCGGTATTACCTATGCGACATAAGTTTGTACGGGGTTTTGGTATTGGAAAAAGTGTTCTGATTGTTGATGAAGTGCATGCCTATGACAGTTATATGTACGGGTTGTTGGGTGAGGTGTTGCGCCAACAGCGGGAGATGGGGGGAAGCGCATTATTGCTCTCTGCTACGCTGCCTTATCACCAGCGTAGCGCTTTAGTGAAATGTTGGCAGGGTGATCTTTTGGCGAATAGACGTGAGCCTTATCCACTGGTAACTAATGTCAATCGAGAGGGTAAAATTACACCCTATAAACTGGATAATGATGACCTGCCTGAGGAGCGAATTGTTGGTATTGAGGTGCAGGAGAAGCCCGACTTACTGGCTGATGATGAGTTGATTGAGCAGATGCTTCAAGCGGCAGAACAAGGTGCGCAGGTGGTATTCATCTGCAATTTAGTGGATGTGGCGCAGCAAACGGCTAAACGGTTACGACAACAGCAGCGGGTAACCGTGGATCTATTTCATGCCCGTTATCGTTTTTGTGATCGTCAGGCGATTGAGGCTTCAATACTTGAGACATATGGTAAAGAGGGCGAGCGTCAGCAAGGCCGTATTCTGATCGCAACCCAAGTGGTAGAGCAGAGTCTGGATCTCGATTTTGATTGGATGATTACTCAGCTATGCCCGATTGATTTGTTATTTCAACGCATGGGAAGGCTGCACCGTCATCCACGTCAACGGCCTAGTGGATTTGAACAACCACGATGCACTGTATTGATCCCGGATGATGAGGACTACGGACTTCATGAGTTGATCTATGGAAATACCCGCGTGCTATGGCGTACTGCACAGATGCTACTTAAGGCCGAGAGGAAAATCGTCTTTCCTGATGCCTATCGGAAATGGATTGAAAAGGTATATCAAGAGGAGGTGTGGGGAGACGAGCCTCCTGAAGTGATTACCAGCTTTGAAAAGTATAGTAATGAATCTAGCGCCGCTGCCTACTGCGCAGCACAAATGATGAAGAGTAAAGTCTCCGAGTTTTCGGATACGGACAGCAATGTATCGGTATTGACTCGTGATGGAGAGATGAATCTGAATCTGTTGCCTGTTGTGGAAATTTGCAATGGTGTCACGCTGCTTGATGGTCAGTCTATTCAGAACATTGACGCATGGTGGAAAGATGAGCAGATCAATCTCAATCTTGTATCGGTACCACTGAAAAGCTGGAGTCGCTTTTTAACGGTGGGTGATGGATTAACACAACTTCCCCTGATACAAACAGATATTGGTTGGGAGGGAAATTTCAAGGGAGTGACCGTACGCTACAGCAAAGCGTATGGCTTGGAAAAGGAGGACTGTAGTGCCTAAGGATCTGCTTTTTGAGGATGTACGCCAGTTAATTGATGAGGCAAGAGGGCGTGTTGCCTCCTCGGTAAATGCGGAACTTACCTGGCTCTATTGGCAGGTTGGACAGCGTATTCGGGTTGACCTGCTTAAGGAAGAGCGGGCCGAGTATGGCAAACAGGTGATTGTAGGATTATCTCAACAACTTACCCAAGCTTATGGGCGGGGCTGGGGTGACAAGCAGTTGCGCCATTGTCTCCGCTTTGCGGAGAGTTTTCCCGATCAAGAGATTGTCTCTGCACTGCGGAGACAATTGAGCTGGACCCATATTAAATCACTCATCTATATCGAAGACCCGCTCAAGCGAGAGTTTTACGGAGAGATGTGCCGCGTAGAGCACTGGTCAACTCGCCAACTACAGGAGCGCATTGATTCTCAGCTTTATGAGCGTACGGCTATTTCCAGAAAGCCTGAAGAGACGGTAAGACACGATATCGAAAAGCTACGTCAGGAGAAGCAGATATCCCCATCTATGTTACTTAAAGACCCCTACATTCTCGATTTTCTCAACCTTAATGATCACTACATAGAACGGGATATGGAAGATGCCATACTCCGTGAGCTGGAAGGTTTCATGTTGGAATTGGGAAAAGGCTTTACCTTTATCGCCCGTCAATACCGGATTCAGCTGGGCAACGAAGACTACTACATTGACCTGCTGCTTTATAACCGCAAACTTAAGCGCTTGGTTGCCATTGAACTGAAAACAGGAAAGTTCAAGGCCGAGCACAAAGGACAGATGGAGCTCTATCTGCGCTGGCTCGCCAAGTATGAACAGGAGGAGGGGGAAGAGACCCCGCTGGGTATCATTCTCTGCGCAGATAAGAATCAAGAACAGATAGAGTTATTGGAGCTGGATAAAAGTGGCATTCATGTCGCGGAGTATTTAACGGTACTACCACCCCGTGAGGTATTGCAGGCGAAATTGCATCAGTCCATACAACAGGCGCGGAAAAAGATAACAGAAATAGCTAAAGAGGATATGGAGTGAGAGAGGCGAGAATTCGCCTCTCCAATCCCCACGATGTGGGGAACACATTGATTTAGCTAATAATACTTAACCAAATACTGGTTCATCCCCAAAAATTGAGGAACATTGATAAATTTAATACATAACCTAATACCTTGCAAATTTATTTTTTAGCCTCTATTCTTCTTAAAAAAGGCTGAGCTGGAGAATAGGAGATGAATGGCTTTATCAGAGAGATTGTTGTGGCGCTAAATAAGTTTACGCCGTATGGATTGGTCGCCCTGGCTTTGATTGTTGCATTGGTTGCGGTGATCAAAATGTAAATTAAGGAGAAAGTGGATGAACTTGCTGATAGATGAATGGATACCGGTACAACACCAGGGGGATTTTAGGCGCATAAGCTTGAAGACATTGCTGACTCAGGAGCAGGTATGGCAGATCAGCCTGACGAGGGACGATATGGAGATGGCCTGCTTACAGCTATTGGTGAGCCTGGTTCAAGTATTGTTTACACCTAAAGATGGGGGCGAACTTAAAACACGCATCCAACAGCCGCTGAGTGAGGCAGAGTATTTAAGCGCCATAGAGGAAAAGGTCTCTTGGTTTGAGTTGGATCATCCAGATACGCCGTTTATGCAGTCTCGGGGGGTAAAGTCTGCTGAGCTAACTGAAATGAGTAAGCTGTTTGCCGGTTTAACGGGGGCAACCAGTAGTACCTTTGTGAATGAGCCGGATTTGGCAGGAAGTCTTTGCTCTAGCTGTACGGTATTGGGGTTGTTTAACCAAGCGATGAATTGTCCCGGTTTTGGTGGCGGCTTTAAGGCGAGTTTGCGTGGCAGTGCGCCCATCAATACTCTCATATTGGGTGATAATTTGCGCCAGACATTGTGGAAGAATGTGCTCTGCCACGCTGTGCTGGATGACACCATTGTATGGTTGAAAGATGAGCCTAATGAACTTCCAAATTGGGTGGATCCGGTCAAGGCAGGAGAGAAAGTTTATGCACATAAAACAGGATTGCTAAGAGGATTATTTTGGCAGCCGGCACACATTGAGTTAGTGCGTGAAGAAGAGATTGGTACATGTGATTGCTGTGGTAATGAAGATAGCCGCTATATTGGTTTTAAAAAAGAGAAGTTTGTTTATGACTTTGACGGGGTATGGCCCCATCCTTTAGGTCCGAGAACCTTTAAGATTGCAAAAGGACAGAAAGACGAGAAGTTTTCTTCATTTACCACCAGTGCTCCTGCTTGGACTTTGCTAAATCAATTTTTGATTCAGAAAGAGAGTGATAAAGAGGGACACATTCCGGCACCCGTTGTAATACAGGCAAAATGCTTTTTATCTGACAATCGTATGCTCCACCTGTTGGTTGGGGGATATCGCAACAAACAAGCTTCTATTCTTGAGCGTCGACATGAGCTATTTAGCATTGCTAAAGAGTGGGAAAATCATGATGCATTGATCAGTCGTGTCGTGAATGAGGGATTGGCTTATAAAAGTGAATTACGTAAAAAGCTATACGGATTTTTTAAGGCGACCGGAGCAGCTGTATATGAGCAAGCTGAGCATCGGTTTTATCAGCAAACCGAGCCCACGGTTCATAGCATGTTGCGCCGTATGAACTTTAAAGAGAGTAAGCAAGCTCTGTCTGAATATCGCCAACAACTACATCAAATTACTCGTAACATCTTTAATCAAGTCACCGAACCCTATCAAAATGAACCCAAGATGATTCAGGCACTGGCGATTGCCCGCAGAGGATTGGAGAAGTCATTGGCTGAGATTAATCACTAAGGAGAGATTTATGGAGGCTGTAAAGGATAATAAACCAGATTTCGTTGCGCTTTATCAGCGCTATGATCAACTACAGAAGCAAGTGAGTGGATTGAAAGCGGAATTAAAGCGCGCAACTAAACCAGATGATTTAGTTGAGATACCTTCATTTTATCGGCTGATGGCGGGAATGGGCACTAATGCCTATTGGCAGCGCGTTGCCTTTTTCCTTCCCCATGTAAAGCATGCAGAAGGCGCTGAATCACTGGGTAAGCAATTAGCAAAGTCTGGTGTGAGTGAGATACGGTTATTTCAGGTGATTCGTTCAGAATCACCCAATGACATTATTCAGTTACGTCGATTGGTGCAGCAGATCAAGCCTACCGTCGATTGGGATAAATTCGGCAATATGATTTTCTATTGGGATTACGATGAGCGTAACAAGCGTAATCTATTGGAAGACTATTTTTTGAATGTAGGAACCAAACGCTCTGAAAAAGGAGATAAGTAATGAGTGACAAGAATTTTCTAAATATCCACGTGTTGATTTCCCATAGTCCTTCCTGCCTGAATCGGGATGATATGAATATGCAAAAGTCGGCGCTATTTGGTGGTAAGCGTCGTGTACGTATCTCAAGTCAGAGCTTAAAGCGTGCGATGCGTAAGAGTGATTATTATGTCGAGCATTTAGGACAGCCCAGCATTCGAACAAAGCGACTAAATGATGTGATTACGCTGATGCATCAAGAGTTAGCTGAACGTTTCCCTCAAGAGACCATTACCAAAGCTGTAGAGTGGATTTCAGGTAAAAATGATATTAATGCCGATGTGAGTGATGATGCGGTTGCTCCCTGGGTGGTGGAAGAAGTGGCCTATGTTTGTCAGGAGATTCAGGCTGGAGAGGCTGAAGGATTGGATGCTAAAAAGCTACAAAAGAAGATCGAAAAAGATTTTTCAGGCCTACGACAAGCAATTGGTCAAGCGATTGACGTGGCACTTTCCGGGCGCATGGCAACCTCTGGTTTGATGAGTGAGGTGGGCAAAGTAGATGGGGCTATGGCGTTAGCTCATACCATTACCACCCATGCAGTAGATGCTGATATCGATTGGTTTACCGCAGTCGATGATTTCCAAGAGTTGGGATCTGGCCATCTGGATACTCAGGAGTTTAGTTCGGGCGTTTTCTATCGCTATGCCAGCTTAAATTTAAAGCAGCTTCAGGAGAATTTGGGTGGTGCCAGCCGTGAACGGGCAGTGGAAATAGGTGCTCACTTGGCTCATATGCTTTCTACTATTGTGCCTAGTGCCAAACAGCAAAGTACCGCAGCACATAACTTAGCTGAATTTACCATGGCTACCTATAGTGATATGCCGATCTCTCTTGCCAACGCTTTTGAGCAACCGGTAAAGGATAAAAAGGGGAGTGGTTTCCTTAAGCCATCTATTGATAGCTTGATTGATTACTGGCAGAAGGTACATAACGGATATGGACTGGATGAGCGTGCTGCGGTGTTTATGTTACAGGATTCCAGTGGCGCACCAGGGCTAGCTTTGAAAGATACTCTGCCAGCGTTGGAAGAGTGGGTGAGAAACGACGGTAAGGAGTAATCCCTATGACCGACTATCTCGTATTGAAATTGGAAGGCCCTATGCAAGCATGGGGCGGCCATACCTTTGAAGATCGACGGCCTAGCGAGATTTTTCCTACCCGCAGTGGCTTGTTGGGTTTGCTTGCCGCCTGTTTAGGGTATCGGCGAACTGAGCAAGACAAACTTCAAGCACTGGCTTCCAGCATTCTATTCGCGGTAAGAATTGATAGCAAACCGATCAAGATGATTGATTACCATACGGTAAAAGACGCCCGAAAAGAGTATCAAGGGCTTAAGTCCAATGAGACCATTCAAACTTGGCGAGAGTATCTTCAAGAGGCGAAATACACCGTGGTGATTTGGTTAACAGATCAGCCATTGCTATCGCTGGAAGCATTAATCACTGCAATCAATAAGCCTGTGTTTACCCCTTTTCTTGGGAGACGCTCCTGCCCTTTGGTTCGACCGCTGTTTCATGATCGAGTAAGTGCTAAGAATGAACTGGCAGCATTGAATTTAGTGAAGCCACTAGGTGGTATTATCTATAGTGAATCTCTTGATGAAGGTAAGCCTAAGCTATTAGTGCGTGATGTGCCGATTCACGGACGCAAGCGACAGTTTGCAACTCGCTATGTATCCATTCATAAGGAGGGTGATCATGTATCTTAGTCGAGTTTATGTTGCTTGGCCTAAGTCTAGAAACGCTTATACCTTGCATAAGGCATTATGGGAGTTATTTCCAAATCGTCCAGATGATGATCGTGATTTTCTATTTCGAGTTGAAAGAGAAAAAGCAGGGCAGGGTGCAATATTGTTAATGCAGTCCCGTGAGGAGCCGGCTGATGCTGATGAGGCGATTGAAGTGCAAGCAACCCGCCCTTATATGTTGAGCCTTTCTAAAGGACAACGAATTCGTTTTCTACTTAAAGCTAACCCCGTCAAAACCATTAAGGATGTGAAAGGTCGCAAAAACAGCAAGGGAGAGGTGAAGTCTTGTCGAGTGCCATTGATTCGGGAAGAGGAGCAATTGCGATGGTTAGCGAGAAAGCTGGATGGCATCGTGAATCTTGAAGAAGTGCAGGTATCTCCTTGCTTGCCCATGTACTTTAAGAAAAGTACTCACGCTGGAAAAATTGTACCGGTTCGGTATGAGGGAATCGGGATACTGATTGACCCCAAAGCGTTTTCTACTATTTTGGAATCAGGATTGGGACCAGCTAAGTCTCTGGGGTGTGGAATGCTTTCAGTTGCTCCGGCTTGAAAGATCGGCTGTGGCCTAATGCTAGTTCGCCGTATTTAACGCTCTTTATACACAAAGGATATACATGAACTCTGACTATCAGCAGGCCTTATCTGTCATCGAAGCCTTTTTAACCTCTCCGGAACGGACAGATATCCGTATGGATATCGATGAGTTTCAGGGGGCGATGGTGGCGTTGTTGAGTCATCCTGATGAGCCGTTGTCTTCAGAGCTGTCTTTTCTTGCGCTGGGTAATGATAGCCTGGGATTGGATCAGTGGTTTAGTGATGAGGATATTCTCAAAGCTTGGTTATGTTTTAGTGACCAACTCTATGAGGCGTTGTCGGAGGAGCGTTTTTTGTTAGCGGATTTTTATTCGCTGACGGAGAGCGAGCCACCAGAGAGCTTTCGTCAGTGGTGTCATGGTTATCTGCTTGGCTATATGGAGTGTGAGGCGGCTTGGTCTGAGGCACATGCTTTTCTGGCAACTCAGGATGTGGGGGATCTACGGGAAGATCATGATTCGATGTTGAGTCTTTTCGTAGCTTTTGCTGAGTGGTCGGAGACACTGAAAAATAATCCAGACCCACAACGATTTATTCGAGAGTGGGGAAATATTGCTGAGGTATTGAGTGATGGTGTGCAGCGCTATTTTACGATTGCCGCTATTTTGGAGCCAGAGCCAGTGGAGCAGCCTTACCAGCGGGAGGTGGAAAAGGTAGGGCGTAATGATCCTTGCCCGTGTGGTAGCGGTAAAAAGTATAAAAAGTGCTGTTTGGTGTAAGTGCATCGAAAATTTAATCACACCCAATTTGGGGTCTATGGTTCCCATATTGGGGGTGATCGACGTGAGCGGTTTCCTGGGGCGTGCCCATCGAGCAGGATGGAGCCTTCATAAAGGGGGAAGTGGATAGCCTTGGGGAGCCCCTTCAAGGTCCGGCATTTCCAGATATAAGAGAGGGGTGTTTTCTTGTTTTTTAGACTAAAAAAGGTCTTTTACTTCATATTTTGCTATTAATAGCCTTTTTTTGATCTATTAATTAAAGTTTGTGATTTTTGATCTATAATAGGCTTAATATGGATTATTAAATCCTTATTAAACTATTAATAGCCTTAATTAGGTCTTTTATGGATTTTAATGTTGTTAGTGATCAACAAGTTGAAGCTGAGCTGGGTCGGCGTTTTCGTGCTTTACGGTTGCGTCGGAATCTTACTCAGCAAGCGTTGGCGGATCGGGTTGCGCTCTCTTTGAATGCGATCAAGGCACTGGAGAAGGGGCGGGCGAAGCTGGCGACGGTGATTGCGGTGTTACGGGAGCTAGGAGCGCTGGACCAGTTAGATGGGCTGATTCCTGAGGTGAATATTAGTCCGCTACAGTTGGCGAAGCAGCGTGGCCATGCGCGCCAGCGTGCCTCTGGTTCCCGGGGTGATGAGGATGAGGAGAGCGCATGGTAGCGCAGGTGGATACGGCTGAGGTATGGCTGTGGGGGGAGCAGATTGGTGCAGTTTCCTGGTTGGCGGATCGTGGATACGGGGTATTTGAGTACGTGCCGGATTTTCTGCGGCGAGGGCTGGAGCTTTCTCCTGTTCATATGAGCTTACAACAGGCTCGCCAGGGAGAGGGGCTGTTTTATTTCCCCGCATTGAATAGAGACACCTTTCTGGGTTTGCCTGGCTTGTTGGCAGATGCATTGCCGGATAAGTTTGGTAATCAGATTATTGATGCCTGGTTGGCCCGCCAGGGGCGTAGTGGCATGGGCTTTAGTCCTGTGGAGCGTCTGTGCTATACCGGCCAGCGAGGTATGGGGGCACTGACTTTTAGGCCGTTGATGAACAAAGGGCTTGATAAATCGGTACCTGTTGAGATAGCTGAATTGGTCTCGTTGGCGCAGCAGGTAATGAGTCAGCGAGAGGCGTTGGCTGTCTCCCTTGGCGAGGATGAGGGGCAGAATAGCGAGGCGATACTGGATATTCTTCGGGTGGGTACCTCTGCGGGTGGTGCACGTCCTAAGGCTGTAATCGCTATGGATCAGGCAGGGCAGGTGATCTCCGGTCAGGGAGAAGTACCTGAGGGGTTTGATTACTGGTTGCTGAAGTTTGATGGTGTTAGCGACAGCGAGTTGGGAGAGCCTCAAGGCTACGGACGTATTGAATATGCCTATGCATTAATGGCGCGTCAGGCAGGCATTACCATGAGTGAGTGCCGCTTGATGGAGGAAAATGGACGCGCTCATTTTATGACCCGTCGCTTTGACCGGGTTGCGGGTAAGCGCTTACATATGCAATCCCTTTGTGGATTGGCCCATTTTGATTTTAATCAGGCGGGGGCTTATAGCTATGAGCAGGCTTTCGCTGTGATGCGTCAAATGAGGCTGAGCAAAGCGGATGCCGTGAAGCTGTATCGACGCATTATTTTTAACGTACTTGCTCGCAATCAGGATGATCATACTAAAAATATTGCTTTCCTGATGGATGAAACTGGCGCGTGGTCGTTATCTCCCGCTTACGATATGACCTATGCCCATAATCCTGGTGGCGTGTGGACCAATCAACACCAGATGAGCCTTAACGGTAAGCGAGACCATTTTACGCTGGACGATATTCAGCAGCTTGGTGCGAGTATTTCACTATCCAGTACAAAGATGAAAAGTATTATTGAACAGGTGAGTGATGCTATTGCACGCTGGCCGGAGTTTGCGACACAAGCGGGTGTTAAGCTTCAGGCGATAAAGCAGATTGCACAGCATCATCGCCAATTGAAGTGATGACTTGTTTGACGAATTAGTTTAAATGTAGCGCAAAGGAGTGCCATGTTACCCCCTCTCAAACCCCTCCCAATGAAAGACCGCCTCTCAATGATCTTCCTGGAATATGGCCAGGTGGATGTAATAGATGGGGCTTTTGTGTTGTTGGATAAAAATGGTGTACGTACCCATATTCCCGTAGGTTCTGTGGCGTGCATTATGTTGGAACCTGGGACGCGGGTATCCCATGCTGCGGTCAAATTAGCGGCAACGGTGGGTACCTTATTGGTGTGGGTAGGTGAAGCCGGTGTGCGTCTTTATGCCTCTGGGCAACCCGGAGGAGCGCGTTCTGATCGACTGTTATATCAAGCCAAGTTAGCGTTGGATGAAGAGCTGCGCTTAAAGGTGGTTCGTAAGATGTTTGAGCTGCGTTTTGGGGAAGAGGCTCCCTCGCGAAGAAGTGTGGATCAACTACGCGGTATCGAAGGGGCTCGGGTTCGTAAGCTCTACGAGTTATTAGCTAAGCGTCATGGTGTGACGTGGCATGGTCGTCGTTATGATCCTAAGGATTGGGAAAAGGGTGATGTGACGAATCAGTGTATTAGTGCAGCGACATCTTGTTTATACGGCATTACTGAAGCCGCGGTACTGGCTGCCGGTTATGCCCCCGCCGTCGGTTTCCTGCATACCGGCAAGCCGCTCTCTTTTATTTACGATATTGCTGACATTATTAAATTTGATACGGTGGTACCGGTGGCGTTTAAGGTTGCCGCATCAAATCCTACCAAGCCCGATCGTGAAGTCCGTCTTGCCTGTCGCGATGTATTTCGCAGCGACAAGGTTTTAAAAAAGCTGATTCCTCTGATTGAAGAGGTGTTGGCCGCCGGTGAAATAGAACCACCAAAGCCGCCCGAAGATGCACAACCACCTGCGATTCCTGAGCCGGAATCGTTTGGCGAAGAAGGTCATAGGAGTAGTTAGTCATGAGTATGATTATGGTAGTGACAGAAAGTGTACCTCCAAGACTGCGAGGTCGTTTGGCAATCTGGTTGTTGGAAGTAAGGGCAGGCGTTTACGTCGGCAATGTCTCCAAGCGAGTAAGGGAGATGATCTGGCAGCAGGTTAATGAGTTGGCGGAAGAGGGCAACGTAGTCATGGCCTGGGCAACCAATACCGAGTCGGGATTTGATTTTCAAACCTATGGTGAAAACCGGCGAATTCCAGTGGAGTATGAAGGGCTGAGGTTGGTTTCATTTTTACCGCAGGAAGAGAATCAGCCGGAGTGATGGATAAGTTTTTTGCTTTTTAACAATCGAGACTGAAAAGCGGGGTAGGGTGGCGGACCATACCTCTCTTTTTTACCCCCTAAAAAACTAAAAACGGTTGGTAGAATTTTAGGGGCTTATTTTCTTTATGTATAACAATGGTATACATTTAGAGTGTTCCCCACACCCGTGGGGATGAACCGACCAACTCCCAGACGGTACCAGCCGCCAAATCGTGTTCCCCACACCCGTGGGGATGAACCGAGCGAATCAGCGCGTGAGGAGTGGTGCAATAAGTGTTCCCCACACCCGTGGGGATGAACCGCGATCCATACCCACATCAACGCGGTCATTCGCGTGTTCCCCACACCCGTGGGGATGAACCGCGATCCAGCATCGCCTGCATCAGCAGACAGCCGTGTTCCCCACACCCGTGGGGATGAACCGCGCTTGGCCATCAGTTATTGAACCGGTTGATAGTGTTCCCCACACCCGTGGGGATGAACCGACCTCATCGTTGATGGCGTAGTGGGAGAAAAAGTGTTCCCCACACCCGTGGGGATGAACCGGAATATCCAATGGTCACAGACCACAACCACTGGTGTTCCCCACACTCGTGGGGATGAACCGGAGGAGCACGCCGTCTTACAGCGCTATCAACTGTGTTCCCCACACCCGTGGGGATGAACCGATGGTGGCATCTATTGCATTGGCAATTGATACGTGTTCCCCACACCCGTGGGGATGAACCGGAACACATCGCAGACATGGAATATGAGAGCAAGTGTTCCCCACACCCGTGGGGATGAACCGGTCTTAAACCTCTGGTGTTTGATGAGGGTGATGTGTTCCCCACACCCGTGGGGATGAACCGCCACATTTAACGGCCTACCCTTACGCCCCATTGTGTTCCCCACACCCGTGGGGATGAACCGGTCATCTGCGCAAATTGCGGATGGACAGGAAAGTGTTCCCCACACCCGTGGGGATGAACCGCCAGAATCAAAATCAATTGGGAGTAATGTTTGGTGTTCCCCACACCCGTGGGGATGAACCGATCTGCGCGACTTTGCTGATCAGCTGGCAACGGTGTTCCCCACACCCGTGGGGATGAACCGATCCAAAACAGCGCAGGAACATTGCAGATTGAGTGTTCCCCACACCCGTGGGGATGAACCGCCAGTCAGCATGCC
>JBNKQQ010000082.1:0-21389 GCA_050295955.1 Thiohalomonadales bacterium
CATACTGAGGGTGATTCAGCTGAACCTGTTTGAGCGGAGAGGCCTTAAAGACATCCTATCTCCCGATCCCCCAAGCAAGAAAAAAGACGAACCTCAAATGAGGTTCGCCTTATGACTACAAACTATGGGACAGCAGTGGCCCCAGGCGCCTTTTTTATTTCCAAGAGACAGTTGCAGCTACCGCTAAGTGATCTGATAGCGGCTCCTGCAGCGACTGATAATCCAGTAACTTCATATTTTTACTCACCAATATATGATCAAGTGCGCGCCGGGGCTTCCAACTGGGAAATGTCGCTACCGCATGCCCAATTCCATACATAGAGGAACAATCAAACAGCCTGGCCATTTCGGGTGATTGTAATGAACAATTCATATCCCCCATCAGTATCACAGACTCATACTGATTAACAATATCTGCCAAATAAGCCAACTGGGCCTCCCTAACACCGCGGCTAAGACTCAAATGGGTCAGCAACAGAACCAATCTACGCCCTCCGATAATATAATGTGCCTCTAACACCCCTCGCCCATCATTAGGCTTAGGCAACCGATGACGCACTACATTAATGGCAACATGTCGGCTTAACAAACTATTACTATGCTGAGCAATTTTTCCTAAATTCCGAGTAATCATCTGCTCGCATGAGTCATAGCCACTCAATGTCGCTATATATTCAGCCTGATTCAAATATCGAGTACGCGCCGAGCCCGCATCGGCCTCATTCAGGCCAACAAAATCAGCTCCCGCCACTAATGCAGCTATATGGCGCAAATTACTCTGAGATTGCCCATGGGGAAATAGATAACGCCAACCATGGGAGAGCATATGGTGTGCACGGCGAGAACCAATAGCAACCTGCATGTTATAGCAGATCAAACGCAAAGTTGTATCAGCCCTAACCACGTAAGCATCCCCTAAACTGTGAAGCCCTTAACAGAACAATTTTACCAACTTTGCCAAACTAAGATTGTCACCAAATGATATAGGAAAGTGGTAAATGCGACTCCCCTCTAAAATCATACAGGCCATTATCAGCATCCCCCTCATTACTGGTATCAGCCTATCTCAAGCCACCCCCCCAATGGCAGAGAAAGATGGAGGGGAGTCTACCCATTACACACTCAGCCAAAAAGCTTTTCCGCAAAACAGCAGCACACCCATCATTAGTAATAGCGGTGGTAATTCCGACATCTTCAACGCCAAATATTGGTTGGAACAAGCAGCTAAAAAGGGTGACAATAGCGCTCACAACTTTCTGAAAAGCGCTAAACAGCATGGATGGCTCGGCCTAGGGGATAGCCAAGAGACCTAGTGGCAACATTTCCCCCATCCACTATTTATAAAAGTGGCAAAAAATCTTGCAGAGCTAAAATACATGTATATAATTACACATATGTTCATTTATACATATGCGTGGATATCATGGCCGAAAAGCTCACCCAGCGACAACAGGATGTACTCAATCTGATCCGCCAGCACATCAACGATACTGGCATGCCCCCCACCCGTAGTGAAATTGCCAAGGCGCTTGGTTTTAAATCGGCTAATGCAGCTGAGCAGCACCTTCGCGCCCTTGCCAAAAAAGGGGTTATAAAAATGGTTGCAGGCGCCTCCCGGGGGCTACAACTTACAGATCAGGAAGAACCCCTAAAAGAAGAGCAAGGACTTCCTGTCATTGGCCGTGTCGCCGCGGGGAGCCCGGTGCTTGCACAGCAACATATTGAAGAACATGTTGCAGTTACCGCAGATTTTTTCCACCCTGCAGCGAGCTATCTCCTCAGAGTGCATGGTATGAGTATGAAAGACATCGGCATCCTAGATGAAGACCTTCTTGCGGTCCATCAGACCAAACAGGTTAAAAATGGTGATGTCGTGGTCGCACGTATTGAGGATGAAGTTACTGTCAAACGTTTCTATAAGAAAGGCCACCAAGTTACCTTAGTGGCAGAAAACCCTGATTTTGCACCAATTGAAGTGGATCTACGCAATCAAGACTTTGAAATAGAAGGCCTTGGCGTAGGCGTTATCCGTAACCATGGAGCACTATAAAATGTCTATACAAACACTCCCCAACCATCGCCCAATTACCATCCACTCATTGGCGGAGCTAATTCCTCAACATTTATGGGTTCATGGGGGAATCATCGAGGTTATCACTCAACAGCACGATAGTGATGAGCTACAACTAATTATCCCTACTCTAGCCCGTCTCACCCACGGCGGCCGCTGGCTAGCCTGGGTAGGCTCCCCCTTTCGTTTCACCACTAAAAGTCTGGAAGCACTTTCAGCAGACCCTTACCGTCTCCTACAAATCTATCCTGGTAAACAGAGCAGTCATCTCAATGTCTTTAATAAGGCACTGGCCACCGGCCGCTGCTGCGCCGTAATGGCATGGTCAAAGCAATATAATGATCAGGAACTGCAGCAACTAAAACAAGCGGCCAGGCAAGGAAATGCTATCGGGGTTTTACTCGCTCAAGAAGGGCAACGTAACGGTGTAGAATATCATGCCGATCTCTCCATTCGTTTGAGCCGAACGCCTCAAGGACTAGCAATTAACCTAAAAGCACCACACTTTATTGGTGAAAAGGTATATCATCTTGCAGATGGTATGGATACGCCGGCAAATAGATCGATCCAGACACAACCTGTATTACCCAATAAACTGACTGAAGTGGTACAACCCACCCAGTTAAGTTTCTTCTAAAGTAGACTATGAGTAACGACCAACACTGCGAAAAAGTCCGTATTGATAAGTGGCTCTGGGCTGCCCGCTTTTATAAAACCCGAGGCTTAGCCACTGAAGCCATCACTGGTGGTAAAGTCCACCTCAATGATGCCCGAGTAAAGCCAGCTCGTGCTGTGCAGATTGGGGATATGGTCTCTATCAGTAAAGGTCCATATAAAACTATCATCGAGGTACTGGCCCTTTCAGATAAACGAGGTCCAGCCAAAGTGGCCGCCCTACTCTATCAAGAAACTGAAGAGAGTGCCCAACAGCGTGCACTTGTAGGTGAACAACTAAAGAGTCAGAAACATGCCCTAGCCAATTATGAAGGTAAAGGCCGTCCAACCAAACGAGATAGGCGGCATATTATCCGCTTTGTTAACAAAAACGGATAAGCTACCGCCTAATACAGCCAATATAAATAATACCTAAGTCAGCGAGGAAGAGCCCAGTTCATCCCCTTCAGCTACTTCACTCTCATTAACTGCCTTGGGAGGAATACGCTTCTCACCGTATTCCAATACGATCTCCTGCTCCCCACGTACCACTTCTTCCGTTACAACACAGCGCGCAACATTATCTGTAGATGGGACTTCAAACATGGATTTCCGTAAGAGATGCTCCATTACACTACGTAGACCACGGGCACCAGTACCACGAGCCATCGCGATCTTAGCAATCTCCCGAAGTGCCTCATCAGTAAACTCCAGCTCGACACCATCAAACTCAAACAGAGTTTGATACTGTTTAACCAACGAGTTTTTAGGCTCGACCATGATGTTAATCAAGCTCTCTTCATCAAGTGGTGACAGAGCGGCGAGAACGGGGAAACGACCAATAAACTCTGGGATCAAACCAAAGCGCTTAAGATCTTCTGGCTCTACAGCATCCAACAACTCTTGGAGTTCAGGCTGTTCCTCATCCTCAACAGCCGCACCAAAGCCAATTCCCGTCTTTTTGGGTGCTACACGACGACCCACAACATCTTCCAGGCCCGCAAAAGCTCCACCGGAAATGAACAGAATATTTTGGGTATTCATCGTGACTTCACCACCGCCTTCGCGGCGCTTACCCTTCAGAGGTACTTTTACCTCACTCCCTTCCACCAGTTTCAGCAGAGCCTGCTGTACCCCTTCTCCAGAAACATCACGCACACCGGTCGAGGATTCTGAAGAACGAGCCAACTTGTCTATTTCATCAAGATAGACGATTCCCCATTCAGCCCGCTCCACATTACCGTCCGCCACATCCAACAGACGGGACAACACACTCTCTACATCCTCACCAACATAACCGGCCTGAGTCAGAGTCGTTGCATCAGCCACTACATAAGGCACACCTGCGATACGAGCCAGCGTACTAGCAATCAGCGTTTTACCACTTCCTGATGGCCCCAGCACCAAGATATTAGATTTACCCAACTCCACACCATCGTCGCCATTCAGGCTACCTGGTGCATTACCGATATTTTTCAAGCGCTTGTAGTGGTTATAGACCGCTACAGACATAATCTCTTTTGCAAGGTTCTGTCCGATGACGTACTCATCCAGTTTGGCTTTAATCTCCATCGGTTTAGGGATCGGCCCCTGCACCTCTGCCATGGCTCGTTTGTGGCTCCAGCTATCAATAACCTGGCCCGCCAAGCGTACACACGCCTCACAGATATATCCATCACGTCCCGCAATCAGCGGGGTCTCGTTACTCTGTTCAATGCCACAGAATGAGCAGCAGGTCGATTCTTCGGACATAGAAATCCCTCAACATTAGATTGTTATTTCACACGGCGATATATCAGATTATGCATGCCGTTGTGCCGAAACACCTTGTTTAGGTATTTTTTAACCAGTTGCGTAACCAAATACGGTCATAGCGTTGTTGTAGTTGATCTTTCAGTTTCTGACGAACTTCGTGGAAAGGTACAATCCCTGCTTTATGAATCTCTTCACAATAGAGGATATGCAACCCCAATTCACTTTCCACTGGCTCTGAAATCTCACCTTGCTGCATAGCAAAAGCAACAGCCTCTAATTCAGGATATAGCTGTCCTCTAGGCATGCGTCCTAACAAACCACCGTGCATCGCGGTAGGGCATTCAGAGTTTTTCTGTGCCTGCTCTTCAAAGCGCTTGGGCTTTTTACAGACGCGACGGCGAATCTCTTCAATACGCAGTCCCGCTTGTTCACGACTATTCTCAACATATTGGTCATTGATAGTAATGAGAATGTGCCGTAACGTCCGGGTCTCTGGAACCTGGAAACGCTCCCGATGTTCTCGATAGAAGATCTCCACATCTTCATCAGTGACCTGCCAACCTGATGCCGTTATCCGCTCAATCACAGCCTGTACACGCAGATCACGCTCAATAGAAGCAAGAAGTTGCTCTCGGTCAAGGCCATTATCGTCTAATGCTTTCCAGAAGCTTTCTTCATCTTCATAACGGGCAATAATTTCAGCAAGTGAATCATCTACCAACTTTTGGGGAATAATGACTGATGAAGCTTCCTTTGAACTTAGCGCCTTCTGTTCAATAGCAAGTTCACGATAGGCCTGCTGTTCAACCTGTTTGTGCTCTTGCTCATCCAATTCAACCAATGGCTTTTGTAACAAGGTCAACGCGACCCGCATCATATGGTAGCGTGGCTGCTGATCACTCATGTTATGCGCTTGCTGATTGAGACTCATCGTTGTCCTCCTCGTAATGCTCAAGGGAGTTTTCCGGAATTAACAGGGTGCGGCCAGGAAAGCGAACATGGTAAGCACAACCGCCAGGATGGTCTCTCAGTACCTTGATAACCTCTCCTTGCTGGCCTGGCTCAACAATTACTTCGCCATTGATCGCCAATGGTACTTTGCAGGTCACTTTTTCACGGAACTCAAAGAGGCTGGGCACCCATAGCTCATCGATGCGGATCAACTCCTCTTCACGACAGCCAATCATCAAATCCTCTTCGATAAAGTGCACGGTGTAGATGGTTTGATCCTGCAGGAAAGTACCGATATTACGTACATAGCCGCAACTACCTCGACGAATTAGCAGATCACCAATATCCGTGCCAGGGAAGGTACCGTCATTACGCACATTACGGACTACCCTTACTTCGTCACCATAATCAAATTCATGCTTCACCGTACTGCTCCTTTATTTAAGGGTATCGATAGAAACAAAGGTCTCTTGTGGGCCATGCATGTGGAAAACCTTAAATACTTTTTCAGTTAAGGCATTTGACTCCACGAAATCGCTATAAGCCTTTTCAAGGTGCATTTTGTAGTGCTCACGCAAAGCGGCTTCATCCCCTGGAGTCTCTTCCGCCTTTGAAAGATAGTCGTGGAAACGTTGCAAAATATGCAGACGATTCACATGTACTACTTTTTGGTCAAAATCGATTTCAAAATACTCGAGGAAATCCTCAGCACTTACCAAATCATCCATATCATCGAGAAAATCTTCTGCACTCATCTTTATCTCCACCTTTTTAAATAGGGCTGTTTGGAATCTGGCTTACCTAACGCTAAGCGACTCCTAAGTTAAATTGACTACACTGCGACGCTTTGGCGAGTCACATACTCAGACTCAGCAATCACCTCTAACAATCCCTTGGTACCCAAGCGATCATGTGGGTCCATATCAATCACTTTCTGCATCATCGCCATGCCATCAGCAAACTCACCCAAACGAACCAGCAGATAGCCTGCGCCTTTCAGAGCTAGAAGGTAAAAACGCAGCATACCGATAGACTGAATTACCGCTTTACCCAGATGACCTTCATTAAGCTGACGCCAGTCACTTGGCATCTCCAGCTGACGCCCAGAGATCTCAATAGCGCGTTGTGCTACCTGATAGGCATCTTCGAGTTGATGCTGGTAGTAGTAATAGCGATACATCGCCACCAATACAGAGAGATTGCCTGGTGCCAGGAAATAGGCCCGCAACAGGTAACTCTCAGCACTATCATGACCGTAGTTGTCCGCTGCCATATCAATCAGTGAGCTCACTTCCTCCGGCATCTCTGTGTCGAAGTAAAGGCCCTTTCCGTCAAAATCCATCAAGTCCATTGTTTACCCCCGAACCTGTACCTTTTCCACCACATCACTGGTGCATACTTCGTGCCCTTGGCACACCGGACAGTTACCATCGCCGCCATGTTCGCTGTGTCCCAGCTCATGCAACTGCTTCTCTAAAACCTGAATTCTGTCTACTAAACAACTAATTGCCTTGCCTACCGGGTCAGGGATCAGGTGATGATTCAAATCAATTCCATATGCGTCCAATTCTGCCGATGGATCAGTATTGACGGCTTTACCGGGAATACCCACAACGGTCTTACCTGGTGCAACATCTCTATGCACAACCGAGTTTGCACCAACACGAACCCCATCGCCCAAGGTGATAGCGCCAAGAATTTTGGCTCCGGCGCCTACCAGCACATTGTTGCCCAATGTGGGATGTCTACGGCCTTTGTTCCAACTTGTCCCGCCCAAGGTAACACCGTGGTAAAGCGTGACATCATCACCTATCACTGCAGTTTCACCGATCACCACACCTGCACCATGATCAATGAAAAAACGACGGCCGATTGTAGCCCCTGGATGAATATCGATATTGCTAATGGCGCGGCTTATATAGGCCAACAGTCGCGCCGAGTAGCGCCAATCACACTTCCACAAGCGATTGGCGATTCGGTGGATCATCACGGCATGAACCCCTGGATAGGTGGTAATCACTTCAAACCGACTTCGTGCGGCGGGATCACGAGAAAAAACACACCCGATATCCTCACGCCATTGCTTGAATAGTCCCATAGGCTTACTCTTTTTTTGCACTATATTCTGTTCAGTTTCACTGCTCACATCTTTACCATTCGCTATTTCCACGCTCATACCTTTGCCTCCATTGTGAGGGCTTGATAGAAGTGCGCCAGATCACTGGCAATAGGGGTTCGCTTTACGCTGGCAACAAATTGGCGAACCTTCTCAAGGATGGCTTTCGCCTCCTGCTTGCTTAGTTCGATACCTAATTCGCTGTATACTTGGCAAACTGTTTTTGTACCGGAATGCTTACCTAAGATGATTTGGTGTTGACGACCTAGACTGACAGGGTCAACCCCCTGATAGTTAAGTGGATCTTTCAAAATGCCATCCACGTGAATACCGGATTCATGGGTAAACACGCCTTCACCCACCACACTCTTATGCCATGAAATGGGATGGCCGGATGCTGTCGCCACATACTCTGAAATGGATGAGAACTGCGATAGATCTACGCCACTTTCAATTCCATATAGCTGATGCAACCCTAACACCACCTCCTCCAGAGGTGCATTACCTGCCCGCTCACCCAGCCCATTAACAGTAGTATTGATATGGGTAGCACCTGAGACTGCTGCAGCAAGGCTATTGGCAGTTGCCATACCCAAATCATCATGGGCATGCATCTCAATCTCGATATCTAAATTACTGCGTAAGGATTGGATGATCTTAGCCACACCGAATGGCTCCATAACTCCCAGAGTGTCAGCAAAACGAATCCGCTGGGCACCAGCCTGTTGCGCAGCCTCAGCAACTTGAAGCAGGAAATCATGATCAGAGCGTGAAGCATCTTCACACCCTACACAAACAGCCAGTCCCATATCGAGGGCTGCTGCTACATGGGAATGAATAGTATTGATAACATAATCGCGGTCACGATTAATTTTGTTACGAATTTGCTGATCGGAGACAGGGATAGAAAGATCAACCATATCCACCCCTAAGTCATAACAGAGGGTTAAATCATCCAGACGCATACGACACCAAGCCAGTGTTTTTGCGGAGAGCCCCAATGAAGTAAGGATGCGCATCTCTGCTCTCTCCTCTTCCCCCATTGCAGGAATACCAATCTCCAGCTCAGGCACACCAATCGCATCAAGACTGCGAGCAATGGCTACCTTCTCTTCGATATTAAAGGCAACACCAGCTGTCTGCTCTCCATCCCTCAGGGTGGTATCATCGATGGTAATGTTGTGCATCTCACTCACTGCCATACTCCAACAAATTGGCTATAGGCAAGTTAGAGCAAAGGCTATGCCATGAGATTATAATTAATGAAAATCAATAGGTTGACTAAAATGCAGGAATGAATGATTGCGACAATTTTACCAACTTGTCAGGAACGCAACAAAAAGAGAAGAGAAACTTACCCACTTATTTTCTACCCTTTATAGCCATCCCTTTAAAATAAAGCCCCTCTCGAAGTACGCCGAAATCTGTAGAAATATATTACACAATTCATGAAAAAAATTTTGCAGTTGTTGGGGACAATGGTAGACTTCTTAAACCATAAACCCATGAGCTAAGCTACAAAGATGATAAGTCGTACAGGAAAGCACGCCCTACAAATCCTTGGTCACCTGGTAAAACATGAAGGTGAATGGATCTCTGGACAAGACATCGCCCAGGCTACCGATATTCCAGCCAACTATCTGGGCAAGATACTCAATAACTTGGCCAAACATGAGTTTGTTGAATCCCGTAAGGGCTGGGGTGGAGGTTTTACCATCAAGCAGGATGCCATGGACCGTCCCATAAGCGAAGTACTTGAGGTGGTTGAAGGGCCAACCGCAGCAGAATCAAAAGAATGTGTCTATGGTTTAGGGCAATGCAATGATGAGCAGCCCTGCCCGCTTCATAAATTCTTCAAGCCAATTCGCGGCGCTTTCGAAGATATGCTAAATGACGTCACCGTGAGAGATATTCGAGCCCTTGACGAGGCACAACGCCTCTAAACTACGGCGAACTCATCTCCAAGCTGAAGTGCCAGCAGATCTCGCGCACTCCCCTGGTTGACGGCAAATTCAATCAACCCCATCGAGTTTTCATACCAAAATGCCCCCCCCTTCGATACGGAAGAAAAGGTATTGGCATACCGTAACCTACGGCCTCTAACGAGAATCTCCCGCTCCCGCGCAATATAACTGGCTTCAACACCTGTCACAGCATTTCCATAACCATCAAAATAGATGATAGCCAGTAATTGATTGTCGATATAGCGCAAAGGCCTACTGGGAAGCAGCTTCAAATAATGCATTTGCTGACCATTGGCAATTGCTGCTGCAATCGGAGCAAACAAGTCTCGACCATGAAAGCTACTACTAAGAAAATCAGGACACCATTCGATATGAAACCATTTAACCTCGCCTCCCTTTGCCGCCACTCTATCAAACAAGCCATTATCCGGTCCAACGAACCAATTTCCATCCACCTCTAGAGCAATGGCTCCCCGATCACTCCCCACGCCAGGATCAACGACACAAAGGAAAACACCTTTCTCAGGGATATCACGAACTAAAGCCGGCAACAGATATGCAGCATGTTTGACCTGGTAACTAGGCATATCATGCATGAGGTCTATACTTAAATGAGAGGGAGTTAAGGTGGCGAGTACCGCTTTCATTTGCCCAATATAAGGGCCTTGCCATCCAAAATCTGTGACGATGTATATCATGTCAGGGATTAAAACCTTTACATTGAAACTCAATAGTTCAGAAAGTTTACGACACAAGGAGGTAATAGACACAAAATCCTTTCTTCATAGGTAATATAATGTACCCTGAAAAGCTTATTGCCCAAACTATCTTACATACCGCCTCAATGTGGGTAAACACTCAGGATGACCAAGGTAATATTACCCTATGGAATCGCGCTGCAGAGAAGATAAGTGGCTACTCTCAAGAAGAAGTAATAGGAAAAAATGATATTTGGCATCGCCTGTACCCAGATGATCGCTACCGGGAAATGATCTTCGCAAGAGCTCAGGATATTCTCACCAAAGGAAAAAAGCTGGAAAACTTTGAGAGTGCAATCCGCACCAAAAGTGGAAGACAGATCATACTTTCCTGGAGCACCCATCATTTGATTGATCAGAGTGGAAAAAACCTAGGGTCAATCGCCATTGCCAGAGATGTGACCCATCAGCGCAGCGAAAAACTCAATCTGCAAAGCTACGCATTAGAATTAAAAGAACAAAATCAGACACTGACTCACAGCCTTGGTCTCATTTATGAAATGAGTGATGAACCCTTAACGCAACTGGAATTACTTCAGGAGAGGTTAGCCAACGGTGATACTCTTCCAAAAGAAGCAATCAAAACCATGGCGCAGACACTTTTGGCACTACGTCAATTACTCAACAACCGATAGCGGACACAATCTAGCAATAGAGTGTCGGATCAGCGACACCGGCCTGCTCAAAGCCTTGCTTACGCAGACGGCAAGAATCACATACGCCACAGGCGCGTCCTTCCATATCCGCCTGATAGCACGATACCGTAGTGGAGTAATCCACCCCCAGCGCTAGCCCCTGTTGGATAATCTCTGCCTTACTTAAGGAAATAAGGGGGGTATGAATGGTAGTATGAATACCCTCAACACCAGCCTTGGTCGCCAAGTTTGCCATCTTCTCATAGGCTGAGATATATTCAGGCCGACAATCCGGATACCCAGAATAATCTACCGCATTAACGCCAATGAAAATATCCTGAGATTTCAACACCTCTGCCCAACCTAGCGCATAGGAAAGAAAAATCGTATTACGGGCAGGCACATAGGTAACAGGGATCCCTTCTTGAAGAGCTTCTGGCACCGAAATAGAGTGATCAGTCAATGCTGAACCACCAATTCCAGCAAAATCGATAGAGACAACCCAGTGTTGTATAACAGAAAACTGCCTAACCACCCGCTCAGCAGCCGCCAATTCACTTTCATGGCGCTGCCCATAACGAAAGCTCATGGCATAGCACTCAAAGCCCTGACTTTTGGCAATAGCCAAAGCGGTTGCAGAATCCAGCCCACCGGAAAGCAACACGACGGCTTTCTTACTCATCGCCCCTGCTCCTCTCCCCACAGAACCTTATGCAATTGTAGTTGGAAACGGACGGGTAAATGGTCATCAATAATCCACTGTGCCAACTCTTTCGGCCGGAGCTTGCCATAGCAAGGAGAGAATAGCACCTCACAAGTCGATGGCAGATCATGATGAATCACCATCTCCTTAGCCCATTGATAATCCTGACGATCACAAATCACAAATTTCACTTGATCATGCTCGTTAAGGGAAGCCATATTCTCATAAAGATTTTTTTCCATCTCACCAGAACCAGGTGTCTTAAAATCCATAACCTTTACAACCCGAGTGTCGACCTCACTAACATCAAGCGCACCGCTAGTTTCCAGAGAGACTTCAAAACCTTTATCACACAGAGCATTAAGCAGCGTCAGGCACCCTTTTTGCGCTAATGGTTCACCGCCCGTAACACATACATGGTGAACACGATAGTTCAATACACGCTCAATAATCGCATCTATCTCCATATATTCGCCACCCTGAAAAGCATAGGCGGTATCACAATAGCCACAACGCAGTGGACAGCCGGTAAGGCGGATAAAAACTGTTGGAAAGCCCACACTGCGGGACTCTCCCTGTAGAGAAAGAAAGATTTCAGTAATACGAAGGGGGGAACTCATCAACAATTATCTCGGAAAAAAAATGCCCCAGAGATGGGGCACTTGGGTTAACTATAGATCAGCGGCTCTCAGCATCTGCAAACGCTGTTCCGCTAAGGTCGAAGCCGTGGTTTGAGGATACTCAGCAATCAACTGCTGTAATATCTCACGACTCTCACTCCAGCGCTTCAACTCATAAAGGCTATAACCATACTTCAACATGGCATCAGGACGCTTACGAGCCCCCTGGTCATTAATAACCTGACCAAATGATTCAACCGCCTGATCATAACGATGTGTGACGTAGTAGGCTTCACCCAGCCAATACTGGGCGTTCATGCGATACTCACCGTCAGGATACTGAGTCAAAAACACCACAAAAGCATCCGCGGCCCCATCATAGCTACCAGCCATTAATAGATCCAAAGCCTTTTGGTAATCTTCTTGTTCCTGCAGAGGGCTAACAACAGATGCAGTTGTGTTCAGCTCAGTTGAAGATTGTGGCACAGCAGGAGGGGAAATCACAGCTGCTGACTGAGTCGCTGCCATACCCGCATCTGATGATATTACCGGTACCTCACCCGCCATAGGCGTTTCTGAGGCGACAGCGCTATCAGTCATGACCACCGATGAACCCTGCGTCGCCAACATCGGGGCAATTGTCCCCATAGAAGGGGTTAGCCCAGGCTTCGCCGAACCTCCTGAATAGGGAGAAATAGCGCTAGGCATATTAGCTGCAGCCGGGGCTGCCTCAGAAAGCGTTTTCACACTTTGCTGCAGAGCGGAAATACGCTGATCCAGGTCATTATAGATATTGCGCTGACGCTGCTTTACACCCTCAACGCCATGAGCCTGTTCTTCTGCAATCCCGCGTAACTCCTGCACCTCTGCTTGGAGTGCATCAAGACGCTGATAGACCTCTATCAACGCATCATTATCCATTTTGCGCTCAAGAAGCTGTAGTCGCTGCTCAATACTCAGCGGCTTAGCAGAATAACTGGATACTGCTTGCTTAGGCGTCGCAGTCAAATCCACAACCGGTGCCTCAGCAAACACACTGCCAGAGAAAAACAGAGGGAGCAAGATGCTCCCTCCGATCAATCGTTGTTGCTTAAATGGAACCACTCTCAACCCCAAATTAGCGTGTTGTATAGACCAGTTCAGCACGGCGGTTCAATGACCAAGCCGACTCATCATGCCCCATCGCAGCTGGACGCTCTTCGCCATAGCTCACCATATTCAGCTGGCTGGTAGAAACCCCTTTCAGAGTCAGGTAGCGCTTAACAGAAGCAGCACGGCGCTCGCCCAAAGCAACGTTGTATTCACGTGTACCACGCTCATCACAGTGGCCTTCAATTCGAATACGGGCACTAGGATTCGTCACCAAATACTCAGCATGGGCGTCCAGAATCACTTTTCCTTCACCCTTAATATCGCTCTTGTCGAAATCAAAGTAGACGGTCTTCTTCACCAGAATGCTGTCAGGATTATCCAGTGGATGGCCACGGTATGTGGAGCTGGATGTAGTGGATGATGAGCGATCCATGCCACTGCTACCAAATTTCACAGCATCTTCTGCATCTGTTTGGCTTGCCCCGGAAGTTTGTGCATCGCTGGGCTTTTCTTCCTCAACGCTCTGCAGCTCTACCTGTTCTTCTTCATTACTGGTTGTGGTACCTGTTGAGCTACAACCCACCAGACCGGCAGTACCCGCCAGTAGCAACCCCAACAACAGATGTTTCATCACACTCTCCTCAACTTTTATTATCTATTAAATGGTGCCCATGCAGGTTCACGTACATCGCCTTCCTGCATCGCTAAACGCTGTTTAACACTACCATCCACGGAGACCGCTGCCAGTACTCCGCGATTATTATCCTCTGTGGCATAGATGATCATACTACCATTAGGCGCGAAGCTAGGCGACTCGTCCAGTCGTCCATCGCTTAAAACCTGTATCGCACCGCTCTCTAGTTCCATAACCGCTACCTGGAATTTTTTCCCCGGGCGATGGATAAAGGTAATCATTTTACCATCAGGAGAGAACGAAGCACGCGCATTGTACCGCCCTTCAAAAGTCAGGCGCTTTATCTTACCGTCTGCAAAGCGATATTGATAGATATGGGGGTTACCACCACGGTCTGAGGTAAATATAATACTCGAACCGTCCGGTGCCCAACTTGGCTCCGTTTCAATCGCATAGTTGTTTGTTATACGTTGTAATTTATCCGATGCCAAGTCCAAGATGTAAATATCTGGATTTGTTCCCTTGGAAAGAGTCAAGGCCAACCGTTTACCGTCAGGCGACCAAGCTGGTGCGCCATTGATCCCCTGCTTACTACTCACCATACGGCGCTCACCCGTGGCCACTTTCTGAACAAAAATGGCTGAACTGCCATCTCTCTCGTAAGAAACATAAGCCACCCACTCACCATCTGGTGACCAAGCGGGTGACATAATGGGTTCACTGGAGGTTAAGATCTTTTGCGGATGGTAGCCATCAATGTCGGCCACCTGCAATGAATAAAGGGTACGTCCACTGGGTTTTGGTTCCGCAACCACGTACATGATACGGGTACTAAAGGCGCCTTTCTCCCCGGTCAAAACCTCGTAGACCAGATCACTGATCTGGTGGGCCGCGCTCCGCAAGCGGTTCTCCGCCACATTGCGCAATATTACCCCTTCCATCTGTTCCTGTTTAAAAATATCGAACAATTGGAACTGGATATCGTAGTAACCATTGCCCGTCTCCTGAATCTTGCCTATCAACAGGTACGGCACATCCAATAGACGCCAATCACGGAAATTCACCTCATGACCTTCATGGGGAGATGCAATGAAATCCTTATGATCGACAGTCTTAAAACGGCCACTACGCAGCAAATCTGCCTCTACAGTGGATGAGATATCCTCTGATAACACAACGGTTGGTGCTTGGCCAAATGGCACAACAGCAATAGGTAATGCACCACTTACCCCCTGAGTAATCTCGATGGTCATGGCCGCCTGAGCCTGAGTGTTCATGAACATCAGCACTAGCAGGAACCAACTTAGGGAGTTGAGAATTTTTCTAACAGCTTTCTTCATCATTACTATTCTTATTGCACTTTCATTTTGCGATTTTGCACCTTAATCGTGCTTATTGTTCCGGGTCAAAAACAAAGCGAATTTCCCGGAAATGCTCAAACATAGTAGCATCTGGTGGCAGTGGTAAAGGCTCTGCACTTCGGACGGCCACCTCGACAGATCGGTCAAACACTTCATTACCACTACTCTTGATGATCGTTACATCACGAACCATGCCACCAGGGATTAACTTCACCAATACCTCACACGAAAGGCCATCTGAGGTATTAGGTGGCTTACGCCATTTACGCTCAACCTTTTGCGCAATCATCAAACGATAGCGATCTACCTCGTTCTGTACTTTACGGGCACGTTCTGCAGCCAGAGCCTGCTGCTCCGCCTCTAATTGCTGACGAAGACGCTCAGCCTCCTCGGCACGACGAGCCTCTTCCTCTGCTTTACGACGCTCTTCCTCGAGGCGCTGCTTCTCCTCCTCCGCCTTACGTTTTAACTCTTCAGCTTCACGTTTGGCCTGTTCAGCACGACGAGCTTCCTCTTCAGCCTTACGTTTAGCCTCTTCGGCTCGGCGTTGTTCTTCCTGTATCTTTTTATGCTCGGCTTCTGCGGCAGCCTTGGCCTCTTCCGCTTTGCGCTGCTCTTCCTGCAAACGTTTTTTCTCCGCTTCTGCCTGCTTCTTGGCCTGCTCCTGCTCTTTGCGTTTACGCTCCTCTTCCTTGCGTTTCTGCTCTGCCTTGTGAGCCGCTTCTTGTTCACGCTTACGCTTTGCTTCAGCCTCTTTCAGACGACGCTCTTCCGCTTCCCGCTTCTTCCTGGCCTCTTCCGCTTTACGCTTTTGATCATCCAAACGTTTTTGCTGATCGATCTCTTGCTGCTTTTTCTGTTGTTCCGCTTGTTCCAGCTTACGCAGCTCTTTCTCAATTAATGCTTCATCCACTACTTTGGCTTGTACCACTTCCACTTTTTCAGGAGTAGGCATTGGAGTCTGGATATCAAAACTAAAAATCAATAGTCCTGCGAGCACCACATGAAACAGAATAGACACTGCAAACAGTAGAGGATGCTTGGCGATTTCGTTAAACATCTACTCTTCCGACTCCGTTACCAGCCCCACACTCGGTGCCCCAGCAGCCTGTAAGAGAGTCATAGCACGAACGACATCACCGTAATTAGCATTACGATCTCCACGAACCATAACCGGCGTTTGTGGCTTACGACGCAATACAGCTGCCACACGAGCCATCATTACATCCGCTTCGACCACCTCTTTCTCATTGCCCAGATTGAGGTAATACTGCCCCTGTTGGTCCACAGTCAATACCAACGGTTCATTATCCTCCGGTGCTATTGGTTCAGCACTAGCCTGTGGGAGATCCACTTTGACACCCTGTGCCAATAGTGGAGCAGTAATCATAAAAATCACCAGTAATACCAACATCACATCGATGTAGGGAACGATATTGATCTCCGCCATGGCACGGCGTTTGGTATTTTTGCGGGAAGGCGCTGCATTCATGAGTGATAGGCCTGGCGATGCAACAGTGAATAGAACTCTTCCAGGAAATTCTCATATTGACTATTAATACGATCAACCTGACTCACGTAACGGTTGTAGGCAATAACGGCAGGGATTGCCGCAAATAGACCCATCGCTGTCGCGATCAATGCCTCTGCGATGCCTGGAGCAACCATTGACAGCGTAGCATTATTGACGGCGCCCAACGCACGGAAGGAGTTCATAATTCCCCATACTGTGCCGAACAACCCAATGTATGGACTTGATGAGGCAACGGTTGCCAAAAATGGGAGCTGAGATTCCAGTTCATCCATCTCTCGAGAGAGTGTGACACGCATACGCCGCTGACACGCTTCTAATACCGCTTCAGGGTTAACACCCGGTGCGCCCTTCTGCCGCATATATTCCCGATAACCTGTCTCGAAAATGGCCGCCATACCACTATTTTTGTTATTACTGCATAGCTGTTTGTAAAGGTTGGTGACATCTTTACCAGACCAAAAGTTATCTTCAAATTGGGTCGCCTCTTTACGGGCCTGCTTAATCACCTTACTTTTGCGGAATACGATAAACCACGACATCACCGACGCCAGTAGCAGCAACAACATCACCAATTGAACCACAACACTGGCCTGGGTGATCAGGTGAATAAATGACATATCAGTTGCCATTAACAATCTCCGCTCTCATTTCATTTGGTATCGATTTGGGACGAAAGCTCTGCTCGTCAAGGCTGGCAATTCGGATAGTCGCCACCAATAACGGTTCACTCTCCCCTTTTCTTGTTATTCGCTGTTCAAACAGCATACTGGCCCGTTTGACCTCAGCCACCTTCGCACTGACACAGAGTGCTTCGTTAAAGCGTGCTGGTCGAAGATATTCCACATTGACCGATCGCACCACAAACAGAAGTCTGTAGGATTGACGCAACAGATCTTGCTCATAGCCCAGATGGCGTAAACATTCCGTACGGGCTCGTTCTAAAAACTTTAAATAGTTGGCATAGTAAACCACACCGCCAGCATCCGTGTCCTCGTAGTAGACACGCACTGGCCAGACAAATTCATTAGCAACATCAATGTTATTGATCATCGCAAAAGAAATCCACTGCAAAGCCACTATTCAGAGAAAAGATCAGATTCATCCGCGGGCAAAGCCTGTTGATTACGTGGCATCAACCCAAAATGGAGATAAGCTGCACGGCTGGCAATCCTTCCGCGAGGGGTACGCATCATAAACCCTTGCTGGATAAGATAAGGCTCCAGTACATCTTCGATGGTGCCACGCTCTTCACCTATGGCCGCTGCTAGATTATCCAACCCGACGGGACCACCATCAAACTTCTCAATGATCGCGAGCATTAGCTTGCGATCCATCATATCGAAGCCTTCATCATCCACATCCAGCATATTCAGCGCCAGTTTAGCACTCTCCTGACTGACCCGACCATCCCCCTTTACCTGGGCATAGTCACGCACCCGACGTAGTAGACGATTGGCAATACGGGGCGTCCCCCGGGAGCGCTTGGCAATCTCGGCGGCCCCTTCTGGGTCAATTTCAATCTCCAAAATCGCGGCAGAGCGACTGACAATATGACACAGATCTTTAGCGGAGTAGAACTCCAGGCGCTGAACAATCCCGAAGCGGTCCCGCAGTGGTGAAGTGAGCAATCCAGCCCGGGTGGTAGCCCCCACTAAAGTAAAGGGGGGTAAATCTAATTTTATAGAGCGTGCTGCCGGCCCTTCACCAATCATGATATCCAACTGGAAATCTTCCATCGCGGGGTAGAGCACCTCTTCCACCACGGGGGAAAGACGATGGATTTCGTCGATAAACAAGACATCATGAGGCTCAAGGTTTGTCAGCAAAGCGGCCAGATCACCTGGGCGCTCCAGTACCGGGCCCGAGGTTTGGCGGATATTCACCCCCATCTCGTTAGCGATGATATTGGAGAGCGTCGTTTTTCCCAGGCCAGGGGGACCAAAGATCAAGACATGGTCAAGAGATTCGCTACGGCCCTTGGCAGCACCGATGAAAATCTCCATCTGCTCCCTTACCGTAGGCTGTCCGACATAGTCGGACAGCTTAACAGGTCGAATAGCACGATCGAAGCGCTCCTCTTCCTGCCCTTTAGGTGCGGCACTGATCAGGCGGTCGGTCTCAATCATCATTCACCTACTTCTTCACTGCCGATTGTAATGCTGCCCGAATAATCTCTTCACTGGATTTGCCGTCAGTCTCTAGGCTATTGATGAAGCGGCTCGCTTCCTGAGGTTTGTATCCCAGAGCAACCAATGCCGAAAGTGCCTCTTTAACAGGGTCTTGGCTATTTGTTACAGTGATCGCTGGCGAATTGGCAGGCAATGTGGCATCCAAATCGCCACCATGCCAATCCTTAAAGCGATCACGCATCTCGATAATCAGTCGTTCGGCAGTCTTCTTTCCAATACCTGGCAGACGCACCAAACTGGCGGAATCTTCATCCCGCACACAGCGAACGAATTCATCTGCCGAGATACCAGAAAGAATAGTCAGCGCTAATTTAGCACCAACACCATTCACCTTAATCAATGTACGGAAAAGTGCCCGCTCCTCCAGTGAGGCAAAGCCATACAATAGCTGAGCATCCTCACGCACCACCATATGGGTATGCAGTACCACAGGTTGGTCCACCGCGGGCAGTTGATAAAAGGTACTCATTGGCGATTCCACTTCATACCCTACCCCATTCACATCGATTAATAGTGCGGGTGGTTGCTTGGAAACCAGAATTCCCCGTAAACGACCAATCATATCTTCACTTTCATTTGCGACCCAATCTATGCAGGGTACTGTTTGTATGGGCATGACACAAGGCAATTGCCAGTGCATCAGCGGCATCTGCCTGGGGCATACCTGGAAGCTTCAATAGTGCCGCCACCATATGCTGGACCTGCTCTTTTGATGCTCGCCCTTTACCTACCACCGCCTGTTTGATCTCGGTCGGGGCATATTCGTACACGGGAAGCTCATTATGCATGACTGCACAGATTGCCGCCCCACGAGCCTGTCCCAGCTTCAACGCGCTATCAACATTCTTATGCACAAAGACTTTTTCAATGGCCATGCAGTTAGGGCGATAGTGCTGGCTGATCTGTAGTACCCCATCGAACACCTCTTTAAGACGCTCTGGAAAGGCTTTACCTGCTACCTTGATACATCCGCTGGTTACATAGCTGATTCGTCCCTGCTGAATCTCTATCACACCAAACCCGGTGATCCTTGAGCCTGGGTCAATACCGAGTATGCGCATAAATTTGGCCTAGCCTTCCAGCTGTACCATCACCTCATCCGAAAACTCAGCGTTGCTGTAGACGTTCTGTACATCATCCAGATCTTCCAGCATATCGATCAGTGCCATGATCTTCTGAGCGTCTTCCAGCTCCAGGGAGACTGTAGTACTTGGGGTCATAGTGATATCTGCATTCTCGGGCTCCAAGCCTGCAGCCACCATCGCTTCTTTAACATCAACAAAATCTTCTGGAGTGGTAATCACATCAATAGAGCCATCATCGTTGGTGCTCACATCCTCAGCACCCGCCTCCAAAGCAACCTCCATGATCTGATCTTCATCACTCCCTGTGGGGTAACTGAGAATCCCCTGCTTAGTGAATAGATAAGAGACCGAACCATCGGTACCCAGATTCCCCCCTCGCTTAGTAAAGGCATGGCGCACATCCGATACGGTGCGGTTACGGTTATCCGTCAGACAATCCACCATCACTGCTACACCGGCGATCCCATAGCCTTCGTAACGGATCTCTTCAAAGTTATCCCCATCCACATCACCACTACCGCGCTTTATCGCACGATCAATGGTATCTTTCGTCATGTTTTGCCCCAGCGCTTTATCAATCGCTGTGCGCAGGCGAGGATTGGATGCAGGGTCACCGCCACCTGTCTTCGCCGCCACCGTGATTTCACGGATTAACTTGGTAAAAATCTTTCCACGCTTGGCATCCTGTGCGCCTTTGCGATGGCGAATATTCGCCCACTTACTATGACCAGCCATATCTTCCTCTTCAGTATCCGGAGAAACAAATGGCGATAGTCTACCATCACAGGTGGAGTCTCAAAAGGGGAGGCCTCAAACAGAGGTAGGGTGTGATAGCGGCAACATCCACTCACGCAACGGGGAACTGCCGACTTTAACTTGCCGCGTATCGCACCAGCCCCGCTTCCGGCCCATCGGTCAAAAAATGAGCTGAAGATAAAATGGACTGAGCCTGTAAATCGAAGCTGCCATTAAATCCCCTTCATCCGTAAATAGACGAGTATACCATTCGGCAGATTACGCTTCGCTAATCAGCCCTACAATAAACATGAGTTACTTTGATCTGCATACGAATTATAGAGGATGAACAGTGGTGTATGACCATGAGGTAGAATTTGGCATTTTTAATGAGACTGTAAATTAAATTGTGTAACTGCCCATTATTACTTACCTTGAAAGGAGATAATAATGGATGCAACAATGGATCAAGACAAGCTTAAAGCCTTGGCCGCTGAGTTAGCCAAGAATGTTAAATCAGAGAAGGACCTAG
>JBNKQQ010000083.1:0-212268 GCA_050295955.1 Thiohalomonadales bacterium
AGTGCCTGTAGCCGCTGGTTGACCCTTGCGCCGGTTTTACCATTTTTTCCAATAATGAGGATAGGGGATGTTTCCATGATGTTGATCTCCTGTTGGTGTTGAAAAGCTTGTGTTGCCTCGTTTTGGTAACTATGGTGTAGAAAGGCTGGATTAACAATCGCATTTCGTCCATGATTTTTTACCCATCGTCTAAAGTTGTTGAGGCTATGTCACGAACTCAAACTATGATTACCCCTTCCCAGGATCCCCTGGGAGAGGTGCTGCATCTGCTGAAACCGACGGGAACGCTTTATTGCCAGTCGGAATTGCGTACCCCTTGGGCAATCGATATGCCTCCCATGAGTGGTTGTATGATGTTTCACATCGTCACGGAAGGGGAGTGCTGGCTCTGGAGAGATGGAGTAGAGCCACTGCATCTGTCACAGGGGAGTTTGACCCTGGTTCCTCATGGTCATGGTCATACCATCGGTAGCCAACCATTACTGCCATCCATCGATCTGTTTGATATCCCCGTGGAGAGAGTGAGTGAGCGCTATGAGACTATGCGTCACGGTGGAGAGGGCGAGATGGCAAAGCTTACCTGCTGTGTGGTGCGTTTTGATCCCCTGCTGGGCCAGCAGCTTTTGGCATTATTGCCCAAGGTGCTTTACATCGATGGAGAGTATCAGGATAAGGATGGTTGGTTGCAGAACACGCTACGCTTTATTGCCCAGGAGGCCGCTGAGTTACGGCCGGGAGGCGAGATGGTGATCACCCATCTGGCAGATATCCTGCTGATTCAGGCGATTCGTACCTGGATAGATGGTGAGCCTGCCAACGGTACCGGCTGGTTGGCAGCCATAAGGGATGAGAGGATGGGGCGAGCTCTGGCGATTATTCACCGATCACCGGAAAAGCCTTGGAGCGTTGCGGCCTTAGCTAAGGCTGTGGGGATGTCGCGCTCCGGCTTTTCCGCTCGCTTCAGTACTCTGCTTGGTGAGTCAGTGATGCAATATCTCACCCGTTGGCGCATGCAACTTGCCTATCAAGAACTTAAACAGGGCAATGAAGCTCTGGCAGTTATGGCACAGCGTTTTGGTTATCAATCTGAAGCGGCTTTTTGCCGGGCATTCAAACGGGTTTTCGGCAGCTCCCCAGGGCAGCTGCGGCAATCCCATAAACAGGGTATGACTGGCGATCTGCCACAGATGGTTTAAAATGCGCCCTTGAATTAACACAATGAGCAGAGAAGGCGATGGCAGGTTCCCTATTTGATCAGCTGAAGAAAGCTGGCTTGGTTGATGAGAAGAAGGCTAAAAAGGCTAAGCAAGAGAAGTATCAGCAAACTAAGCAGCAGAAAGGCAAAAAGAGCAAACAGGTTGCACAACCAGATGCTGCCAAGCTGGCCGCACAGCAAGCCCAAGCAGAGAAAGCCCAGCGAGACCGCGAGCTAAACCAACAGCGCCAGCAGGAACAGGCAGCCAAAGCGGAAGCCGCAGCCGTGCGTCAACTCATTGAAAGTAATATGCTAAAAGAGATCGATGGCGAAGTGGTTTACCACTTTACCGATGGCAACAAAGTAAAAAGCCTCTATGTAACGGAAGAGATTCACCAGCAACTCAGTAATGGTCGTCTACGTATTGCCCGCTATAACGACAGCTATGCACTGTTACCTAAACAGGCGGCAGAGAAGGTTACTCAGCGCAATGCGGATACCATCATCCCCATGCCTGCCTCTGATGAGAAAAAGGCCGACGAGGACGACTATTACGCTAAGTTTGAAGTTCCTGATGATCTGATGTGGTAATGTCCCTTTTGCCAGGAGGCTTATCAGTGAGAGATAAAGGAGTGGGCCTGTCTGTGAGTGGGCAGGGGGCATTTGTGTTTTTCCCTTTTTACGCCGAAGAGGGTACGAGATTTCCGCACTATTCTACTTAATTCATCCAGTTGCCTGCCGATGTACTCATCACGAGAACAAGGCTGGTGGCATAGATGGATTTAGCAACTCTTATTGGATTAATCGGCGGCATCGCTGTTGTTGTTTCTGCTATCTCAACAGGCTCCAGTTTGGGGCAATTCATTGATATTTCCTCCGTTTTGATCGTATTGGGCGGTACATTAACCGCACTGTTTATCAAATTTCCTTTTGCCCATGTGTTCGATGCTTTTCGGGTGGCGACTAAGGCGTTCCATTCGCCCAGTACCCGGCCGGAAGCATTGATTACACAAATTAACCAACTCGCAAATCAAGTGCGGGCAGAAAACCTCTTATCACTGGAAAAAGTAATGGTGAAGGACCCTTTTCTGGATAAAGGGGTACAGCTGGCTCTAGCGGGGAGGGAGGCGGAATTTATCTGCAAGGTGTTGGAGGAAGACATCTCGCTAGAGAGTGACCGTCATGATGTGGGGGTGAAAATCTTTCGTGCCATTGGAGAGTCTGCACCAGCATTTGGCATGATTGGTACATTGGTCGGATTGGTGAAAATGCTGGGGAATATGTCTGATCCCAGTTCGATTGGTCCAGCGATGGCAATCGCTTTACTGACGACTCTTTATGGGGCGTTGATTGCTAATTTGGTGGCATTACCTATTGCTGACAAGCTTGAGTTGCGAGCGCATCAGGAGAGTTTAAACAAATCATTAATTATGGAAGGACTCCCTTACCTTATGCGAGGGGAGAATCCTAAGATTCTGGATGAGTTACTTATCACCTACTTGCCTCACAAAAAGCGGGCAAAGTTACATGAGCAGGTTGCAAAAAGTGCGGCACCAAAAGCGAATAGTGGAACCTAGGCAAAGGGACGTTAGGTACGTTATATGATACATAACGGTAAAAGTAACGACGGTGCAAAAACTCCGGCATGGATTGTTACTTTTGCTGATTTAATGACGTTGTTAATGTGCTTCTTTGTACTGCTGTTTTCGTTTGCAGAAATTGATGCTCAAAAATTTAAAGAAGTCTCTGCATCATTGCGTGCTGTTTTCGGTAGTGAAGGAAACTTGATTGAGCCGGTGAGTGCCAATGCCATTGATCTTCCCAGTTTGAATTTATCGCCACAAGCAGAGGTGCCAACAGCGGTTTTTGATACAAAGGTAACGGCACCAACAGAAAATCTCTATGATATTGCAGCAGAGCTTTTAAAGGATGAAATTGCCAATGAGGTACTCAAGATTGATACCTCAGCAGATGGTGTGATTATTAGTGGTGATGTTCAGTTAATATTCTCTCCCGCCAGCGATCAGGTTAACGGTGCTTTTCTTCCTCAATTGGAGAAAATATCCCGTATCATCGAGGTAACACCTGCCAGGGTCATCGTGGCCGGTCATACCGATAATCGGCCCATATACGGTACACGCTACCGATCAAATTGGGAACTCTCTACTGCAAGAGCTGTAAGCATTATTCATCATCTTCTGGAAAATCCACGTATTACCAAGGACCGCTTTATTGCGCAGGGGTATGCGGATACTCAGCCTATTGCCAGCAACGAAACAGAAGAGGGGAGAGCCCAAAATCGTAGGGTAGAGATCCTTATCGAAGTGCCCTCTGCCGTGATTGAGCAAGGATTAAAAGAGATTTCCCCCCATGCCACAGAAACGTCAAATTAGCATTTGTCTGGGCTTAGCCGGTATTGCAGAAACAGAAAATCCACGAGCACGGCGTTATGGCGCTTATTTCGAATTACCTGTCATGCTGGTTTCGCTGATGGCACTGATCAAATGGTATTACGCGCAAAAGGGCGTGATATCTGATCATCATGGTTATCTCTTTGATCTGTTAGTGTGGGGGGTATTTGTTACCGAAGTAGCCATATTGAGCTATATGGTTGATGATAAATGGCATTATTGGCGTTGTAACTGGCTGAATGTGCTGATTGTTATCAGTGGAATTGGTTTGCTATGGGGCGCTAGCTTGCAGTCCGCGGTTCTCAGGGCGATCCGCATCCTGCTATTACTTGGCTTAGCTGGACACCTTTTACGCTCGTGGCGAACTATTTTAGCGAAAAACCAGTTGGGTTATACCATGCTAGTTTCTATGATGTTTGTGGTGATTTCTGGCATTTTGGTTTCCATTATTGATCCCAATATTGAAACACCGGTGCAGGGAATATGGTGGGCATGGGTAACGATTACCACAGTGGGATATGGTGATGTTGTGCCCTCTAGTATGGCGGGTAAGTTCTTTGCGGGTATATTGATCTTAACGGGTATTGGGCTCTTTGCTTTGTTGACGGCAAATATATCTGCCTTTCTCGTGGAAAAGGATGAAGACGAAGAGCAACTGAAAATTATCCAAAAGCTTAATGAAATCACTGACCGTTTAGAGCGCATCGAGAAAAAGAGTAATAATGACTCCAGTGCTGATAAGCGCTAGTACCCATAGCAGAGACACGGATTACGGTATTCTGTCGGACTCTACATATTTCCTGCTCATCATGTCTATTTAAAATAGGCGTCACATGTCGATAACTAGTCTATGATGTTGAATAGCGAAGGGAAATTTATCGATATTGCCTTATACTTGATAAGTTTATGGAACAATTCGTTATACAATTGCTTTGCCGAGAAGAGAAAAATTATCCTGTGAATTAATAGGATTTAGAGACGTTGATTAAATAGGCAGTAAAGTATGGCAGTGTGGGTATTCTCCTTTTTTTTAGGTGCCGCCGCAGTGGTTCAGGGGGGGCTCAACCGTCACGTAATGGCAGAATGGGGGTTATCTGGTGCAATCCTATTTAACACCGCGGTTCTACTTGTTATTGCATTGACCTTTGCCGCAATCTCCCACTACTTTCCCCAATTTCTCCCTAACGGCTCTGCTCTCAAAGGGGGAGAGTTTAAGTGGTGGTTTATTCTTCCCGGCATCTGTGGCTTCTTACTGGTAACAGGCATTCCTGCCGCTATACCCAAAATCGGCGCTTCAGGTGTATTTCTCTCCATTATTGCCGGACAACTCTTTTTTAGCCTGCTGTGGGATATTAAGGTGGAGCAGATAGAGATTGAGCCACAACGGGTTATCGGTGTGTTATTAGCACTGATAGGGGTTTTTCTCAGCTTTCGCGCTTAAGGTATTTAGATGATAAGAGATTACATCCAGTTCTCGTTAAATGGCCAAATAATTGAGTTAAGTGATGCTCAGGCATTTTTAACCCTCACTGATTTTTTACGTTACGAGATGGACCTTACCGGCACCAAGGTGGTATGCGCCGAAGGGGATTGTGGGGCCTGTACGGTACTGATTGCCAATAGCAAACAGCAGCCACTGCAATTTCAACCCATTAATGCCTGCGTTACTCTCTGTTTCAATCTGGATGGCTACCATATTCTTACCATCGAAGGGGTCAGCCCTGAAGAAGGATTAAGTGAAATCCAAAATGCCATGGTACGTAACTTTGCTTCACAATGCGGCTTCTGCACACCAGGATTTGTCATGTCACTGGAAGGGCTGCATCACCATAAATGCAAACCCAACTGCCAACAGGTAAAAAATGCACTGACGGGTAATTTGTGTCGCTGTACAGGCTATGAATCTATCATTCAATCTGCATTAGATGTAGATACCGCTAAGGTAAAACCACTTGCAGAAAGCTATGACTTCAACTCTCTGGGGAAATCATTTTCTACAGATAGCGAAGCGATTCAGATTCAATGGCAGGACCATGAGTTTTATGCGCCAAATAATTTGAAATCAGCCTTGGAGTACAAACAGAATAACGCAGATGCAGAGATCTATTCTGGCGGTACCGATCTTGGTGTTCAGCTCAATAAAGGATTTAAATCACTTTCAAGAAAGATACTTAGCCTTCAACGTATCGATGAGCTTCACCATATCACCCAAAAAGATAATAAAGTAATAGTGGGCGCACAGGTAACGATCCATCAGCTACAAGATTCTTTAAAAGACAAAGCCCCCAGCTACGCAGAGTTTTTTAACATCTTTGCCTCACTGCAAATCAAAAACAGTGCCACCTTAATAGGTAATATTGCCAATGCTTCACCGGTTGCAGACAGCACGCCCTATTTGATTTGCACAGAGGCGGTTATTCATCTACAAAGTGCCAAAAGCAAGCGTGAGCTACCTTTAGAAAGCTTTTTCCTAGATTATAAAAAGCTTGATCTAGCCACCAATGAAATCATCACCCACATTAGCGTCGAGCCAGCTGATGAATCACAACAGATTGTAGGTCTATACAAAGTCAGTCAACGACGTGACCTGGATATCTCAAGCGTGAATGCCTGCTTTATCCTGCAATTTAAGGATGAAAAAATTATCGATACCAGAATTGCTTACGGTGGTGTTGCAGCAACCGTTATTAGGCTAAAAAATCTGGAAGATCAGTTGATAGGAAAAGCGCTAACACCGCAATTGGTGGACGATACCGAAAACACTATTCTTTCCAGTTTGCACCCGCTCTCTGATCTACGGGGCTCAGCTGAATTTCGCTCCCATATGGCTGTAAAACTTTTCCAAAAGTATCTAAAGGAAAAATGCCATGCCATCATTTAAACACTATCAATATGCGGTCAACTCCCATGTAAGAGGTGAATCAGAATATATCGATGATCGGCCGATGGTGAAAGGTGAGCTGTTTGTTGGTCTAGTCTACAGCCCTTTGGCACATGCCAAGATCAAATCCATCTCTACGGAAGCATGTTATAAGGTAAAAGGTTTTAAAGGAGCTTTTACTGCAAAAGACCTGAAACACAACCTATGGGGCACCATACAATCTGATCAATGCTATTTGGCAGAAGATGAGGTACAACATGTGGGCGAAGTGGTTGTTGTGGTGGCCACCGCTTCCCGCTCTGCATTGCGTGAAGCCTGTAAGAGTGTCGTTGTTGAATATGAACAGCTGCCTGCTGTTCTCTCCATTGATCAAGCTATTGAGCAAAAAAGCTTCCTCTGGAAAAAGCGCTTTATTCAAAGCGGTGATGTTGAGCAGTCCATGAAACAGGCTAAGCATCGCCTAAGTGGTGTTGTAGAGATGGCTGGACAAGACCACTTCTACTTTGAGTCACAGGCCGCTATCGCCTATCCCGCTGAAGAGGGGCAGATTGAGATTTACTCCTCCACCCAACACCCTTCTGAGGTACAGCACTGTGTCGCTCAAGCTTTGGGGCTGAACTACAACCAAGTGGTGTGTACTGTAAAGCGGGTGGGAGGTGGATTTGGTGGCAAAGAGTCTCAGGCTTCCCCCTTTGCAGTCTATGCTGCATTAGTTGCTCACAAACTGAAAGTGGCTGCGAGATTGATATTGAATCGGGATGACGACATGATCATCACCGGCAAGCGTAACCCCTTTAAAAACTTCTTTGAAGTGGGCTTTGATGATGATGGAAAGATCACAGCACTGAAAGCACAACTCTATTCCGATGCAGGTGCCTATACCGATCTCTCTCCCTCAATCATGGAGCGAGCACTGTTAACCTTTGACAATGCCTATCATATCCCGAATGTTTTTTTAGAGAGTCAGATCTGTAAAACCAATACGCCATCTAATACTGCATTTCGAGGTTTTGGTGCGCCTAAAGCTGTTGCGACCATCGAAAGCATTCTGGAAGAGATCGCACAGTATTTAAATAAAGACGCCTATGATGTGCGACGCATTAACGTATATCAAAAAGGACAAAAGACACCCTATGGGCAAGAGATTAAGGATGATACGCTGCCTTACCTGTTTGATGAATTGGCCAAAACAACCCACTATCCTGAGTGGCGTGAGCAGGTGGCGCAACACAATCAGGATAAGACACAGAGCACATTGAAAGGGCTTGCCTTCACTGCCGTAAAATTTGGCATTGGTTTTACCACGCGCTTTTTAAATCAAGGCTCAGCACTGGTTAACATTCATGTTGATGGCACAATACAGGTCTCAACAGGTGCCATTGAGATGGGCCAGGGTGTATATGCCAAAATTGCTCAAGTAGTATGTGAGGTATTTTCACTTCCCTCTGAATATGTCGTAATTCGCCCTACCAGTACCGAGAAGAATCCCAATACTTCACCAACAGCGGCTTCCAGTGGCAGCGATATCAATGCCCAGGCAGCACTCAGTGCTTGCGAGGTATTAAAAGAGACGTTATTAAAAACTGCCAAAGCGGTATTTGAGCGACCAAAAGAGTACCGTGGCTACCAAACTGCCGGAGAAGGCAATGCACCAGAGATTGATATCGAACAGATTGGTGACATTTCACACCTTTCCTTTGAAGAGGGAGGTTGGGTAGTAGATAGTAACAATCCACAAAACAGACTCGCCTTTAAAGAGCTAGTGAATGAGGCTTACCTCAATCGGCAGCCACTTAGCGCACAGGGCTTTTATGATAGAAAAGGGCTGCACTTCAATAAGCTTACCGGCAGTGGTGAGCCTTTTTATTACTACACCAATGGGGTTGCCGCCAGTGAGGTCTCCATCGATAAATTCACCGGTGAAATGAAAGTGCTACGCTCTGAAGTGTTAATGGATCTGGGTAGACCCATTAATGAAGGAATCGATCTGGGACAAGTACAAGGTGGATTTATACAAGGCATGGGCTGGTTAACCACCGAGAAGCTATTTTATCGCAATGGTGCACTACTCTCCCATGCGCCCAGTACCTATAAAATACCCAGCATTCAGGATGTACCACGGCAATTCAATTGCCAACTGATACAGCGTGCTACCAACCCAGGAAATGTACGCTCCAGCAAAGCCGTTGGTGAACCACCACTCCCATTGGCCATGAGTGTCTGGGCGGCTATTAAAAATGCACTCTATTACGCGACAAAACAACCGATCGATGATCTAAAGGTACCCGCGACTCAAGAAGAGATCTTTAACCAACTTCATATGAAGGGAAAAGTGTGAACTTCATCGAAAAGCTGTTTGAGCTTAATCAACAGAAGATCAATCATGTGGTCATCACACTCACCGCCATACGGGGAAGTGCCCCCCAAGAGATTGGCAGCAAAATGATTGTCACCACCGCCGGCCACTGCTTTGGCAGTGTTGGGGGTGGAAAAATAGAAGCTCACGTTATTGAAGTCGCCATTGAAAGACTTAAACAACAGGAGAAATCAATAAGCTTTACCTGGAATCTACAGACTGATATTCACATGACCTGTGGTGGAGAGGTAACCCTGTTCTTCGACATCCACTACTTCAATGACTTCCACATTGCCATCTTTGGTGCTGGCCATATTAGCCAACACCTCTGTCGAGTACTTCAGTATTGGAGCTGTCAGATACAGGTATTTGATGATAGGAAAAATTGGCTGGATGAATTACCCTCGGCCCATAACCTGGAAAAGATACAAACACCCATAGCGGCTGAAGAGGTCATGAAACTCTCTAAAAACAGCTACCTCATCTGCATTACCCAAGGTCATGAGAGCGACCTTCCCATTCTTGAAACCGCATTACGAAAAGCAGAACACTTTGCTTTTATTGGTGTAATAGGATCAAAGCAAAAAGCCGCCAAGTTGAAACAGGATCTACGGATACGTGAGATTAGCGAAGCAGCAATAGATAAACTCATCATCCCCATTGGTCTCCCTATTGGCAATAACTCTCCAGCAGAGATTGCAGTGAGTATTGCCGCACAGATTTTAGCTGTAAGAGATAATGTTTCTTTTTCTCTGCAAGATGGAAAGCTGCGATAACCAAGCTGATATCGCAGCGATAAAAAGCCCCAATTCAACCATCAGGGCTTTTTTGTAGGACCTTCTTTCACCTATCAAACCACTACCGAAGTTAAGCAAAACTGCGTAACGTCCACCAATCCCCGATCAGTGATCTTAAGCTCTGGAATAACCGGTAACGCCAGGAATGAGAGCTGCAAAAACGGTTCGTGGAGCGTACATCCCAATTGTCGTGTGTGTTGCTTCAGCTGATTAATTGCATCAGCAATCTCATCAGGGTGACGATTAGACATCAGTCCCCCGACTTCCAACGCTAATTCAGTGCAGTTACCTTGATCATCACATACCACAATACCCCCATCGATCTCTTGAAGACGCTGAATAGCCTGTAGCATAGCCTCATCATTGGCAGCCACAGCAATAATGTTGTGGGAGTCATGATTGATCGAGGTCGCTATCGCACCCGATTTCAAGCCAAATCCCTGTACCAAGCCCATACCGATCCGGCCAGTGCGATGATGACGCTCAAATACACCGATCTTAATAATGTCCTGATTCAAATCAGATTGTAAAAAACCATTGGCAGCATTGAGAGTTGCAATCTTTTGCTTTGTGATAATTTGGTTTGGTATGACCTCAATTACCCGCACCTCCGCTTGGACAGAATTCGCAGCAATTTGTATCTGGTGTGATTGAATGGGATCCATATGGATATTTTGATCATCACTTTGATAAGCGCGTGCCTCAGCGGCTTTTTCCAAGGCATCAATCGTAATGGCCTTACCACTCTTGAATACCTGTGTAACCTTAAAACCCATCTGCCAATTGTTTTGCTGGTTAAGTGATATCAGACAGAAATCTGCTTGATAACCTGGCGCAATAGCACCTCGGTCATTTAAGCCATAGATTTGCGCAGGCGCGAAACTGGCAATACGGAAGATCTCTTCGGGCTTATGCCCTGCTTGCAAAGCAAGATTCAGAATGTAGTTAATGTGACCCTGTGCAGCGATATCCGCAGGGTTGCGATCATCACTACATAGACTGAGCACGGATGACGTGTAAGCATTCAGCATTGGCAATAAGGTTTCCGCATTCTTGGCGCAAGAGCCTTCACGAATCAATACGTGTATCCCTTTACTAAGCTTTTCCTGAGCCTCCTTCAATGACGTAGATTCGTGGCAGCTATGAATCCCCGCGACACCATAAGCATTGAGATCTTTACCTGATAGTCCCGGACAATGGCCATCACGCTTCATGTCCGCGAAGCTGACCAGTTTATCCATTACATCCTGCTCACCGTGTAGCAAACCGGGAAAATTCATCATCTCTGCCAGCCCCAAAACGCGGGGATGATTACGAAAACCTTCGATATCAGCGGACTTTAACTCTGCACCACTGGACTCCAGCTGCATCTCTGGCGTAGTGGATGGCACACAACTGGGGACCATCACAAATACATCCAAATCCAGGCCTTCTGAGGCATCCAACGCCCATTGGATACCCTCAGTCCCTTTCACATTGGCAATCTCATGAGGGTCCCAAATAATGGAAGTGGTACCACAAGGCAGCACCGCCTGTTGAAAACGGGCTGGGGTCATCAGGCTGGACTCAACATGCACATGGGAATCAATAAACCCCGGCACCAAAAACATACCGTTGCCATCAATAACTTGCTCCGCCTGGTACTCCTCGATAATCCCAACAATCTGGCCATTCTTAACCGCTACATCACCTGCAATAAACTGCCCAGAGAAAACATCCAGGAATTTAACATTCTTGATTACCAAGTCAGCCTTATCGACGCCTCTGGCTGCATTAATAGCTTGCTTGAGCTGGGCAGTATCTTGGAAGCGGGCTTTGGATTTCATGGAGGACTCCTATGGTGGTAATCCTTAAAGAATAGCGGTAATTTGTAATAACTCCTAGCGAGAGAAAATACAAAAAAGAAGTATATTGATGGACAATTTTTTATTTGTTTTGTGTAGGAGCCTGCTTGCAGGCGATTTATTACTCAAGCTATCGCCTGCAAGCAGGCTCCTACATCAATATAAAATATGATAGGGTTATTTTTCCAGGATGGAAAAGGAGTCTACTATGGCAGAAGGGTACCGCCTAAGGAGAGGTCGCGTCTCGATACCCAACCAAATCTACAGCATAACTACGGTTACCAAAAATAGAGTACCCATTTTTCAGGACTTTTATCGAGCTAGAAAAGCGGTACGTATCATTAAACGGCAGCACGATTCAGCATATTTTGATTGCCTCTGTTTTGTTGTCATGCCGGATCATCTACATCTGCTTATCCAGCTAAAAGAAACAATCACTCTTGAAAAATCAGTTCAGCAAACTAAGGCGCTTATAAGTCAGCATTTGGGAATGCCTATTTGGCAGAAAGGTTTTTACGATAGAGCGATTCGTAAAGATGAGGATATTAAAGCTATTGCTCGTTATATCGTCGCTAATCCGCTACGTGCCGGTTTGGTGGGGAGTGTAAGAAAATATCCTCATTGGGATTGTATTTGGTTATAGGCGCCTTAAGGTCAGTGATCAGCATAAAGGTTGATGAGGTACTTGTGTATTAATTCCGCATCATCCCCCGCAATCAGGTAAAATCCCTCTTTTGCAACTCCAAAACGAGAGCAACATGGCGGTAAATTGGTATCCGGGCCATATGCATAAGGCTCAGAAAGAGATGAAGAAGGTGATGCCCAGCGTCGATCTTGTGATCGAGGTGATGGATGCGCGTATCCCCTATAGTAGTGAAAACCCGACGGTTTCCCGGTTACGGGAAAGTCGTCCCTGTATCAAAATCCTGAATAAAGAGGATTTGGCTGATCCCGCGGTGACCAAGCAGTGGCTGGCCTATTTTGAACAGGAGAAGGGGGTGAAGGCGATTGCTATGAGCTGTAATCAGCCTAAGCTGGTGCGGGGCAAGGTGATTGATCTGGCTCGCAAATTGTTACCTCACCGTAATGACGAGTTTCTCAAGCCAATCCGCGCTATGGTGATGGGAATTCCCAATGTGGGAAAATCCACACTTATCAACGCATTGGCAGGAAAAAATATCGCCAAAGTGGGGGATGAGCCTGCCGTGACCAAGGCGCAGCAGAAGATTCATCTGGAGGGTGGAATTGTGCTCTCCGATACCCCTGGGATTCTCTGGCCACGAATGGGTAGTGAGGATTTCGGTTATCGCTTGGCAGTGTGTGGTTCGATCAAAAACACGGCGATTGAGTATGAAGATGTCGCCCTTTACGCTGCAGAGTATTTTCTTAAGGCCTATCCTGATGCGATCCGTGAACGCTATAAGTTGAAGCAATTACCAGCAAATGATATTGCTTTACTTGAGGAGATCGGCCGTAAGCGTGGGGGCTTGCGCCCTGGTGGTCATATAGATCTACATAAGGCATCTGAGGTATTACTGCACGATTTTCGCAGTGGGGCCATTGGTCGTCTGAGCCTGGAGACGCCAGCGATGATTCCGCAAAATGAGGCGGATGAAGAGTAATGACAATATTTATTATTGAGAGAGAACATGGCAGAAGCAGGTCAGTTTAATACCCTGAAGGTGGTTAAGGCGGTACCGTTTGGCCTCTATCTGGATGGTGGCGAGTGGGGCGAGATACTGCTGCCCAACAAGTTTGTGCCGCAGGGTACCCAGGTGGGGGATGAGGTAAGGGTCTTTCTCTATTTTGACTCAGAAGATGAGATTATTGCCACCACTCAGCGACCCCGAGCGCGCTTGGGGCAGTTTGCCTATCTACAGGTGGTGGATATTAGCCGTCACGGCGCTTTTCTGGATTGGGGATTAGATAAGGATTTGCTCTGCCCTAAAGGGGAGCAGCGTCGCCCGATGGAGAAAGACAAATCCTATATCGTTTATCTTAAACAGGATGGGGAAGGGCGTATCGTCGCCAGCTCCAAGATCGATCGCTTCCTGGATAAATATCGTTCGCGGGTGATGCCTGGGGATGAAGTGAGCCTGCTGATTGCCGAGAGTACCGAGTTGGGCAATAAAGTAATTATCAATGATGCCTACTGGGGGCTTATTCATAAGGCCGACATCTTCCAGGCACTCCGCTATGGTAAGCGGGTGAAGGGGTATATCAAGGCTGTACGGGAAGATGGTAAGATCGATGTAACACTGCGCAAAAAAGGTAAAGACAGAATCAGCGAATTGGCTGAACGTATCCTTGAAGAGCTAGAGAAAAAAGGTGGCTTTCTCCCTTTGCATGATAAGAGTGGTGCGGAGGAGATCAAGCGGGCCTTTGGCGAGAGTAAAAAGAGCTTTAAGAGCGCCATTGGTTACCTTTATAAGCAGAAGTTGATTACTATTGAAGAGAAGGGTGTACGCTTGGATAGGGGGAAATCATGAAGATCTATATGCTGGCAGAGCAGAATGAACTCGATGAGATTGCTGCTGCTTTGGTGGAGCAGATCGAGAGTTGGTTACAGGCCAACCCGGGCCCATGTCAGTTAGTCTCCCCCGGCGATGAAGCTTTTGAAGTGGGACTGATACTGGAGACCAGTAAAAAAATCGCTTTGAAAGAGCCGGTGAACTTCCTTTATACCTTGGCCAAGGAGTATAAAGCAGAGTTTGTAGTAGGGATGATTAACGAGGATGGCAGTCGCGAAGATGTCTGCTTCTTCGGGTTCGAAGAGGGGCGGCCAGATATCAACGAGATTGGTCAGTATTTGGGCTTGAAGCGTTAGTCATCAGCGTTGTTGATTGGAGAATCTTATGGGGCCGGAATCAAGTTTAGGACGACAAGGTGTAGGAAAAAGGCGGTTCCAAGGGCTTGGTTAGCCATTCAGGCGCTGGATGTAGCGCATCCGCTTCCAAGCCAGTAGGTTGCGGTGTTTGTAAACCCACAGACAGCCTAGATCAAACAGAAAGTAGAACAGCGCGATGCCGATAGGTGGATTGCCACTGGGCATCCACTCAAAGACCCCAAACCATACCGCTGGCCACTGCCAGCAGCCGAAGTAAGTTCCCACTAACTCCAGATAGGCAACAATGCAGAACATTACCAGGTAGAAGGTACGATTCTCGCCACTGGCTCGATAAAAGGCCAAAAAGCCGAGAAAGCAGCAGAGACCAAACCAGTCGTTTTGGGTGAGCCACCAGAAGATGACCAAGCCGCTTGCCAGACTAAGTAACAATGGTTGTAGCGGATTCAGCTGTTTGATTCTGGGGCTACGCATCAGCAGATAGACGGAAGCGTAAACCACCGAATGCCCCAGGAAAACATAGAGTGGAATATTGCCCAGGCGATACTCATACATCCCCAAAATCAGTGAGAACAGTGTTTCACCAAACATGGCGATAGGGATGCCATAGAGCATCAGCTTGCGTAATCGTTGTGTCGCCTGGCGATAGATAAACAGGAAGAAGGTGAGGCAGATGCCGTTGGCCATCCATTGGTTGTAGGTCACACGCTCACTAAGCCACTGACTATCCACCGCAAAGATGGTGGGGATGAACAGCAGAAAGATGGGAAAAACCCAATGGCTAAGTTGTTTTGGCTGTGAGCAGTTTTCCATCATTTTTGCGGTCTAGCTGATTTTTGTTAAGTGCCTGCAGGAGGCTTCTAGGATAGGATTGCTTATCCTACCACGCTCCATTATCCAGCACAGCTATTATCCAACCCCTCAATTGGTTATAATGCAGCCTATTTTTTCGTCATCTAACCAAAGGTTTTTTCATGCTGACCACCGCCAATATCACCATGCAGTTTGGTGCCAAACCCCTTTTTGAAGATATCTCCGTCAAGTTTGGCGATGGTAATCGTTACGGCCTGATTGGTGCCAATGGTTGCGGTAAATCAACACTGATGAAGATTCTGGGCGGCGATCTGGAGCCTTCTGCCGGTAATGTCTCCCTGACCCCTAATGAGCGCTTGGGTAAGCTGAAACAGGATCAGTTCGCGTATGAAGAGTACACGGTGCTGGATACGGTGATTATGGGGCACGCGGAACTGTGGGCGGTGAAGCAGGAGCGGGATCGTATCTACTCGCTACCGGAGATGACGGAAGAGGATGGCATCAAGGTAGCCGAGCTGGAGGTGGAATTCGCAGAGATGGATGGCTATACCGCTGAATCTCGAGCGGGTGAGCTGCTGCTGGGGGTGGGGATTCCCATTGAGCAGCATGCTGGCCTGATGAAAGAGGTGGCGCCGGGTTGGAAGCTGCGTGTATTGCTGGCTCAGGCACTATTCTCTGATCCTGACATTCTTCTGCTGGACGAGCCCACCAATAACCTGGATATTAATACTATCCGTTGGTTGGAAGGGGTGTTGAACCAGCGTAACTCCACCATGATTATCATCTCCCACGATCGTCACTTCTTGAACAGTGTCTGCACCCATATGGCGGATTTGGATTATGGTGAGCTGCGTATTTATCCCGGGAATTACGATGACTATATGATCGCCTCGACCCAAGCCAGAGAGCGTCTGTTGTCAGACAATGCCAAGAAGAAGGCGCAGATTGCTGAACTACAGCAGTTTGTTAGCCGCTTCTCTGCCAATGCCTCTAAGGCAAAACAGGCCACCTCCCGTGCGAAGCAGATTGATAAGATCCAGCTGGAAGAGGTGAAGCCATCCAGCCGTGTTAATCCCTTTATCCGTTTTGATCAGGAGAAGAAGTTGCATCGCCTAGCTGTCGAGGTGACTGATCTGGCGAAAAGTTTTGATGATGAGACCCTGTTTAATAACCTCAACCTGATGGTAGAGGCGGGTGAGCGTATTGCTATCATTGGACCTAATGGTATCGGTAAAACCACACTGTTGCGCTGCTTGGCCAGTGATCTGGAGAGTGATAGCGGTGAGGTAAAGTGGGCCGAGAATGCCCAAGTAGGCTATTTTGCTCAGGATCATGCGGCGGATTTTGCTGAAGATAAAAATCTCACTGAATGGATGGTTCAGTGGAGCAAGGATGGGGATGATGATCAGGTGATTCGTGGGACCTTAGGCCGTATGCTATTTGGTCGTGATGAGCTGAATAAATCCGTGAAGGTGCTTTCCGGTGGTGAACAAGGGCGTATGCTGTTTGGTAAATTGATCCTGCAAAAGCCCAATGTCCTGCTAATGGATGAACCTACCAACCACTTGGATATGGAGTCTATTGAATCATTGAATATGGCACTGGAAAATTATCCTGGCACCTTGTTGTTTGTCAGCCACGACCGGGAGTTTGTCTCATCTATCGCGACGCGGATTATTGAAATGTCGCCAGATGGTGTGAGGGACTTCCATGGCAGTTACGATGACTATCTGCGTAGCCAGGGCATCGAATAGGCTGATAAAACAAACCCCGCTTGAGCGGGGTTTGTTGTTTTTGTTTGAGGAATTTTTCGTGTCTAGCGAGTGCTGAGATAAGCCGCCAGGGCTTCGAAATCTTCATCTGACATCATGCCAGTGATCATGTTCATCATATAGCCTTTTTCACTACGACGTATTCCTCCACGAAACTCGGCCATCTCTTTGACAAAGTAGGTGGTACTTAGCCCGATGACCATGGGGGAGACAACGCCTTCCGCATTGATGGTGCCTTTACCATCTACACCATGGCAAAAGTGGCATTTATAGGTACCGGTGTAGATTCTTTCACCCTCTTCGATTAAGGCTTTATTGTTGTTTCGATAGCGTGCACGGGGCAACGTGCCATAGTAGGCTGCGACATCTTCAATTTTTTTCGGGTCGCTGATTAACATGGCCAGGCCATGCATTACGCTATCGTTTTGGTCTTCTTGGCGGAATTCCTTAATGCGACTGATGATATATTCAGGGATTTGCCCAGCGAGATTGGGGACCTCTGGACTTGGACTGATTCCCGCATCTCCATGACAGGATACGCAGCTTTTGGCGACCTCTTTACCTGCGACGGGATCGCCTCCCGCAATAGCAAGGTGGCTGAAAGCAAGGCTAAGTGTGATTGCTAGTGCAAATTTCTTCTTAGTCATAATGGGTATCTGTCCTAATTATTTTTGCTGATGATTATGCCTAAATATCCTGAAACAACAAGAGGCTATTTTCACCTGATTGGTGTGGTATCCAGTTCTCCATCGAGTCCCAGCTGTTCACAATACTCGGTAAACTGGAGCTTGAGCTCATCGACGCTTTTCGTGCTGTTATTTTGTAGCTCAATATCCAGAGAAAACATTGGGCTGCCAGTATGAGGGGCTGGATAGGTATCGGTTTCCAGTGACTGTATGTTTAGCTGCTGCTGGGAAAAGAACTCGGTGACTTTGTGTACAATACCTGGGTGATCCAGTGCTTCAACATGGGCATGCAGTAGCGGTGTCGTGACAGATGCGGGTTGAGTAAGTTTGCTGGTGATGGTGAGCCCCATCGTTTGTGACAGCGATGGTAAATGGGATTGCAGTTGCTCAATGGCCTCTTTACCGCTGACTACTAATAGCATCAGTGCAAATTCACCGCCAAGGATACTCATTCGGCTCTCCTCGATATTACCTCCTTGGTCGAGTATTGCCTTGGATATACGCTCGACGATACCTGGACGGTCTTGCCCCAGTGCACTGATTACAAGGTATTGATTCACGTTGCCATTCCATTCGTTGATTGCAGTTACTGTAAGGGATTGCCGTTGTGGAATTCAACCTTTTGAAATTAAACCCTCTTTCCCGAAGATCACTTCCACTCTCAAGAGAAAGCCCCAGTTGTCTTTAAAATTATTCTCACGATCAAAGGAGACGCGAGGAGAGAGTTCGTAAAATAACCATTCACGATGAATACGTTTACGATAGCGGATATCCAGAATATAGCTATCCACTTCATTACCGTGGTAGTCGCTGCCGTTAATACCCAAGGTATAGGCGAGACCCCGCCGTAGATCTAATTTTCGATATAGTGAGATATTTTGACTCCATAGGTAAGCTTGAAGTTCATCCCACCAAGTACCGGTTGTGGAAAAGCGTAGCAGCCGTTGCTTTGCTAAGGGATGTTCGATATCCAGTATGCTGCGAGCGCCTGCTCCCGTGGATTTGAATTCAAATAGTGTCTGGGTAAAGCGTACCTGAAGGGAAGAGAACTGCCACTCTTTACGTCCCCTGACTCGTATAAATGGGTCTATCGGTGTATGCAGTTTAACACCCACATCGGTACTAAGCCGCCATGCCTCTGTCTCTTTAAGAATGGCTTCCAGCACGGCAGATTGCTGATTATCACCAGTGGGGTTTTCAATGGCAGAGTTTTCTTGTTCCTGCTGAGTGCTTTGAGTCTCTTCAGGGGTACTTTCAACGGTAAAGCGCAAACGTTCCTTGCTGTGGGGCATGATTAGCTTGGCACGAAAAGTCTGTTTAAAATCGACGACACCTCCCTCCTGAAAAAGAGTATCCAGTGAGAGGCGGAAGGTGCTCTTATTGGACTCTAATTCGCTACGCTCATCAGCAAAAAAGTTGTCGATAGTTCGTGGGAGGTAAAGTAGACCTTCACTAATGTAATCGTGGGTGGTGTTGAGTGTGCTGGAAAAGTAAAGGCTGTCCTCTTCTTCGGTGACAACCGCCTCCGTTGCGACGGCATTAAGCGGTAGCAGTAGGAGGAGTACAGCCTTTAAGAAAATAGGTACCTTCATTTCGCCTTTATCGGCCGAAATGAAGGCGAGGATTAGTGGTGATGGTGCTGAGAAGCATCTGGTGGCTGAGGTGCCTGCACTTCGGGAGCATGATGGTGTGACTCCATCTCCTGTTGCTGTGGCGAAGGGGTGGCCATCTCCATTACATGAGAGGCGTGCGCATTGCCATTGTCGTGACTGTGATCGCCATGGAGAAGGTGGCGGGTGGCGGTGAAAATCGCTAGGATAATCAGGGCAATGGCCGCAACCTTAAGCAGAATACCACGAAGCTGCGGTGTCAGTTTCCGCATCAGATAGGGCGTGGCAAGCATTGATGGGATAGTTCCCAGACCAAAGGCAAACATGATCAGAGCCCCTTGCTCCAGGCTATTTGCTGTCAGGCTTAGCGCCAGAGCGGCATACACCAGTCCACAAGGAAGCAAGCCGTTCAGCCAACCCACCATCAACCAGGGGACCAAGCTCTCCTGCTGATGGGCTTGCTTGCTCCAACGTCCTAAGCCGCTGATACGCATGATGGTTGCAGTAAAGCGGCTCAGTGGATCGGGTAGCCAGCCTCCTAGATTCAGGGCAAACAGCACCATGACCGCTGCGGCGAAATAGCTCAACCAGACCTGTATATTCTGCATCTCCCCACCGTGCAGGCTAAGTCCGATTGCGGCAATCAGTACGCCCAATAATACATAGCTGCTGACGCGAGCACCTTGATAGGCAATCAGCCCTGGCCACCAGAGTTTTTCACGACTCATGGTGATGGCACTGACTAGGCCGCCACACATGCCAATGCAGTGCAGGCTGCCGAGAAGTCCGATGGTAAAGGCGCTGGCGAGCAGGCTATCCACTATTGTACTACCTCTGGTTGTTGGGCCTGCATGCGGGCAGAGGCATCGGCCAGTGATTGACGGGTTAACCCTAATTTATCTAATACCAGGTCATAATGATCTGGGCGAATAAACTGCAACATTGCTTCCCCGCTTTGGTCGATGATGGCATCCAGTCCTAGCTCTGGATAAAGGAAATGCAGGATCTCATCCTGAGGGTGGACTAGGATTGGGTTGCCAAATTTGTTGGTAATATCCTCGGGAGAGAGGCGAATGCGGGGGATGGCGGTGATGGTGAGTAGTGCCATGCCGTCAATCATTGATTGATGTTCATCTGCAACTTCCAGCTTGATATTGCCGGAAGGGAAGGCAATCGGCTTGTGTGCCTTTTCGCGAATGGCTTTTAGCTGTTCGTCACTGGCTTCCAGTCCCATCAACATCTTACTGTTATTGGGCATGTTGCCGATAAAAGCTTCGATGTTATGTTCAGGTGGAAGCTCGTTACCCTTTTCATCTTTTTCTGGCGGCATGATAAACAGCGCACGCTGGGAGCGGCTAGCGAGGATCTTTTCCGCCTCTTTCAGCGTGGTTTCGCCGAGTTTGATACCGCCAAACAGCAGTAAGTTGCCATCTTCCACTTTGGTGATTTGGGTGGCTTGGGCAAAGTGTTCGCTGGACTCTTCGGAGGGCCAGAAAGTCCAGGCCAGCAGAATGGCAAGAGTGAGATATAGCAGCTTGATTTGGGTACTCATAAGTTAACTTCTTTACTATTTGGCTATTCAGTTCACCCTATTGTACCTTAAGGAGTAGTGGAACGGACCACCAATCCACAAACCGCCTGGAGTATACCGGGATTTGTTGGGGAAATGAGTGTGACAAATTGTCGCAGAGGTGTTGGAGGCTATGCATTTTCACTATCACAAAGCGCTACTCTTTCTGTTGTTGCTGGCTGAACTGTGGATGGCGTTCAATGCCGATGTGGAGCTACGTTATAACCTTCACCTGATCATGGGTACAGTCTACTTTGGTGTTTCTTTCTGGTTTATCTTTGGTGAGCGGCAGTGGTGGCCTTATCTATTTGCCGGGGCTGCTTATGTCGCTTACATCATTGTTTATCGAATACTGCTGGTGTTTGAGGTGCCCTTTGAAAGGGATCTTTACCATTTGGGCTTGGCGTTGCTGTGGGGCGGTGTGTTGGCGATCCATCTGTTTGTTGAGCGGGCTTTTGGGCCACCAATGGCCCGTCCTCCTAAAGACCGTAATAAGCGCTATTTCCCTGATGATGACTAGCCATGAATTCACGGGCTGTTTGTGCGTATCGCACATTTAGTCTATTATTTGTGTAATGGTCACAAATTGAGGGTTGGCTGATGTCAGCATTGGCGCAGCATACACCACTGCCTGAGGCGGTATTGGCGAAGGCAGTTTTAAAGGCGGCAGCACAGTTGGGCTTGAAGCAGGCTGAACTGGCTTCGGTATTGGGGATGCATCGTACCGCAATCAGTCGCTTGAAGAGTCATCCTACCCTGGATCCACAATCCAAGCAGGGGGAATTGGCGCTGCTACTGATCCGTATTGCCAGAGCACTATTTGCTTTGACGGGGGGGGATAACGACTGGATCAAACATTTTATGCACACGCCTAATAAGGTCACTGGTGGTGTTCCAGCTGAGCAAATTACTAGTATTCAGGGGCTGATGCGGGTGCTGCAGTTTGTGGATGGGGTACGGGGCAAAGTGTAGTGATTTGGGAGAATTGCCAGGGAGAGCAGTATATTGGGCCCTTATCCGGTACACTTTATCGCTTGGTAGAGAGTCAGGAGCAGGTGGCTACCTTGGGTTATGTGGAGACCCTTGAGGAGCAGGCTTTGCTGGAAGAGCTTTTGGAAGGAGTGAAGCCTTCCTATCCCGAGCAGAGCGATGATCTTCATTACCTATTGAAAACACCGTTTCGTTACCCTCCATTGGCATGGGGATCGCGTTTTGGTAAAACCCATGAGCCAAGTCTCTTCTATGGTGGTTGCCATATTGACACTACCCTTGCTGAATCCGCCTATTATCGCTTTGTCTTTTGGTATTCAATGACAGAGAAACCGCCAAAACCCTCTATTCGTAGCGAGCATACCCTTTTTTCGGTGGACTATCGCAGTCAGCGTGGCATCAGGCTGCAGCACCCTCCCTTTAATCAATATCACACACAACTTACTCACCCGATAACGTATGCCATTACCCAACAACTTGGCGGGGCGATGCGTGAAGCCAAGGTTGAGGTCTTTGAATATGCTTCGGCCAGAGATCCTAAGCAGGGGCATTGTGTGGCTTTATTTGCACCCAGCGCGTTTCGTCAGAAACGTCCCAAGCAGATGAGCCAGTGGTTGTGTGAGCTAAGTGATTCAGAGGTTTCATTTAAGCAGTTGGCTTATAACGAAATTACCCACTTTCATCTGGAGCAGTTTCTCTATGAGGGGGAGTTACCAATGCCGGCATAAGGCAATATCCTTTCTGTCTATGTGGACAATATTTTACCTCTCTTGTATGGTTGGCTGTTTTAGATTAAGTCAAATGAGAGATCGATGGAAAACCTATCTGAATATCAATGTCGTCATTTCACCAGTTATAGCGGTATCGCTTTACCCCTAAAACTGGTTAATGAATTGGATGAGGCTAGCCGTGATAACCGTAATACCTATTTCCGGGGTTATTACGATGATGGTGGGCGGCTACACCTGTGTGAGAAGGTCGTGTATGGGGAGATTGAGCTGACCCATCGCTATGAATATGATGAGAATGGCGTGTTACGCAGCGCCGAAATTACCGATGTAGATGAAGAGCCAAAACGGATTCAATTTGATTGCAACGGTCGACCACAGCGTTAAAACCGTCAGTAAAAGGAGCTGCGATGTCGAATTTTTCATTGACCCAACAACAGATTCACCATTTTGATGAACTGGGTTATACCGCGTTAAAAGGTGGCATATCGGTATCGCTGTTGCAGCGCTTGCGGGATGTAGCGGAAACATTGGAGCAGCGCGCCTCTTTGGATTATGCGAGAGGAAATGGGGCGGCGCTCCCAGGCTGTGCATTTGCCCCTACATCTACCGGATATGAGTTGATGCGCATAAATGATATTTATGCGCTGGCACCGGATGTAATTCTCGATATATTGGCATCTCCCTCTGTGATGGCGCTTTTCCGACAACTGGGGGGGCGTTTTGCGGTACCGCTTCAGGTGGATCTGTTGTTTAAGCGGCAGGCTCCACATCCCCCGGTTCTTTGGCATCAGGATGCGCCGGTTCCTCGTGAACACCCCTACTTCAATGTGGGTATCTATCTGGATGAAGCGGCAGAAGGAGATGGCTGTGTCCGTTATGTGCCGGGTAGTCAGCATGTCTTACAGGATATCGCTCCTCTGGCCAAAGAGCATGGCTGGGAAATCCCAGGTGTGAAAGAAGCATCTGCACAGCCAGGGGATATTCTGATTCACGATATGATGGTGCTGCATGGTTCGCCTGTAAAATGCCATCCAGGTGTGCGAAGAACACTTTATGTGGAGATTCGTGCTGTCGATGGGATTCTGGAGAGTGGCTCCCACTCACCGGAATGGGTGGCACTACGTCGTCGTTTCATGGGATTAGTGTTGCGTCGAGCAGACCCGGCTTTATGGCCTCAAGCATGGCAGGATGAGATTCCTGGTGACCTGGTCAGCGATGAGGAGGAGCTGGCGAAGATCGTGGCACAGCGCGAGCCACCTCTGCCTGCTAACTATGCGAGTGAGCAAGTAACGGTGGCCGGTTATCCTGTGTAGTTATGGTGTTTGATGACGGCTGGTCAAATTAAATTCATTTTTTTCTAAAGGATTTTGTGAAAGGTGCGCTACCTTCCTTGCTCTCATGTTGTGAAGTCTCAAGGAGAGGCAGAAGACCATTTGCATTAAGCAGTGGGCTTATTTTCTGAATACAACATTTTTGGTAACAAGGAGATACGACTATGGAAAATGTAGCAGCTCAAACTCCCGCATCACCCGTTCCATCAGAAGCCACTTTTACCCTGACTCTGTCACGTCTGATTCAAGGCGCAGAGCCAGTGATTGCCAATGCGCACTGTGTGTTTAGCTATCACTGGGACTTTTCCACCAACATGGGCGAGGCCAAGTTGGTCTCTATTAACAATTGTGAGCAGGATATCGTACTGCATCCACTCGGTATTTCCGGCGCGCTGGACTTTATGTCTGACATGGAGCCTCAACATGTGGTGATCAACGGCCAACGTGTGGTGCTATATCGCGTGATTTTGGATATTGATCTGGAAAGTGGCGAGCGTTCTGCAGCAATCATGTTTAATGAGGATGGCTCGGTAATCCAAGGCACTGAAAACTTTGGTCGTACCGACACACTGACCGCGTAGCTTTCACTAAGGAGGATCGATCACTGTGCGTGGTCGATCCTCAGTGACCAATCTTATTCTACTTTTGCTTCCCCAATGCCTCGGCGATCGCTGGCGGCAGTGACAATACCCCTCTCTTTATTCCATAGCACTGCGTGCATTCCGCCGTAAGGGGAGTCCAACTCTTTTAATTTGTGTCCCATTGACTGCAGTTGCTGACTTACCCCCTCTGAAAATGCTTCTGGCTCATGCTGAATGAGGTCCGGCAGGTACTGGTGATGAAAGCGTGGTAGGTCTACCCAACGTTCAGCCCCTTCGCCTTTGGCAAACTCCAGGGTCGCTAGCAATAGCATGGTGATGATGCGACTACCGCCAGGAGTGCCAAGGATCGCGACACGCTCATCATTTTCCAAAAAAGTGGGGGTCATGCTGGAGAGGGGGCGCTTGCCTGCTTTGATGGCATTTGCCTCTGCACCCACCAGCCCATAGGCATTGGGGGTGCCGGGTTTGCTGGAGAAGTCGTCCATCTCATCATTCAGTAAGACGCCGGTGCCGGGGGCAACGAAGCCGGAGCCGAACGGGTAGTTGATACTCATAGTGGCAGCAACACGATTACCCTCTTTGTCCAGAATGGAGAAGTGGGTGGTATCTTGACCTTTAGGGGTACTGTCTACAATACCTGGGAGTAGATTGCTGGGAGTGGCTTTATTAGGATGGATAGAGGCCCTGAGTCCAGCGGCATACTGCTTGTCGGTAAGCCTTGCGAGGGGAATTGCTACGAAGTCGCTATCTCCCAGATACTGAGCTCGATCCCGGTAGGCCCGGCGCATCGCTTCAACAATTAAATGGATACGCAGGGCCTCACTCAACTGGTCGAGCTCATACCCTTCCAGAATATTCAGCATGGTGGTCAAAACAATACCGCCGGAGGAGGGGGGCGCTGCGGTAGTGATGGCGATATCGTGGTAGCGGGCACGAATCGGCTCCCGCTCTAATAGTTTATAGTTGCGAAGATCCTGATGAGTCCAGATGCCTCCTGCCTGCTGTACCCCCTGAATAAGTTTGTCTGCAATTGTCCCTTCATAGAAGCCCTTTGCCCCCTTTTCTGCAATAACTTTGAGCGTATTGGCCAAGTCGGGCTGCTTAATAAAATAACCAACTGGAGGAACATTGCCATCATCAAGAAAAATTTGCGCTGCTGCAGGTGAGGCTTGTAGTGCTTTCAGGCGAAAACCTGCCATCCGTTGGTAGAGTTCATCCACTGCGAATCCCTGTTCTGCATAGCGAATGGCGGGTGCCAGAGAGTGGGTGAGGGGAAGCTTGCCATAGTGAGAGGCCAGATGCTCTATTGCTGCTGGGGTGCCGGGAATACCTGCGGCTAATGGGCCATCCATAGAGGCACCGGCAATCACATTGCCCTTCTGGTCCAAATACATGTCTCGATGGGCTTTGCCTGGTGCCATTTCTCGGCCATCGATCATGGTCTGGCGCTGATTTTTCTCATCGTGTATCAGCCAGAAACCACCACCACCTAGGCCTGAACCGGTAGGCTCCACAACGGCTAAGGCGGCAGTGACGGCGATTGCTGCATCAAAAGCATTACCGCCTTGTTGGAGAATCTCCATACCTGCTTGTGTTGCCAGAGGATGGGCAGAGGCAACACTATTTTGCGGAGGTGTCTCAGTGGCAAGGGTAAAGGCACTATGGAGAAGTAGGGCAGTGGTAATGATGAGGCGATACATAGGGATTCCTTTTTACAATACTTGCTCGATGGTAACCAATTTTGGAGGGCCTCGGAACCATTGTGATGAATTATTCAGAGTGTGTGTTTTTTCACAGAAATTGTACAAATTTTGGGCTATTTTCTCGTTATTGGGAAACTGGAGACAAGAAGGGCGATGGCGAGACAGTTCTGTTTTTTGTTGGGCGATGAGGGAGGGGCTGCCGAGATGGTTGCTTTTGAGGTTCTGCGATGGTGGGAAGAGGAGCGCCCAGATGCCATGTACAATGAGTTGTCAGAGTGGTGGGTGTATAACCGAGGGACTCGTACCGATGAGGAATTTGCCCGCTTGCTAGGGCAGATTATTCGCCAGGATAACCTGATGGATAATGATAGTTCCGCTGAATTGAATCAATTATTGGCCTCTACCACTTTGCAGCAATCTGTCGAGCGAACTTTGTTTAAGAGAAGTGCCGTGGCTTAGTGTTATATCCCATGACTGATTTTCAATGAGCCCAGATTGATATCTGGGTTTTTTATTGGCTAAATTAATGATTGCACTCTATATTTCATCAGATGAAGAGGATTTTCAGGAGCATGGAATGAAGCGTAAGGTTGACTGTTCAGACCTACAGATTGGCATGTATGTTGAAGAACTGGATCGCCCTTGGGTGGAGACTCACTTTCTGTTTCAAGGATTTAAGATTGCCGATCTTAAGGATATCGAGTCTCTGAGCCAACTTTGCAAATATGTCTATATCGATACTGAACAGAGCGATATGACTAGCGACTCTTCATCGGTGTCTTCTGAGAATAATGTTTCACAGGCTCTTCATGCTCTACATGAGGGAGCAGAAGCGCAAGATCTCAATATCTCTGTTGTGGAAGAAGAGATTCACCATGCCAAAGCGATCCACTCGGTTGCGGCGAGTGCTTTGAAGCTGATGATGAGTGATTTACGCCTTGGGGTGAAGGTGAATGTCGAGACGGTAAAGTCTGCCGTCGATGCATTGGTGAGTAGCATCGAACGTAACCCTGATGCGCTGATGCTATTGGGGAGATTGGAACAGAAGCATAATGATGCGGTTTCCCACTCTCTGGGTTGTGCCATTTTAGCACTGAATTTTGGTCGCTACATTGGCATTACAGGCGAGAGTCTAAAGATATTGGGCTTGGCAGCCCTTCTACACGATGTGGGTGAAACCAAGGTGCCGGATGAGGTGCTGAAACGCTCTAACCATAAAACCCGTAAAGAGGTATTGGAGTTTCATCGCCACCCGGAATATGGCAAAGAGATCCTCAGTCAGGTGGCGGGGATTTCCAAGGCGGTAGTGGATGTAGCATGGTGTCACCATGAGCGGGTGGACGGGAAAGGTTATCCTCGCCATCTGAAAGGGGATGAGATCCCGTTGTTTGCTCGTATGGTCTCCGTGGTGGACTTTTATGAGTGGCTTACCAGCGGCAGTGCTGGCCGGACACTTTCCAGTAGTGAAGCGGTGCGTTTTATCTATCTTCACCGTAATGAGATATTTGATCCCAAATGTACTGAACAGTTTATCCAGTGTTTGGGAATCTATCCGGTCGGGAGTTTGGTGGAGTTGGCGAGTGGCTGTGTGGGGATTGTGGTGGGGATCTCGCCAGAAGCACGCCTTTATCCCCGTTTGATGCTGGTGATGGATGAAGATAAGCAGTACCTGCATCCGCCTCGCCTGATTAATCTGGCTCATTTCCAAGATAAAGCCAATGCCGCCGCACTACATATTGATAAGGTTCTGCCAGGGGATGCCTATGGCATCAATCTGCATGAATTTGTTCAGCGGGAGTTGGGAGCGGCTTAATTTCTTTTCTTAGTATGTTCGCCTGGGGGCGTTCTCCTGACCTTTTTGATAGGCGCTAAACAGGGCGGCTTTCAGCTTGAGGTGTTGGTCAAGGTCGTCGATTCCCATCTCTTGCTTAGCGATCTCCCGCAGAGCAGACAGCTGTTGTTCCCGATACCAATGCGTAATGAATCCATCTTGATCGAATCTACCATCATGCACGTATTCTGCGGCAATTCCTTGGGCATTGCTGAACTGCATTTCATAGGATTCCATGACATCAAATTCATAAGAGTAAGTGTCAATGCCGTTCATATCGGCAAGGGCTTTATAGAGATCCGGTATGGAGCCGTTTTTGTGCATGATTTGGTCTAGATCAAATTCACCCGTGGGGCGGTAGGTCTGACCACGGAAATCAAATACAACACTGGCGGTGATGCTGTTGTTCATAATGCTTTTATTCCAAGTCGGTAATATGGCTGAGTATGTTATTAATGGTTAGCGATGACGCCAGACCAGAATGCGATTATTGACGGGCATTTCGATATCTTCATCGAGCTCAAGCCCATTTTTTGCGGCAACCTCTTTTAGCCACACAATATCCCGAATGCCTCGTGTAATCTCTTTGCTGTGTAGCCATTCATCAAAGCGTTCATTGCTCTCGCTGGTGTGTTTGCCATGATACATAAAAGGGCCGTATACCATGAATTCACCCTTTGGGGAGAGGTGTTTGGCGATATGTTGAAATAATTTCTCAACGCCTTCCTGGGCAATAATGTGAAGGGTATTGGCAGTGAAGATGGCATCGAAATGATCTATTGGCCACTGTTCCGCATAAGTGTCCAGTTCCAATGGCGGGAGTAAGTTCGGTAGTTTCGCTTCTTCTAGCCACATCAGAATACCTTCATGGGTGGCCTTCAGATCACTGGTTTGCCACTGAAGATGGGGCATTGCTTGACCAAAACTGACAGCATGCTGGCCTGTACCACTCCCTATCTCCAGGACATTTTTACAGTGGCTCAGACGAGGCTGAATGATATTCAATATCGGCAGAGTGTTTTCATTACAGGATTCCGCGTGGGGTTTTGGGTTTTGATCATTGCTCATGGCAGTAAAGACCGTTGTAGGGACGATAATGCTCCATTCTACTGGAGCGATAAAAGGAAAAATAGAGGGGGAAGTGGGGCGTTTAATCGATGGATTGAATAGACATTCATTGATAATCCTTTTACATTGATTTTGATATATCACGCTAATAATGAAAGGGACTGTAATGCAAGATGAAATCCAGCGTAAGCAAATGATTCAAAACACTTTTAATACCGTTGCGGATGCCTATGGGCAGGGAGCCAGCCATTTTTTTCACCTCAGTGGTGAGACCATGGCAGAGCTACTTGAGCTTGAGGGCCATGAATCCATACTGGATGTGGCCTCTGGCACCGGAGCGGCGGCGATTCCTACTGCAAAGCGGCTTACTCAAGGTAGTGTAACAGCTGTTGATTTCTCGTCCGGGATGCTGGAGCAGGCGAGTAAGAGTGCTGAAAAGCTAGATCTGCAAAATCTCTCTTTCCACATAGGGGACATGACTCAGCTACCCTTTGGTAAGGCAGCTTTTGACCATGCGACCTGCGCTTTTGGGCTGTTCTTTGTCGATGACATGGGTGGTACCTTGCAGCACATTTCCAGTACCGTTAAACCGGGTGGTAAAGTGATGATCAGCGGATTTTGTGGGGACTCTTTCCAGCCTATGGCTAAGTTATGTCTTGATCGCCTACGCGCATATGGTTTGGATGTACCGGAACAGATCGGCTGGCAGCGTATGTCTGAGCCTGAGCAGCTTCAGGAGATCTTTGATCAGGCCGGCTTGGAGAATATGCAGATTGATCGGCGCACCTTTGGTTACCATATTGACCTCGAGGGCTGGTGGGAGGTTGTGTGGAATGCGGGGTTCCGTGGTTTGGTGATGCAACTGGGTGAACAGTTGGAAGAATTTAAGCAGGCGCATCTGGAGGAGTTAAAGCCTCTGTGCGATGAGCAGGGGCTTTGGCTGGAAATTGATGTGAATTTTACTCATGGCATAAGAGGTGAATAACCTCTTCTTACATTAAATAATAGCCATTTTAGGAGGCATGACTTAACAGGGAAAGGAGACACACTGTTAAGTCAAATGGCTCTTTTTTCTGCTAGACATGATTGTATCTATTTCGGGTACATGTTGCTCTTCACCTAATTCTTTAGTATCTCCGGCATTCAGGATGGTGTTACGGTATATCTGATACTTACCAAACTATCCATTGATTTTTATATGGTTTCTACTGTGTGGCATCGCAGGCTGAAATCTTGGTTTTGTGTAATATTGTTTTTTTTATGTGCTATATATTGTTCTCACTCTAGTAAAAATTTGACGCTCTCTAGGTAGTTGGGGGAGGTTACAAACGCAGAATGGAGCGCTCATCATGGTTGATGAAGTAACCGACGGTACTGATTATGACAGTAGTGATGTTCAACAACGGGCAACATCGATTTTAAATGGCTATGTACCACCGCTAAGCAGTCATGTGGCGAGCTGGGAAGTGACCAAAAATGAGACAGGTCGATTGGAGATAAATCGAAAGTTTCTGAAAGTCCCTCTGCTCTCCGATATCGGCACCTATTCCCGGCAATTGCAGCAGCATCTCTTTTCCAAGAATCAGGTAGACCTATCCGAGGATCCCAACCTTTCAATTATGGCGGATATTCCCGCATACCAGAAAAGCCTGGATGTTTTTAGGCGACTCAAAGATTGTCCATTTAAGTTGCACTATTACAAGAAGGCAGTGCCACTTCCCCGGGATGATATCGAGAAAAACCATGTACTCACTCTCCTATCAGGGGAACTCTCAACTCAATTGCATGACAGCGATATTGGCGTACCACAGCGGGGAGTGCCTGGAGAGATTATTGTTGGGCGCAAGCGGGGGGGCGGTGCAAAGCATACTACCACGGTAGAAAAAGGTTCGGCCATTTTGGTGAGAGTGGATGGTGATGACTGGAGTGCAGATCCACTTACATTTTGGCATGATCTTGCGTTCTTGTACGATTGGAAGGCAAAGCCGGAGTTGACTCCAAGTCATCGGCCAATGCCTGAAGGGATGTATGAATTTGATGTGGATTGGACGTACAATGGGCAGAGCCTGACGTCCCTGGTATAGAGGGTACTGTCGTGTAAGGCACTGTTTTTAAATGGTCTATGGCAATCCAATAAATCGGAGCATTCATGAAAATCGCGGGCTTTATTCTGTTGTTACTGCTGCTTCCCTCGCTAGTTCAAGCTGGCGAAGAGCGCTGCTTGGATGAGGAGAGTCGCTTGGACGATAAGGCTGTGTGTAAAAAACTGGCGCCTGAAGTGGATAATACGGTATATCCCAATAATATCTCTTCCCGAGCTCAAGCGGTAGCCAGGGCTGAGGCTATTAGAGCTAAGCAGGCCGCGGAGCGCCAACAGGAAGAGGATAAAGGGCAGGAGTGAGGTTGTCTGAAATAAAAAGGGCTCTAACAAGGAGCCCTTTTTATGTGGAGTCAGTAGTGATTATTTCGTCAGTGCCATAAACAGTTCTGGCAGTTTTTCAGGTAATCGCTCTACTTTATCGATAACGGTGTATTGATTGCCAAAAATACCCTGTACGTACTCATCTGCCTTTGGATCCAGCGTGATACAGTAGCTGTAGATACCATCACGGTCGAGTTCATTTACCGCCTGATGTGCATCTTCGATCAGCATACGTTCATCTTTGGTATCAATATCCGCGGGCTCACCATCCGTCAGAATCAACATCAATTTTTTATCGGCTGGTTGTGACTTTAGATAGTGGCCAGCATGACGCATAGCGGCGCCCATACGGGTAGAGAATCCAGCTTCCATCGCACCAATACGACCTTTAACGCTGTCATCCCAAGGCTCGTTGTAGCCTTTGATGTGATAGTAGCGGACATCGTGGCGGGTGTTGGAGTGGAAACCGGAGATGGCAAAGGGGTCTCCCAAATGACCGACAGCCCAGGCTAGTAAAGAGACCGCCTCTTGTGATAGCTCGAGAATGGTTTGGCCACATCCCGGGACCTTTTCATTCAACGATGCAGACAGATCGAGTACCAGTGATACGGCAATATTACGTCCATCGGTGCGGTGGCTCATATTGATACGAGGGTCTGGCTGAGAGCCCGCTTTGTAATCGATGAGCGAGCGAATCGCTACATCCAGATCCAGCTCTGAACCTTCCTCTTGATAACGAATACGCACTTTATCTTGAGGTTTGATCATGTCGAGAATGCGCTTCATTTGTTTCGCTAAGCCCGCATGTTTTTCAAGCAAGCTGTCTACTTTGGCGGCACTGCCACTGGGATGTTTCATTTCGTAGACGCTAGCCCAATCGGGGCGGTAACTCTTATTGGTGTAATCCCACTCATCATAATGACGTGGTGGCAGTGCATGGATCTCTTCTTCTTCCTTGCGCTTTTTATCAAGGTGCTCGAAGATTTCATCTTCGTCACTATTCTCGATATAGATCCACAGGTGGCGGTTATCATCGCGATATTCTACTTCGGTATCCTGGAAGTAAACCTTGGGTGAGAGATCTGACTGACGACGCATGCGGGCGATAAAGGAGAGTCCCAATCTCGACATTTCCGGGCTATTGCTTTCACCTTCTGCCATGGCGGCCCGGAAGCGATCAGCAAACTCTCGGATATCGGTATTATCGTATTTATAGTCTGGGTCCAGCATGGCACGGGAGACCATGGCCAGCTTGATACGAATGGCAGATACTTCGGGATCATCCAGCAGGCTTTCATCTGGGATTGGGTGTAGCGCCAAAAACAGCGGTTTTAAACCAGGATAGCGCTGCATCGCCAAGTAATCGACACGGCAATCCTCGAATATTTCAACACCAAGGCGTTGGAAGGGACTCCAATTGTCCACTACCATACGGGTACTCCAGCGGCGGTGCGCTGCCATGTGCGCCAGCGCAGCGCGATAGCGATTAATACCACTGATTTCATCCAGATCATCATAGACGTCAGGAAGGCGGATACCGTCCTCATCGAAATAGGGCATGGGTTTGACGAGGTTGTCAAACGCGAGTGAATAGGGGATGAGTTGATCCCCATCCTTCCACAGGCCTTTCAAATAGAGTTCCAGCTTGCGTTCGTTGTCGATCAACAGGGTACCGTGTCGCTCCCGCTGTAACACCGCTTTTGAGTCAGCAGATGCCAAGGAGAAGTATTCAATCTGGCGCTCTGGATGATCGTTGTAATAGCGCACACCGTAATCAATCCAGTTCTTAAACCCTGCCAGTGGCACAAGAGATAAGATAATTGGTGCCTGTTTGAGCATCTCTGGCAAGCCGGGACTCGGGAAGGTGGTATGGTGGCCATGAACCGAGCCGGTGGTGCGATTCATCATGTCTCGCACGACTTCGATATAATGGCCAAACAGGTCCCGGCTATGCAGTCGGCTTGCAACGGCACCACTGGTTTGCAGGAATGGCACTATTGCTTTGAAGTTGGTGTGAGTTGACATGTAATGCGAAAACTCACGCAGCTCAATTAGAGCCTCTTCACCTGCGAATGCAGCAACACGTGGTGCCTCTTCCAAATAAATCAGTAGTGGCTCGGGCCCACGTCCCATCTTGCCGAGTGATCGGGCATTCTCTAGGTAAGCGTTTAGCCCATCGCTCGATAACAAGGAGATGGCTTCTTTGAGGCATTCATCGAAAACCTCATTGACCTGGGCAAATTTACAGCCCAGTTTTTCCCAATAGGCTTCAAACTCTTTACTTCGTTCGGTTGTGCTATCCATCAATCATGCCACCATGTCGCTAATCAGTTTGGTTTCGATACTCAGTTGTTGGCCTTAGCCAAACGACGCTTCAATTGCGTGATCCAGCGTATCGCGGATATCTGCATCATCCGTAATGGGGTGAACCAATGCCATGCGACAAGCATCCTTGGGCGCAACGCCATCTTTGATTAGGGTTGCTGCATAGACCAGCAGGCGGGTTGAGATGCCTTCATCCAAGCCGTGACCTTTAAGGTTACGAGCTGCTTGACCAATTTTCACCAGATTGCTGGCCAGGGCCGCTTCGACACCTGTTTCTTTGGCCAGAATTGAGGTCTCCGTCTCTTCCGTAGGATAGTCGAACTCAAATCCGGTAAAGCGCTGCTTGGTGGACTGTTTCAGATCCTTCATCAGGCTCTGGTAGCCAGGGTTATAGGAGATAACCAGTTGGAAGTCTGGGTGGGCTTCGATTAGCTCACCTTTTTTATCCAGTGGTAGGGTGCGACGGTGGTCAGTTAGGGGGTGGATAACTACGGTAGTATCCTGACGAGCCTCTACTACTTCATCCAGATAGCAGATAGCCCCCAAGCGCGCAGCGGTGGTCAATGGGCCATCTAACCAGCGTGTGCCGTTGGCATCCAGCAGGTAACGACCAACCAGATCAGAGGCAGTCATGTCTTCATTACAGGCAACAGTGATCAAAGGCTTACCCAGTTTCCACGCCATGTACTCTACAAAGCGTGATTTACCACAGCCTGTCGGGCCTTTTACCATTACTGGCAGGCGTTTGTTGTAAGCGGCCTGATAGAGTTCTACCTCGTTACCTTGTGCTTGGTAGAAAGGCTCTTCTTTGATCATGTACTGCTGGATGTCCACCTGACTCATTGGATAACTCCTAGGGAATAGTTGATCTTAATTGAGGGTCATTATTATTGAGGTTAAGCATAAATAACAGTCAGGGTTTTTGATTGGTTGGATAAGTAATCATTTATGTGTGGTTTGTTCTGGCGTTGGTCGTGGTAGGGGACTGCTTGCTGATGATTATTTATTGGGGTCCTCTACAAAAAAATGTGATTCAGTAAAAAAAAATTATTTTTCAATATATTGTGTATGTGTCAGTTCACTTTTTTTCAGTATGACAAATGAATGAGATGTTTTTTCGATGGCGCCGCGCCAACAAAAAAGCCCCCACCCATGGTGGAGGCTTTAGGCTGATAGGCTAAAAGAAAATAAAAAGGGATTAGTCTTCCGCTTCATCCTCTTTTACATCCATTTCTGGATCCCAGCCCATCTTTTTGGCCCGTTCAACGGCATCGTTCTGGATGCGGGTGAATTTCTCTTGTAGTTCAGGCGGAAGATTGCTAACTAGGAAGCCATATTTTTCCCATTCAGCACTGGTTTTTGCCCATAAATCTTGGATACCTTGAGGAAGCCATCCTTCGCAATCCTGATCCTCAGGGAGTAGTCCGAAGATCCAGGCGTCGCGGATGATCTTGCCGGTATCGGTCATGCCGCCAAAGTGGTCGTTATAGATGCCCACATACTTTTTAGTTTCTTTATTTATACGCATAGCTTGTCCTGCCTAAAAAATGCTCGATGGCGCGAGTATAGCTCAATAGCTAGGTGCGAGGTCAACGGGGGAAGATAGTTGGAGTGGGGTTTAATTCACTGTTAATCTTGATTTGTCGCAGAGTTGGTTATTTTGAATGGATAAAATAGCAAGAAGCCCTTGCCAAAAGGCAAGGGCTTCTTAGTACTACAGCTTTTGCTGAGACTGGGGTGACACAAGTAATCTTACTTGTGTGAACCCAGTTGATCGCGCCAGCCTGGGAAGTACTTGTCAGCATCGTGAGGGAATGACTCGAATGCACGAGCAAACTCAGGGTGAGTTTTTGCGTATTCGATTGGATCAGTACCGTCTTTCCAGCACTCGTATGCTTGACCCAGAGAAATACCACCCGCTGCTGGGCTGTCGATGTGACCGAATGAGCCACCACCACAAGTGTTGATAACGTTACCGTGACCCAGGTTCTCGAAGAAGCCTGGCAGGCGCAGTGCGTTCATACCGCCAGAGATGATTGGGGTACAAGCCTTCATGCCGTGCCACTTCTGGTAGAAGTAAGGACCTTGGCACTCATCACGCTCCAGCATGTAAGCCAGAACAGTCTCACCAGCGTGACCTTCCATCTTACCGTAACCCATGGTACCAGTGTGGATACCAGAAGCACCCATCAGACGAGCCAGCTTCATGTAGCACAGTGGATCCATACCCATTGGTGACTTGTAAGAAGTTACCGCACCGTGACCTGCGCGGTGGAAGTGCAGGAAGGTGTCTGGGAATGCGCGACGGCAAGTTGTTACACCAGCAGGGCCAGTTACGAAGCCATCAACCAGGAAGGCAACGTGAGATTCACTGTTGTACTTCGCGAATTCACCCAGGATGTACTCACCACGACGGATCATTTCACCGTGGAAGTCAGCAGTTACGTTCGCAGAGAACAGTTTAGCTTGACCAGTTTCTTGCTGTGCACGGTCCATCGCTTCTGCAACCTTAGGAATAACCACTTCCATTGGGCAGAAAGGTTGGTTAGCTTGTGGCTCATCGTTCTTGATGAAGTCACCACCCAGCCAGAAGTCATAGCATGCCTTAGCGAAAGGATCAGGACGCAGACCCAGTTTAGGCTTGATGATGGTGCCCGCAATGTAACCACCGTCAACTTCTGGACGACCCAGAACTTTCCACAGATTAGAGATGTTGGCAGAAGGACCGTCGAACTTCTTAACCATGCACTCAGGTACCATGAAGTCCAGCATACGCAGGCCTTCGTGATCGCCCATACCTTGGTTGTTACCCAGGATCAGAGACCACATGTGAGAAACGTTGAAGATACCGTCAGTCAGGTTAGGATCAAACAGGTCAACAGGGTATGCGATCTTCATCAGGCCGCCACCTTTAACTGGATCGTCACCGAAAGCAGTTTCGTCGATTTCGTATACCAGTGCGTCAACACCGCGGGTGAAGTCGTCAGTGGTAGATACTTCTACGTTGGTACCAGTAGAAGATTCTGCTGCAACGTGTGCTGCAACTTCCAGGAAGCCGTAGCCTTTAGCAGGAATCAGCTTGTAGGCAACCAGCAGGTGCTTACCACCATCGATTAGATCCTGTTCGTTCAGGTCCAGTCTTGCGTAACGGTTGGATTGATCCATTGTCGTCTCCTGTATTCAGGGGAGTCCCCTGAGGTTATGTTACCGGTCTGCCGAGGCTTGCCGGCGCTTTTCTTGGCTTTAGCGGTTAATGACTAATGCCCTCAAATTCGATGTGCGTACTTTACCCATGTTTAATCATAAATTAAATTCAAATTATATTATTATTACGATAAGATTTACCTTATAGGTTATTGTGTATGGCGAGAAACCTATATATAGATATGATCTATGTTGGTGGAAAGAGTGTTTCGTCCTTGATGGGATTTTTTTGAGTATTTTTTGTTCATTTGTCGCTATTTTCATGTGGCATTCGATTTGGCTCTGATGAGGTGATGCTATGGCGCTGAATATTACGATTCGTCAATTGAAGGTTTTTCAGGCTGTGGCACGTCATAATGGTTTTACCCGGGCTGCGGAGGAGTTGCATCTTACGCAGCCGGCAGTTTCTATGCAGGTGAAGCAGTTGGAGGAGCAGGTAGGCTTGCCCCTTTTTGAGCAGGTAGGTAAGAAGATCTTCCTGACAGAGGCGGGGAGAGAGATGCAGCACTATGCCAAACAGTTCTCTAATTTGTTGCAGGAGGCAGAGGATGTGTTTGAGTCAATTAAAGGGGTTCAGCGAGGGAGCCTGGATATCTCGGTTGCTAGCACGGCTAATAATTTTGGCACTAAGCTTTTGGCCGCATTTAGTCGTGAGCACCCATCGGTAACAATCAAATTGGATGTGACCAATCGAGAAACTCTGCTGAAGCAATTGGCAGAGAACGAAAAAGATTTGGTGATTATGGGGCGGCCCCCTAGCAATATGGAGTTGGAGGCCATCCCATTTCTTGATAACCCCCTTGTGGTGATCGCCCCGGCCGCACATCCTTGGGCGAAAGAGAAGGATATTGATCCTGAGCGGTTACGTGATCGTACCTTTGTGGTGAGGGAGAAGGGGTCTGGTACTCGCATGTTGATGGAGCGCTTTTTTGAGTCTCACGATATCCCTTTCGAGCCAGGCATGGAGATGACGAGTAATGAGGCGATTAAGCAAGCGGTAGAAGCAGGACTAGGCTTGGCCGTGGTCTCCATGCATACACTCCGACTGGAGTTGGAGACCAGTCGCTTAGCGGTACTGGATGTGCAGGATTTTCCCATTATGCGCCATTGGTATCTGGTGCACCCCAAGAGCAAACGTTTATCTCCAGTTGCTTTGGCATTTCGGGAGTTTGTGTTGCAGCGGGCTGGTGAAATTCTATTGCAGACCTGATTTGTGCAGGGCCTTACTTATTCTCCAGATCCCGGCCTTTTTCGATATCGTCCCAGGTCGTACCTTTGGGTGTGGTCAGCCAACGCATTAATTTATTGGTGAAGCTGGCATTGCGGGCTTTTTTCCGGATACTGGCATTAACGCTTGGCGGTGGTGGGGGGGCGGCAGATACCGTTGGGGCATGCTGGTGTTGCTCCCGACCGCTGTCCAAGTGAGTCACCTCATCCTCTGAAAGAATTACAATCTCGATGGGGACCGGCATGGTTTCGATGCTTTTTCCGCTCTCCACGTGCTCTAGATTTAGCCCCAGGCTGGCCACGGTATTTTCCATTACCTTACGCATGCCTTCGTTAAGGGTATCAGAGCTGAGCATCTCCTTGGTCTCTTCCATCATATTCATGATACTGAGTGAGACCCGTTTTCTGCAGGTTTTTTCCCGGGCACTGACCTCGGCCAGCTTTTTGACGATGATTTCACTACTGACGCTGAAGGGAGTCGGTTTGGTAACTTCGCCACGGGAGTGTAGGATACCTTTGATGGCAACCGCTGTTTGTGAGTTCTTGGAGTAGGTTTCCAGCAGGGCATCAATTTGCTCTTCGCCGACGGAAAGAGAGACCAATTGGTCATCGTTCATTTCGGCGATATCGAGAATAATTTCCAGTTTACCCTGTACCGATTTTTCGAGATGGGCGAGGGTTTCCCGTAGTTTTCCAGTGGGTTGTACGCGGACACTCTCTTCCAGGCTATCCATCAAGGCCTTGATTTTAGGGGCCGCACTGGAGACGGGTTTTCCCAGCATGACAATTGAGTGCAGGCTGTCATTCAGGCGTTCAACCGCTAATGCTATTTGTACCACTTTCTCTAAAGTGGCACGCTTCTTTTGTAACGCGGTCAATTCATCTGTCGGGTTGCTGGTCATTTACTTCTCCGGTGAAAAAAACAAAACACTAATATTGTTATTTTTCGGTGATAAGCCAGATTACATGAGCGATATGGAAAAAGGCAAATAGTTAATCAGGCGTTTGTTGGATTTGTTCTCCGAGGCGCGCTACGTCGCTTCCCAACGCTTTTCTTATCTCTTAGGCGTTTTTTCACTTTGCTCTTTTTCTTAGCTACTTTGGGTTTCTTGCTGCCATAGGCTTTTCCGGAAGCTTTTACCTTCTCAGGGCCTTTGTATTTTGCGGGTAAATCCTCGATTTCTCGCCGGACTAGCTTTTGTTTTAGGTAGCGTTCGATGCTGGCGGTCAGATTCCATTCTGAGGCATCAATCAGCGTGATGGCTAAGCCCTCTTTGCGTCCACGTCCGGTACGGCCAATACGGTGCAGATAAGTATCGCCACGGCGGGCCATTTCGTAGTTGATGACGAGATCAGTTCCTTCAATATCCAGGCCGCGGGCAGCCAGATCTGTTGCGACTAGGATGTTGATTTTACCGTCCAGAAGCAGGCCCATAACGCGCTCACGTTCTTGCTGTTCCAAACGGCCATGCAAAACGCCTACTCGCAGTCTGCGGTGCATCAGGTAGCTGCCAACCTTTTCTGCTTTCTCTCGGCTGTTGGTGAAGATGATGGCTCGTTGGTATGTTTCTCGACGTAGCAGCCAATTTAGCAGTGCCTGCTTGTGTTGAGTGCCATCAGAAAGGATCAGTTGCTGCAGGATATTGGCGTGTTTATCCCAAACCGTGTTTAGTGAAACCAGCTCAGGCTGGTTCATGATCTCTTTGGCCAGAGTGCTGATGGTACCTTTGCTGGAGGCAGAAACCAGTAGGGTTTGGCGTGAGTCATTGCACTGCTTGATAATGGCTAGGACGTCATCCGCCATACTCATATCCAGCATACGGTCTACCTCATCCAGTACCAGCATCTCGATATCCATCAGGTCAGCTGCGCCGATCTTTAGAAGTTCCAGCAGGCGTCCAGGGGTGGCAATAATGACATCAGGCTGGTGTTGCAATACTTCAGCCTGTGCATTGATGTTGTCGCCACCACAGACCAAGTCTATTTTCAGGCGGGTGAATTTGGCTAGGTCACAACAGACACTGTATACCTGGGCAGCTAGCTCACGGGTCGGTAGTAGTACTAGAGCGCGACTGCCGCCACTGCTGGATTGGCTTAATAGGGTTTGCAGCATCGGGATGAGAAAGGCAATGGTCTTGCCGCTGCCGGTTTCGGCATTGATCTGCAGATCGATTTTATCCAGTGCCAGGGGAATTGCTTTGACCTGGACGGCTGTTGGGTCTTTCAGGCCCATTTCACTCAGGGCACGGGTCAGTGAACGGTGTAGATTGAAGTGTGCAAACAAGGGGAGCCGCCTCTCTAAATTTCAGCCGGGAATAGTAGCAGAAAAGCGCCGATACGCCTATGTTCAGAGGGAAGAGAGTGTTAGTCTTCCACTGAATGATAATAACAATATTCAAGGAGAGTCAGGATGAAACCCACATCCCTATTTTATCCACTAGTTCTGGTGTTGGTGTTGTCGGGCTGTGCATCGACAGAATTGAAAGAACAGAATACCTCACTTCAGCAGCAAGTTACCGAGCTGGAGAGTGAGCAACAGCAGCAGCAAAAGGCTCATGAGCAGGAGGTTAAGCAGCTGCAACGGGATTATGCAGATAAGTTGCGCTCAGCAGAGAGCATGGCCGAGGGTGAGAAACTCTCCATGCGTAACGAGATGGCCAGCATGCGCCGTGAACTTTCCCAGGTGCTGTCAGAGAAAGAGGCGTTGATTAAGCAGGTTAATGATTTGACGGTCATTGATTTGAATCAAACCCTGTTGTTTGCCTCTGGCGGTGTGGAATTGACACCGGAAGGGAAGGGGGTGGTTAGGGAGCTGGCCAGTGCCCTGGTGGGGTATCCCGGTTATCATGTGCGTATTGAGGGGCACACTGATAATTTGCCATTAAATGAGGAGCTGAAAGCGCAGTTCATCTCCAACTGGGAACTCTCCGCAATGCGGGCTAGCAATGTGGCAAAGTATTTGGTGTATGGTTTGGGATCTGATAAGAAGCACATTTCGATTGCCGGTTTTGCCGATACCCGGCCGGTGGCAGATAACTCGACTCCCCAGGGACGTGCGGAAAATCGTCGTGTCAGGGTGGTGGTTTTCAAAGAGCTGGATTAATTAACAAAAAGGCGCTGAGGGATCAGCGCCTTTTTGCATCATTCTTGATATTTATTGATTCGATTTTTTGCCCTTCTCATCCTGAAGCATCTGTACAAGATTAGAGGCACCAAGGATGGCTGCAGCGCCTTCATACCCACCTGTTGTGCCGTTGACTTGTACAGTGGGGATCTTGATGATATCTGGATTCTCAGCGGCCACGGCCAGTACCTCTTTGAGCATTTGGAGCTGTAAGGTGCGCTCTTCACCCAGGACTTTTACCTGAGCTTTTTGACCAGCGGCGATTTCGATCAGCTTAAGCTTCTCCCCCTCGCCCTCCAGTTGCAGGCGGGTTTTGGTGTGTTCGGCTGCCTGCTTTTCAATCTCCGCTTTAACCAAGATGCTTTGTTGGTTAGCCGTTGCACGGTCACGTTCTACCTTGATGCGCTCGGATTGAGCCGCCTGTTCCTTACGGTAGGTCTCCTGTAGCTGGTCTGCCAGTTGCTCCCGTAATTTGGCTACCAACAACTCCGGTGGAATGGCGGGCTCTCCCAGGCGAACTTCTTGGATGGAGACACCCGCCTTGGCGGCTTCTACAATGATGGTTTCTTCCACCGCAGAGGCGATCTCGTCACGTTTTTCGATGAAGTCCAGTACCCTGCGCTCAGCATGGCCACCGATGGTGCGCAGGACATCACGGATGACCGGTGTGACGATGCGATTCTCTACGTCTTCGATGGTGCCTACGGAAGCCACTACTTTGGCGGCATCCTTGGGATACACCTGTGTAACAACACGCATCTCTACTGGGATGGTCCACCCTTCAACCCGCACGTTAATGGCCTGATCTGCGGCATCTTCCGGTACGGGAATCTCCTTAGAGGACTCTACCTGACGAATCGTGCCGTTGTCTTCAACTCGCAAGTTGATGGTACGTTGTGTGTAGCCACCTTTATAAGACCAAGTCTGAACCCTTGTGGGAATGATGGTGGGGACGTAGGCCTTGGGATTCAGGTAGTAGCGCCCAGGGGAGAGCGGGGTATCCCATACACCGATGCATCCTTTGGGAACAATGGGGGTTGCCACATTAGCTCCTGAGGAGCCTTGTGCAGTATCAATGGCATCCGGGCAGTCGGTGCGACTGGCGACGTTGGAGCGAATAACGGCTACGTGACCCGTCTCAACGTCGAGAGCACGAGCGGGTTTGATGTCGTAAAGATAATGATTGATACGGTATTTACCAGGACGAAGCACCGTCAGCTGTGGGCCTTTTTGCCCACTACCCTCTGAGAGGAAATAGCTGGCATCCAGCATCTGTTCAAATTGTTTTTCTGGCCACTCATCGGCAATAAATTGCCCATCACGCAGCGGGGAGCCATCTTTAGTGGTGATGAAACCGAGACTACCTTCGGGTATCTCAACAACCGGCAACTCCTCCAATTCATAGAGTACCTGAACGAAGGGGATGAAGTGGAAACCAGGGCCGAGAATTTCAGCTTGAGGTCCTTTCTCACCATTTACCGCAATGATCTTGCCGGGGGGGAGGTCAGAGGCAAAATAGATGCGTTTGAGGTGACCTGTGCCTTCACTATCGATGATGACGAAGGAGCGGGTGATGACGCCAAGAATACCTGCAACAATCAATAACTTGCCCAGTAGGCTAGGCGGTAGGGCAGGGATTCTCTGGCGTAAAAAGGCAACAATAGGCCCAATGCCAGAGAGTGCCATTAGGCCGATGATGATGGCAGCAAGGGAGATTGCAACGGTGAGCATGGAGAAGTCCTTTTTTAGTGATATGTGGGGTTATCGTGGCTATTTTTTCCTATATCGTCAAGGGGTTGTGGGTTCAGTATTGATCCAGATCTGCCTTTGCTGGGCAAAAAGGCGTATAATGCAATTTTAATGTTATTGGAGCCAGGAATAGAGCATGAGCAACCTACCTAATTGCCCGAAATGCGGATCGGAATATACCTATGAAGATGGCGCGATGTATATCTGCCCAGAGTGCGCCCATGAATGGTCTCAGGATGCTGCTGCGGAGGCAGATGAGCAGGACGTGATTAAGGATGCTAATGGCAATGTACTGCAGGATGGCGATACAGTAACTGTTATTAAGGACCTTAAGGTGAAGGGCTCCTCATCAGTGGTTAAGGTGGGCACCAAGGTGAAGAATATCCGTTTGGTTGGCGGTGATCACGATATTGATTGTAAGATTGATGGTTTTGGCCAGATGTCGCTGAAGTCGGAGTTTGTCAAAAAGGTTTAATCCTTTTCTTACCAAAACGACGCAGTCAAAAAAGCCTGGATGGGTTGCCATCTGGGCTTTTTTATTGCCGATCCGCTTTGCAAGGGGATGCGTCATTTAGATGTAGTCTATTTCAAATAATCATACTATCTGTTAAAAACATTAAAAAAAATATTAAAATTTGATTAGAAGAGAACGATATAAAGGGCGTGGATAAAATAAATATGAAGGGTATCAGTCATGGAACAATTCACTCTCGGTAAGCGGATTCTTGTCACCTTTTTTATTTTAATGTTTGCATCCCCTGCCTTTGCTTGCACTCTCAGTGATGAAGTAAAGGGCTTCTCTGATACGGAATCTATTCATAACGCTGTTGTTACTTGTTTATCCGCTCTCTATAGCGAGGAATAGACGATTTAATCAAATAGAATAGAAGGGTTTTCTTATGAAGAAGAGTTTATTGGCGAAATTACTAATGAGTGGTGTTGTTGCTCTACTCGTTTCTATCCCTGCATTGGCATGCTCATTGGAGCCTGCTGGGCAAAGTTACAGTGATACGGACTTTGTCGATGTGGAAACAATTCACTTGCTGTCTAAGCTGTACATCGAAGAGTAGTCAATGATAGCGCCCCCTGTTGGGGGCGCAGGCTGTTTTTCAAATGGAGCGTGTCATTTTCTGATGTGGAATGCCGGCATCAAGGAATTCATCGCTCGCTATCGTAAAACCATGGCGTTGGTAAAAACTGATTGCATGACATTGAGCATCAAGCTCAATGGTTTTGATAGCGTGCTTTGCCGCCAGTTCTATCATCTGGGTGAGCAGACAGCTTCCTACTCCCTGCTGGCGCCATGGCTTGATGACTGCCATGCGGCCAATATGGCCATCTTTTAACATTCTGACACAGCCTATCGGATTACTATGATGATCAACGGCTAAAAGATGAAAGGCGTTGTTGTCTTCACCATCCCACTCCAGTGATTCTGGTACATTCTGCTCTTCGATAAAGACCTGCCGCCGAATAGTGGCGAGAGCTTGTTGCTGCTGCTGCCAGCTAACCTGCTGAACGGTATAGTTTGATCTATTCATCTTCAAAATAGAGCATTCCCAGATTTACCCAGTGCAATAGCAATTGACCGCACTCTTCATCTTGAATGTAGGGGGTGAGTTGCTCGTGGGTTAGAGTGAAGTGGTCGCAGAGTAATATGCCCAGTTTGGCCTGGTTGCCGTCCAATAGATGGGGCTCCCCATCGATAAACAGCTGGATGTGCTGTTTGTCTTGCCTGAAAAAGTGAAAGCGGCATTGCTCGTTACGCCTTAATGGTTGGTATGCGATATGGTCCCGTAGCTCTTGGGTGGTGAACGGTTGTTCTGGGAGTAATGGGGTTAAGGGATTTCGGGGCTCGCTGATAAAGCGACCGAACCACTCACCGACACTTTTTTCATCCAGAGGCAGTTGTTGTAGCAATTGAGTAAGTTTATTGATGGTATCCGAGCTGATTTCTCCCGGGTGCTGCTGGGGCTGGAGCTGAGTGTCTGTAAAGTAGGTCGATAGAGATCCGTGCTCCAGAAGGTAATCCATAAAGCTTGTTTGTAGTTCGCTCTGGGATAAGGCGCGATAGCCGATGGAGAAGGTCAAGCTATCTCCCTGTGCAACACCATAATGGGCCACACCTGGGGGAAGATAGAGCATATCTCCCGGTTCCAGCACCCAGTCATGCTCCGCCTCGAATGTTTTCATGATGCGTAACGGCACATCTTCCAGGTAGTTATCTTTGGCAACCTGATTGGTATCAATGCGCCAGCGCTTTTGTCCCTCAACCTGTAGCAGGAAGACGTCGTAAAGGTCGTAATGAGGGCCGACGGTACCTTGATCAGGTGAGTAGCTGATCATGATGTCATCGAACCACCAGCTGGGGATAAAACTGAACTGCTCCAGCAGTGATGAGAGTTCAGGTATATGGCGATTGGCTTCCTGAACCAGCAGGCTCCAGTGAGTGGAAGGTAGTTTGCTGAAGGTGGATTCATTGAATGGGCCACAAAGCAATTCCCATGGGGTGCTACCTCCTTGCTCAATGACTAAGCGAGATTCCACTTCCTCTTCACAGGCGAGCCCGGCAAGCTCTTCTGCGGCAATAGGGGAGTGATAATCCGCTAGCGCATTACGAATCAAGAGAGGCTTTTTTTGCCAATATTGATCAAAAAATTGTTGGGGGGTAATACCGCCAAGAAGAGGGAGCTGAGTTGCATTTTTCATGACCTAAGGATACCCCAATGGTAAAAAAAATGCCCGCACAAGGCGGGCTAATGTTTCGGAAGGGTAGATTAGACATCTTGTCCAATGGGGTAAAAGCAACTATAGGGCTCTTTAAGCAGAGAAACTGAGAGGCGGATCACAAAAGGGCTAAGTGATTTTTAAAATTGATAATAAATCTTGTAGGAGGGGGGATAGATAGCAGCAGCCTTGTGGACTTGGGCTGCTGCTTAGTTTAATGCGAGAGGGGGCTTATTGGGGCGAATGGGGGGCATTGTCCCCCCCTTCTTCTTTGCCTTCTTCTTTAGGTGGCGTGGCGCAGGTTTTGATTCCAGTGATGGTATAGAGCGGGCACCAGCCAATGGCCGCGGTAATCAGAGGAATCAATCCTATCCACCCCCACGGAGTTTGGGGGCCAATAAAGACCAGAGATAGTAGTGCCAGGCCGATAATGGCGCGCACCAAGCGATCAATTAATCCGACATTGCACATTTCATATCTCCTTGTCTTTAATGGTCTCTCCTAATGAATAGACTAAACCTGTGTGACAGACAAGGTTAATTGCCGTAGCGTTTGGTCAGGTCGTCATAGGCATCGATACGGCGGTCACGGAAGTAAGGCCAGATTCGGCGTACTTGTTCAGTGCGTCCCTTATCGATAGTTGCAACCAAAATTTGGGGCTCGTCATTGCTGGCAACTTCAAGGAACTCTCCCTGAGGACCGCAGATGAAGCTATTTCCCCAGAATTGAATGCCTAGGCTTTGTCCGCTTGGATCGGCTTCATGTCCGGTACGATTGGCAGAGATCACAGGCAGGCCATTCGCAATGGCATGGCTGCGTTGGATGGTGATCCAGGCATTGAGCTGGCGTTGCTGCTCTGCTTCATCGTCGCTAGGATCCCAGCCGATAGCGGTGGGATAGAGCAGGATTTCTGCCCCGTTCATGGCCATCAGCCTGGCGGCTTCTGGATACCACTGGTCCCAACATACCAATACGCCCAGTTTGCCAACAGAGGTTTCAATGGGTTGAAAGCCCAAGTCGCCAGGGGTGAAGTAGAACTTCTCGTAGAAACCGGGATCATCCGGGATATGCATTTTGCGGTACTTTCCGGCCAATGAGCCATCACTCTCCAGAACCACCGCTGTGTTGTGGTAGAGGCCAGGGGCGCGGCGCTCAAAGAGTGAGGCAACAATCACGATGCCCAACTCTGCCGCCAGATCACCAAGCTGATGGGTGGTAGGGCCTGGGATGGTCTCTGCCAAGTCAAAGTGGCTGGTATCCTCGGTCTGGCAGAAGTAAGGGCCGGTATGGAGCTCTTGTAGCAGTACTAGCTCTGCGCCTTCGGCATGAGCTTCACGAATCGCCTCTATGCTGAGGTCAAGATTGGCCTCACGGTTTTCGGCAAGTTGTTGTTGAACCAGGGCAACAGTCAATTGTGTATTCATGATGTGAAGCTCTCTGAATTATTGGGGGAGTACGCCGGCAGGCAGTTGCATGGTAACGCAGTGCAGGCTGCCATATTGCCAAATCAGTGGTAGACAGTTGATACCTATAATCTCTTTGTCTGGGAAGCCGGTTTTTAGTTGCTCAAGGGCCAGGGCATCCTGTGGATCGTCATAGGTCGGGGCCAGTACAGCGCCGTTAATAATGAGAAAGTTAGCATAGCTTGCGGGCAGTTTTTTACCCTCCTCATTATATTTAACTCCCGGCCATGGAAGAGGGATTAATTTATACGGATTGCCAGCACTGGTAGTCATGGCCTGAAGTTGCTGCTCCATCGCCTTGAGAGCCGGATAGTGCTCATCTTCAGGATCATCACAACTAACATAGATTATGGTCTCTTCATTGCAAAAGCGGGCCAGGGTATCGATATGGCTGTCAGTATCATCCCCAGCCAGGTAGCCGTGATCCAGCCAAAGCACTCGTTTTAGGCCGAATAGCTCGCATAACTGTTTTTCAATCTGTTGTTTATCCATCTCTGGATTGCGGGTGTCCGACAGCAGACAGGCAGAGGTAGTAAGTAGGGTATCTTTGCCATCAGACTCGATACCACCACCCTCCAGCACCATGTTGATTACTTGGCGTGGCGTACTGCCAAAGGCGCCAAGCTCATGGAGCTTTCCGGTGATTAGATTGTCCAGGTTGGACTCAAACTTGTCGCCCCAGGCGTTAAAGGTGAAATCCAGTAGGGTAGGCTGGCCGTTTACCAATATGGTGATTGGGCCGTGATCACGAGCCCAACTGTCATCGCTACTCACTTGGTAAAAGGTAATCTTTTGCAGGGCGACACCGGCTTGTTCCAGCTGCTGTTGAATATGGGCGAGGTGTGTATTATCGAAAGCACTAATTAATAGGGGTTCACGTAGCGTTACTTGCTTGGCGATCTCGATAAAGACCGGCTCCACTTCAGCGAGGTAGGGAGCCCAGTCGGTTTGGGGGTGAGGCCAGGTTAACATTACGCCGCTTTGTGGAGCCCACTCGGCGGGCAGAATCACAGCAGACGCATTGGTCATAGATTGCCCTCAAATCAGGTTTTACGAAGGTGTGGATAGATGCGTGCGGATTTTACCGTATTATCCTTGGTTTGCAGAATATCTATTGGATAGCCGGCCAAACGTAGGCTGGTGCCGGCTTCGGGAATGTCCTCCAGATATTCGATAATCAGTCCACTCAATGTTTTTGGACCGTCAGTGGGAAGCTCCCAATGCATCAGCTTATTGATTTGACGGATATTTAGGCCACCATCCAGAATGAAGCAGCCGTCAGCTTCTTTATGAATGCCTTTGTGGGTGGCTGACGGGTCAGAGGTGAACTCACCCACAATCTCTTCCAAAATGTCTTCCAAGGTGACCAGCCCCAGCATCTCACCATATTCATCCACCACGACACCGATACGGCGACGGTTACGCTGCATATCCTGTAGCACATTGTGTAGCTGGGAACCTTCATGGACGAAGTAAGGTTCACGCATCAGGTTGCGGATGCTTTCTTGATTCAGATTGCCTCTTTGTTGCTGGTGAAAGACATTCTTCAGATGCAGCATACCTACCACATTATTAATATCGCCTTCATACACTAGGATCCGGGTGTGCTGGCTGTGGGTCAGCTGTTTGACGATCTTCTCTTCATCCTGCTCAAGATCGATGGCAAACACCTCATTACGAGGGATCATGATGTCCTCGACTGTGACCTGCTCCAGATCAATGATGCTTAGCAACATCGCTTGGTGGCGTCGTGGAATCATTGCGCCCGCCTCATTAACCACAGTACGCAGCTCCTCGCGGGAAAGCGTGTCGTTGCTATTCTGGCTAAGGGGGACGCCCAGTAGTCGCAGCACTGAGTTTGCCATTAAATTGGTCAGCCATACCAGAGGGTAGAGCAGGGTTAGCAGTGGCTTGAGTAGTAGGCTTACCGGAAAGGCGAAGCGCTCTGGGTGGAGAGCTGCAATGGTCTTAGGCGCCACTTCGGAGAATATCAGTACCAAGAAGGTGAGAACGCCGGTAGCAATGGCAATACCAGCCTCTCCATAGAGTCGCATACCGATAATGGTCGCCAGGGCTGAAGCCGCGATATTAACGAAGTTATTGCCCAGCAGAATCAGGCCGATCAGGCGTTCAGGGCGCTGCAGCAGCTCCTGAGAGCGCTTGGCGCCGCGGTGTCCTGATTTGGCCAGATGTTTGAGGCGATAACGGTTGAGGCTCATCAGACTGGTTTCAGAGCCTGAGAAAAAGCCGGAGAGGACCAATAAAAATGCCAGGGCGCCAAATAGCGCCCCTAGGGGTATCTCATCCAAGGATGAATCCTTTTGCAGTTACGATGTTTACTTTCTACGGATTGTGGTACCGGATGTCAACCAGTCCCATTACTAGGAAAGGATCATCTCCAATACCACCTTGGTGCCGAAATAGGCCAGAAACAGCAAGACAAAGCCAGAGAGTGTCCAGCGAATTGCAGTGCGTCCCCGCCAGCCATGGTAGTAACGACCCCAAAGCAGGGTGGCAAAAGTAAGCCAGGCGATAATGGATAAAGTGGTTTTATGAACCAGTTGCTGGGCAAACAGGTTCTCTACATAGAGCAACCCTGTGGCCAGCGCAATGGTATGTAGAACAAAGCCCGCTGCAATAAATTGGAACAACAATGTTTCCATGGTTTGTAGGGGAGGCAGCGATCGGATGAGACCGCCTGGGTGGCGGGAGCGCAGATGACGATCCTGTAGCGCCACAATCAGGGATTGGATCGCCGCCACAGTCAGAGCGCTATAGGCCAGAATGGAGGTCAGGATATGAAACTTGATCTCTCTGGATACTTCTGCAGCCACAATGTGCGAGCTGGGAAATATCTGTTCCACCAATAGGGTGAGTCCAGCGGCAGGGAGGAAGATCACAACCAGGCTTTCCAGAGGTAGCTTGATGGTGGCTAAGACCAGTATCAAAGCGATCAGCCAGGTGATCAATGATGCAGCATTTGTTACCCCGAGATTAAGGCCTGGAGCCAGAAATAGGTCCTGAGAGAGCACGACAGCATGAAACGCGGCACCAAGTAGCGCCAGGGCAATGATGCTGCTTTTGCTTAGATAAGAGGCCAGGGTATTGCCCTGACGTTGGGAATTGAAGCGTAAGAACAACAACATAGTTGCTGTTAAGTAAAACAGGATGGCACCGATACTAGTAAGCGATGAACTCATAAGGATATTTTCTTATTGGTTAACTATATGTGTGAATAATGGCACAACTGGGCGTTGCATAGAAGTGTTAGCGCCGCTATGAATGATTTTTTTACCCCAGCCTTCCATTATAACTATTTATATTATATATATTTAATGATGGCTGGGCGGCTATGGATAAAGATAACAACAATGTCTGCCGGCAAGAGCGAACTGGTGAACTATGAATTTGAGAATACTGGGTTGTAGCGGAGGGATCGGCGGAGAGCTGCGTACCACATCTTTGATGTTGGACGATGATATCCTGATTGACGCCGGTACCGGAATCGGTTCGCTCTCTTTGCAGGAGATGGCCAAGCTGCAGCATGTTTTTCTTACTCACTCTCATTTGGACCATATTGCTAACCTTCCTCTGCTAATTGACAGTATATTCGAAAAAAAAATTGGTCATCCCATTATTGTGCATGCCCAGCCGGCAACAATTAAGGCGTTGAAAGAGCATATTTTCAACTGGGTGATTTGGCCTGATTTCAGTCGTTTGCCAGAGGAGGATAACCCGGTATTGGTATTTAATGAGATGACCCCGGGTGATCTAGTAAGTATTGGGGACCGGGAGTTCGAAATGATTCCCGTTAATCATGCCGTTCCCAGTGTGGGCTATTACATTCGTCAGAATGATCGGGCGATGGCTTTTAGTGGTGATACCACGACTAACGATACTTTTTGGGATGGACTCAATCTGAGGGATAAGCTTGACGTGCTGATTATTGAGGTGGCTTTTCCTAATGCCCAGCTGGAGCTCTCTAAGGCAGCTTTCCACTACTGTCCAAGCCTGTTGGCTGCCGACATTGTCAAATTAGAGCACACGCCCAAAATCTATATTTCCCACCCCAAACCCGGCCAGGAAGCTGAGATCGCTCAAGAGCTGAAAGCCTGCGGAGTATGTGGCGAATTCACCTGCTTGCGCGGAGATGAAATTTTTCAGGTATAATCCCCCGCCAATTGATCCGTAAATTGCAAGGTCCGACATTCCCATGTTTGAAAATTTGACCGAACGCCTTGGACGCACGTTAAAAACGTTACGCGGCCAGGGGCGTCTTACCGAAGAGAATATCAAAGACTCGTTACGTGAAGTACGTATGGCGCTACTGGAGGCCGATGTGGCTTTGCCTGTGGTGCGAGAGTTCGTCAATCATGTCAAAGAGCGGGCTGTCGGGGAAGAGGTGCATAAGAGCCTGACACCAGGGCAAGCTCTAATCAAGATCGTAAATGAAGAGCTTACCGCTCTGATGGGGGAGAAGTGTGAAGAGCTGAATTTGGCTGCTCGTCCCCCTGCTATTGTGCTGATGGCGGGTCTGCAAGGCTCGGGTAAAACCACTTCCGTAGGTAAACTCTCCCGCTGGTTGAAAGAACAAAAGAAAAAATCCGTATTGGTGGTGAGTGCCGACATCTATCGTCCTGCAGCGATTGACCAATTGGAAACCCTGGCTAAAGAGGTGGGGGTTGAATTCTTCCCCAGTACAACTGATCAGGATCCGGTGGATATCGCTCAAGGGGCAATTCAACACGCCAAGATCAAAGCTATTGACGTGGTATTGGTGGATACCGCCGGTCGCTTGCACATCGACGGGGAGATGATGGATGAGATCAAGCGCCTGCATGGGGCAATTGATCCCGTTGAAACGCTATTTGTTGTGGACTCCATGACGGGTCAGGATGCGGCCAATACTGCCAAGGCATTTAATGAAGCGCTACCCCTGACGGGGGTGGTACTTACCAAAACCGATGGTGATGCACGTGGTGGTGCCGCCTTGTCTGTGCGCCAGATTACCGGTAAGCCTATTAAATTCCTGGGTGTTGGGGAAAAGAGTACCGCGCTAGAGCCCTTCCACCCTGACCGCGTTGCTTCACGCATCCTCGGTATGGGTGATGTACTTTCGCTGATTGAGGAAGCCCAGCAGAAGGTTGACCATAAAGAGGCTGAGAAGCTTGCCAAGAAGCTGAAAAAGGGCAAGGGCTTTGATCTAGAAGATTTTCGTACCCAACTGCGTCAGATGCAGAAGATGGGCGGTCTCACCAGTCTGATGGATAAGCTCCCCGGTATATCAGATATCCCCAAGGATGTGAAAAGCCAAGTCAATGACAAGGAGCTGGTGCGTTTGGAAGCGATTATCAATTCGATGACCCCAGGTGAACGGGCTAATCCCGATATCATCAAAGGCTCTCGTAAGAAGCGGATTGCCGCAGGCTGTGGAATGCAGATCCAAGATGTAAATCGTCTTTTAAAGCAGTTTTCGCAGATGCAGAAGATGATGAAAAAACTCACAGGAAAAGGCGGTATGGCCAGAATGCTTCGTGGCATGGGAGGGCGTATGCCGCCCGGTGGAATGCCCCCGGGAGGATTTCCTTTTTAATTGAAGAAGGCTTGGGAAATACAGTTTTTTCACATTTAGGCTTTCCCTTTCAAATATTGTTGGGTATAATTCGCGCCCAAATTGATCACGACTCGGCCAGTATCGAGTCGTTTACTTTTGTACAGATAGAGGATTTAGAGTTCATGGTAACTATTCGTTTGGCTCGTGGCGGTTCTAAAAAGCGTCCATTCTACAACGTTGTTGTAAAAGATAGCCGCGCTAGGCGTGACGGTCGTTTCATCGAGCGCGTAGGTTTCTTTAACCCAAGTGCACAAGGTAACGAAGAGCGTCTGCGTCTTGACAACGAGCGCATCGATTACTGGCTGGGCCAGGGCGCACAGACTTCAGATCGCGTTGCCAACTTGATTAAGACTGCTGCAAACGCCTAATTTGGCGTTGCCCGCTATCAGTCATTCAGAAAGGCACTGATTTATGCAGGGCGAGCAGGAATTAATCCATGTGGGCCGGATCTCCGGCCTTTATGGTGTTAAGGGGTGGGTTAAAATCTATTCCTACACCGATCCGCGGGATGGCATACTCAAATATAACCCTTGGTTGGTTAAAATTGGTGGCCAGTGGCGTCAGCTCCATTTAAAAGGGGGGCGGGCCCAAGGTAAAGGCGTTGTCGCTTACCTTGAGGGTTATGATGATCGTGATTTATCTGCAACACTGATGAATTGCGATGTTGCCATTTCCCGCGAGCAGTTACCTAAGGCGCGAAAAGGCGAGTACTACTGGATCGACTTGGTTGGTCTAAATGTAGTGAATCCCGAAGGGGATAGCTTGGGGACAGTGCAGAAGATGATGTCTACCGGTGCCAATGATGTATTGGTGGTGGACGGTGTGAACGGTGAAGAGTTGTTGATTCCTTTCGTTAAGGATATCTATGTTTTGAATGTAGATATTGAAGGACAAACAATCACCGTTGATTGGCAGCTTGATTACTGATGCGTATTGAGCTGATAACGCTCTTTCCAGAGATGTTTGATGCCATAATAGATCATGGCGTGAGTGGAAGAGCGGTTGATCGGGGTATACTGCAATTGGGTTTTGAAAACCCGCGGGATTATACTCAGGATCGCCATCGCACCGTGGATGACCGCCCTTATGGCGGTGGGCCAGGTATGGTGATGATGGTAGAGCCATTAAAGGCGGCTATCCAGGCAGCTAAAGGCAAACTGGAGGGTGACGCTAAAGTGCTTTACATGTCCCCCCAAGGGCGGGTGCTGGATCAGCAGGGTGTGGTGGAACTCTCGCAATGCGAGAATTTGATCATTCTCTCTGGGCGCTATGAGGGCGTGGACGAACGATTGATCCAGTCGCAAGTGGATGAGGAGTGGTCGATAGGTGACTACGTACTGAGTGGCGGCGAATTGGCTGCCATGGTGATGATTGATAGTGTCGCTCGGCTGCTGCCTGGTGTGCTGGGTCATCAAGAATCAGCGGTTCAGGACTCCTTTTATCAAGGTTTGCTGGACCATCCCCACTATACGCGGCCTGAGCAGATGGTCGAGGGGGATGTGCCTAAGGTGCTGCTTAGCGGCGATCACAAGGCGATAGAGCGCTGGCGGCACAAGCAGGCGCTGGGAAGAACCTGGCTTAGACGCCCGGATTTGTTGCAAAATCGCCCGCTGAGTGATGAGCAGCAGAAGCTTTTGCAAGAATTTTTGCAAGAAAATGAGCAGAATTGAGATTTTTAGCGTATAATACGCGCACAATTTTTGGGAGCAGGTAAATGAGCAACATTATCGATCAATTGAATGCGGAGCAAATGACCCGCGAGGTACCAGAATTCGGTCCAGGTGATACCGTTGTGGTACAGGTTAAAGTAACAGAAGGTAACCGTGAGCGTCTGCAGGCATACGAAGGTGTATGTATCGCTAAGCGTAACCGCGGCCTGAACTCCTCTTTCACCGTTCGTAAAATCTCTCACGGTGAAGGTGTTGAGCGTGTATTCCAAACCTACAGCCCAACTGTAGCGGAAGTCCAGGTTAAGCGTCGTGGTGACGTTCGTCGTGCTAAGCTGTACTACCTGCGTGGTCTGGAAGGTAAAGCTGCACGTATTAAAGAGAAGCTGGTTAGCAAGAAGTAAACCTTCTCTTTCCTGGGGTGTAATGCCTCAGCAAGCTCTCAGAAACAGGCGTTATGGCGACATAACGCCTGTTTTTTTATGTCCGCAGGCGCCATAATCAACTAATGAATAGCACCAACCCACTGATTTTTGACTGTCGGCCCTATGGCCTCGATCCTTCTTTATCCGTTGATATTGAGGAGGGGGAGATTCATGGTGTCGATTTTCAGCAGCCTGCTGAACAAGAGGCATATGATCCAGATGATGGATTGCAGCAGGATATTATGCAGCAGCTCCGACAATATATGATTGGTCAGCGTCGGGATTTTGATTTGCCCTTGAAACCCTCTGGAACGCCCTTCCAATTGAAGGTCTGGCACCAGATGCAGGATATTCCTTGTGGTGAGGTGTTGAGTTACGGGACTGTGGCAGCACGCCTAAAGAGTAGCGCTAGGGCCGTAGGCGGCGCTTGTCGAGCTAATCCCATACCACTCTTTATCCCTTGTCACCGAATTGTTGCAGCCAATGGTATCGGTGGCTTTGCTGGTGATCGCCAAGGAGGGCGAGTTGAAATTAAGCAGTGGTTATTGAATCATGAGCAAGGTTGATCATCTTCCTCTCCAACAACAGTCGCTTATCGAGCAGTTTATTGATGCACTATGGATGGAGCGGGGATTAAGTGAGAATACCCTTAACGCGTATCGGACAGATTTGGCCAATTTAGCTCAATGGCTGGAGCAGCATGATTCTGTTGGGTTGCTGGAGGTGCGCCGTGATCAACTGCTGGCTTTTTTAGCCCATCGTGTTCAGTTGGGGAATAGTCCCCGCTCCAGTGCGAGGTTGCTCTCCTCGATTCGTCGCTTCTATCAATATCAGGTTCGAGAGAAACGGCTGGTGGAAGATCCCAGTGCACGTATCGAGGCGCCAAAGATCGGTCGCTCTTTACCCAAGGCACTGACTGAAATAGAGGTAGAAGCACTACTGGATGCACCCAATATTGAAGAGTCTAATGAGCTGCGGGATCGCGCCATGCTGGAGCTGATGTATGCGTCCGGTTTGCGGGTCTCGGAGTTAGTAGGTTTGCAGCAATCCCAGGTAAATCTTCGCCAGGGGGTGGCCCGTATTTTGGGCAAAGGCGCCAAGGAGCGCATCGTTCCTCTGGGGGAGGAGGCGGTCGAATGGTTGCAAACCTATCTCAAGGTGGCAAGACCCGAGCTGGCAAAGGGAAATGCTAGCGAAGTATTGTTTATCTCCTCCCGGGGGACTCAGATTACCCGCCAAGCGTTTTGGTATGCGATTAAGCGCTATGCGCTACGTGTAGGAATTCAAAAGCATCTGTCACCTCATACATTACGCCACTCTTTTGCCACTCATCTTTTAAACCATGGTGCAGATTTGCGTGTGGTGCAGATGTTATTGGGGCATAGTGATCTCTCTACCACGCAGATTTATACCCATATCGCAAAGGCTCGCCTACAGTCACTTCATGCCCAGCACCATCCGCGAGGATAAGCGGTTAGAAACTGAATCTAAACTATGGCATAGTTAGCGTGTCAAAGGGCGAGGCCACTGATGGCCATCCATTTATAACCTAGTGAGTAAGAGAATGAAAAAATTATTTGTGGCTCTACTGGCCATGTTTATCTCTGCAGCGGCAGTCGCGGAGGATACAGAGAAGAATATTCGTGATGCTTTGGCTAAATTGGCTCCAGATTTGAAAGTTGATTCCATTAAGGAGTCTCCGATTTCCGGTGTTTATGAGGTCGTATTTGGTGCTGAAGTGATCTATCTCTCCGCCGATGGCAAATACCTGATCCAGGGTAGTGTGGTGGACACAGAAAGTCGTGAAAATCTTACTGAAGCCGCACGTAGTGCTGGCCGCACGAAAATCATGGAGGGCCTGAAAGAGGAGGATATGGTGGTATTTGCTCCGAAAGAGACGAAATATACTGTGACGGTGTTCACAGATATTGATTGTGGTTACTGCCGTAAACTGCATGGTGAAATTGATAAATATAACGAGCTGGGCATTAAGATTCGTTACGCAGCCTATCCTCGTGCGGGAATTGGCTCTGACTCTTTTAAGAAAGCGGAAACTGTTTGGTGTGCTCAGAACCAGCAGGAGGCGATGACTACGGCTAAGGCTGGTGAGTCTCTGGCCGATATAAAGACCAAAGAGGGGTGCAATAGCCCAGTTCGTGACCAATATATGACAGCTAGGGCATTAGGCTTAAGTGGCACCCCTGCGCTGTTTTTGGAGAGCGGTGAACTGATACCAGGCTACGTACCTGCTGACCGACTGATCCAGAATCTCGAAAAATAACTCTCTTTTCAGATGACTGAAAACAGCGGTGCAGGTCACCGCTGTTTTCGTTTATGCAATAAGAAAAATGGATAGGGAAATGGGACAATACAAGATTGTTGTAGATGGCACTGTCCTTGATGGGTTTGATGAGGCTCACGTAAAAGAGGAGGTTGCTCGGCTGTTTAAGCTTACGGATCGACCGGATAAGCTTGAAAAACTGTTTAGTGGAAAATCGGTTGTAGCCAAGCGGGGACAGGATCATGATAGTGCTGAGCGCTATGTCAACACGCTGCGAAAAGCGGGTTTGGCCTGCCATATGGAGCTGGAAGAGCCCATCGTTGTTTCAGCTCAATCCAGTAATGCTGTGATCTCACCAGACTCTCAGGATTCATCTCTATTCGATTCCCAGCAACATAGCGCGTCTAGTAGTGGATGCGAGCTTCATCGCCTGGGAATTGCTGAAGGATGGCACTGGGTTCCCCAAGGGTTTGCCTATTTTAAGCAGCAGCCTTGGCATTGGATCGGTGCCGTTGTAGTGATGATGTTGATTTACATGGTGCTGGGAATGGTACCTATTATGCAACTCTTGAGTGTGATTGTTACCTGTTTGATGACAGGTGGATTGATGATCGCCTGTTATAAGCAGATGCAGGGAGAGCACTTTAGTGTTGCCGTGTTATTCGATGGTTTTCGCTACAAATTAAAACCCCTGGCCCTGTTGGGATTGCTCAATCTTCTTGTCAGCATCGTGGGGATTATCTTAACCGTGATGGTGTTCTTATCTATGTTAGGCTCTTTGGATGGCCTCCAGCAGATGGCGGAGGCGGGTACCGCTCCAGACCCCATTATGGGATTGATCCTGCTATTGATCATCATGTTGATCTGGACACCCATCATCATGATGACATGGTTTGCTCCGGCTTTGGTAACACTAAATAGCCAAGGTCCATGGAGTGCAATGAAGCTTAGCTTTAAGGGGAGCCTTAAAAATATTCTTCCCCTCAGCCTGTTTGGTTTGGTGATGACGCTGCTAGCGATTGTCGCCTCAATTCCCTTATTCTTGGGCTGGTTAGTACTGCTTCCAATGCTTTATACCACGATGTTTGCAGCGTATCGCCAGATCTATTGTGAGGCGTAAGCCTCACATCAGGTATTTGGCCATCTGCATTCGGTATTTGTGAACCAGCTCGCCACTGTTGCCGAGGATTTCAAAAATTTTCAGCATACGTTTTCGGGCTGCTCCTTCGCGGAATTTGGGGTCTTGTTTGATAATCTCCAGTAGGCTCTCCATGGCCTGCTCAATCTCACCTTTTAACACTTGATAAGCGGCTAGCTGAAATCGTTCCTCCTGACTCTCTGGTTGCTTGGATTTCAGCTGTTCCAGCTGCTCTTTGGATAGCCCTTCAATCTGTTCGACAAAGCTAAGGCGAGCCAAGAGTGGTGCAATCTTGGCATCCGTTTGTAGATTGATGGGAAGGTGTTCCAGATGTTGGGCTGCCAATTGGAAGTCCCCGTTATCAATCAAAAGGCCACAGGCTTGTGCAATGATGCGTACCGATTCAGGCATTTCCTTAATGGCCTGTTCCACCAATGCTGTTGCTTTTGAATTCTCGGCACTTTGATAGGCGCTACGGGCTTGGGAGAGAAGATCATCTGCTACACCAGGGAGATAGTTGTCGATGAAAAGGCGGATTTCCGATTCAGGTAGTGCGCCGCTGAAACTATCCACCATCTCACCATCTTTGAATAGCATCACATGGGGAATACTGCGGATGGCAAACTGTTCAGCAAGGCTACGCTGCTGCTCGGTATCAACCTTGGCCAGCAGGAACTTGCCCTGATATGCCTGCGCCAGTTGAGTCAGAATGGGAAGGAGTATTTTGCAGGGATTGCACCAGGTAGCCCAAAAGTCCACTAACACCGGTTGTTGATGGGAGGCCTCAATGACCTGTTGCTGAAAATTTTCACTGGTTGCTTCGAAGATAATCTCACGACTCATGGCTTTGCCTTATTGATTCTATTTTCAACATCTTAGCATCCATAGGCGGTGTGTCGAGGTGCAAAACGGCTAAAACCTACTATTATTATAGGAATAATACACACAATAAGTGTGGGCTAAGTGGTGGCTGAGAGGGTGGCTTGGTGAATCAAATCTAGCGAGGTAGTAGTGCGATGGATGATCAAAGCAATCCAATGGGAACTGATGGTTTCGAGTTCATCGAATATACCGCTGCTGATACCCGGGCATTGGAAGCGCTATTTCAGCAGATGGGCTTTTCTGCCGTGGCGCGGCATCGCTCCAAAGATGTGGTGCTCTACCGCCAGGGTGATATCAACTTTGTGATTAATCATGAGCCAAACAGCTTTGCTCAGAGTTTTGCTGATGTGCATGGTCCCTCCTGCTGCGCCTTTGCGATTCGTGTGAAGGATGCCGCCAAGGCCTATCAGCGTGCACTGAAGCTGGGGGCTGAGCCTTTCAATGGCAAAGTCGGGCCTATGGAACTGAATATCCCCGCTATCCGAGGTATTGGCCGAAGCCTGCTCTATCTGGTGGATCGCTACGAGCATGGCTCTATCTATGATGTGGATTTTGTTCCTATTGAGGGGGCTGATCTGAATCCTAAAGGGGTGGGGCTGATGCAGATTGATCATCTGACCCATAATGTGCACAAGGGGCGAATGGATCAGTGGGCCCACTTCTATGAAACCCTGTTTAATTTTAAAGAGATTCGCTATTTCGATATCCATGGTAAGGCGACTGGCCTGAAATCCCGGGCAATGACCAGCCCTTGTGGGAAGATTCGTATTCCCATTAATGAACCATCAGATGCCAAGTCGCAGATTCAAGAATACCTGGATGCCTATCACGGTGAGGGAATACAGCATATCGCCCTGACGACTAATGACATTTATGAGAGCATCGAGATGTTGAGGTCAAATGGGGTGGAGCTGATGGATGTGCCGGACACCTATTATGAGATGGTGGATAAGCGCCTGCCAGGCCATGGGGAGGATCTGGGGCGTTTGAGTAAGAATCGTATTCTGATTGATGGTGATCCTGCCAATCAAAAGGGGTTGCTGCTACAGATCTTTACCCAAACGGTGATCGGTCCCATCTTCTTTGAGATTATCCAGCGTAAGGGTAACGAAGGGTTTGGTGAGGGTAACTTCCGTGCACTGTTTGAATCCATCGAATTGGATCAAATGCGCAGAGGAGTGCTGTAATGGCCAAGAACTGGATCAATTTTCCGCGCAGTGAAGGGGAGAGCAGCGGACAGGCCCATGCAGATCTTCCGGCTGGCAGTTACGAGCGGGAACTGGGACGTGAAGGTTTTTTTGGTCCCGCAACCCAGATGTATCATCGTCATCCCCCCACTGGCTGGAGCCATTTTAACGGCCCTGTTCGCCCTCGTGCCATCGATACCTGCAAACTTACCCGTACAGTTAACTCGCCCTGGCAGGCAACCCCATTATTGGGCAATGCCCATGTGAAGATTCGTCTGTGGCGCAATAGCGGTAATATGGACCACTTGATACGAAACAGCGATGGGGATGAGTTGCTGTTTATCCACCAGGGGAAGGGGGAGCTGTTTTGCGACTATGGCCACCTAAGCTTCACCGAAGGGGACTACATTCTGCTGCCACGAGGCACTATGTGGCGAATCGAGAGTCAGGATGAGCTGAGTGTATTGATGATTGAGGCCACTAACGAGGCCTATTATCTACCAGAGAAGGGGATTGTTGGACAGCACGCGATTTTTGATCCGGCAATGCTGGACACACCAAAGATCGATGGGGCATTTCTACAGCAGCAGGATGAAAACCCCTGGCAGGTGGTGGTCAAACGGGCCAATCAACTGACAACCATTGAGTATCCCTACAATCCGCTAGATGCCATTGGCTGGCATGGCGATCTAACCACGGTGAGAATTAACTGGCGGGATATCCGGCCATTGATGAGCCACCGTTATCATCTGCCTCCATCCGCCCACTCCACCTTTGTGGCACCACGCTTCGTGGTCTGTACCTTTTGTCCCCGGCCCATGGAGAGTGATCCTGGCGCTTTGAAGGTACCGTTTTTCCATAGTAATGACGATTTTGACGAGGTGATCTTTTATCACATGGGAGAGTTCTTCTCCCGGGACAATATCCACCCCGGCATGATTACCTTCCATCCCTGCGGATTCCCCCATGGTCCTCATCCCAAGGCGTTGGCCGCCGGAATTCAGGCAAAGCGTCAGGATACCAATGAGGTGGCGGTGATGATTGATACGCGGGATGGTTTGGAGTTGGCACTGCTTCCAGATGGGGTGGAATGGCAAGGCTATGTTGATTCCTGGAAAGGGGAGAGTAAATGAAGCTGGCATCACTAAAAACAGGCTCTCGAGATGGTACGCTGATTGTGGTTAGTCGTGACCTGGAGCGTTATACACCAGTACCACTGCCAGAAACTCTACAGCAGGCGCTAGAGGCGTGGAGTGATAACCAACCATTATTGGAAACGCTCTACCAGCAACTCAATGAGGGTGAGATTAGCGGTCTGCCGCTGGAGGTGAATGAGTTGGCTTCACCCCTACCCAGGGCCTACCAATGGTTGGATGGTAGTGCCTACCTCAGTCATGTGGAGAGGGTGAGGCGTGCCCGTGGTGCAGAGATGCCACCCAGCTTTCTTCATGATCCTTTGATGTACCAGGGAGGATCGGATACCTTCTTAGGGCCTCGGGATGAGATTGTTGCCCAAGAGGCTTGGGGCATTGACCTGGAAGCGGAAGTGGCAGTCATCACTGATGATGTGCCCATGGGGGTGAGCGTGGATGAGGCAGGAACCCATATTCGCCTGGTGATGTTGGTGAATGATGTCTCACTACGCAACCTGATTCCCAATGAGTTAGCCAAGGGATTTGGCTTTCTCCATGGCAAGCCGCCTAGCGCCTTTTCCCCGGTAGCCGTTACACCCAATGAATTGGGTGAGGCGTGGCGTGATCATAAATTACATCTGCCTCTGTTAGCCCGGCTCAATGGCCAGCTATTGGGTCATCCCAATGCAGGGGTGGACATGCAGTTCAGCTTTGCTCAACTAATTGCCCATGCCGCGACCACCCGTCCTCTGGCCGCAGGTACAATTATTGGTTCCGGCACGGTCTCTAACCAAGATCAGGACAAAGGGGTCTGTTGTTTAGCGGAGCGTCGGGTGCTGGAGATTATCGAAAAGGGTGAAGCGAAGACACCTTTCCTCAAACACGCTGATGAGGTGATGATTGAGATGGAGAATGAAAGAGGGGAAAATCTATTCGGAGCCATTGTGCAACGGATTAACTGCCAGGAGTCAGACTGAGTGTCTTCCTATATCCTTTATACCTATTTTCGTAGTAGTGCCGCTTATCGGGTTCGCATTGCCTTAAATCTCAAAGGGATCGAATACCATCCCCACTATGTTCACCTAAAGAGAGGGGAGGATAAGCAGCAGGCTTATCGCAATATCAACCCACTGGGGCTGGTACCCACCTTACAGGTACAGGGGCATCACAACGATGTGGTGATTACCCAATCAATGGCAGCTATCGAATACCTGGAAGAGACACACCCTGAACCGAGCTTACTGCCGGGCTCAGCAGCCCTGCGGGCGCAGATCCGCGCCTTTGCCCAGAGCATCTGCTGCGATATTCACCCACTCAATAATCTTCGGGTGCTCAATTATCTGGAACATCCCATGGGGATCAGCGAGACCCCACGCAAACTCTGGTATTGCAACTGGATTGATACTGGCCTGAGCGCCTTGGAAGAGATCATGCGGCGGCGGGATGAGAATACACCATATTGTTTTGGGGAGGCGCCCACCATGGCGGATGTATGCCTGATTCCCCAGCTCTACAATGCCAAACGTTTTGACTGTGATACCAAAGCCTATCCTATTTTGACCCAGATCTATGACAACTGCCTGCAGCTGGAAGCGTTCCAGCGGGCAGCGCCTGAAAACCAGGCAGACTGGGAGGATTAGGCAACGGATCAGGAGGTATGTGATGAGTGAACAAGATCTTCAGCAATTTGCTACACAGCATCAGTTACAGGGGCTGAGCCCTACTTCACTACAAGCCCTGGTAGACAATGAGCCTGGTTATAACATTGAGAAAGCCCAGCATTTTCTGCGGTTTCAGCGGCGTATTAATGAAGAGCTGCTGACCCATCGGGTGATTCTGGATAACGCCTTCTGTAACTGGTTTGAAAAAGGGGCGCTAAGCGAGGAGCAGGTAAAGGCCTTTGTGATACAGTTCTCTGTCTTTTCCAACCTGTTCCTGTTTGCTCAGCTGCATAAGACCATTAATGCCGATACGCTGGAGGGGATGCGGGCCTCCAAAGAGATACTGGCTAATGAAATCGGGGTAATTTTTCGTACTGATAAGGGGCGAGGCAGCGAATCAGAACTGGTCTCCAGCGAAGGTACCGTAGAGGGAGGCGAGTTCCGCTTTGCAGCAGCTCACTTCGAGTGGTTACTGTTGTTGGCGGAAAAATTGGGGTTGGGGTTTAACGATGTCGGTAAACGGCGCCACGGTACGGCATCTACACTGTTTTTCTGTGATGAACTGAATCGTCTCTATGGTAGCGAAGATTATATGATCTCCCAGGCTGCCAGTTATGCGGTAGAGAACTGGGCTGCCGCGGGCTTCTGGGATCAACTGGTAGAAGGCTTCACTCTCTTTAACGAGCAGCATGGTAAGCAACTTCCCCTGGGGTTTTTCACCTGGCACGCCATGATTGAGGCGCAACATGCTGCGCATACTCAGGAGGAACTGGAAGAGCTCTACTTCAGTCGTGATATCAATGAAGATGACTTCATTCGTTATGGTAATGAAATGTTAGATGGCGTTGCCGCTTTCTGGGATGGGCTGGATGAGCAGCGTAAAACATTAGGATAAGATTAATCTCTGTCGATCAGGAAATTAATTTCTAGTCTAAATTGTATTGTTTTTTAAGGGCATAGCAGTGGTATGATGAAGAGCCTTAGGGGGGTGATTCATCATGATTAGAGTTCTCAGTATTCTTTCTATCTTGCTAATCTCATTACAGACAGCAGGGGCGGCATTTGATGTCGAATCCAAAGCAAGCCTCTGTGCTATCTGCCATGAACATAGCGGTGATGCCTTGGTGCCAACGCTATCCGGCCAATCCAAAGCTTATCTTCTACAACAGCTAAAACGCTACCAAAGCGGCGAGCGGGAGAGCAGCGTGATGTCCGCGGTAGTGAAATCTTTCAGTAACGATCAGGAGATGGCAGCGGTAGCGGAGTATTTCTCCAAGCAAGAGGCGAAGGGAGGCACGGTGGCTGACAGTGAGCAGTTCTATGTGGGTAAACATATCTTTGAACAGAAGCTTGCTTGTGTCAGCTGTCATGGATTTGATGGGCAGGGTAAGTCTGGCAAGAATTTAATTGTGCCTAATTTAGTAGGGCAAAAATCAGAATATATTATCCAGCGCCTCAAGGACTTTCGGGAATCACAACAAAAAGAGAACCCCATGGTTCAGGTGGCAGAAAAGTTGGAGGATAGCGAGATTGAGAGCATCGCTAGCTATCTGAGCGGTATGTAGCAACGGCTCACTCGCAATCCCGGAGCAACAAGCGCATAATGGGCGAAATTTCCAAAACCCATGTGTGATTATGACCAACAACGAAATTATCAAAAAGCTGCGCATCGCTCTGGACCTGAAAGAGCTGGATATGATTGAGATCTTCGAACTCTCTGGATATGAGATCAACAAATCAGAACTCTCCGGCATCTTTCGCAAAGAGGGGCACAAAAATTACCGCGAGTGCAGCGACAAAGTGCTGAACCATTTTCTCAATGGTTATATTGTCTACAGGCGGGGCTTGGAAGAGGAAGAGGCTGTGATAGAAGTAACCGACCAATAAAAGCCCCCAGTTCACTTGTTCCCCCACACAAACCCCCGTACAATCCGGCTATATAGTTAGCCGCCTCCGGAGTAAGAACGAGGAATGTCTCAAAAAGTGATGTCATCACAGTCCCTATTAAAAGAACCCGTTGTCGAGTTCAAGGGCTCCAGCTTTACCCTTACCATCCTGGTAATCTCCAGCTTCGATCTTGATACCATTGTTGAAGATATCAAAAAGCGCCTTGCTCAGGCGCCACGCTTTTTCCTGCACGCCCCGGTGGTGGTGGACCTCAATCCGCTGAAAGAGCAGCAGGGAGAACTGGACTTTGCCGCATTAGCAGAGCAGTTGCGAGCGCTGGAACTGGTACCCGTTGGCGTTTGCAATGGCAATCCCTGCTTCTATGAAGCTGCCGTAGCCGCTGGCTTCGCTGTACTGCAGTCTGGTCCACAGCCACGCGCAGTCCAGCGGGAAGAGCCCAAGCCAGCCCCACAGCCTGAGCCTAAAGTGGTTGAGCAGCCCAAGGCGGAACCACTGGTGATCCACAAACCAGTACGCTCTGGCCAACAGATCTACGCCAGAGGCCGAGACCTGATCCTGATGGCCCAGGTGAATGCTGGGGCTGAAGTGATTGCCGATGGCAACATCCACGTCTATGCTCCTTTGCGAGGCCGAGCGCTGGCTGGTGTTCAAGGGGATACCAATGCCCGTATTTTCACCCTTAATTTCGGCGCTGAAATGGTGGCAATTGCTGGCAACTACCGTGTATTTGAAGAGCAGCCCGCCACCGATGTGGCAGGCAAAACCAGTCAAGTTTATCTCGATGGCGAACAACTGATTGTTGCGCCATTGGTTTCATAAAATTCCTAGGGGAGGTTAAGCCTTGTCAAAGGTAATCGTTGTAACATCCGGAAAAGGTGGCGTAGGCAAGACCACCAGTAGCGCCAGTATCGCGACCGGTCTGGCGATGAAAGGCCACAAGACTGCAGTCATCGACTTCGACGTGGGCCTAAGAAACCTGGATCTGATAATGGGGTGTGAGCGCCGCGTGGTATACGATCTGGTTAATGTTATCCACGAAGAGGCAACACTTAAACAAGCCCTGATTCGTGACAAGCGCTGTGATCAACTCTACATCCTGCCAGCCTCACAAACCCGCGACAAAGATGCTCTGACCACTGAAGGGGTTGAGCGGGTGCTGGAAGAGCTGAAAAAAGAGTTCGACTACATCGTTTGTGATTCACCTGCCGGTATCGAGCAGGGCGCTGTGATGGCACTCTACTTTGCCGATGAAGCCTTCATCGTCACCAACCCAGAAGTCTCCTCGGTGCGTGACTCTGACCGCATACTTGGCATCCTGAATGCTAAATCCAAGCGTGCCCAAGAGGGCGCAGAGCCTATTAAAGAGCACCTGCTCATCACCCGCTACTCACCTAACCGTGTTGAAACCGGTGAGATGCTGAGCATTGATGACATCAAAGAGCTGCTGGGTATCGATCTGATTGGTGTGATTCCTGAATCAGAAGCCGTACTACAAGCTTCCAACTCCGGCACCCCAGTGATCCATGATCAACAGAGCACCAGTGGCCAAGCCTACGCTGATGTTGTGGATCGCTTCCTGGGAGAGGAACGCCCGCTACGCTTTATCGAGCCTGAGAAGAAGGGCCTGTTGAAACGACTGTTTGGGACCTAACCATGTCACTACTCGATTATCTATTGCGAAAAAAGAAAAAGCCCAGCGCCTCGGTCGCCAAAGAGCGTCTACAGATCATCCTGGCCCGAGAGCACGGTAATGACGAACCAGACTTCCTGCCAGAACTTAAACGGGAACTGCTGGAAGTGATCAGCAAATACACCAACATTGATTTGGATGAGATCAGCGTCAATCTGGATAAAGAGGACGACTGCGAAATCCTTGAAGTCAACGTAGTGTTGAATAAGAAGGATGCGGCGTAAATTCACGCAGTGCATCACTTCATGAAAAGGCGGCCAATGGTCGCCTTTTTTATTTGGTAGGTGCGCGCCCTGCAAAAGTAAATTCATCCAATTCTAAAAGTGTGTGTAGGAGCCTGCTTGCAGGCGATGGGCTTTTATATCGCTATTGCTGTAGGAGCTTGCCCTGCAAGCGAACCCACTCAATTCTAATAAGCGTGTGTAGGAGCCTGCTTGCAGGCGATGGGTTTTTATATCGCTACTGCTGTAGGGGCTTGCCCTGCAAGCGAACCCACTCAATTCTAATAAGCGTGTGTAGGAGCCTGCTTGCAGGCGATGGGTTTTCATATCGCTACCGCGATGAAGTGGATATCACTTCGTGAGGTTTTATTGGCATCGGGATTCCGTCCCGATAGCCGGGTCACTTTTTTACCGTAAAAAAGTAACCAAAAAAGCTCTCCCGAAAAATGCGGTCGCCAACAACGCGACTTCCCTCGGTTCTCACTATGAACAGCACTCCTGGCAACTCGCTTCGCTCAAACATGCCATCCGCTTAATCTGTTCATCGCTGCGAGCCTCGGCACATTTGAACGGGGATGAAAGGCATGGCATATTCCGCTAACGCGGAAGAAAAAGTCATTCTGCACTTGATTCAGAATCCAGGCTAATTCTAAAAAGCGTATGTGGGAGCCTACTTGCTGGCGATGGGTTTTATATCGCTACCGCGATGAAGTGGATATCACTTCGTGAGGTTTTGTTGGCATCGGGATTCCGTCCCGATAGCCGGGTCACTTTTTTACCGTAAAAAAGTAACCCAAAAAACTCCCCCGAAATATGGTCGCCAACACCGAGACTTCCCTCGGCTCTCGCTACGAATGGCGCTACTGGCAACTCGCAAACTACGCTCAAACATGCCATCCGCTCTTTCCGTTCGTAGCTACGAGCCTCGGCAGTATTTGAACGGGAATGAACGGCGTTTATATATTTCGCTAACGCGAAAGATGAAGAGCCGCTTCGCGGAGTAATTGAATGGGTGCTTGCGACCCGTTGTAGCCATTGGCAGGCAGCTAATTGAACGTCAGCCATTGGTAAAAATTAACAATCAATATATACATTCAAATAGATTGGGTTGACTAGGTATCCCATGCAAGCAAAGTTGCAAATTGGCTTAATGATCAATAGTGCTCTTGGAAGGAACCTCCTTCCGATAACACTACTTGCACCGGATTGCTGTTGGTGAATGAATTACGAATGGGGGGGCTCAAGTCTAGGTGAACAAACCCCTGATGTAGGCATCGTAATTCCCCATGGATAAGCCGGAGTTTCTCCTCGTTGATACTGGTAAACTGTTACCTTAGGTAAATTTCGTTTGTCATAAAGTGTTCCAAAGCGGAATACCAAACTGCTCGGCCCAGCGATAAAAAGGTGGATGTGGTTAATTCCGTAACTGTCCAATTTAGTGAGCATTTCAAGAAATTGCCTGCCTAATGCTCGCTGCTTGTCTTCTGACCAGTGAGAGTCTGGCCCAGCATTCTGCAATTCGAGATGAATTAATGGAATATTAGGTAGTTTCTTCTGAATCTCAGGTAAATTGGCTATGTATGATATAGAAATGGCTAAGACTGCCTCTGTTGATTCTTGGTCAAGTTGTGTCCCAAGATATTTAGTATCAAAGCGATTTCCATCGTCAGCTTTTTCAAGCTGCTGCCATCTTTTTTTATGTCGCTCCCAATCAAAGATATGAATTTCCGATTCATCATCTAGAATTGTCCCTGCTAGAAAAGTTAGAGGAACAGGGGCCAGTCCTCCAAATACAGTTGTAATATCATTTCTATTGTTTCCAGCTTCATATTGGTCAAGCTGATAAGTGATATGTACTAATTTATCTAGAGCAACTTGAGGTTCAACGATATAGCCATCTCTAATATTTTGCCTGAGATCTACTAGTATGCTATTACGTCTTCCCTCAAAGTAGGGGGGGAGCGATTCATTTAAAGGAGTACCGGCTGAATCGCGAAGCCCTCTTACTTCAATAACATTTACTCTTTTGCGCGATAACGCTCGATATTCCATGGTATGTCTAATTATTTCCCATGGTATGGCTATTGATATTAATGCAATACCGAGGAAGTAAGTTGTATAGATCAAGAGTGAAGGAATATTTCCCTCAATATCGATATCTAATTTGAAAGAGTCTCCACTTTCAACAGAAAAGGTAATATCTGCAGCAGCAGCTAGAGTGAGTAGAAATACCCCTGCTCTTAGAAAATACAATGCAGGTGACTTTTTACGAATAATCCAGTATATGATTTGTTTAATTATTGTCACGTCTTTAGTTACCTCCCCGCTTCTATTGGATATTCACTATAAATTGCCCACTACGCGCTGCTAGCAGTCCATCTTTTACTATAAAGCATTCTATGCTGTGCATACCTTTATAGGAGGTGGACTCCTGTCTTGTTAATGAGTTGCAGTCTCTAGAAAAGTCACCCCGTAATCCACAAGCCAATTTAGCTTCGTTACCAGTATTTACCACCTGCCAGTGTACTTTATATGGAGGTGGAATATTTGTTGTAGCCTCAAACTTTAAATCGCAGTTTTTCGGCAAGGCTTCACCGTTGCTATCAAATCGGTATGGCCCATATTTATTCTTTCTATATGTAGCCTTTGCAATTTGAACATTCCCTTGTACTGAAGTCTTCCAAGGGGGAGTTTGTTTATGGGGAGGATTTAGAGCTAACTGTTTGCTTGAATGATGGTGTATGTCACTGTAATTTACGTTGTTCTTTGAAAGTGATGCATCGATTAGTTTTTTTCCTAATCTAGGTGTGAGGGTATTAGCTGCAGATTCCTCATTTAGTGCATTAGCTGCACTGTAGAAATCTTCTCTCGCTTGGGCGAGCCACTCATAGAATGCACCTTTCCTTTCAGGATATTGTTGCCAGCGGTCAGAAAAATTTTCAGCCGGGTCCGTCGGGTTGGGTATCCATGACACTCCATTACGTGTCTCTATAAAGCTATCCATGCGTTGAAGAATACTATACAGTGCCCCTGATATAGTCGGTTCTTGCTGGTATGCATGACCTGCCAATGTGGTTAAAATAATGGATATGGGCTTTTCATCCAATCGTTTAGCAAACATAGTATTCCTATGATGCTTGAGAAGTTGAATAGCTGACTGTAGTGGTGTACGAACCTTATAGTCTGGTATATCTTCAACGCTAGCATTAATTGCATAAGCAAGTTCCTTTTTTCTCTGCTCAAAAATCACAGTCATTCGGGATTTGAACCAGTCGCTATATCCCTTAGGGTTGCTATGTGGCCAATAAGAAGTGATGCATTTGTAATATGGGTGATCCCTATCAGTAATGGCGATTGCAGATTCAGACCATTTCGAAGAAAATCCTCTGCTAGCAAGAAGATATCTCATATCCTCCCCGTCAGGGATTGCAGGCAGTGTATCCAAATGAAATTGTGCACCATCAGCATAGTTTTGGGTCCAACAGCGTCTGCCTTCATCAGGTATTTTCATTTCATGTGCTTTCGCATACTCCTTTAACTCAAAACCCAAGGCTTCCTTCAATTGATGTTGTGTTAATGAGCTTTTTGACAAAGTCAGTTCACAAACTAGATCAATGTCATAATCGTCATCACCTGAGTGGGGTTTAATGACTGTTCCTAAACGAAATGATCCTTGAACGTATACCTGTGGATTTGCATCTTTAAGCTTGGAGCTATCTCTGTTTAGCCATTTACCAACTGATGTATAGCTGCGCTCTGCTGCTTCATATCTGCTGGGAGATATTTGTAGTGCTTCTACTGCATTTTCAAGTAGCTTTTCAGTGTGTTTCTTAATGTTTGTCATATATTCTTAACCTCTCCAATCAATCTTTAGGTGGATATGGGTCATTGCCATGACTATCGCTACTGGCAATACGTCCATTTTTATTGTGAATGCGCAATTCAGTGCCTTGATTGCGACTGGTTTCACGCCCTTTGCTGATAGCATCAGCTTTTGTTTTATGGTGGCTGCTTGCCCGTTGAGCTTCACCACGTTTAACATCCCAGCCACCTTGAGGGTTGGATACGATGTGATGCGTTTTAGGACCTTTTGGCATAATAATGCTCCTTTGCTTTATATATTTAACTAATTTTTAATCGATTATTAAGGGTTTCCTCAATTGCATACCTAATAGCAATTAGAGATAAATATCCCCTAGTGCTTATATATACTGCTGAGAATAAAAAAGTGGCGATTTTTTGTAAAAACTTATAAGTCACTGTTAATGAAGGATAAAATTTTGTGCCGAATTCATTTTGTTAATTTGGCCTGTTGTAGATATAATTATTCTTATATAAATTTTATGGTGAATTTTTTCTCCACTTTTGCATTTTGAACAGTATTAGGGATATAGGAGGAAGTTTTGAGCGACCAAGCACATTACACTGAAATTGAGGTTGAGGAACTTATTCAAGGGCTTACTGATTCTCAAATAGCCAAGATGCTGCATGTTTATCGAAATAAGGGATGTCAGCAAAGGGCGGGACTATCAGGGCATGATGTTTTTCAAAATGCTGTAATGAAAGCTTTATCAAAAAAGAATTGCTGGAAAAAGGGAATCCCTGCTGAAGCTTATCTAATTATGCTAGGAAAAAATTATATAAGTAATGAGGAGAAAAAATATTCACGGAATGTTTATGAATCACAATCTGATAATTTACAGATTGAGGCACTTCCTATAACAGCTGTAGACTGCTCTGAACACACTCATGAGTTCATAATTCAGGAATGGGTTGGTAAAATTGTTAGCCTCTTTGCTGATGATAAAGATGCTTCTTGTTTTTTGAAAAGCAAGTTGGCACAGGCCAAAAAAGCTAAAATACTCGCTTTATGTAGATTTACAGATCAGGCATATCGAAATGTTGAAAAAAGGATTAAAGATAAGGCAAGGAAGAGATTTCCTGGTGGTGTGCCGTTTAATGAGGCAACGCTATGAGTGCTGAATTTCTTAAAATGATCAATGAGTACATTATCGATTCAATTATTGAATGTGATGATGATGAGTATTTGTCAAATATAGGAAAGGATGGTTATTCATCTCAAGAGGACATTGACTTTGCTAGATCATTTATCCAAGCCACTGTTAGGGAGCTAAGGCAAGAGCGCTTAAATGCTAGTAGAGAGCGTTATGCTCAATCAAAAAGCCAAAAAAGTGGTGTATTAGATACCATTTCTACAACAAAGCCTCTCCAAGAGATGCTTACTCAGATTATTTCAGTGATGCAAAGTGAAGAGCAGGTGCCTGATGGGTTACTTATCGCTTTTAGGGAACAAGGGAAAACTGGTAGTGAAGAGGGTATTCGCAATATATGGAAATCTCTCGTTGAGCTTGGATTAATTGATCCTGAGAAGGATGAAAATTCGAAATGAGGTTCAAGCAACAACCCAATGATATTTTGAAAAGGCTTGGCATGTATGAGCCTGAAGATATTGATTTGGATTTAATTGCATTTGATTTGGGTGCTGAGGTGAAAAGAGCATCGTTGAATGATTGTGAAGGGAATATCCTAGGAACGTCAACGAAGGCAATTATTACAATTAATAAGATTTCTAGAATTGAAAGGCAGCGTTTTTCATTAGGACATGAGTTGGGACACTGGGTAAATGATCGGGGAAAAAATTTAACTTATCGTTGTACTACGGACGATATGCGGCAACGCTCTATGATTCAAGAAGATTTTCGCCAAAATAAAGAAGTGCGTGCAAATCAATTTTCAGCAGAGCTCCTTATGCCTGACTTCATATTCAAAAGGTATGCTGAAAATTTGGATATTATCCTAAAGACAGCAAGATACCTTGCAAATACTTTTAATGTGTCACTCACAAGTACCGTTATAAGGCTTGTTGAGTTATCTGAGAGGCCATGCATGATTATTTGCTGGGACAAGATGGGTAAACGGCGCTGGTTCTCACGTAACGATATTATTCCTGAAAAAATATGGCCACATGAAAGAATTTTTCATCCTCAAGAAGTATTCAAGCTTTCAGATGGAGTAGAGGTGGATGCTGATAAATGGATCAACTTGGCAGGATCAGAGAATTACACCGTAATCGAAAGTATATTTTCAAATACATATGACTTTTTATCACTCATTTGGTGGAAGGATGAAGAGCAGCTAGCTCACTATCTATGAGCTGCTACCTCAGATGATTCTCTACCTATAGCTATGACTACTTAGTACCGCATGCGGCCATCCAATTTTTCCTACAAAGCGGTTCTTTTTCTTTTGCGTTAGCAAAACATAAAATGCTTTTCACATCCCGTTCAAATGCAGCCGAGGCTCGCAGCTGTGGACGGATAGAGCGGATGGCATGTTTGAGCGTAGTTTGCGAGTTGCCAGGAGCACCGTTCGCAGTGAGAACCGAGGGAAGTCGCGTTGTTGGCGACCGGTATTTTCGGGCCTTCTCTTTGATTACTTTCTCTTGGCCGTTCAAGAGAAAGTCATTAGCTGTCGGGCTACCCCCGACATCTCATTAATCGTCACGCAGTGACACATAATCTTACCGCAGAGCCAGTAGGGCAGGCTCACTACAGTGATAGTGATATAAAAATCGCGACTCGATTACTGTATTGCATTTCTGTGAGTTGAAGCCTGGATTCTGAATCAAGTTCAGAATGACTTTTTCTTTCGCGTTAGCGAAACATTAAATGCAGTTAATTCCCGTTCAAATACAGCCGAGGCTCGCAGCTGTGGACGGATAGAGCGGATGGCATGTTTGAGCGTAGTTTGCGAGTTTCCAGGAGCACCGTTCGCAGTGAGAACCGAGGGAAGTCGCGTTGTTTGCGACCTGTATTTTCGGGCGGCCTTCTCTTTGATGACTTTCTCTTGGCCGTTCAAGAGAAAGTCATTAGCTGTCGGGTTACCCCCGACATCTCATTAATCGTCACGCAGTGACACATAATCTTACCGCAGAGCCAGTAGGATGCGGTGATAACCGCATCGATCGAGACAGAATCATTACACGACTGATGCGGTTCGTTCCTCACCACATCCTACATTGAATGACCGCTCCAGCCGCTTTTGGCCATCTAATTTATCTCGCGTAGCGGTTCTTCTTTTTTCGCGTTAGCGGAATATAAAATGCCTTTCCTATCCCGTTAAAATACCGCTGAGGCTCACAGGGATCCTTGGGATAAGCTTTCATTTATTTGAGCGTTGTTGGTGAGTTTATGAAAGCGCCAAGGATTTGAGAACTGAGGGGAGTCGCGGTGTTTGCAACCAAATTTCGGGGGAGTTTTTTGGTTACTTTTTTACGGTAAAAAAGTGACCCGGCTATCGGGGTGGAATCCCGATGCCAATGAAACATCACGCAGTGATATCCACTTCATCGCGATAGCGATATAAAAACTATCGCCTGCAAGCAGGCTCCTACACACTCTTTTTAGCGTTAGGCGGGATTCTCCTACAGTGATAGTGATATAAAAATCGCGACTCCATTACTGTATTGCATTTCTGTGAGTTGAAGCCTGGATTCTGAATCAAGTTCAGAATGACTTTTTCTTCTCCATCGCGTAGCGATATAAAAGTCACGACACAATTATTTCGCTTAATGGTGGGCAATGCCCTCCCTACACACTTTTTAGAATTAAGCTGGATTCTGAATCAAGTTCAGAATGACCTTTTCTTCCGCGTTAGCGGAACATAAGAGGCTTTTCATTCCCGTTCAAATGCAGCCGAGGCTCGCAGCGATGAACAGGTTAAACGGATGGCATGTTTGAGCGAAGCGAGTTGCCAGGAGTGCTGTTCATAGTGAGAAACGAGGGAAGTCGCGGTGTTTGCGACCATATTTCGGGGGAGTTTTTTGGGTTACTTTTTTACGGTAAAAAAGTGACCCGGCTATCGGGGCGGAATCCCGATGCCAATGAAACATCACGCCGTGATATCCACTTCATCGCGATAGCGATATAAAAACTATCGCCTGCAAGCAGGCTCCTACACACTCTTTTTAGAGTTAGGCGGGATTCTCCTACAGTGATAGTGATATAAAAATCGCGATTCCATTACTGTATTGCATTTCTGTGAGTTGAAGCATGGATTCTGAATCAAGTTCAGAATGACTTTTTCTTCTCCATCACGGTAGTGATATAAAAGTCATGATGCAATTATTTCACTTAATGGTGGGTAATGCCCTCCCTACACACTTTTTAGAATTAAGCTGGATTCTGAATCAAGTTCAGAATGACTTTTTCTTCTCCATCGCGTAGCGATATAAAAGTCACGACACAATTATTTCATTTAATGGTGGGCAATGCCCTCCCTACACACTTTTTAGAATTAAGCTGGGTTCTGAATCAAGTTCAGAATGACCTTTTATTTCGCGTTAGCGAAACATATAAACGCCGTTAATTCCCGTTCAAATGTAGCCGAGGCTCGCAGCTGTGGACGGATGGAGCGGATGGCATGTTTGAGCGTAGTTTGCGAGTTGCCAGGAGTGCTGTTCATAGTGAGAAACGAGGGAAGTCGCGTTGTTGGCGACCGCATTTTTCGGGAGAGTTTTTGGGTTACTTTTTTACGGTAAAAAAGTGACCCAGCTATCGGAGCGGAATCCCGATGCCAATGAAACATCACGCAGTGATATCCACTTCATCGCGATAGCGATATAAAAACTATCGCTTGCAAGCAGGCTCCTACACACTCTTTTTAGAGTTAGGCAGGGTTCGCTTGCTGGGCAAGCTCCTACAGTAGTAGCGATATAAAAGTCACGCCATAACCACCCATTATACAGGGGGGGGCTTTAACTTTTTGTTGAGTGGTTATAGCAGCAGTGTTTCATCAATGGGGTGGAAGTGGCTGGTGGCGTTGATGAGTGAGTTTGCTGTGAGCTGAGGTACGCCGTAGACGTGGCTAACGGTTCCGTAGCGCTGGGCAATTCTATCCAGCAGTATGTCAAAATCTCCATCCCCAGATAGCAGGACGACCTGTTCCACTTTACTGGCAGCTTCCATGATATCTAAGGTAATGCCAACGTCCCAGTCCCCCTTGGCTGAGCCGTCACTACGCTGTATGTAGGGCTTTAGTTTGATGGTAAAGCCCAGCTCCTTTAGCGCGTTTTGAAACTTGATTTGCCGGTTATCGCTGCGGTCGATGGCATAGGCATATGCCTCAGTAATCTCCCCCATTGCACTTACCTGTTGCCACAGTGCACGGTAGTTAAATTGTCTTTGATAGGCTTGGCGTGTTGTGTAGTAGATGTTTTGCACATCGGCAAATAGGGCGATTTTAGTCATGCAGGGCCTGTGTTGGGGATGGCTGTAGGAGATATAGTAACATCAGCGTCTGTTTATCGCTTTTTTTGCTGCGACTTCCCGAATATTTACCAATCCTGAAGAGTTGGGAGCAGATATAAAAAATCATCATCCACTATCGCCTGCAAGCAGGCTCCTACACACTTTTTAGAATTAAGCTGGGTTCTGAATCAAGTTCAGAATGACCTTTTCTGTCGCGTTACAGAAAATGAACTCGTCGTGTGGGGACGAAACCCCGCGTCAATTCAAACATCACAAAGTGATATCCACTTCATCGCGTTAGCGATATAAAAAACTATCGCCTGCAAGCAGGCTTCTACGCACTCTTTTTAGAGCTAGGCGGGATTCGCTTGCTGGGCAAGCGAAGCGCCTACAGGGTGACGATTGGATTCTGGATCAAGTCCAGAATGACCTTGGTAGGCCGTGCCACCCCACTATTGGGCTATCGTCCACACCCAATTCCACCCAGAATCACATTATCCCTTCATTTTCCCGTATAATGCCTTCCTCTTTCTATCCTCCAGGAAATAATCCAATGCAATTCTCCTCTCTCGGTCTACGCGATGAACTGTTGAAAGCGGTTACTGAGCAGGGCTATACGACACCTTCTCCTATTCAGCGTGAGGCGATTCCGGCGGTGTTGACCGGTCGGGATGTGATGGCAGCAGCGCAGACGGGTACGGGTAAGACGGCCAGTTTTACTTTGCCGATGGTGCAGCGCCTGGCGGATGGTGTTAAGCCAAAGGCAAAGCAGGTGCGTGCTTTGGTGTTGACGCCGACTCGGGAGTTGGCGGCCCAGGTGGGGGAGAGTGTGGCTAACTATAGTCGCCATCTGCGTATTCGCTCTACTGTGGTGTTTGGTGGGGTGAAGATTGGTGGGCAGATCAATAAGTTGCAGGGTGGGGTGGATGTGCTGGTCGCGACGCCGGGGCGTCTGTTGGATCTCTATCATCAGGGCGCGGTGAAGTTTGATCATCTGGAGGTGCTGGTGCTGGATGAGGCGGACCGGATGCTGGATATGGGCTTTATCCACGATATCCGCCGTATTCAAAAGCTGCTGCCCCATAAGCGGCAAACTCTAATGTTTTCTGCCACCTTCTCTAAAGAGATCAAGGCGTTGGCGAAGGGGATGATTAACAATCCTCTCTATGTTGAGGTGGCAGCGGTAAATAGCACGGCGGATACCATTAAGCAGTTGGTCCATCCGGTGGATAAGACTCGCAAGCGTGAGGTGCTGATCCACCTGATTGAAGAGCATGATTGGCACCAGGTGTTGGTGTTTATCCGTACCAAACATAATGCTAACCGCCTGGCGCGACAGTTGGATGTTGCGGGTATCAAGGCGTCGGCGATCCACGGTGATAAATCTCAGGGGGCACGTACCCGTGCACTGGAGAATTTTAAAAAGGGCAATATCGCCGTGTTGGTGGCTACTGATATTGCCGCACGAGGCATCGATATTGATCAGTTGCCCTATGTGGTGAATTTTGATTTGCCACAGGTGCCAGAGGATTATGTGCACCGTATTGGCCGTACTGGACGAGCGGGGGCCAATGGTAAAGCTGTCTCTTTGGTGAGTGCGGATGAGTCTAAACAGTTACATGATATCGAGCGCCTGATTGGGCGTAAGCTGGAGCGTAAGTTTGTTGAAGGATTCCGACCTAATGAAAAAGTAGCGGCACCAGCGCCAGCCCCCGTGGCGAAGAAAAAATCTCGACGCCGCCGGAAGTAGATAGTTTATATCAATATATCTCTCCCACTCGGTATTGCACTTATACATGTGATACCGGGTTTGTTATCCCTTTTCTGTGTTTATCAAAAGCCAATCAAATCTTAATACCCTTTTTGTTGGAAGTGACAATATTGTCATTTATCCCTCTATACAAGGCACTTTTCTCTCTCTTTTTACCATTGTTGATTTCTATGTGATGGATAGAGTCGACTCTATCTGTTGGTGAATTTTTCTCAATTAGCAATATATAAGGCGATTCATACCTTATATATGCACATTTTTTTCAAAATGGGGTGTTTATAGAGTTAAACCTATGCATCGCATATTTTCTATCGATTAGTCGCCAATCTCACATCCGCCTATTCTGCTTTTCAACAACAGGAGCGGTAGATGAACTCCTGTTTATCTCAACTTCGATTAACTACATGCAGGAGATAGATAATGGCCAAATATGATGCTGGCGTAAAAGAATATCGCGATCTTTATTGGGCACCTGACTATGTGCCACTGGATACTGACCTGTTGGCCTGTTTCAAGGTTGTCGGCCAAGAAGGTGTGCCCCGTGAAGAGGTGGCTGCGGCAGTGGCTGCAGAGTCTTCAACCGGTACTTGGTCTACCGTATGGTCAGAGTTGCTGACTGATCTTGAGTTCTACAAGGGTCGAGCATATCGCATTGAAGACGTGCCTGGCGACAAAAATGCGTTCTACACCTTCATTGCATATCCGCTGGATCTGTTCGAAGAGGGCTCTATCGTAAACGTACTGACCTCTCTGGTAGGTAACGTATTCGGCTTTAAAGCACTGCGTAGTCTGCGTCTGGAAGATATCCGTTTCCCAATTGCATTCATTAAGACTTGTGGTGGTCCTCCTGCCGGTATCCAGTTAGAGCGTGATCGTCTGAATAAGTACGGTCGTCCAATGCTGGGTTGTACCATCAAGCCTAAGCTGGGTCTCTCTGCGAAAAACTACGGTCGTGCCGTTTATGAGTGTCTGCGTGGTGGTCTGGATCTGACCAAAGATGATGAGAACATCAACTCTCAGCCATTCATGCGCTGGCGCGATCGTTGGGACTTCGTTGCAGATGCTATCCACAAAGCGGAGCGCGAAACTGGCGAGCGTAAAGGTCACTACCTGAACGTTACCGCATCAACGCCAGAAGAGATGTATGAGCGTGCTGAATATGCCAAAGAGTTGGGCATGCCCATCATCATGCATGACTTCCTGACAGGTGGTTTCACTGCAAATACCGGTCTGGCTAACTGGTGTCGTAAGAACGGCATGCTGCTGCACATTCACCGCGCAATGCACGCGGTAATTGATCGTAATCCTAACCACGGTATTCATTTCCGTGTATTGGCGAAGTGTCTGCGCCTGTCGGGTGGTGACCAACTACACACCGGTACCGTTGTAGGTAAGTTGGAAGGTGATCGTCAATCAACACTGGGTTTTGTAGATCAATTGCGTGAGTCGTTCGTACCTGAAGATCGTAGTCGCGGTGTGTTCTTCGATCAGGATTGGGGTTCACTGCCTGGCGTATTCGCGGTGGCTTCGGGTGGTATCCACGTATGGCACATGCCAGCACTGCTGAATATCTTCGGTGATGATTCTGTACTGCAATTTGGTGGTGGTACACAGGGGCACCCATGGGGTAACGCGGCAGGTGCTTGTGCAAACCGTGTTGCACTGGAAGCGTGTGTTAAAGCGCGTAACGAAGGTCGTGATCTGGAGCGCGAAGGTAAGGACATCCTGACTCAAGCCGCTCAGCACAGCCCAGAACTGGCTATTGCAATGGAAACCTGGAAAGAGATCAAGTTTGAATTTGACACCGTTGACAAGTTGGATGTGGCATAAGCCATCGGTTGTTTTCAAAACGATTTCATAAATTATTGATGAGTTAGACAACAAAGCAGGTTAGGTAGAAACGGTTCTCAAGCTCCCTCTCTTTGCTACCACGCAGCACTTAAAAAAATAGGTGATGTGTGGTGAGGGCCACGACTTAATCGCTACGTTTGAATGACTGATTGAAAAAAATTTAAGAGGAAAAATCATGTCTGTAACAGGTGATTACCAAACTAAAAACACTCTGGAGACTTTCGGTTTCCTGCCAGCGTTCACTCAGCAAGATGTTTACGCTCAGATCAACTACATGATTGCCCAAGGCCTGACCCCAGGCATCGAGCACGAAGCACCTGAAAATGCTGGCGACCACTACTGGACCATGTGGAAGCTGCCATTCTTCGGTGAAACTGATCTGAACAACGTTGTGGCTGAGCTGGAAGCTTGCCGCCGTGAGTATCCAGATCACCATATCCGCCTGACTGGCTACGACAACTACACCCAATCTCAGGGCGTTAACTTCGTGGTATTCAAAGCGCAAGGTGCGTCACGCGCTTGGTAAATAGGTGATCTCGGTGCGGGTCTAGATTGAAATACTGGCCCGCCCCGAAATCTGATTCTGATCTTAAGAATGGATGGGAAAAATTATGGCAAGCCAACAGCAATCTGGTCGTGCTGCCTCAATGGCACGGCGACAACTGCAAAAGAATGGCAAAGGTCGTTCAGCTGCGGCTCCTGCGCCTACCCGTCAGCTTAACAGGCAAGAGGGTACCGCAGTTCCGGCTGCCGCGCTGGTGCCAACATCGGCACCTTATGTGGCGCCTGCTGTGTCGAGCTATACAACGCCGACTCCTCATAGTCTGCCACGACCAAAGCCTGCTCAGAAGAGCGCTTCGCGCCAGCGTCGTGAATCTCTGGCAGCTCGCGGTAAGCGGGCAGAGACCAGTAGAGATCGTCAGCGTGATAGTGACATGGCGATGAAGCGTCGCTCTGCGGCAGAAGCGAAAGCTGCCAAAGGTGACTGTGGTTGTGGTGGTCCGTGCTGTCAGGAAGCAGAGGCGAAAGCCACTGTGGCAGTATCTACGCCTTCATTCAGCACTCCAGCTTCTAGCAACAATTACGTGGCAAAGAAGAAGCCGGTAGTGAATGCCAGTAATAGCGGCAGGATGTTATCCCGTGCCCGTCGTGCGGCGATGGCAGGGCGTGGCAAGGCGGGTCTGGATGCACATGGCAAGAACTCGTCGGCTTCGCTGGCTCGCCAAGCGAACCCAGACATCTCGGCCCGTGACCTAGCGAAAACGGTTCGTGAATCACGTAGCAAGACGGGGTCTCGTGGTAGTACTTCTGCTGCACCTGTTCGTGCTCGTCGTCCTCGCAATGCGGCGGAAGCGATGCAGGTTAGCGGTACCAAGGTCGGTCACACTGAAAAGCTGACAGGTGATGAAGCGGGTCTGTGTCACAGCGGTATCACTGGTACCCAGTACATGGCTTCTGAGGTGTTTGAGAAGTTCTGTCAGGGTGAAGCGCCCAAGGTCCCTAAAAAGGTTGAGCGTACTGAAACACTGAAGGGTAGCAAGGTTACCAGTGGTGGCAAGGTGGGTAATGCCCCGTTGATGACCGGTAATGAGAAGGGCAGTTGCCGTGAAGTAACGGGTAGCGAGTACTTGGGGCGTGAGCACTTTGCACAGCATTGTGATAGCACACCTAAGGGATCGCCCGCCAAGGTGAGTCATTCACAGACACATCGCGGTACGGTGATTTCAGGGCCTAAATCGAGCCGCTCGGAGAAGGTTTCAGGTAATCAAAAAGGTACCTGTAAATCGGTAACCGGTACCCCTTACGCGGATGCAGAACAGTTTGTCTCTTTCTGCTCCAGCGATGAACAGCGCGAAATCCGTAAGCGCTCCATGATGTCGCCAGCACGGGGCAGGGAGATCAGTGGGATTCAACCTGGTTTAAAGGGTAAGCAGATGACCGGCACCGAAGAGGGTGCTTGTCAGGCGGTTAGCGGTACTCCTTACCTGGCAGAATCTGAATTGAAAGAGGTGTGTGGTGCAGTACCGGCTACCCCTAATGATTCAGATTTTCCACAGCCTTTGGGTGATAGCCAAGAGGTGGCCGGTGAGTTCACTGTTATCCCAACGGTAGCAGTGGAAAAGCCGAGAGTCTCAAGTACCGTAACGGGTTCTGGCTACGAAGGTCAAGGTGCCATCACCGGTGCCTTCTCAATGGGCAGCGGGAAGGTTACTGGTACGGAGCAGTTCCGCTTTGGTGATCGTTCCGCCAACGTAGTGAAGGTGGAGGTAAAAGCTGAAGCACAAGCTTCAAGGGTGACAGGTGAAGGTATCGAAACTGGACTGCGCATTACCGGTGATGATTGGGATCGTGGTGACCGGGTAACCGGTACGGAAGGCAATACTGCCAGCCGACGCAACCCAAGTCGTCGTGGCCCGATGAGTGCCATGCCGGAAATCGCGGCGAAACGTGAACCCCAAGTGGTTCGTGAATCTGCCAACGTGACCGGTGGTAGTGGTGGCTCGCAAGGCGCAGCAGTGACTGTCTCCGGTGGGGCACGCGGTTAGTAAGTGACTTTGTTAGAAAATGATGGAAGGAGTGTGGGGCTTGCCCCACCTCCAGAAATCAAAAAGTGAGATTTTTGTAGGAGCCTGCTTGCAGGCGAAACAAACAGATTTTCGGATGGATGGGAAACATGTTGGTAGGTAATCAAAACAGAAGGGCGATGCAACAACGCCAGCAGCAAAATGTGGCTCGTTCACGTCGCGCTGTTGAAGCGGCTCGTCGCCAGCGTACAGGTGTAGTCTCCTCTACTACCCGGGCGCAAGGTGGTCTCCACCCCTTCACCCGTGATGCTGAGAACACCCATCTGTACCAGTACGAAAGCCGTATAAAACAGGCTTTCGACAAGATTGAAACGGTATTGCGCCAAATTGCCCAATACCAACACCAGGCAGGGTTTGCCGCACAGGCTCAAGGTATTGCAGAACAGCAGTTGGGCTTTGCATTACCAGAGCATCTGTTGGCCAACACCTGGGTAGCGCCGCTGGATATGAAAGCGCTTTATGCCTGGTGTGTATTTGAAACCTTTAAGCGCTTTGCGGATGAGTTCTATCACGACAAGCCACTGGCTAACCAGAATGATGAAGGGTTCCAGCGTTTTATCGAAGAGTGTGGCTTTCACACCCTGGACTTCTCACCCTGCGCGGATGGTCGCCTGGCTCACATCATTCGCTATGTGTTGCGCCTGCCTTACAAAGGGGTACGTCGTAAATCCTATGCAGGTGCGATGTTTGATGTGGAAGACAGCTTACAGAAATGGATGGAGACAGAGCATAGCCGTCACCATCAAGCGGTACCCAATAGTGCTAATGCACCGACCCGTTATCTGAAAGCGGCGGTGTATCACTACAGCACCAGCCACCCCGATCATGAAGGGTGTGCGGCCCACGGTAGTGATCCTATCGCAGCGGCTGAAGGGGCACTTAACCGCCTGTTGGATTTCCAGCAAGGGGTGGAAAACAGCTTCTGCTGTGGTGCATCGATCGATCTGCTGTTGATTGGTATCGATACGGATAACGACACCATTCGTATCCATCTGCCAGATGCACAAGGCTATGTAGATGGTGACTGCTATGTGGATGCCCAGGAGATTTATGAGCAGACCCGTTACAGCAATACGGGTAATGCAGAAGAGGTGATTTATCGCTTGGTAGAGCAGCTGGCCAAGGCCCAAGGTGTGGCTCCGGCAGAAGGGATGATGCGTCTGATTGCACGTCTGTTGCTGAATAACATCTCGCAGATTGACTATGTGCGTAGCTACTACCAAGGGTGCTACAGCGATATCGGTCACCAAGAACGCTTTATTGGTATGGGGATCGGATTTGAAGAGGTGCAGTTACGAAATTTGACCTACTTTGCTTACCTGAAAACGGTAGAGCAGGGAGCTAAGGATTTGGATGTAGGTATCAAGATCTTCACCGGCTTGAACATCAAGCGTGGTCTGCCTGCACCGGTAGTGATTCGTTACGACTACCACGGCAATGTGCCGGGGGCTCGTGAGCGGGCGGTAGCACGTTGTGAAGCACTACAGCAAGCGATGAAGCATCGTTTCGCTGAGCAGGCGCAGCAAGGCTTGTTACACACCTTGCTGGTGGTTCGGGATTGTCATGCAGATGAAAGTATTGAAATCGTGGGGGGATCGGTTCCCGCCACACAACAACAGGAGGCGCACTAAATGAAAATTTATCAAGTGGAAAAGCCTTTGGTTTCGACCAACCGCATCGCAGGCCTGGCCCATAAGCATCTGCAAGTGGTGCGCGATGGAAGTAGCTGCATGGTGGCGGTGGATTCGGTGGGCGCAGCCCCAGGCGATTGGGTGATATGTGTCGGCAGTTCGGCAGCCCGTGAAGCGGCTGGCTCCAAAGACTACCCCTCGGACCTCACCATCGTTGGCATCATTGATCACTGGCCACCGGTGGAAAAAGAGGGGGCGTAATCATGGAGATTTTTCAGGTGGTAGGACCGTTGGTTTGCACCTATCGCCACCCTGGCCTCGATACTCTGCCATTAAGGGTATTGAAAGACCAGAAGGGCAAGATTCAGGTGGCGATGGATACCGTGGGGAGCCGCCCCGGTAGTTGGGTATATACCATCAGTGGTTCAGCAGCACGCTTGGCACTGGATGATAAATCGATACTGACAGATTTAACGATAGGCGGAGTCATAGACTCCTGGGAACAACCAGCAAGCTGTTGAGGCGCTACTCATGTGATGCGATAGGGCGTTAAATTCGAACTCAAAAATGCTCATTTACGTTATGTAAGCTGCGCTTTTTTCGCCCGAATTTGCCTTCTCTCGCATTCACCTGAGCGAGTCTCAGTAGCCTGCTGAACGAAACAACCTCTTCCGCCAACAAATAGCGGAAGAAGATGAATTAAAAACACACTAACTGGAGATAAAACAATGGCGAATGAAACTTACGGTATTGCACTGGGCATGATTGAAACCCGTGGTCTGGTTCCAGCGATTGAAGCGGCTGACGCAATGACCAAAGCGGCAGAAGTACGCCTGGTAGGTCGCGAGTTTGTTGGTGGTGGCTACGTAACAGTTCTGGTTCGTGGTGAGACTGGCGCGGTTAACGCAGCGGTACGTGCTGGTGCGGATGCTTGTGAGCGTGTAGGTGATGGCCTGGTTGCTGCGCACATCATTGCACGTCCTCACAAAGAGGTGGAAAGCGCGCTGCCTGCACCAAAAGCAGAGTAACAGTGAATGATATGGATGCCGGCTTTCGCCGGAATGACGAAATAGTATTGTTTTTCTTCGCCCTGAAATAATGGAAGTAAAAGCATTAACCATAACCGTCATCCCGGACTGGATCCGGGATCCATAAGCAAATTAAGCAACAATTTTAAATTTAACAAAGTGACTTTGAGGAGTTATGGCAATGGCAAATGAATACGGTATTGCTTTGGGCATGATTGAAACACGCGGTTTGGTTCCTGCGATTGAAGCCGCTGATGCGATGACTAAAGCGGCAGAAGTACGCCTGGTAGGTCGTGAGTTTGTAGGCGGTGGCTATGTCACTGTTCTGGTTCGTGGTGAAACGGGTGCAGTTAACGCGGCAGTACGTGCCGGTGCCGATGCGTGTGAGCGTGTAGGTGATGGTCTGGTTGCCGCACACATCATTGCTCGTCCTCACCGTGAAGTTGAGCCTGCTCTGGCTAGCAGCGGTACACAAAACCGTCTGTAAATGAGTGTAGTTCACCGCGAGGGAAGGAGTTCACTGCCACTCTTCAGTGAACGCCTCTCTCCTTCCCAAGCGGTATTTATGATTGTCGTAGGTGCTTGTATGCAGGCTCTTACAACAAAACGTAATTGGTGAATAACAGTATGGCTTACGCAAAGACAGATCCCAACGTCCTCGGCTTCTTAGGGCGTGCATTGAGCCTGGAGATGAGTGCCGTGCAGCAATATCTCACCCTGACCAAGCTATTAAAGCTGAGAGGGTTTGATGAGATTGCACAGCAGTTTCAAGGTGAAGCGCAAGAGGAGATGGACCATGCTGATCGAATTATCGGCCGGATGCTGGTGTTGGGGGTTGCCCCTAATGCTACGCAACTGCGCCCTGCCAGGTTGGGCAATTCGTTGCCCGTACTATTGACCAATATCAGGGCTCTGGAAGCGGATATCGTCGCCTTCTATCAACAGGCAGTGAGCTACTGCGCCAAGATAGACGATTTTGATAACCGACTTTTCTTTGAGCAGCTACTACAGGAAGAGCGCAGTCACTTTAATGCAGTAAGCGAGTGGCAGGCGAAGATTCTTGGCACTGTTAACAGCCCCTAGAGGAGATAGACAATGGTAGATAACTGGACACTACGTGAACGCCCTTTGATGTTAGAGCGCCGCATTGAATTTGAAAACTACGGATTGGTCCGTGACTTTCTAAACCGGTCAGCAGACTTGTCAGAGAAAGAGGGTGTTTATCCTGATATGAATTTTTCACGCACCCATGTCAGCATGACCCTACTTCCTAATGAAGGGTGTACTGAGTTTGACGAAGCGCAACTACGCTTTGCTAACGAAGTGAACCGCTTTGCGCCAAGCAATAATATTACTGCACCTTTGGTTACTGAATATGCTGTGGAGATGAGTTAATTATGACAACCAATAAAGTTAATGATGACAACAAAAGTACAACTACCAGCAGCAAACCTTCTAGCGCGCAAAAAAGTACACCTACAACTACTCAGCCGCAAAAGAAGCCTGCTGTTTCCCAGGCCAAAGCCCAAGAAGAGAAGATAAATTATTTTCCTTCACGTCGCGTATGGCCGGATTAACCTCAATGTAGGAGCCTGCTTGCAGGCGAGTAACCTTTTTAATTTATCGCCTGCAAGCAGGCTCCTACAGGTGAAATTAAAAATCTAACAGTGTAAAAGCCAACTCTGGTAAAAGCCCGGAGGAGTTTATGTCGAGTTTAAGCAATTTATTAATACCAGCAGTGCTGTTTTTTGCACTGGGGGCGATAGCCAGGCTTATAAAGTCAGATCTACGCTTTCCTCCTGATCTGGCCAAGGTACTTTCCATTTATTTGTTAATGGCGATTGGCCTGCATGGTGGCTATGAGTTAGCTAAAGCGGATTTGATGACCGCAATGAATGCCATTATGTGGGCATTGATTCTTGGTTTCTCATTACCGATCGCGGGTTATCTTGCTTTGGTGATGACTCGAAAGGTTAGCCCGATGGATGCGGCGGCCATCTCTGCACACTATGGTTCAGTCAGTGCAGGTACCTTCTTAACCGCTATCGCGTTCTTGGATACTAGCGATGTGACTTACGAGACCTATCCGCTGATTATGTTAGCGGTAATGGAATCGCCCGCAATTGTTGTTGGTCTGCTATTGGCCGCATTGGCCCGTAAGCAATTGGCATCAGCCAACCCTGGCAGTGTCCAGAGTAATGGTACTGTCGCCATGTATGATAATGGCGAGAATAACAATAGTTTTGGCCATCTACTCAAAGATGCCTTTACCAACGGCAGCGTAGTGGTATTGATTGGTTCGATGGTGATTGGAGCCATTGCACAACCGGATGCTATGAAGAAATTGATGCCCTTCATTGATGAGATCTTTATGGGGGTGTTGTGTCTGTTCTTGTTTGAGATGGGAATGGAAGCCGCTCGCCGGATTAAAGAGTTCAGAAAGGTTGGCATCGTACTCGCACTATTTGGTGTGGTCATGCCCTTGATTGGCGGTACTATCGGCGCATTGGTTGGCCATTCGATTTTAGGTTTCAGTGTGGGAGGCGCCACTCTGGTGGCAGTATTGGGTGCCAGTGCCTCTTATATCGCGGTACCACCTGCCATGCGCTTGGCAGTACCGGAGGCCAACCCCTCTTTCTATCTGACACTATCGTTGGGAATTACTTTCCCCTTCAATGTGCTGATAGGTATTCCGCTCTATTACTGGTTTGTCCAGTATCTGGCTGGTGTGTAGATCGCTGATTGGAGAAAAGATTATGGTAACGCTTTATCAACATAAGTTGGTCAATATCATCACTATGGATGTATTGCAGGATAAGCTGGCCGAGATGTTTCGTCGTCATGGTGTGAGTGGTTATACCATTTTGCGAGTGAGAGGGGAGGGCCGCTCAGGTGAAGCCGCTGGCACGCTCGATTTTGAGGCCAATATTATGGTGAAGGTGATATTGCCGGAAGAGAAGCTACAACGTCTATTGGATGGTTTGGAACGGCAAATTAACAAAGGCTATCACCTCACTATCTTTGTCTCTGATGTTGATGTGATGAGTCCGGAGAAGTTCTCTATGCCACTGGATAAAGAGTGATCGTATCCACTGTGGTGGGTAAACCTACTACGACAGATCGTGATTAATGGTTTATTAATGAAAAATGCGTAAGGTGAGTGGTATGCTGAGTGCTCCGAAGAAAGTTGCGAAGAGCCAGAAGATGACAGAAGAGCGTGATTTACATGTCGTTGGCAATATGCCGGATCACCTGATTCGCCATTTAACGCTACGTCAGTTACAGATCTTTGAAGCGATTGTTCGCTTAGGTAGTTATACCAAGGCGGCAGAGGAATTGTTTTTGACGCAACCTACGGTTTCCATGCAGGTTAAAAAATTAACAGAAACCGTCGGTTTGCCTCTGTTTGAGCAGGTGGATCGTAAAACCCGGCCAACTGAGGTGGGGGAAGAGCTGTACCGTGCCTGCAAGGGGATGTTCGATACACTGAGTAACCTGGAAACTTCCATCGCTAACTTCAAAGGCTTACGCCGGGGGAGATTGCGTTTGGGGGTGATTACTACGGCGAAATACTTTGCCCCAGAAATTCTTGGCGGTTTCTGTAATGAATATCCAGAGATCGATGTATCACTTAAGGTAACCAATCGTGACCGAGTGCTGGAGCGTATCTCCCAAGGAGAAGATGATCTCTATGTACTGGGGCAAATGCCAAAAGAGTCTGGCCTGGAAGCCATCCCTTTTGCACCAAACCCGATGGTGTTTGTCGCCAGCAAAGATCACCCGCTAACTCGTGAGCGCAACATCCCTATCGAGCGATTGGCAGAGGAGCCATTAATCCTGCGCGAGCCCGGTTCTGGTATTCGTGATATCACAATGCGGCTATTTCGTGAGCGAGAACTATACCCCAAAGTCCGTATGGAGCTAGGCAGTAATGAGGCGATTAAGCATGCGGTAGTCGGTGGTTTGGGAATCTCGATGATTTCATTGCATACCCTTACGCTGGAAGGGGCTACCGGACCGGTAGATATTCTGGATGTGACGGGTTTTCCTATCCAACGCCAATGGTATCTGGTTTACCCTAAAGACCGTAATCTTTCACTGATTGCCAGAACCTTCTTGGAGTATGCTGAGAAAACCGGGCCAGACATTGCAGAGCACATGGAGAAGCTACTGGCTGATTTCAATCTAATTCATCAAGAGCGTTGGCGTAGTTTGGGGCTAGCAGCAGACTGATAACTTTCATGATACTGAATTTAACCTAGTTATTTTTACTGATGTCTGTATACCGGATCAAGTCAGGTATGACAGCGATAGTCATCCTGAACTTGGTTCAGAATCTATAGCCCTAAGCGTTTGAGGTGCGGATCAAGCCAGATACGACTTATTTCTTTTGTTATTCCGGCGAATGCCGGAATCCAGTTCTCACTATCAAATCAATGAACTATAAGCCATGTAAGGCATATCTGTAAGACCAAATAGTAACCTCTAAATTTTAAGCATAGAGATTAAATGTGGATTATTCATCTATCCATAGATAATCATCTATGTGTCTTATCGAAATCAACGATGAGGCTTTTTCTCTCACTTATGTTTTAATTTTTTCATCGAGACCGGTATCGATAACAACCCAAGCAGCATAAATAATTTAGGAGCTGAAAAATGGATACGTTATCGTTAATGAAAAAATTTACTATTGTTGCAATGGCTTTGTTATTTTCCTTGCCTGCATTGGCATGTACAACAATACCCAATGACCCTAAAAGTACAGATTCACTTACAGATAATGTGATGAATGAGATTAATGCCGCCTATGAGCATGGGTAAATGCCTATCAGTGATATAAAGCCACCTGAGTGCTATTCGGTATAGCACTCAGGTATAATTTGCTACTGTGTCATTGGGGAAAAGCGCTGATAGCTTTTTAACACCATTCGATAAAGTGAACGGGCATTATTGAAATGGCTGACATGATGAAGTGGAATCCAGCCAATTTGATGGGACTCATTATTGCCAGGAATTTCAAGCCTGTCATCTATCTCTAATAAAAAGCGAATATCAAAATGTTCATGGCGATGGTCATGGGCATTAGGGTAGATGGTATGAATATCTACATCGAAAATTTCATCACTTAATAATTTGATGTGTGACAGATCAATGCCACTCTCTTCTGATGTCTCTTTTAACACCACTTGTAAGATATCCGGATCACCATCGGCATGACCACCCGGTTGAAACCAGCGCTCCAGTTTTCGATGATGTAACATCAAGGTGTGAGTACGGGCAGGATTCATTACCCAGGCAGAGCCAGTCACGTGGCCATGGGTTAATTCTCGATCAAAGCAGTTCTGATGTGCTTCAATAAACTGCCTGGTGCGTGTCACCATTGCCGCCTCTTCCATGAATACTGTTCGATAGGATTCAAGCCTTGTTAGTAAATCTTCTCTATGCATCGTGTTATCACTTTCAAGCTATATAGGCATAAAGTAACACGATGTGTTTGCAGGAAGGGTATCGCTTTCATCTATGGATAACATCGATAACTACGATGTTTCATTAAGCGATTTTTATGTTTTAATTTGTTCCGTCGAAACCTGTATTGTTTGGGCAGTTACTGTTGCTAGTACTGCCCCTTTTTTTTCGGGTTGATACACACTCTTTTTTGGAAGTCTTGGTGATGATAAAACTCCGTACCTACATCTTTATCGATTCCCTTCAGCCACAACTGGCAACCTATTTGGGCACGGTATCTCAAGGCTTTCTTCCTGTGCCGGGTGATGCTTGTCTTTGGGTTGAAGTCGCGCCGGGTATGGCACTGCATCGTCTCACTGATGTGGCATTGAAGGCCACTCGAGTCCATCTTGGGCAACAAGTGGTAGAGCGCGCCTTTGGCTCCATGGTATTTCACCATCGTGATCAAAGTGATGTTGAGGAGGCGGGCAGGGCGATCCTACACAATTTGGCCACCCGTGAGGATCAGCGTCAAAAATGCCGAGTGGCCTGGAGTGAAATTGTCAGGGCTATCACCCCAGACCATGCGGTATTGATCAACCGCCAGGACCGGAAAGGCAATATGATCCTACCCGGACAGAGCATGTTTATTCTGGAAACAGAGCCCGCTGGTTACGTGGTCTATGCCGCTAATGAAGCTGAGAAGGCGGCAAACGTGAATTTGGTGGATGCCCGTGCGGTCGGTGCCTTTGGAAGGCTGATTATGGTAGGGCGTGAAGCAGAAGTGGAGACCGCAGCCCATGCGGCTATTGATGCGCTGCATGCTCTGAGTGGCTTGGAACCATAGTCTTCGATACATCTTCATTTGCTAAAAAGTTGTGGTTACATTGACGGAATTCCTTATGCACAGTATATATATGGGTATAAGCAAGGAGTGCTGACCCATCGCATCCCTTGATTCTTGTATCTTCCAACCAAGGGATGTGAAATGGTGAATACTGCTCTCTATCGGCTTTCCACTGCTTGTCAAAAATCGGCAATCAAAATTCAATTGTATGCGTTAATTATGTTGGCTGCGCTATTGGTCACCGTGCCCAGTCAGGCTTTTGCACAGGCTCCGCTCCCAAGCTTTCCTGATGCAAACCTTCAAGCTTGTTTCGATGAGCAAGTGGTTGTGAATGGCTGGCAATATGCTGAAGACGTTACCACAATAAGATGTGAAGGGCGGGACATCGTTACTCTGGCTGAAATGGATAAGCTCCCTAATCTCACTGGATTATATCTGGCAGCTAACCAACTCGTAGATCTTCAACCTCTTACGCTTATCAACACACTTCAGGTGCTGTGGTTGACCAATAATTCACAGATAAACGTGAATAGCTTGGTGAGTGTTATAGATCAAAATCGCGGTTTAAGAGAGATCGGTATAGGTGGTGTTCCACTGGATGCCGTAGCTCCACCTTGGCCGTTGAATGAATTAACTGTGCTAGAGGTATTAGATATATCCAATACTGGCATTGAATGGTTAACGGCGTTTAATACTCCACAATTACGCTATTTGGATGCCAGTGGCAATAATTTATCTGATGTAATGCCGTTAAATACGCTACCTAATCCCCAGGCACTTGAGGTGTTAGATCTTTCTAATAATGCCCTATGGGATTTGGCACCCTTAGGTGCGATTAATCGTCTTCAGACATTATGGTTATCGGGTAATAGTACTATTACCAGTGAGATGCTACTGCCGTTTGTTCGACAAAATTCGAGTACGCTGACAGCGTTGGGAATTGGTGATATTTTCGTTGGAAATATTGTGGAGCAAGATCTTGCGCTGAATCCTGATTTGATCACTAAGCTGGATGTGTCAAATATTGGCTTGATTGATCTCATTGTTTATCCGCATCTGAGTTACTTGGATGCCAGTAGTAATGAAATTGAGCATATTTCGCCATTAAGTTTGTTGTTTAATCCGACTTCTCTCGAAGTACTACGCTTAGCGGATAACCGCATTACCGATGTTTCGCCTCTACAGTCTTTAAATTCACTTCAAGTACTTTGGTTATCCAATAACAATGGTATTAACTATTCACAATTGGAGCCGGTTGTTGCTCAGAATAGCAGTACTCTGCGTGAGCTGGGCATAGGGGGAGTTGAGCTACAAGGCAATACTATACCTGTTCAAGCGGGTTTGATCAGTAAGCTAGATGTCTCTAATACCGGGTTGGATTACCTGCCCGTCTATCCAGGTTTAACTTACCTGGATGCGAGTGATAACCGGATTGCCGATCTATCTTCTTTGACTTGGGGGATTGACCCACAAGGTTTGACTGCACTTTATTTGGCGAATAACCAGATTGTGGATGTGATGCCATTGCAAAACTTTACGCAGCTGGAAGTTCTTTGGTTATCCGGTAATAGCGGTATTGACTATATGCAGTTGCAGTCAGTGATTTATCAGAATAATCAAACCTTACGCGAAGTGGGTGTGGGGGATATTTATCTACAGGGTTATAGCGTTCCTGTTTATCCTGATGTGATTAATAAACTAGACGTGTCCAATACTGGACTCGATTACTTGCCGGTTTATCCTGGCTTAACCTATTTGAATGCCAGTGATAACCAGATTGCCGATCTTTCTCCGCTGAGCTGGGGAGCGGACCCACAACGTTTCACTTCCCTCTATCTTTCGAATAATCACATTGTGGATGTGATGCCATTGCAAAACTTTACGCAGCTGGAAGTTCTTTGGTTATCCGGTAATAGCGGTATTGACTATATGCAGTTGCAGTCAGTGATTTATCAGAATAATCAAACTTTACGTGAAGTGGGTGTGGGAGATATTAATCTACAGGGTTATAGCGTGCCTGTTTATCCTGATGTGATTAATAAATTGGATGTGTCTAATACTGGACTCGATTACCTGCCGGTTTATCCTGGCTTAACCTATTTGGATGCCAGTGATAACCAGATTGTAGACCTTTCTCCGCTGAGCTGGGGAGCGGACCCTCAACGTCTCACTTCCCTCTATCTGGCGAATAACCAGATTGTGGATGTGATGCCGTTACAAAACTTTACGCAGCTGGAAGTTCTTTGGTTATCCGGTAATAGCGGTATCAACTATATGCAATTACAGCCGGTAATTAGTCAAAATAGTTGGACTCTGAGGGAATTAGGGTTGGGAGATATCGCAATGGATGGTGCCTGGCCATCAGTCAACGCTGATATCATCCGTAAGTTGGATGTTTCCAATACCGGTTCATGGGATCTATTTATCTATCCTGGTTTAACTTATCTGGATGCCAGTGATAATCAAATTACAGATCTTTCTCCACTGAACTGGGGAGCGGACCCACAACGTCTCACTTCCCTTTATCTGGCGAATAATCAGATTGTGGATGTGATGCCATTGCAAAACTTTACGCAGCTGGAAGTTCTTTGGTTATCCGGTAATAGCGGTATTGACTATATGCAATTACAGCCAGTAATTAGTCAAAATAGTTGGACTCTCCGTGAATTAGGTGTTGGTGATATTAATATGAATGGTGAATGGCCTACCGTGAACTATGATGTCATCCGTAAGCTGGATATGTCTAATACAGGCTTGTGGGATTTACCTGTTTATCCAAACTTAACCTATCTGAATGTCAGTAATAATCTGATCACTAATGTTAATTCATTAAGCATGATGAACAAGCTACAGGTACTTTGGTTATCTGGTAATAGCGGTATTAACTACAATGAATTGAAATTCTACCTACAAAACCTGACTTTGCGTGAATTAGGGATAGGGGATATTCAGTTGACTACAACTTATTTCCCAAATAATGAAATTGATCTATCACAGCTGATAAAACTGGATATTTCGAATACGGGTATTGAAGGGGCATGGGGATTGGAGGGGGCTCAAAATCTGAGAATTCTGAATTTGAGTGATAATTATATTATCGACATTAATAGTATTCTCTGGTTGGAGCGTTTGAGAGAGGTGGATTTACGTGGAAATCAGCAAATACCTTGTGATCAGCTGGATACATTAGAGAGAAGACCATACATTGAAGTGGTATACCGGCCTGCTACTTGTACATATTGGTAATATGCCGATTCTATTCATTGGGCACCCTATTGAGTTGGGTGCTCATGTTAAGGGGGAGGTTGTCGACTTGATTGCTTGAGTAAATGATTGGGAGGATGATTAACGGTATCATCCTCTCTTGCCAATGGCATCATTTTTCAGGTGATCCCGTTGATATATTTAACACTAACTTTTCCATCGCCAGTTTTATCTCTCCACTCAATGATAAAATATAAATAATATTGATTAGGGAAATATCCCTGTTAGCTAATGTTTAACCAAACGATAGGTCCTCATTTTTTGGGCCTTTCTTATTATTGGAATATGCTAAATCGGGTGATATCTCATTAGAGAAGATAATAATGACTATAAAGTTAGTCTTGAAAAGAACAAATCCTTTAGTCTTTGTATATGAAATTATCTATTCGAAAATTATAAAAAATTTATCATTTATTCTTAGAAAATAAATCCTCTTGATGTTGAGTTGATATCCATTTATTTATAATAAATATCCCATCTTTGATTGGCGATTCCATGATTTTAATTGTGATTTTTTAATGTCTTGGAATTTATTTTTTATATGGTTTTTTTGAATTTAACTGTTTGTTATGGTTTTTATGCTGTTTTGTATGGCATCTTAAAAATCAAGGAGAGTTCATTGTGAAGTTCAAAACAAAAATAACCCTTTCTACATTAGCATTTATTCCCTTAGTCTCTTTTTCATCGCTGGCCTTGGCCCAGTCAGTCTATCAAATGATAGAGATTCCTATGAGCAATGAAGCATCTGAAACTAGCATAGGATTTGTGATGAATAATTCCGGTAACGTTGTTACTCAAGAATATGATTCATCCTATTCTAGTACAACGCAAAAACTAATTTGGGACAGTGTAGGTAATTATCAAGAAGCGCCTTTTCATAACTTGTATGACATCAATAATGCCGGCGTTGCGACGGGTAGTATCAGTGGGGGTGGTGCCATCATTTATGATAATGGCGTGATCACTCCTATTCCTGGGGCCGCGGGAATGGAGATTAATGATGCTAAGCAGGTTGTGATTCGGAGCTTTTCCAGTAATTCAGACACATCATTCTATGATGATGGCGTGACTGTTAATCTTGAGCAAGATGTCATTGATGCAATTGCTTACATCCCTGGTCAGGATGTAACTTATTACCGTGAAAATGTTTATGGGCACGGTTTAAACGCTGCAGGTGAAGTCGTTGGTCGCTATATTCGCTATGCCGAGACTGGTTCTGGTGCATTACATACCTATCTGGCTTTCCATTGGAAAGATGGTGTCGTTACAATTCTTGAAGGATTGGGTGGTGATAAAGCCGCCGCGACAGATATCAATGATGCAGGGCAAATTGTTGGCTATGTCGATAAGCCATCAGGTGGAAATACGGTTGTTATATGGAATAACGGTGTTGCGCATGATATAGGTGTTCAGCCTACAAACCCTTTCAGTACCATTGATAAAGATTACCGCATTAATAACTCAGGTGATGTTTTAGGTACTAATTTTTTGTATAAGGATGGAATTTATACACTTGATAATGACCTGTTAACGGCAGAGCAAAAAGCTGCGCCTTTTGCGCAAATTACGCTCAATGATTTTAATGATGCTGGTGATATATTAGCAACGATTCTCTACATGGATTGGCCTCAGGGAATTTTATATTATCGTGCAGTGGTTTTGGATCCTGTTCCAGCATGCCAATAAGTTAATTCAGTATCGATAATCCAAGTTTGAAGGATTGGATAATGTGCTAATTAAAGTTGAGCTGTTTAGACCTTATCTGGTAGAGAGCAGTTTCTACGTGGTATCTGTCAGATGCATTTAGCGCATAATCCTTTCCTTCAAAATGGCTTCTTGGTGTTTGAATGGGTTGATGAGCACAATCCATATGTGTTGCTGAGATGTGATTATAGTGATTTGAGCTTAAAGTATTGTCTTTCAGTATGACTGCTTAACAAAAGACAAATATAAGAAAATATAGAAAGAAAAATATTCTTATCTTGCTAATCTTTAATAAGACCTTGTAGTTGGCTTTTTGAGGTTGATGGTGTTTAGTTGCAATAATTCAAAGTCTATTTTCGATGTTATTTAATATTGTGATGTTTTCCCTTGTCTTAACTCTCCACTCTCCTGTATCAAGGTTTTATCCTAACAATTTCTTTCAATAATGTAGCCTGTTCTACCACATGAAATGGGATATCTATTTTAAATAAGGCTATATCTAACTGATTTTACTGTAAATAGTCTGCTGGATTTGAAGTTGGCCTATATTATGATACACATCAATATTCATATAAATATCAGGCTCTGCTCTGACTATATGGCATAGCCTATCTAACATAAGAGAGGCCAAGGTGAGTAATCGTCAAGTAGATGACTCCTTAACTGTATTCAACCGTTATGTGGAGACTTTGAGAAAGACAATGACCCGTCAGTATGATCGAAGTGTGAATCGTGATTTGGCACAGCAGCAGCCACAGGAGTTGTTACTGCGCAATGTGCGGGCTGTATTGAATCAACTATATCAGCAGTCATTGGAGTATTTTCCTGAAGGGCAAGGTAGTGCTGCTCTGGAGGTCTTTAATGGGATTCAGAATGAGTTGATAGGATACGCGGTGAAAAAGCACCGTACATCTTGTGCCATTTCTCATTTCCCTGATGAACATTCTCCTAGTAATACGTATATTGCGAAAATTTTCAGTGCTGTTGAGCAGGACTGGCAGTGCTTTGTAAAAACGCTAAAGCTTACTCAATAGTTTCTTTTACATAGTGCACACATTTTGTACGAAAAACGCTATCAAAATTGTAATAGTTAATAACTCTACACCGATTAGTAGGTCTTTCATTCATCATAGAGATGATTCGAGTGAATAGCGGTAGTGATATCTTGTGCATCAACATGACCTAGAAAAGGACTTCGATCGCTTATGAGCCTGAATGTACAAAGTTTAATGATTTGACATTTTTTGGGGAGTTTGGTATTGGAGTGACCCATGCGGGTGCCTTGAGTTCTGAAAAGCAGGATGCAAATTTTGGTTCTAAATATGAGTATGTACGTGGTCTGCTACCGAAGGTATCGGCCAAAGTTCACTGTCACTGAATCCGCCATCTTTGGGTGTGATTGATTGCATGTTCAAGATGTCTGTGCTATAGATATTTACATGATGACTCAATTTTATATTTTCAATATTGTGACTACCACCACCACAACCACTCGGTTGTTTGGGGGGTAAGTAGTAGCTATTTGAATTTTATAAAAACCCTCTGAGCGAAAGCCAGAGGGTTTTTTTATGTCTCTTTGTTTTCGCTCAGGTTTTGATAAAAGCAAGGAGACAATGATGAAATCCCATCGTGAATTAGCAGAACAACTTGACCTATTCCATTCAGAGCCTGATGGGCCTGGAATGGTCTTTTGGCATCCCAATGGCTGGCGCTTGTTTCAGTCAGTGCAACAACATATGCGTGATATCTACTCACAACATGGCTTTGTTGAGATCAATACACCGCTCTTTTTAAAGAAGAATATTTGGCATACATCCGGTCACTTACAGAAATTTTCAGAGAATATGTTTTTTGGTGGCGCTTTGGGTAGTGACACGGAGTATGCCCTTAAGCCAATGTCTTGTCCGGCACATATTCTGTTTTTTAAACGCGGTGTTTATAGTTATCGGGATTTGCCTTTCCGGCTATTTGAGTTTGGTACTGTCCATAGAAATGAGCCTTCAGGCTCGCTTAATGGCTGTTTTCGTTTGCGACAGTTTACACAAGATGATGCCCATGTATTCTGTTTATGGTCACAGGCGGAAGTAGAAATTATACATTTTCTTGAGAGGGCAAAGCAGGTATATCGCCACTATGGCTATGACTCAATTGAGGTGAAAATATCAACGCGTCCAGAAAATGCTTTTGGTGATGATGAATTATGGGGGAAAGCGCAGCAAATATTAGCTACTGCCTGTCAGAAGGCAGGTTATCAGTTTGAGTATCAGATTGGTGAAGGGGCCTTTTATGGGCCTAAGATAGAGCTTTCTCTTAAAGATGGCATGGTGCGTGAGTGGCAGTGTGGCACTATCCAGCTCGATTTTAATCTGCCAGAGCGATTTGAAATATCCTATGTTGATGAGGAGAATCAACGCCTATACCCTGTTATTTTACATCAGGCGATGTATGGCTCAATTGAGCGCTGGATCGCCATATTGCTTGAGTCATGTCAGGGAAAGTTGCCTGCCTGGGTGCATCCGACTCCCGTCGCACTGGCATCAGTCAATGAGCGTGTGAAACCCTATATTAAAGAGATTGAACAACACCTTAAGCAAGCAGGAGTTTTCTGCCTTATTGATGATAGTCACCGAACGGTTTCCCGCAAAATAAGAGAATTTCATAAATTACGCGTGCCTTATATTATTGTCGTTGGTGATAGAGAGAGGGCACATCGATTGGTCAGTATAAGGTCGATGATAGTATATGATCAGAACGAGATTGCCTTAGATGAGGTGATACCTTTTTTAAAGAAGAGGTTGATACCATAAAGCAATGGATAAAGAGGTGTTGGGCTCTTGAAGCCCAACACCATTATATCCGTCGAAATTTTTAGGTGCAGATTATGTACTTACGTGATGTCTTAATTGCAGAAGTTTGGGTTGTAATCGTAAACAAACTGAGTTTTGGTTTTGGAGTTTGAATCTACCCATGCTGTTAGGCCTTGCAATGCAAGGAAGGCTGTTTTAGCTCGATTTACCACTGCTTTGGTATAATCCGCTGAGGCATCCAGATACTTATAGGAGATTTCTGCAACAACGGGAGATTGTGTGCCTGAAGGTATACCGTTGTACCAGAGAGTAACGGATATCTCTGCATCGAATTGCCCCAGATCGATAGTCAGTCCTTTGTAAACGTGTTCACGAATTGTCAAATTCCCTACTAAGCTGAGTGCTGTACTATCGGTATAGCCATAATTCGTTTCAAAGCCTGGAAATTGAACATTGATATCTTTCATCTCATTGATGTTGCGTGTATTAGGCACTTTAGTGGAATGGCTGTATACCACTTTAAAGGGTACTGTGCTTGTATATCCAATATCTGACTCCAGTTTTGTTTCGGCAGAGCTACTGATTGCTGAGAGGTCTTCAAAGTCGGCAATATACCGATCAGCATCACGAAATTTCAGTGTCACTTCTGAATTATTATTTTCAATGCGCTCACGGAATGAGTAGCCCATACCCATTAACTCACAGCTATTTGCCGTGTCGTAGAATTTAACATCTCGAATTTTTGCCAAGTATGGACTTCCAGTCACATTTCGCATGATGGTATTTTCAATGCTTGTCTCTACGGCACTTAATAATGACGAGACATTTGTCGATTCGTCGTTGTATATAAAATGACTAGGATCCAACATCAACTTGTATTCTCTGGATGTCACATCCGGATTGGCTACAGCAGATAGCGGGGCTAGGCAGGTAGCAATAAAAAGCATTTTTTTCATGGTCTATCCTTTGCGTTATGGGCATTAAAGAGTACGACTCTTCAATCTAAGGGGGAGGGATGACTGGCCAATGAAGTTTCAATGAAAGTTCTGTAACGGAATGGTTGGTAATATTCTGGAATAACCCATGGAATAACGATCCCCTTGGGGGAGGGGAGTGATAGAATACCATTATTTTAAATCTTTTATGTTAAAGATGTGAGATGACGTTACTTTCCGTTATATTTCCAATCATCGCTATTGCACTTCGAAAAGTGAGACCGAGGCGGTCTCTAATTTCACATTTAATATGCCAATCCCAGTTCTGCTGTTTATTAGTACCGCGAAGTTTTCATTACCTGAGTCGTTTGATTGGGGCTTTTTGTTTGCCTTTTATCTAGCCGTGTTTCTGGTGTTTGTGATAGCTGTTTTGGTTTCCAAGTACCTGTTTAACTATGATCACAAAGGGCAGAGTGCATATGGTGTTGGTGCCGCCTACTCTAATACGACGATTGTCGGAATTCCCGTATGTATGCAGGCACTGGGCCCAGGGTCGATGTTGCCACTGTTTATTATTATAGCGATTCAAAGCCTGTTTATTTTCTCTATTGGTATTCTCGTTGCAGAGAGGAAGGAGGGGAGACGCGGCTCTCTATTACGTTATCTGCTGGGTATTTTATTTCAGGTGTTTAAAAGCCCGATTACCGCTGGACTTTTCTTTGGTTTGTTAATTAACCTGCTGGGGATCTCATTTTTTCCGATGCTGGATGAGGTTCTGCTGATGATTTCTGGGGCTGCAATCCCATTGGCGCTATTTGTGCTGGGGGCATCGCTAAACAACTTTAACTTACTCGGCCGTTTGTCGGTGGTGATGGTTTTAGTGCTGTTAAAGAGTATTGTGTTACCTGCATTGGTCTTTCTGATGGCAACCTATCTGTTTCAGGTTGATAGCTTGTGGGCTGCGACAGCCATCATTGCAGCGGCAATGCCTATTGGTGTGAGCGCTTATGCTTATGCAAAAAAATATCAGGTCTGCGAAGAAGAGGTGGCTTCAGGTATTTTTGTATCGACTCTTTGTAGTTTGTTGAGCATTAGCTTGCTATTGGGATTTCTGATTTAAGGAGCCTTTCAAATTGTAGGATAGATTAGCAAAGCGTAATCTGCCCTATCTCACTTCCAAAAAATCGCCAGCAAGCAGACTTCTACACATTTAAAGTTTTGGAGGATAATGGGTTTGTCGCTGGGGTGACTGGTAATAACCCAGTTGGCTTCGGTAGAAGTAACCCAGAATATTCTTTAGTTCGTTAGCTCTTTCTGGCTGCTGTTGTAATAGGTTTTGATTCTCTTGTGGGTTATCTAAGGTGTTTAGCAGAAGCGTTCCATCACGACGTGACTGTATATATTTCCAAGGGTATTGGGTAACGCCATAGGCGGGGATGACGCCTTGTGAGACGGTGTAGAGATTTCGACCAGGATAAGCGGTATCCAGAACACTCTTCCCTTGAAAGCCTGGGTGATGTGGTAGGCCGAGAATATCTAGTATCGTGGGTGCAATGTCTACATGAGAGATGGCATCTTTACGATAACCTTGGTGTTGGTTATCAGGGGTTTTTATCAGCACAAAGGTGCGTATTTGATCGTCCAGCAGCGAGGTGCCATGGGAAGGGTAACCTTTTTCATAGAAGGCTTCGCCATGGTCGGGGACGACGATAATCAGTGAGTTGTCATACAGGCCTTGCTGTTTCAAGGTGTCCATCAAGGCACCTATTTGGGCATCTACATAGTGAAGTGCATTGTCATAGACGTTGCGCACGATATCCACTTTTTCCTGTGGATAGCCAAAGAACTGGAAGTTAAAGTCGATGAGGTAAGGTGAATAGGGACGAGGTGCGTCATCGGGTATGCGGTAAGGGAAATGAGTCCGCTGGAAGTTAATCGCCAGAATATGGGGTGTCTGTGGATCCATTTTCGCAATGTAGTCTTGGGCTTTTTGGCGAGTGAAGGCATCATCCAGTTTGGTTTCATCATCGATATTTTCTCCCAGTTCATCAACAGAGTGGAAGAAGTGATCGAATTTGGTATGGGCGGTCAGAAAGCGTTTCATGCCCTGCCAGTTTTCATTCTGTGATGAGATGAGTGCTGTCTGATAATCATAGCCCTTGAGTACATCAAAGATTAATACTCTTGGATAATCCACGTTCAAGAAGTGATCCAGGCTATTTCCGCGCAAGGCATATTGAGAGCTATAGATACTGGTTTGGGCGTAGTTAGAGTGGTTGGCGGTGGCGTAGGCGTTATCAAAGATCAAGCTGTCTTTGGCCAGGGCATCCAGATTAGGAGTGATATCTTTACGGAAGTAGCCAGTGGCACCTAAATGGTCATAGGAGACCGCTTCCAACATGATAATAAACACATTGGGCTTCTCCTTCATTTTCCCGGCCTGAGCGATATAGGTGGCCATGGGGATCGCAGGTTGAAGCGTTGGAAGCGTGGCTTGTAGACTTACTTTTGATATCCCGTTTTCTTTATCCAACAGTTTCATAATACCGTGGCTGAAGGGATAGCTATGAAAACGGCTTTGATAACTCAGTGAAGTCGATGCTGCAGGAAATTGTAATGACCAGATAATAATGATGGAGAGGATAAAGAAAACCGGTAAGCCGAGGTTGTGTAGCGGCGTGTAACGCACTGCCAGTTCCGGGTGGGTAAAATGGCGCCAGCGTAGATAGAGGGTGCCAATGACCATACTCAATAGGGCCGCGGCAACCATGTGGTTGCCAGCATCATGCCAGGATTTCAAAAGAATCTGTTTGGTATCGGTAAACAAGGGAGTTAAGGCATCAAAGCCCAGGTAGCTTTGTAAATGGTTATAGGTGATTTCGGATGAGGCATAGATTGCTAGGATAATAAAGGCAAATAGAGCGGTGGTGGTAGCCTGACCAAATTTGGCCAGCCGGTGCTCACGCCCGTGTAGCCATATGTCGACTCCATAATGGGCGATCGCTAGCACGATTAAGAAGGGGCCTTGCAGGAAAAATCCCAATAGGAAGCGTTCAGGGTCTTTCACTAGCCATTCACCCACAGCTACCTGATGATCGAGGCGCAGGACCAAGGTTGCTAGATTGCAAAAAAACAGAACAATGAACCAGAACGTGAAGATTCCCCACAGGTCATGATGATGCTTTTTGATCTGTGATTTCTTGTAGCTTATTGATTCTTCTGTCATTGTTTCTCTTAGGCGTTGAGTGGTGACATGCCATTTTATTCCGAGTGTGATAGCAAGGAAACCACTGATTGTTGGGATAAGAGAAAACCAAATGTTATTATGTGGTAATCTTTATACCCGGAAAGTCATCATTTTCTATAGGTTAAATTGACATTATCACAGTGGCAAGGAGTGCTCATCTGCTACACCCCTCTGCCTGTACCTAATTTTATCGAAATAAAAGGATGTAGTCATGGTCGGCTCAGCGATAGCCTCAATGTCTTCCCCCGACACAAAAATGAAATACTATTTATCAGTGGCAGTTGTCATCTGGACTTTACTGTTGCCTATCATCGCAACGGCCCAGATGCCTCTCCCATCATTTCCAGATTATCAGTTGCAAGCCTGTTTTGAAGAACAGGTTACGGAGAATAACTGGCAATATGCTGAAGATGTTACATCGCTTGTTTGTGTGGACCGAAATATCCAAAATATCGATGGGATAGATCAACTACCTAATTTAGCTACATTGGATCTTGGCCACAACCAGATTGAGTCTCTCAATGGACTCGGGGTGGTTAAATTACAGGCACTGACCACGTTACGCCTGGAGAATAACCAGATTGTCGATGTGAGCCCACTACAGCAATATACCCAATTTAAGGAGCTATGGCTGTCAGGTAATCAGTATATTGACTTTCAGCAGTTGAGGCCGATTATTGATCAAAATCATTCTCTTAGCGTACTGGGAGTTGGGGACATTAATTTTAGGACATCGTGGTTTCCCGTCTCACTCGACCCTATTCTGATGACCAAGCTGGATGTTTCTAATACTGGCATTAGAGAGATTCCCGATTATAGAAACTTGGTTTATCTGGATGCTAGTGATAATCGGATAGATAACCTTTTATTCTTAACACGTGTGGATCCGCTATCGTTAAAGGAGATATATCTGGGTAATAACCGCATCGTAGATGTGGAGCCATTGCAACAGTTTACCCAACTGAAAGTGTTATGGTTGTCGGGCAATCGAGATATTGATTTTCAACAGCTAAAGCCGATTATCGATCAAAATCATTCACTTCAGTCGCTGGGTGTGGGGGATATTAAGTTTGGGCAGCCATGGCTTCCGGAGTTTAATATTGATTTACTCTCACTTACTCGATTAGACGTTTCTAATACCGGTATTGCAATGGTGCCAAATTATGAGAATTTGGTTTATCTGGATGCCAGTGATAATCAAATAGAGGATCTTTACCCGCTTAATTCCATTAATCCACAAGCACTGACGTCACTGTTCCTGGGTAATAATCGTATTGTGGATGTTACACCACTGCAGCAATTCAATAACCTTGAAGTACTGTGGCTCTCGGGTAATCCTGATGTTAATCAAAGCCAACTGAATTCAGTAATTAGCCAAAACTTTTCGCATTTACGAGAACTGGGAGTGGGAGGGCTACAGGGCTATCGACCATCGGTGGATCCCTGGGTGATTACCAAGTTAGATGTCTCTAATACCGGTCTTTCGATGGCGCCAGACTATGAGAATCTGGTTTATTTGGATGCCAGTGATAATCAAATAGAGGACCTTTACCCACTTAATCATATTAACTCACAGGCACTGACTTCACTGTATCTGGGTAATAACCGCATCGTGGATGTCATGCCATTGCAGGAATTTAATAATCTTGAAGTACTGTGGCTCTCGGGTAATCCTGATGTTAATCAAAGCCAACTGAATTCAGTAATTAGCCAAAACTTTTCGCATTTACGAGAACTGGGAGTGGGAGGGCTACAGGGCTATCGACCATCGGTGAATCCCTGGATGATTACCAAGCTGGATGTTTCCAATACGGGGCTTTCGATGGTGCCAGATTATGAGAATCTGGTTTATCTGGATGCCAGCGATAATCAAATAGATAACCTTTATCCACTTAATTCTATTGATCCACAAACACTGACGTCACTGTACCTGAGCAATAATCGTATCGTAGATGTGGTGCCACTGCAGAAATTCAATAATCTTGAAGCGCTGTGGCTCTCGGGTAATCCTGATGTTAATCAAAGCCAACTGAATTCAGTAATTAGCCAAAACTTTTCGCATTTACGAGAACTGGGAGTGGGAGGGCTACAGGGCTATCGACCATCGGTGAATCCCTGGGTGATTACCAAGTTAGATGTCTCTAATACCGGTCTTTCGATGGTGCCAGACTATGAGAATCTGGTTTATCTGGATGCCAGTAATAATCAGATAGATAATCTTTATCCACTTAACGCCATTGATCCACAAACACTGACGTCACTGTACCTAGGGAATAATCGTATTGTGGATGTCACACCATTGCAGCAATTTACTCAGTTAGAGGCATTATGGCTTTCCGGGAATCGTGACATTGATCAGAGACAATTGGATCAGGTGATTAACCAGAATCGGGCCACTTTGCGTGAGTTGGGAGTGGGGGACTTGCAAGGCTATGTGCCGATGGTGGATCCCTGGGTGATTACCAAGTTAGATGTCTCTAATACCGGTCTTTCGATGGTGCCAGATTATGAGAATCTGGTTTATCTGGATGCCAGCGATAATCAGATAGAGAACCTTTATCCACTTAATTATATTAATCCGCAAACACTGACTTCACTGTACCTGAGCAATAATCGTATCGTAGATGTGGTGCCACTGCAGAAATTCAATAATCTTGAAGCGCTATGGCTCTCGGGTAATCCTGATGTTAATCAAAGTCAGCTGGATTCAGTGATTAGCCAAAACTTTTCGCATTTACGAGAACTGGGAGTGGGAGGGTTACAGGGTTATCGACCATCGGTGAATCCATCGGTAATTACCCAATTGGATGTTTCTAGTACGGGGCTATCTGAGATGCCTGGCTATAAAAATTTGATTTATTTGGATGCCAGCGATAATCAGATAGCGGATCTTCTTCCTCTCAATTATGTTAATCCGCAAACCCTGACATCACTGTATTTGGGAAATAACCTTATTACTGATCTGACTCCTCTTCTTCAATTCTATGATTTGGAAGTTCTGTGGTTGTCAGGTAATAGTAATATTGATGCTAAGCAATTAGAAACAGTAATAAATGGAAATCGTTATTCATTGCGTAAGTTGGGGGTGGGTGATATTCAATTGAATGGTTATCCATTTCAGTTGAATATGATTACTGTGTTGGATATTTCTAACACGGGCCTAGATTTTGTCATGCCACATTCAACGCTAGTCTACCTGGATGTGAGTGATAATCAGATTTCAGATCTTTCTCTTTTCAATTCATTCAATTTCCCTCGTCTGAAAGAGTTAAATCTGGCAAATAATTTAATCACTGATATTACGCCATTATTGAGTCTCTGGGAGTTACAGACAGTGGATCTTCGGGATAATACTTATATCCCATGCCAACAATTGGATAGTCTGGAAATGAAGGTAAATATTGTTTCTGTCTTGCGTCCATCTGTTTGTAGCATTGGGTATGCACCTACGCTTGAGCTTTATGATCCTGTCGCAGGGGGCGAGTATATGGAGTGGACGCCGGTGGTTCTATCTGCTTGGGCATATGATCAGGAAGATGGTGATTTAAGTGGCAGTATTAACTGGAGCTCAGACCTTCAGGGGGCATTGGGTAGTGGCAATATGTTGTCGGTAAATCTGGTAGGAGGAGAGCATGTGATTACCGCCTCAGTGACGGATAGAGCTACTAATTTAGTGACTGAATCCGTTTTGATTGTGGTTGTAAAAAATGCGAAGCCAACCATTTATGCAAATGGAAGTGGTGAAGCAATTACGATTAGTGCTTCTGAGGTATTGAATCTAGCGGTAAGCTTGAATAGTTTTTCTGATGCAGGCGCAATGGCTGATTGGTTTGTTACCGCTGAAACGCCATATGGCTGGTATACCTATTACGTAAGTGACAATGTATGGGGGCTAGGGCAAGGGGTGAGCTATCAAGGGGGGCTATTCGATATTAGCCAACATGTTGTACTAAGTGATACATTGCCACCAGGTCAATATACTTTCTATTTTAGTGTTGATCTGAACCCAGATGGGAATAATGATAATTTTTCTTTAGCAAGTTCGGTTGTCGTGACAATTACGCCATAATTGATTGGTTATTGAAGAAAAGCAAAAGGGCTCTAAGGCCCTTTTGTTGTTTTATGGTGAAAGTCAGGTCAGTTGGCGAGTTATAAGAGTATCCTCTCAATACCACCTTGCTTGGCGGTATCGACAAAGAGTTTTTGCCACTCATCACCTAAGAGCTTATTGGCCAGTTCTACAACGATATAGTCGGTATCCAAGCCGGTATCGTCAGCATAGGCGCTAAGACCCATCTGACAGGCTGGGCAGGAGGTGAGCATTTTTACATTGCCATTATTGGCTTTGTTGCTACCGGTTAGATCTTTCAAACCATTTTCCAACTCTTCCTGTTTACGGTGGCGAACTTGAGCTGCAATTTGGGGATGGGAGGTGGCAAAGGTTCCCGCCTGACCACAGCAGCGATCTGAAAGGGTGACATTTTGTCCCATCAGCTTTCCGGCCACTTGTGTGCCGTTGTAATGTTTCATCGGTGTGTGGCAGGGCTCGTGATACATGTACTGTACGCCGTCCACACCCTCCAGGCTAATGCCTTTCTCCATCAGATACTCATGGATATCCAGTAGGCGACAGTCGGGGAAGATCTGCTCGAACTGGTATTTCAGCAGCTGATCCATGCAGGTGCCGCAGGAGACGATCACCGTTTTAATATCCATGTAGTTAAGGGTATTGGCGATCCGATGGAAGAGGATCTGATTCTCCATGGAGATCTGTTTACCCTTGGCGGCATCACCGGCAGAGGCTTGCGGATAGCCACAGCAGAGGTAGCCGGGTGGGAGGACGGTTTGTGCACCCACATCGTAGAGCATGGCCAGGGTGGCTAAACCTACCTGACTAAACATCCGCTCAGAACCACAGCCGGGGAAGTAGAAGACGGCTTCACTTTCATCGCTAATCTTTTTCGGATCGCGCAGGATCGGCACCGTTTCTGTCTCTTCCAGACCCAACATAGCACGGGTGGTTTGCATGGGCAGGGATGCGGGCATGGGCTTTTTAACGAAATTGATCACCTGGGCTTTTAGCTCCGGTTTACCGGTAGTGCCTGCAGGGCGACGTTTGTTCTCAGCAATCATAAAGGGTTTGGCCAGCTGATAGGCGAGGCGTTGCCCTTTGTAACCCCACTCCATCAATACCTTGCGCATTGCTTTAATGGTGCGCGGGTCTTTGATATTCAGGAAGGCCATGGAGAGGGTGCTGACAATATTGGTACGGCGCTGCTTCTGATCCTTCAGGATGGTGCGCATGGCCACGGTAACATCACCAAAGTCGATATTGACCGGACAGGGATTTTCGCAGCGGTGGCAAATAGTGCAGTGGTCGGCTACATCATTCATTTCATCATAGTGACGGATAGAGATACCGCGGCGGGTCTGCTCCTCGTAGAGGATCGCTTCGATCATCAGGCCGGTGGCAAGGATCTTGTTGCGGGGCGAGTAGAGCAGATTCGCCTGGGGGACATGGGTGGTGCAGACCGGTTTACACTTACCGCAACGCAAGCAATCCTTGATGGCATCATTGAGTTGATCCAGCGCAGTGGACTCCAGGATCAGCGCCTCCTGCTTCACCAGCTGGAGGGATGGCGTGTAGGCGTTTTCCAGGCCACTACCCACCAGCCCCTTATCCTTGTCGATATGTTGCAGCTTGCCTCGGTTGAAGTGCTGGTTCGGGTCCACTTCGTCCTTATAGGTTTTGAATGCCTGGATAGCCTCCGGTGAGAGGAATTGAAATTTAGTGATACCGATACCGTGCTCACCGGAGATGACACCGCCCAGAGAGGAGGCCAGTGCCATGACCTCTTCCACGATATGGTCTGCATCGTGGAGCATTTGGTAGTCATCGGAATGGACCGGGATATTGGTGTGAACATTGCCATCCCCTGCGTGCATATGGGTGGCGACAAACAGGCGGCGTTTGCGGTGTTCGGCGTGAATCTTATCAAGACGTTCACGGATTGGGGTTAATTCCCGACCTGTGAAGATCTCTTTCAGCGGTCGCTCCACCGATTTACGATAGGAGATGCGCAATTCACGACGTTGCAACAGGTTGAACAGGGTATCGCCTGGTTGCATGGTCTGCTGTGATTTTTCATCCAGAAGCTGAGGGAAGTCTGCTGCAGGTTGATCGATCTGCTCCAGTAGTTGATTCCAGCGATTTTGTACTGCCAGTAAGTGCTCCCGAGCCGCTGACTTTTTGCCCGCTAGAATTTGATCGTTCTCTTCACTGCGCTCGTAACCGGCAGGTAGGATGATCTTGGTAAAATCGCTCTCCAGGTGGTCAAGGGCCGCTGTGATCATTGCCAGTTTGTTTTTGGTGGAGCGGACAATGTTGATGCGTTCAATGCCTTCGTTGTACTCGTTGAGACGATCCAGAGGAATTACCACATCTTCGTTCACTTTGAAGGCGTTGGTGTGGGCGGCAATAGCCGCTGTGCGGGCACGGTCTAGCCAGAAGCGCTTCTGGGCTTCAGGGCTGGTGGCGATAAAGCCTTCCCCTTCACGCTGATTAGCCATGCGCACAATGGCTGAAGCGGCTTCTGCCACTTTATTTTCATCATCACTGGCTACATCAATCAATAGAACCATTTTGGGTAGTTCGGGACGGGGCGCTTTGGTGGAGTATTTCACGGCGCGTACATAGCGCTCGTCTAGATGCTCCATGCCGGCCAATACAATGTTGTCCATATTGTCGACATAGTTTTTGGTCTCAACAATGGCCGGTACCGCTTTAGAGAGGTTGGAGCCGAAGAATTCCAGGCAGATGGTACGCACATGGGCTGGCATTTTATGCACCAGGAATACTGCGGAGGTGATCAGGCCGTCACATCCCTCTTTCTGTACCCCTGGCAGACCGCCAAGAAACTTGTTGGTCACGTCTTTGCCTAGACCCCGCAGGCGGAACTCTTCTGCAGAGATCTTAATGGTCTTGGGTTCACCACAAGGGGTTTTGCCATTAGCCTCGTAGTAGCTAACACGGAATTCGGCAAATTCATGGTCGTGGATCTTGCCCAGATTGTGGTTGATTCGTTCCACTTCCAGCCATTTGGCATCTGGGGTAACCATTTTCCAGGAGACCAGATTGTCCACAGTGGTACCCCACAGTACCGCTTTCTTACCCCCGGCATTCATGGCGATGTTGCCACCAATACAAGAGGCGTCCTGAGAGGTGGGGTCTACTGCAAAGGTGTAGCCGTACTTCTCTGCGCGTTCTGACACGCGACGGGTAACGACACCGGCACCGGTACGGATCGTGGGTACTTGCTGATCAACACCTGGGATATGGCGCACCTCCACTTCGCTAAGATGCAGCAATTTTTCGGTGTTAATGATTGCTGTGTCAGCATAAAGTGGTACAGCAGCACCGGTGTAGCCGGTACCTCCCCCTCGGGGGATGATGGTGAGTCCCAATTCGATACACGCTTTAACCAGAGGAGCAACTTCTTCCTCGGTATCTGGCGTGAGTACAACGAAGGGGAACTCTACTCGCCAGTCGGTGGCATCGGTGACATGACTGACCCGGGCCAGGCCGTCGAATTGAATATTGTCTTTACGGGTGTGTTTTTGCAGCTTTCGCTTGGCTCTTTTGCGCAATTCGTTCTGACCGGTAAGCCACTGCTCAAACTCGGTAATCGCCTTGCGGGCACTCTCTACTAGCAGCAGCGCTTCTTGATTGTCTTCAGCACGCTCTACGATCTGATCCAGGCGGTGGTGCAGGGCATGGGCCAGTGAGCCCCAGCGCGAGGCGTTCTCCAGTAAGTCATCCTGAATATATGGGTTGCGTTTTATCACCCACATATCACCCAGTACTTCAAACAGCATACGGGCGGAACGGCCGGTACGGCGTTCACCTCGCAGGGTATTGAGCACCTGCCACATCTTTTCACCGAGAAAGCGGATTACGATCTCTCGATCAGAGAATGAAGTATAGTTGTAGGGGATTTCCCTAATGCGCTGGCTGGATTCTGTCATGTTTGTCTAAGTTGCGGCTGCTATTAACTAAAGTGTCAATGGGCCGTTAGTGTAACATAGTAAGATAATGACATTACACGGGTTAATGTGTAGGGATATTCTGCCGATAGTATGCCAGAATGCGGATGAATCAGCCGTTATAATAAAAGAATATAGACGCTATGACTGAACAACAGACTATTCTTGATCTGGAAACCCTTCAGGGCTTGGAGCCCATCTCCTCGCTTTCTCATGAGAAAATCAAAGAGTTAGCATCGAAAACGGTGGTAGAGAGCATTACCGCTGGCACAACGATTTTCCAGGAAGGGGATAACGATCACAATATGATCTACGTGCTCGACGGTGAGATTCGTTTACAGTCCAGCTTTAACTCTGAGCCACAATATATTCGCGCTGGCATGCCAGAATCCTGGCACCCGATTGCCAATCGGCACCCCCGTCAGGTGACGGCTGTGGCAGAGAGTAGTGCAGAGATTATCCGCATCGATGTTGAGGATTTCGACCAGATGCTGGCCTGGGATCAGATGGCCGTATCCAATAATGGCAATGATGGCGGAATACATCAGGGGCAGGGCAATGCCACTGCCAAGATGACCCAGTCTGCCACTTTTCAAAACCTTCCCCCTGCAAATATCGAAGAGCTGTTCCGCCGCCTGGTGAAAGTGAATGCCAAGGCGGGGGATGTGATTATTAAGCAGGGTGATCCGGGCGATTTCTATTGGTTGCTGGATAAAGGGGAGGTAAAGGTGACTCGTCAGATGGAGCCAGGAGGTCCAGAGGTGGAACTGGCGACCCTTGGTGAAGGTACCACCTTTGGTGAAGAAGCATTGATCTCTGACAATCCTCGTAACGCGACTATTACCATGTTGACAGATGGCGAGTTACGTCGCTTGGCGAAGAATGATTTTATCGAGCTGCTACGCGAGCCCATGGTGGATTGGATCGAGCTGGATGAGGCGTTTGGGGCTCTGGGCAACGATGCGATGTTTCTGGATGTGCGTGTTGCTTCGGAATATAAACAGGGACATCTTCCTCAAGCGATTAGTGTGCCGCTGTTTGAACTTCGCCAGCGGATAACCGAGCTGGATCCCAATACGCACTATATCTGCTACTGCAGTACTGGGCGGCGTAGTTCTGCCGGTGCTTTTCTTTTGAAACAGAACGGTTTTGTCTCCAGTGTACTCAAGGGGGGGCTGAGTAATGTCCCCGCCTCGTTCATTATTCGTTGATTCACTTTGTTGAACTGAAATTATACAAAGGTGTTTTCAATTGATGCTTGAATAAGCTTTCAGGGAACAAGTGCCTTTATTTGAGCGGATATCTTGAGGTGCTTGGAAAAATGGCTTGAGGATAGATTGACCGATGTTTGACATCACAAAGCAGTCCTATGGCGAAAGAGCCATTCAGGTCCTTATTGCTGAAGATGATAGTGATCTTCTTGCCTTAATCAGCCTAAAGATGGAAGCGAATGGCTATGAGGTTATCACGGCGAACAATGGTCAAGATGCCATTGTACAGGCGCAGAATCATTCCCCCGATATCATCATGTTAGACATTTGTATGCCGGAGCTAGATGGGCTCGAAGCAGCTAAAGCAATTCGTCAAATTCCCCAGATGCAGAATATCCCAATATTAATGGTTACCTCTATCGATGATGAGGCAACAGTGCATCAGGCCTTTGACGCAGGTGCGACGGAATATATCACCAAACCGATTAATTGGGCGGTGCTTTGTAATCGACTAGAGCAACTAAAAAAATCGATTCTTCAGGATGAGATGTTGAGGCTAGCGGCAATGGCTATCCAAAACATTAAGGAAGGCATCATGATCACCAATGCCAAGCAGGAGATCATGATGATTAATCCGGCGTTTACTGAGATTACGGGTTATCAGATTGAAGAGTGTCTTGGGAATAACCCCCGTATTTTGCAATCAGGTCGGCACGATTCCTCATTCTATAAAAATCTCTGGCAAAGTTTGGTAATTAATGGCTTTTGGCAGGGGGAAATCTGGAATAAGCGCAAGGATGGTGAGGTCTATCCGGAATGGCTGAATATTAGCGCCCTAAAAAATGCCAAAGGCGAGGTGATTCACTACGTAGGGTCATTTAGTAATATTGCCACGATCAAGGAGAATGAGCATCGCCTGGAGAAGCTGGCCAATTACGATGCGCTTACCGGTTTGGCTAACCGTCATCATTTTAATGAGCGGTTGAGTATGACACTGGCACACTCAGAGCGCTTTAACTTTCAATTTGCGCTGTTTTATATCGATCTTGATGATTTTAAGCCGGTGAATGATGAATGCGGTCACGATGTGGGGGATGATCTGCTGCGTGCAGTCGCTTCACTGCTGCGAAACAGTGTGCGCAAATTGGATATTGTTGCCCGCTTGGGCGGGGATGAGTTCTGCATTGTGTTGATTAATTTGCACAACACGGACTCCGTTGAGGGGATCGCTAAAAAGGTGCTCGCACAATTTGATCAGCCGATTCGAATTCATGGGCATAAATTATCTATCTCCTGTAGTATCGGTATTAGTTTATATCCGAAAAATGCGATAACGGCGGATGAGCTGTTAACCAAGGCAGATCAGGCGATGTATCTGGCAAAGCAGTCTGGGAAGAATCGTTACACTATTGCGGATTAAGCGGAAAGTATTACGATCACGTAATAGCGTAGTGCTTTGCCCACGGTGATGAATAGGATTGACCAAAGTAATGGGAGCCGCAGCAGTCCGGCGGCAAGGCAGAGCACATCACCCAGCAGTGGCAGCCATGAAAATAGCAGTAAAGGGTTCCCCCAGCGTTGGATGTATTGAATGCCTTGTTGGTGTCTTGGTGTGGGTTGCCACTTTTTATGTAGCCCCATGGCTAGGAGTCTGCCCATTATTAGAGTGATGATTGCCCCCAATGTGTTGCCGATGGTGGCGATGAATAGTAATAGCAGTGGGTCATGACCGCTTTGGTTTACCATATAGGCAAGAAGGGCCTCGGAACCACCGGGCAGCAGAGTTGAGGAGAGTAGGGCGCTGATGAATAATCCCCATAAACCACTATCGCTATCTATCAGCCGGGCAACGGCGTCGTTCATATTCAGGATCTCAAGAATGGCTAATCACTATAATGCCTGTGACAGCGAGTCTATCCTCTCCATAGACGGTTGTCTTGCCTGATCTTATCTGTGGTATAGTCTGCCAAAACCATAATCTATAGGAATCACGATACATGCTTTGGGTGAAGGCCTTTCACATCATCTTTATGGTCTCCTGGTTCGCAGGGCTTTTCTATTTGCCACGTATATTTGTTTATCATGCCATGAGTGATGACAAGGGCAGCCATGAAAATTTCAAGATCATGGAGCGTAAGCTTTACTACTTTGTTATGCCTTGGATGATTCTTACAGTGATCTTTGGTGTATGGATGCTGTGGGATTACGCCTGGGAGGCATACAGTAGTTATTGGTGGCTACATGCGAAACTGCTGTTCTGTGTGCTACTGATTATTTACCACTTCATCTGTGGGCACTTTGTGAAAGTCTTTGCGGAAGATAAAAATACCCGTAGTCATAAATTCTATCGTTGGTTTAATGAGATTCCCGTGCTGATGCTGTTTGGAATCGTTATTTTGGTTGTTGTAAAGCCGGGGATGTTTTGATGGAAGAGATGCCTGATGTACCTGTAGTGATGTCGTTTGCCGGTAATGATCCCACAGGGGGAGCCGGAATAATGGCGGATATTGAAACGCTGGCCAGTATGGGATGTCACTGTACACCAGTGATTACTGCCTTGACGGTACAGGATACGCTAGATGTGAGCCGCTATGATGCCATTGAGCCTGAGCTACTGATTGAGCAGGCCAGGGCCATTTTGGAAGATATGCCGGTGAGCTGTTTTAAAATCGGTATGATTGGTAGTGAAGAGGCCGCTGTTGCTATTCACACTATTCTGGCGGATTACCCGGGTATCCCTGTGGTGCTGGACCCTATACTTCGTGCTGGCGGCGGCACCAAGATGGCAGATGAGAACCTGGTAGATGCCATGGTGGAGCTACTATTTCCACAAACCACAGTATTAACCCCTAATAGTCAAGAAGCGCGCCGCTTAGCTCATGAAGCAGATACGCTGGATGCTTGTGCTCATGAACTGATGGATATGGGATGTGAGTATGTATTAATTACTGGTACCCATGAAAGCACGCCTGAGGTAACGAATACCCTGTATGGTAATAAGCGGATGCTGGAGAGTTTCACCTGGGAACGCCTGCCAGAGAGCTACCATGGTTCTGGCTGTACCCTGGCTTCTGCTATTGCCGGTATGCTTGGTCATGGTGTAGATCCATTTACGGCAATTCATGAGGCCCAGGAGTATGCTTGGGAGGCCCTGCGCAATGGTTATCGCCTGGGGATGGGGCAACACATGCCCAATCGTTTCTTTTGGGCGCGAAGCGATGAGGAAGAGACTGGCAAATGAGCCTGAAGGGCCTCTACGTCATTACGGATAGCCAATTATTGCCGGATGATGGTGAACTGCTCAAAGGGGTGGCTGGCGCGATAGCGGGTGGGGCCCGTATTGTTCAGTATCGGGACAAGTCCAGCAATACCGCTAAGCGCCTACGTCAAACTGGAGCCCTTTTGGCATTATGTCGTCAACATGATGTGTTGCTATTGATCAATGATGATGTTGCTCTGGCTGCTGAGATTGGCGCGGATGGTGTACATATTGGAGCCGAAGATGCTTCGTTGGCTGAGGTTCGAGCCGCTTTGGGGGAGCAGGCAATCATTGGTGTCTCCTGTTACAATCAGCTAACCTTGGCTCAGCAGGCTGTAGCGGGGGGCGCAAGCTACATCGCTTTCGGGCGCTTCTTCCCCTCTCAAACCAAGCCTGATGCCGTGCAGGCAGATCTTGCCTTGTTACAACAGGCCAAACAACAAATTAATATTCCTGTCGTGGCCATTGGTGGTATCACCCCTGAGAATGGTGGCCCGTTGGTGGCGGCAGGGGCTGATATGCTGGCGGTAATCCACGGTGTATTTGCCCAGTGCGACATCCAGGCTGCAGCAGAGAACTACAATAAACTTTTTCAGAATTGAGATTGAGAGAGAAGGATTAAGCAATGACCCAATCACACGAGCTTTTTGAAGCCGCTAAAAAACACATTCCAGGTGGCGTAAACTCCCCGGTTCGCGCTTTTAAGGGCGTGGGCGGCGATCCCATCTTCTTTAAAAAAGGTGAAGGCGCCTACGTTATTGATGAAGATGACAAAAAGTACATCGACTACGTAGGCTCCTGGGGGCCAATGATTGTGGGCCATGCCCACCCTCAGGTCATTAAGGCGGTGCAAGATGTTGTGGCGAATGGTCTGGGCTTTGGTGCACCGACCCAGATTGAGACCACGATGGCTGACAAAGTGTGTGAGCTGGTACCTTCCTGTGAAATGATCCGTATGGTGAGTTCCGGTACTGAAGCCACTATGAGCGCGATTCGTCTGGCGCGTGGTTTCACTGGCCGCGATAAGATCGTTAAGTTTGAAGGCTGCTACCATGGTCACTCTGACTCTCTATTGGTAAAAGCGGGTTCTGGAGCGCTGACTCTGGGTGTACCCACTTCTCCAGGTGTTCCAGCTGCGCTGGCTGAGCACACTATCACTTTGACTTATAACGATATCGACTCTGTGAAAGAGGCATTCTCCCATGTCGGTGGTCAGATTGCTTGTATCATTGTTGAGCCGGTGGCGGGCAACATGAACTGTATTCCTCCAGTGCCTGGTTTCTTGGAAGGGCTGCGTGAAGTGTGTGATGAGTACGGTTCAGTGCTGATCTTTGACGAGGTCATGACGGGCTTCCGGGTTTCTCGCGGGGGGGCACAAGAGCACTATGGCGTAAAACCCGATCTCACCACACTGGGTAAAGTGATCGGTGGTGGCTTGCCTGTTGGTGCATTTGGCGGTAAGCGTGAAATTATGGAGCATATCGCTCCACTAGGACCTGTATACCAAGCAGGCACTCTGTCTGGTAACCCTGTTTCTATGGCGGCGGGTTTGGCATCCATGGAGATTCTGATGCAGGATGGTTTTCACGATAATCTTTCACAAAAAGCGGCCATGTTCATGGATGGTCTGAAAGAACGTGCCAAAGCTGCAGGTATTCCACTGACCACAAATCAGGTGGGTGGCATGTTCGGTTTCTTCTTCACTGACGCGGAGACTGTTAGCAATTTCTATCAAGTCACTCAGTGCAATCTTGAACGTTTTCAACTGTTCTACCATGAGATGCTGAATGAAGGTGTTTATTTGGCACCTTCTGCTTATGAAGCAGGATTTGTTTCATCAGCACATACGGATGCTGATATTCAAGCGACGCTGGATGCGGCAGAGCGAGTGTTTGCTAAGCTGTGATTTTTATTTTAGAAATTTCAGTTTAAGGAAAAGGCGCTTCGGCGCCTTTTTTATTTTTATCAGAAAATATTGATAATCCGTTTAGTATTTTGCTAGCTAAAGTATCTACTGTTTCATCAGATATAGGAATTCCTCTCCAATTTCTGGAGGGGCCCGACGTAGTATGGAATTTTCGGGAAATTTTACAAGGAGAGAGATGATGACAAAATATATTGGCTATTGGGATAGAACATGGGAGCCAAGTGGTGCACCTGCTGGCACCAGCTTGGGTATCGCTTTCAGTGGTTGGACTAATCCTGTAACAGCTTGCGAGGAGAGTGCCAAGGTAAAAGATCACTTGGTGGGTGAGAAATATATCTCTATCGGTGGTGGCAATGAAAACGGAGCCCTCAGCAATGTGAATATCAACGAGGTCATTAGTGCGATAAATGGTGGTCAATTCAGTGGATATGATGGGATTGCCTTTGATGTTGAAGAGTGTGTGAATGAGGGGATGTCATTAGTGCTCAGTAGCGCGTTTAAGACAGCGAAGGAAAATGGTTTTAAGGTGCTGGTCACTGTCAGTCATGCTGCGCCTTATGGTTGTGTCGATGCCAAGGCATTAATGGAATCATTCTTCAGTGATGAGAATATCGATATCCTCTCGCCTCAGCTCTATACCACTGGAGAAGAGACTAAAAATGATTACACAGAAAATATGGGAGTAACCTGGGGAGAGTATGCTCAGGCGAAAGCGGCTGTTGTTCCCAGTATTGTTCAGGCAGATCTATATCAGGATGCTGAAGAGTACTTTAAGGGGAAAGGCGTATCTCTACAGGGTTTCATCCAATGGGGTGCTGCAGTGTAAAAAGTATTGCCTTTGATGTGGAAAAGCCGGGGATTTCCCCGGCTTTTTTGTATCAGTTTAGTCGAATTGATATCTTAGTACCCACCGGGATTTTGTTTCGTGCCCGCGTGATTTAAGATCGCCTTCACCTCTTCCATAGTATTCATCGTACTCATAGCTTCCATCAAGGTTGTAGTATTCCCAAGCGGCTTCTACAGCGATGGATATTTGTGGGGTAAAGTTATATGCGACACCTATGGTCGGTGCAATCTGGATACCGGACATAGTAGTGCGATACCGATTATAAAAGGATGATGTAGTAGAGTGATATATATCTTTATATTCGTGCTTTTGATAACCAACCCTTACACCATAATAGAGCTCAGAGTTACCTGTTTTTCCATTCCTTTTGAAAATACCAATACCAAAGCTTTGAGAGTTGATATCCTGTTCATATAATCCTCTGGAACTTGACGACTCATAGACGTCTTGATATGAGTTGAAATAAGGTTCGATAAGAAGATTCGTTGTTGTCTGAAAGGGTATGTAGATAGTTGTATCACCAGACTCTTTATGAATGCCGATACCGGGTGTGGCGGCGAACGATGATGTGGTGAAAAGTGTGGCGAGAAGTAGTGCTGAATATCTGTGTTTCACTGCTGAGTCCTTCAAATGGATAATCCAATTTGTTTTTCTTGTCACAAGGTGGATGGGAATGCCCATCCATATTGGGAGTGCGGCATTTTAATGGAATGAGTGGAATATTCCACACTATTTTTATTTGCTGGGGAGCTAAGGAGGGAGAGGGCCTCTATTTATAGAGGCCCGAATAGGACTATGCCGCTGTTTTTTTCTTGGCCTTCTTCAGCATGGGTTTCAAGAAGCGCCCGGTATGAGAGTGTTCCATTTCTGCGACCGCCTCAGGGGTGCCGGTGGCAATGATGGTACCGCCGTTATTCCCTCCCTCTGGTCCCAGGTCAACGATCCAGTCTGCTGTTTTGATTACATCCAGATTATGTTCGATGACGACGATGGTATTGCCATGGGCTTTGAGCCGTTCCAGTACCACTAGCAGTTGGGCGATATCATGGAAGTGCAGCCCGGTAGTGGGCTCGTCAAGAATATAGATAGTTTTGCCTGTATCACGTTTGGAGAGCTCTTTTGCCAGCTTGACCCGTTGTGCTTCACCGCCGGAGAGAGTGGTGGCGCTCTGTCCCAACCGGATATAACTGAGGCCTACATCAATTAGGGTTTGTAGTTTGCGGGCAACTGCAGGAATGGCATCGAAGAATTCACGGGCATCTTCTACCGTCATCTCCAGAATTTCGTGGATATTTTTCCCTTTATAGGTGATTTCCAGTGTTTCCCGGTTGTAGCGTTTGCCTTTGCAGACGTCGCAAGGGACGTAGATATCCGGGAGGAAGTGCATCTCCACTTTAATCATGCCATCGCCCTGGCATGCCTCGCAACGACCACCTTTGACATTAAAACTGAAGCGCCCTGGAGTATAGCCGCGGGTACGGGATTCCTGTGTGCCGGATAGCAGCTCGCGGATTGGAGTGAACAGGCCGGTGTATGTAGCTGGGTTGGAACGAGGAGTACGACCGATAGGGGATTGGTCAATATCCACGACTTTATCCAGATGCTCTAGCCCTTCGATAGCTTGATGTTTCGCTGGCGTCATTTCCGCACGGTTGAGGTTGTTGGCCAGTAGTGGATAGAGGGTGTCGTTGATCAGGGTCGATTTACCTGAGCCGGAGACGCCGGTAATGGCCGTCATCACGCCGAGAGGAATTTCCAGATCCACATCTTTCAGGTTGTTGCTGCTGGCACCACGGAGTGCCAGTATCCGTTCAGGATCGACCGGTTTTCGCTCCTCTGCTACTTCGATAGCGAGTTCACCACTAAGGTATTTACCAGTAATAGAGTTAGGGTCGTTCATTACCTCTTGCGGGGTGCCTTGGGCAATGACTCTTCCACCATGAACACCGGCGCCAGGACCGATATCCAGTACATGATCTGCAAGGTGAATGGCGTCTTCGTCGTGTTCTACCACAATAACGGTGTTGCCTAGGTCACGTAGATAGGTGAGGGTATTGAGTAGTCGCTCGTTATCCCGCTGGTGGAGGCCGATGGAGGGCTCATCCAGTACATACATGACGCCGACCAATCCTGCGCCAATCTGGCTGGCCAGACGGATGCGCTGGGCCTCACCACCTGAAAGGGTGTCAGCGCTACGATCTAGCGAGAGGTATTCTAGCCCTACATTCACCAGGAATTTCAGGCGTAGGTTGATCTCTTTGACGATTTTATCAGCAATCTCACCTTTGCGGCCGCTCAGTTTCAACTCTTCAAAGAAGTGGTAGGCATCACCGATAGCCATTTCAACCACTTGAGGAAGCGAGGTTTTATCCACAAAAACATTGCGTGAAGCGAGGGAGAGACGGGTACCTTCACATGCGGGACAGGCACAGCTATTGAGGAACTTGGAGAGCTCCTCCCGAACCACATTGGAGTCGGTCTCTTTGTAGCGGCGTTCCATGTTGTTGATTACCCCTTCGAAAGGGTGTTCGCGGATGGTTTTTTTGCCCCGCTCGCCATGAAATTGGAATTTAATTACCTCATCGCCACTGCCAAATAGGATAACCTTTTGAATCGCTTGGGGTAGCTCCTGGAAAGGCTGCTCAATATCGAAGTCGTAGTGTTCCGCCAGGGACTGCAGCATGCTGAAGTAGTAGCCATTACGACGATCCCATCCACGCACCGCTCCTCCAGGTAAGGGAAGGGTTGGGTTGTTGACTACCTTGGCGGGGTCAAAGAACTGCTTTACTCCCAGGCCATCACAATCTGGGCAGGCGCCTGCCGGATTGTTGAAGGAGAACATACGGGGTTCCAGTTCGGTAAGGCTAAAGCCGCATTCCGGGCAGGCAAAGTTGGCAGAGAAGAGTATCTCTTCTTCAGGGCTATCCATATAGGCGATTCGTGCTAGGCCATCAGCCAAATTCAGGGCGGTTTCAAAAGACTCTGCCAAGCGTTGCTTGAGGTCTTCCCGCACCTTAAAGCGATCGACAATCACCTCGATAGTGTGTTTCTTATGAAGCTCCAAAGGTGGAACGTCATCCAGCTCATAGATTTCGCCATCAATACGGGCGCGGATAAAGCCATTGGTACGTAGTTCTGCGATGGTATTCAGGTGTTCCCCTTTACGGGCCTGGACCACCGGTGCCAGTAGCATCAATTTGCTGCCTTCTGGTAAGGCCAATACCTGGTCCACCATCTGGCTGATAGTTTGCGCTTCTAATACGTGACCGTGGGTAGGGCAGCGTGGCTCACCGGCGCGGGCAAATAGCAGACGCAGATAGTCGTAGATTTCGGTGACGGTTCCTACGGTAGAACGAGGATTGTGAGAAGTGGTCTTCTGCTCAATTGAGATGGCCGGCGATAACCCTTCAATATGATCCACATCCGGCTTCTCCATCATGGAGAGGAATTGCCGTGCATAGCTGGAGAGGGATTCTACGTAACGTCGTTGACCCTCTGCGTAGATGGTATCAAAGGCCAGGGAGGATTTGCCGGAGCCGGAGAGGCCGGTGATCACGATGAGTTTGTCGCGAGGCAGCTCCAGATCAATATTTTGTAAATTGTGGGTGCGCGCACCCTGAATCTTGATAATTTCCATCAGTTATTTTCGCAATGCTAGTGAACCTGATACTATACGCGCATTCTATCGCGTTTATAAAGCGTGTGCCTGTTTTCGTCCGGTAAACGTGCAATTTTCCGCTCGAATGGGCACAATAGCTAATTATTAAAATTTAGACTCATTCCAATAACTGCAACCTATTTGGATTTGTTGTGAAAAAAGACCAGACACAGACTCCCATTGATGCCATGACCCCGCTAGAGAAGCGTGCGGTCTCCTCACTCGCCAGCATTTATGCGCTACGTATGCTTGGCCTGTTTATGATTTTGCCGGTGTTTGCCCTCTATGCCGAGCATCTGGAAGGGGTGACACCATTCCTGGTGGGGCTGGCAATCGGTATTTACGGCCTAACTCAGGCAATTCTGCAGATCCCTTTCGGTATGATGTCAGATCGCTTTGGGCGCAAGCCCATGATTATCATTGGCTTGTTGATCTTTGCGGTGGGTAGTGTGATTGCTGCGATGTCTGATTCCATCTATGGCGTTATTATTGGGCGGGCAATTCAGGGAGCGGGGGCAATTGCTGCGGTAATCATGGCGCTAACCTCAGATCTGACCCGTGAAGAACACCGTCTGCGAGCCATGGCGGTAATTGGTATGAGTATCGGGATGTCTTTTGCCTTCTCACTCATAATGGGGCCGGTATTAAATCAGTGGATTGGTGTCGACGGTATTTTCTGGCTGACGGCAGTCATGGCAATTATGGGTATCGTCGTTTTGATGGGCAGGGTGCCAACGCCTGCTAAGAGTCGATTCCACCGAGATTCTGAGCCAGTACCCGCGTTATTTAAGAGTGTACTGAAGGATGCCCAGTTACTGCGCCTTGATTTTGGAATTCTGGTGCTACATATGATGCTGACCGCCAGCTTTGTGGTGATCCCCTTGGCACTGCGTGACTTTGCTGAGTTGCCTTCGGCTCATCACTGGTATGTCTATTTCCCTGTTCTGGTATTGGCATTAGGCCTGATGGTGCCTTTTATTATCATGGCGGAAAAGAAGCGCAAGATGAAGCAGGTTTTTGTGGGCGCTATTGCTGCACTGATTGTTGCTGAGCTGATCCTGATTTTTGGTTACCAGAGTTTGTGGGGAATTGTCGCCGCCCTGTTGATCTTCTTTGTTGCCTTTAACACGCTGGAGGCATCATTGCCTTCCTTGGTGGCGAAGACCGTTAAACCGGATCGTAAGGGGACTGCGATGGGGGTCTACTCCAGCTCCCAGTTCTTTGGAGCCTTTATTGGTGGAGCATTGGGTGGTTGGCTGCACGGCCAGTATGGTATCGAAGCGGTGTTTATGATGAGCGCCGGTTTGGCTGTGCTGTGGCTGATTGCTGCTGCGACAATGGAAAATCCTCTCTACCTCAGCAGTTATATGGTGCGTGTAGGTGACGTGAATGAGGGCCGAGCTCGTGAGCTGGAGAGCGAGATAAGGGGCATCACGGGAGTGAGTGAGGTGTATGTCCATCCAGAAGATGGGGTGGCTTACCTGAAGGTGGATCTGCATACGTTGGATCGCGAAGGTTTGCTGAAGTTTGCCGTGGACGAAGCGTAAGCGGAAGTTGTATCATGTTCGGCTCAATAGCAACCTTCAACATCGGGAGAAAGATTCATGGCAAGAGGTATTAACAAAGTCATCTTGGTGGGCAACCTGGGTAAAGACCCTGAGGTGCGCTATATGCCAAGTGGCGGCGCCGTCGCCAACGTTACCATTGCCACTTCTGAGAGCTGGAAGGACAAACAGACCGGTGAGCAGAAGGACCGCACCGAGTGGCACAATGTGGTGTTTTATAACCGCTTGGCTGAAATTGCCGGTGAATACTTACGCAAAGGGGCTCAGATCTACGTCGAAGGCAGTTTGCGTACTCGTAAGTGGCAGGATAAGAGCGGCCAGGATCGCTACACCACTGAGATAATTGGTAGTGAAATGCAGATGTTGGGAGGCCGCGGTGGATCCGCTGGTGGTTTTGATAATGCACCACAATCCGGTGGATATAACCAAGCGCCTCAACAAGGTGGTTACCAGCCTCAACAGTCACCTCAACCCGCTGCCGCTGCACAGCCCCCCCAGAGCGGTTATGGTCAAGCGCCTCAGCAAGGTGGTTTCAACCAAGCGCCTCAGCAGGGGGGATATAATCAAAATCCAAGCCAGGCTCCTCAGCAGGGTGGCTATAACCAGCAAGCCCCTAAGCCTCAGGGAGGCAATGATTTTGGTAGTTTTGATGATTTTGATGATGATATTCCGTTCTAGTCAAAATGATTTATTAGAAAGTAAAAAGCCTCGCAGTTGTGAGGCTTTTTTATAGGAGGAAGTATCATATTTATTGAGTATGGGTAATGTATCTTTGCTTGGCTTCTATCCAGGCGAGAGCAGAGAGCCTATCCGGAAAAATTTCCAGATTCCAAGGCTTCTCCCGCGGAAAGGTGGCGAGGAATTGGGTGGCTGATTGGGTGGTTTTGTTATAAGAAACAACCGCCATTACATTGATTTCATCCAGTTCTGCTAATTTGGACTGGGCCTCAAAAGTGTAAGTATAGGAATGTACTTTGTTTACCAGGAGTGAAAAAGGGGCTTTCAGGTGGCTGAGCAGGAATTGATGGTACTCGTCCACCATCGTGGTATCCATTTCAATACCTTCATCAACAATGACTTCTGCAATATCTTCCCGTAAAAGTAGGATCTTCCCAAAGCTAAGTTGGTATTCTTTCACTGGCTTTCTCAATATATAACTATTTATCAGGGGACCTCAGAAAGCTCCTCTGATACAGAGAGCATCACCGGGTTTTCTCAGAGCTATCTTAGTTATTCTAATTGGAAATATTTTTCGTGCAATGTCCCTATAAGGCTGCTTATCTGTATTAGCGGAAAAGGAGTGGGTTAGAATAGGGGAATAATGAAATTTTAAGGAGCAGTAATGAGTGAGATGAAAAAGCGTTGGCGTGATGCTTGGACCTTTGCGCTAAAAGTGGGAGGGAGCGTGGGTGTGGTGATGGCGTTAATAACGGATCTGTTTTTTGCTTTAGCGCCAATTGGTATGTGGTTATTTTTGATCGCGTTGACCGTATTATTGGTTACTGGGATGGTAACGGCATTGCAGCCAACGTCTCCACCTGTTGCGGAGCGGGGCTTATGGTTTGCTCCTTTTGGTTTGATGCTGTTGGTGTTTAGTGTGGTGATGTTGAGTGGCTATATTGCCTCAGAGAGTGCGCCGGGAGGAATGGGTTTTATGGCAAACAGTGTGCCAGGCGTTGCTTCGCTACAGTCAGCGATGGGGCTGGTAGCCAGGGGAGGTTAAGGTTACTTTTTGGTACTTTTTAGGATAACAAATTTGCTATTCGAGGCGATCAGCTCACAGTTGCCAAATAGCCGCTTTAGCTTGGTATGGTAACCGAGATGGCGGTTACCAATCACATAAAGTTTGCCCCTTGCATTTAGCATCTGTTTGGATTGCTTAAACATTCGCCAGGCAATGTGATCACCTACTACATTGCTTTCATGGAAAGGGGGATTGTTGAGAATGATATCTGCACTCATGGCGGGTAAGCCCAGTAGGCAGTCTGTGACATAGAACTCCGCTTTCCGCTCAGGGAAGGCGCGTTGGAAATTGTCTTTGGCTGAGGCAATGGCCATATAGGATTCATCGACGAAGCATACTTCTGCATCGGGGTTATGATGAGCTGCCATCAGTCCCACTACGCCATTGCCACATCCCAAATCAACGATCCGCTTATCACCACTATTTTGGGGAAGGTGCTGGAGCAGGAAGCGGGTGCCAATATCCAATCGTTCACGACTGAATACATTGGCATGATTGCTGATTCGATATTTTGTTCCTTCGAGGGTATAACTTTTGGGGTAGGGTGAGGGGCCTGGTGAGAGGTTTGGGTCGATCTGAGGGAAAATCAAGCGAGCCTTTCTTTTTGCCAAAGAGGTTTTGGTTGGGCCAATGATTTTCTCAAACAGGGCTAGGGTTGAGCGATGAATTGTTTTTACCATCCCGGCGGCAATAACCAGGCTATCGCTGGTTAACAACGGGTGCAGGGTGTGGAGCTGGTGCTCAAGCATGGATAGGCTTTTGGGGATCTTGACTAAAACGATATCTACTTTATTTTCAGGAAAGCTCAGACTATCCAATAACATTGGAAGGCCTGAGATGTTATTTTCTTGAAGGTTATTGAGCGTGCCCTGGTGTGCAAGATAGGAGTCACTGATCATTATCGGATGGTAGTCGGCCAGCGCAACGGTGAGGGCACCAAAGTTGTCATTGATGATCAACAGTTTGTGATTGGTATTGAGAGACTTCTCTTCGGCTAGCTGGTTTAGCAGATACTCGTCAGCGGCATCCCAGGCTCGAAGATTGTCTTTGGCATTAATAGGATAGCGGGAAAGGGCGAAATCACCTTGCGGGACGTGGAAGGTTTCCATGGGCGTATTCAGTGTCATCAGATAGTGCTACATCATACCATAACTGTTGCTTGGGTTGTTTCCCGGAAATCCGTACACTATGGCAAATATGTTGTTTAGGAATTTAATATGGCACTCACATTCGCGCAGCTTAAGCCGTTAGCTGATTTCTTATTATCACCCCAGCGCCCGGAAAAGACGTTGAATCTTGAGGAGCTGTGCGGTTTTCTATTTGCAGTAGCTTCTGCACCAGAATGGATTGATGAGTCTGAGTGGCTGCCTTTGATATTTAACTCCTCTTCAGCCAATTATGAGGGGGAGCAACAGGCGCAGATGGAAGCGCTGATTCGTCAGTTACATGGTGAGCTGATGGTACAGGTGGAAAATGCCCAAGTTGTTTTGCCTGAATGGTGTACTCCCCATGCTGTTGCAATGGAAAACTTTTCCGATGATTCTGCCTTTTCTGCCTGGTGCCGAGGTTATATGGGGGGGCATGACTGGCTGGATGAGTTGTGGGAGGAGTATCTGCCAGATGATGTGCGCGATGAGTTTGCTTCGATAATGGTGATTCTGAGCTTTTTTGCCAGCCGGGAGCTGGCGGACGCCTATTATGGTGATTTAGCGGAAAACAGCCGAAGTTTTGAGGAGACCGCGCAGCAGGTATTGGCGTTGCATGCCGACGCGATGAAGGAGTATTCCCGCATCGGCAATACCATTTTGCAGGCTATTGAGCGGATTAAGGCGGAAAAGCCAGAACCTGCGACCAGTCACAAGGTAGGGCGTAATGAACCTTGTCCATGTGGGAGTGGTAAAAAATACAAGAAATGCTGTGGTCAGGAGGTTTAGTTATCACTCACCAATCTTAAGTGGCTAGCCTCTGATTTAGAGCGTGACTTGTCAAAACCTGTTGTGAAATCGACGGCATAGCCTCTGTCCGCAGCATATTTAAATTGTCCGCTGGTCCAGTAAAAGCTGCTTTGGGTGTTGGGGAAGAAGCGGATGTCAATGGCGGGTAAGCCATCATCATGTCTCTCCAGAGCTAAGGCGAGTAGTTCGCCTCTGCTGGGAAGTCGCCAGTTGTTTTTCCCACAAAGCTTGAGTTTATTGAGGTGATCTACATAATCTTGAGCATTACAGCTTTTTAATCCACAGTCCCCGCTATTTCCCTCAATGGCATAGCGGTGTTTGGCATTTCGCAGTTTGCCACTGCTTTTACCTTCCCATATTAAGCCGCTTTTCTTATCTTGGATGCAGAACCAGTGATCACTTTTTTCATCTACTGGCGTGCCATTTTTTCCAATCTTGATGAAACGATCTCTTTCTGTAGATGCATAGATTGAGAGGCTTTGTGTTCCTTTACGGGTGAGTTCATCATTTTCCAATTTGACAGTCGTAATTTTTTTCTGACTTTCACTATTTTGGAAATTGAGCTCCTTGAAGCCTTGGTTGCTGGGTTTGGGTGGTTGGCTTTCAGCAGGTGCTGGCTTGCTGGCAACTACTTGCTTTTCTATCACAGGTTGCTTTTTTGGGGGCTCAGTCGTTGTCTTCTTCGATACTACTGGCTTTGCCTGTTCCGCTGGCTTTTCGATAACCTGCTTTTTCTCCTTTACAGGTGTCACGGGGGCTTTGTTTTCATGAACAGTCTTGGGCTTTTCTTGAGCCTGGGATGGTTTTTCCTTATTTTCCGGTTTCGCTGTCGGCTCGGCCTTAGTGGGAGGGGCGATAGCTTTGGTCTGCGATTTATTTGGGGGATTATTAGGTTTTTGATCTCCAGCGGCTAATACAATGGCTAGCATCTCATCCGGTGCAAGGGTGGCAGGTGCCTTCTCTTCTTCTGGGGGCGCGGTATCGTAGTCATAGTCAGGCGGGACAGGGTAATCTGTCGAGTCGCTACAGGCGCTTAGTAAGCAGAGTATGCAGAGCGGTAAGATGGAGCCTAAACGCATAGTATCCCCGATGCTAGTGTCAATCCAATAACTTCAGGACGTTTATTGATCTATTTTGATGTCCTTCGAACGGTTATTCGCAATCTATTGTGAAGTCCGCGATATGGTAGTTATCGCCATATTGGGTAATAACCTTAACTCAGTAAGGGGTGAGGGCGGTGATTTTCAGTGTATGGAGACATAAAAAAAGGGGAGCAGAAGCTCCCCCTTTCGCTAAGTTTAAGCAACTTGTAAAAGTGGCTTAGAACTTGTGCTCAAGACCCAGCATGTAAGCTGACATATCTTTACCCATGTCATCTTCCAGGGTAATGATTGCGCCATAGGCTTTGGTCATTTTGCCCAGCTTGTAGTCTGCACCCAGAGCCAGTTGCTCAGTACCGTCAGCAGCGATATCGCTTTGACCATACTGTGCTTTCAGGGTGATTTTATCCATAGTGTATGCACCAGATACCATGACGCCATCCTTGCTGGTGGTGCCATTATCATAGCTGTCAATTACGGCACCAAAGGTCATCATGTCCATTTTTGCTTGAGCTGCAACGCGTACTGCGCTGGTGTCAGTACCGTCGATCTCTTCATCAATGGCGATTGCTGCAAACAGCATGTCATTTTGGTAAGAGGCGCTAACAGAGAATGCATCGTTACCAGCATTGTCAGGCATTACATGGGCAGCCATGACTGAAATGCCTTCAAAGCTTGGAGAGGCGTAAACAAGGATATCTTGCTCGCGGTTTTCCATGCCAGTAGACAGATTTTTCAGGTCACCCAGTGGCAGATCGTTGAATTGGTCAACTTTACCCTGTGCTTTTTTCAGAGGGGTGTCATGAGAACCTGCCAGAACGGTACCAAAGCCACCTTTCAAACCAACGTAAGCATCACGTTGCTTGAAGATTTGGTGGTTGGCTTCATCAGCTGCTTTTTCGTCAGGCGCAATTTCATACTCCAGCTTGTATACCGCTTTCAGGCCGCCATCCAGTTCGCTTTCCCCTTTGAAGCCCAGGCGTGAAGCGTTGTTAACGATCTTGGAGTCTTCAGTGATGCCATTATCTTCTACAACGATAGCAGTGTTGATTTTACCGTAGATCTTGCCATCGATTGGGCCTTCTGCCATTGCGTTTGCCGCAAAGCCTTGGGCAACTACGGCACCTACCAGCAGAGAGATTGCTTTTTTCATTTAACACGTCCTCTTAAAAATTTAGGATATTTTTACGTCTTATATTTGGTACTAACAAACAAAGCCTTATGGTGGGGGCTATTTTCTCGTTTAATTATGAAATCCATGTGTCAGTAATGTTGCAAAAACACGACAATCAATCTAGTTCAATTTAGACTGATTCGCAAGTTGCTATATGATTATTTTTCAAACAATTGAGAAGTAATCGTTATTTTTTACTTAATTTAGCGGTGCAGAAATACAAGTCTTGTTGTAAAAATTACACACTTGTCTTGAGGTATGTGTGTGTTTTGCCATAGTTGTCAGCGGCCTGTGATGAACATGGAGTTTAATCAATTTTCGGATAATAACGTTTTTATTTGAAAGTATTGTGACATTTGGTCTGAAAAATGCTTTTTCGTTATAAGGAAATAAAATGCAGGTCGATATAGGGAAGTGTGGGGTGTGTTTACCAATGAATGTTTCCTGGGGGGAATGGTGAAAGAGAAGGCTGGTATATTGGCAGGCATCGGATTTACTGCGTTGGGCGCACTGTCGATTTTATTCTTTAATTCAACCTTTACGTCATTGGCAGCACTACTCATTGTTTCTCTTTTTTGGGCATTTTTGGCTTGTCGAAAAAATGATGTGCAGCAGGATGGCTCCCATCTGCTGCGTGACCACGAGTTACGCTACGACATTCAAAGTCAACTTGCTGAAATTCTTAAAGAATCAAAGAAGTTTCACGATGAGCAAGTGGTATTTGTGATAGATGGACTGGATAAAGTACAGACCATTATTTCAAGTGCAATTGAGGGGCTTTCATCAGGTTTTCATGGTATTGAGGGTAAGTCTAGGCAACAGCTCGACTTGACGTTAGCGATGATGGAACGGCTTTCTTATGGCAAAGAGAGTGAGGGGAATCGCCTTACTGGCGAGGTTAGCAGTATCCTCAGCATGTTCACAGATAACTTGACCGATATGCGTAACGATAGCTTGGAGATGGTCAATGCGCTGAATGGTATGAAGGTGCATATCTATGAGGTAGATCGCTTATTGCAAGAGATTGATGGCATTAGCGGGCAAACAAATCTTTTGGCGTTAAATGCGGCGATTGAGGCGGCAAGGGCCGGTAGCCATGGGAGGGGGTTTGCCGTGGTGGCTGACGAGGTGAGAGCGCTTTCCCTGCGCAGCAATCAATTCAGTGAGCAGGTGCGCGGAGAATTTACTTCTGTAAAAGCGCAAATGGAGCAGGCAAGCGAAGTGGTGGCGAAGATGGCCTCAAGGGATATGAACATCTCCATTAACTCCAAAGATCGGTTAACGCAAATGATGGCTGAACTGGAGTCGATTAATGCTGATGTGGCGCAGAAGCTGGAGGCGGTATCGACTATCACAGATGAGTTGAGCATGGATGTGGGTTATGCGGTGCGTGCTTTACAATTTGAAGATATGTCCCGCCAGTTGTTGGAGCATATGAAAGATAGGGTTGAGGCCTTGGATAAGATACTTAACCTATTCGATGGCTTTGAAAAGGATATGAGTGAACTGCTCGCTTCACCAGACTATATGGAATCTGAGCGCTATTTGGTGAGGGTTAACCAGTTGCGCCTACAGATTAGTGATGTGGTGGAATCTATGCGTGAAACACCGGTAACCCAAAATGATATGAATCAAGGAGAGGTAGAACTCTTCTGAGTTTAATTTATCAAAGCGGATACTTTCCTATATAATAGAGCGCTTTCGTCAGATGTTATTAACAGGTTGGAACGCTCATGTCTCAGCACAACTTCCGTGCACAACAACTCAAAGACGCCCTTAAGCAACGTATACTGATTCTTGATGGTGCCATGGGGACCATGATTCAGCGCCATAAGCTGGAGGAGAAGGATTACCGTGGTGAGCGTTTTGCCGATTGGGATGGAGAGCTAAAAGGTAATAACGACCTGTTGGTGCTTTCCAATCCTGAGATTATCGAAGGGATCCATACCGAGTACCTGAATGCAGGTGCCGATATTATCGAGACCAACACCTTTGGTGCGAATGCTACCACTTTGGCGGCTTATGGCATGGCTGATTTGGCTTATGAGTTGAATGTGGCGGGAGCCCAAGTCGCCCGAACCGCCTGTGATGCCTTGGCAACCCCAGAGAAGCCTCGCTATGTGGCTGGCGTGCTGGGCCCCACTGATAAGACAGCCACTATCTCCCCCGATGTAAACGACCCTGCTGCCCGTAATGTCACCTTTGACCAGTTGGTGGTGGACTATGCTAACTGCACCCGCGGCCTGATAGATGGTGGAGCCGACACTATCCTAATTGAAACTATCTTCGATACCCTGAATGCGAAGGCCGCTATCTTTGCGGTTCAGACGGTGTTTGAGGAGCGTGGCGTTGAACTGCCCATTATGATCTCAGGCACCATCACTGATGCTTCTGGTCGTACGCTAACTGGCCAGGTGACTGAGGCGTTTTATAACTCCCTAGCTCACGCTAATCCTATCTCCTTTGGCCTTAACTGCGCATTAGGGGCCGATGAGCTGCGCCAGTATGTGGAAGAACTCTCCCGAGTGGCTAACTGCTATGTGAGTGCTCACCCCAATGCTGGTTTGCCGAATCCTCTGGCGCCTACTGGTTATGATGATACCCCAGAGAATATGGCGGGGCTGATCAAGGGGTGGGCTGAGGCAGGCTTTTTGAACATCATTGGGGGCTGTTGTGGTACCTCCCCAGATTTTATCAAAGCTATCGCTGAGGCGGTTGCGGATATCCCACCCCGTAAAATTCCTGAGAATCCTGTGGAGTGTCGCCTCTCAGGTTTGGAGCCTTGTAACATTGCTGCAGACTCTCTGTTTGTTAACGTGGGTGAACGTGCCAACGTGACTGGTTCGGCGGTGTTCAAGCGTCTGATCCTGGAAGGGGAGTATGACAAGGCGCTGGAGGTGTGTCGCCAGCAGGTGGAGAACGGTGCCCAAATCATCGATGTGAATATGGATGAGGCGATGCTGGATGGTAAGCAGGCGATGATCACCTACTTGAATCTGGTGGCCTCAGAGCCTGATATCTCCAAGGTGCCGGTAATGGTTGACTCCTCCAAATGGGAGATCATTGAAGCGGGCCTGAAGTGCATTCAAGGCAAGGGAATTGTGAATTCCATTTCTTTGAAAGAGGGCAAAGAGCAGTTTGTCGAACACGCTAGGCTGATTAAAAAGTACGGTGCAGCGACAGTGGTGATGGCCTTCGATGAAAAGGGCCAGGCAGATACTTTTGAGCGTAAGACGGAGATCTGTAAACGCTCCTACGATGTCCTAGTGAATGAGGTAGGCTTTCCGCCAGAGGATATCATTTTCGACCCTAACATCTTTGCCGTGGCGACGGGTATTGAGGAGCACAACAATTACGCGGTGGACTTTATCGAAGCCACTCGCTGGATCAAAGAGAATCTGCCTCACGCCATGGTGAGTGGTGGTGTTTCTAACGTCTCTTTCTCTTTCCGAGGGAATAACCCAGTACGTGAGGCGATCCATGCGGTATTCCTCTACCACTGCTTTAAAGCGGGTATGGACATGGGTATTGTTAACGCTGGCCAACTGGCGGTTTACGATGACCTGCCAGAAGAGCTGCGTGAGCGGGTGGAAGATGTGGTATTAAATCGCCGCCCCGATGCTACTGACCGTCTGCTGGAGATTGCTGACAAATACAGAGGTGATGGTACCGCTGCGAAACAGGAGGATTTGGCGTGGCGTGAATTGCCAGTGGTCAAGCGTTTAGAGCATGCACTGGTAAAGGGTATTGATACTTATGTTACCGAGGATACCGAAGAGGCACGTCTGACCTTTGATCGCCCCATTCAAGTAATAGAAGGGCCGTTGATGGATGGCATGAATGTGGTGGGTGACCTGTTTGGTGAGGGCAAGATGTTCCTACCTCAAGTGGTGAAGTCGGCGCGAGTCATGAAAAAGGCCGTGGCTCACCTGATTCCCTTTATTGAAGAGGAGAAGGCTGGGGGAGGTAGCCAATCCAACGGTAAGATCCTAATGGCCACCGTAAAAGGAGATGTCCATGATATCGGTAAGAACATTGTGGGTGTGGTGCTGCAGTGCAATAACTTTGAGGTAATTGATATTGGTGTGATGGTGGCGACTCAGACCATTCTGGAAGAGGCACAAAAGCACAATGTCGATATTATTGGCCTCTCTGGCCTGATTACCCCATCTCTGGAAGAGATGACCCATATTGCCAAGGAGATGCAGCGTCTGGGGATGAATATTCCGGTGATGATTGGCGGTGCAACCACCTCCAAGGCGCACACCGCTGTGAAGATTGCGCCTGAATATGATCATCCGATGGTTTGGGTAAAGGATGCCTCTCGTGCGGTGGGTGTGGCGCAGAGCCTGATTTCGCCAGAATTGCGAGGAAAGTTTGTGTCTGATCTGCGGTCTGATTATGAGCAGGTACGTGAGAACTTCCTGGCTCGTCAGTCCGAAGCTGCCCGTGTCTCCATTGAAGAAGCCCGTGCCAATAAGCAGGCGATCGACTGGAATAAAGGTGTGGTGCCAGCTCCGAATAAACAAGGAGTACAGATCTATGATGGCTATCCTTTGGCAGAGATTGTGGATTACATCGACTGGACGCCATTCTTCCACGCTTGGGAGATCAAAGGGCGTTATCCCAATGTGCTTCAGGATGCGGAGAAGGGTGAAGAGGCGAGCAAGCTGTACAACGATGCTCAGGCGATGCTCAAACAGATTATCGATGAAGAGTGGCTTAAGGCCAACGCGATTGTAGGCCTGTTCCCGGCTAACAGCGTAGGGGACGACATCGAGATATATGAGGATGAATCCCGTGAACATCTAGTGGAGACATTCCACTTTCTGCGGGTACAGAAGCAGCAACCTAAAGGGAAAGCAAACCACTGCTTGGCGGACTACGTGGCACCTAAGGAGAGTGGCCAAACTGACCATCTGGGCTTCTTCGCCGTCACTGCCGGCCTGGGTATCGAGCGTAAGCTAAATGAGTTTGAGGCTAACCATGATGACTATAACGCCATCATGCTCAAGGCGCTGGCAGATCGCTTGGCTGAGGCTTTTGCTGAATTGATGCATAAGAAGGTACGCACAGAGTTGTGGGGCTATGCTGTGGATGAGTCGTTTAGCAATGATGATTTGATTATGGAGGCCTATCAGGGTATCCGCCCGGCACCGGGTTATCCAGCGTGTCCAGACCATACTGAGAAGGGGCTTATGTGGAAGATGTTGGATATTGCCGACAGCATTGGTCTGGATCTCACTGACAGTTATGCCATGGTGCCGACCGCAGCGGTAAGCGGTTTCTACTTTGCTCACCCTGAGGCGAAATACTTCTCTGTCAGTAAGATCTATCAAGATCAGGTTGAGGAGTACGCCGAACGTAAAGGGATGAGTCTGGAAGAGGCGGAGAAGTGGCTGGCACCCAACTTGGGTTATTGAGCCCTCGGTGAAACTGGCTGTCGATAATATTGCACCCAGTGGGAGAGTGACCATTAATGCCGATTTATACCTCTTTGACTGAAGATGCCTCGTTACAGAACCTGAAGCGGCTGTTTTGGCTGCGTAGTATCGTTATCGCGGGTGAGATTATGGCCATTGTGGTGGCGTTGCAGTTTCTGCAGATCACGCTGCCATTATGGCCGATAGCCTCGACGATTTTGGTCTATGCTGCTGTGAATGCTTTCACTTGGTTTCGAGTAAAGCGTGGCAAGCGAGTCAGTGCCTTGGAGTTCTCTCTACAGCTAGCATTGGATACTCTGCTGTTTGCCATCCTGCTTTATTTTGTTGGTGGCTATACCAATCCTTTCGTATCACTGTTTTTACTTCCTCTGGTCATTAGTGCCGCGATTCTCCCCAAGGTTTATACCTGGGCCATGGCAACTCTGACCATTGCCTGTTACACCCTGTTAATGTTTCGCTACATCCCTTTGCCTCATATTCACATGTCCCACGGCAGTGATAACTTCGACCTGCACGTATTGGGGATGTGGTTTAGTTTTTTGTTAAGTGCCAGCATCGTAGTCTTTTTTGTGGTGAAGATGGCGTCGACCTTGAAAGAGCGAGATGAAGCTTTGGCTAGGGCGCGGGAAAAGGCGTTGCAGGATGAGAACCTAGTTGCTCTTGGTACTTTGGCAACGGGGGCGGCTCATGAACTGGGAACCCCTCTTGCCACCATGGCAGTGCTGGCTAATGAATTCAAGCATGACTATGCAAATGAGCCAGAGCTGGTGGAGAGGGCAGAGATTTTTCGTTCACAGGTGGATCGCTGTAAGGCGATTATTTCCAACATTTCCGCGAGTACCGGACAGGCGATTGCTGAGGGAGGAGGGCGTCATCAGATTGATGCGTACTTGCGGGAAACGGTAGCTCAATGGCGGGCATTACGTCCCAATGTACAGTTAACATATATCGATTGTGATTATTCTCCAGTTCCACAGATTGTAGTGGATAAGACCCTGACTCAAGCGTTGATTAATCTATTTAATAATGCGGCGGATGCTTCTATTGATCATGTGGAGATTAATGCCTGTTGGGATAGTGAGCGTTTGGTTCTGGACATCTGTGACCACGGCAAAGGAATCGATTCGGGCGTTCAAGCGATGATGGGGACACCATTTTTTACCACGAAAGAGGATGGTCATGGCTTGGGGCTCTATCTTGCTAAAGCCGTACTGGAGCGTTTCAACGCAAGTCTTGAATTGAATAATCGATCTCAGGGAGGTACCCAGGTGAGGGTGGTTCTTCCTCTGATACCTTTGGATAGCGGTCATGAGTCAATGTAACGAAATCGATAATCCCAGCCTTCTGTTAGCTGAAGATGATGAGGTATTTGCCAAAGTCATGGCCAAGGCATTGGAGCGCCGTGGTTATAACGTGACGTCGGTTCACTCGGTAGAAGAGGGGGTTGTGGCCAGCGAAGCATCTCCTCCTGAGTTTGCGGTTGTCGACCTTAATATGCCAGGGGATTCAGGGCTGGTTTTGGTGAAGCATCTGATTGAAACCGATCAGCACACCCGGATCGTTGTACTAACCGGCTATGCCAGTATTACTACGGCGGTGGAGGCTATTAAGCTGGGGGCGATCCACTATCTGGCTAAACCTGCCGATGCGGATGAAGTGGTTGCGGCATTTTTTAAGGATGAAGGGGATGCGGAGGTGGAGGTGGCAAGTCAGCCGCTTTCAGTGAATCGTATTGAGTGGGAGCATATCCAAAAGGTGCTAAATGATAATGGCGGCAATATTTCTGCAACCGCCCGGGCTTTGGGGATGCACCGGCGCACCTTGCAGCGTAAGCTGCAAAAGCGCCCGGTCGCTAAATAGATTATCCCTCGAAGTTATAGCTCATCTCTTGATTGGGTTGTTGTAGGTAGTAGCCTTGTACAAAGTTGATACCGTGCTGCCATAACACTGCCAGGGTGTTGGCATCGTGTACAAACTCAGCGATGGTTTGTTTGTCATTGCTTTGAGAGAGTCCGGCAATTTTTTTGGTGATCTCCTGCGCGCCTTTGTCATTGGCCAGGTTGCTAATGAGTGAGCCGTCGATTTTCAGGTATTGAACCTCCAGATGGGTCAGGTAATCAATGCTCTCCAGTAGTCCCAGTACGTGGCCAATGGCAGTTTGGCAGTGCAGCTGCTTGATCAGCTTGATAAACGCCTCTGCTTCATCTTGGTGGGCAAGTACATCTTCCTGATTTAGCTCAAATACCAAATTATCCCCAGGAATGCGCGATTCTTGTAGATATTTACTGATCCACTTAATGGTTTCGGGTTCTAGTATGGATTCCCGTGAGAGCTTGATAAAGAGTTGCAGCTGTTTGCCAGTTTGGCGCTGCTTGATGAGGGTGTTGATACTATGGACGATGACCCAGCGGTCAATCAGAGGCATTAACCCTGCCTCTTCAGCGGCAGGTAGAAAGTTGTTGGGGGCGATCTCTTCACCTTTTTCATTGAGCAGGCGCAACAGTACCTGATAGCGTTCCCCAGGGCTGGCATGTAGGCTGACGATAGGTTGGAAGACTAAGCGGAATCGGTTGTGCTGCAGGGCGTTACGGATAACCTCTTCGCTACTAATCTCACCACCATCAGACCCTTCATTTAGGCTGTGCAGTTCCTGAATGCGGTTGCCCCCTTCCTGTTGGGCACTATTGCAGGCACGTTCCACATCCACCAATACCTTTTCTGCTGAGCGCTGGCGCTTGTCCAGCGGGGCAATGCCTATGCTGACAGTTGTCAGAATGGGTTTGCCATCGATAATCAGTTCGCTATTGGCAATCTCATTGCAGATACGGTGACAGTAATCATAAACCTGAATACCATCTGCAACGGGATGTAGTGAGGTAAAGATATCATCCGCAAAGCGGGCCAATGAGGTGGAATTTTGCAGTATGGGACGGATGATATCGGTGATGTCACGTAGCAGGATATCGCATCCGGCAATTCCCAGGCGTTGTTGCAATTCTGGGTAGTTGTCGAAGCGGATCATAATCACTACATGAGGGTTGTCAGCTGTGCCCTGCTCGATGAGCTCTTTGAGCTGTTCGATAAAGTGACGGCGATTGTTAAGGTCAGTCACCAGGTCTTTGCTGCTGAGTTCAGCGAGTTGTAGTGCTAGCTCCTCATCCATGCTCTGTTTTTGTATGACCAGTTGGATACTGGGGTCACCATCCAATAGCGCCTCGGTGAAGCTGATGGTGACCTGCAGCTCTTCATTCCCTTTGAGTGCAGTGCAGTCGAGGGTTATTTGAGTAATCTCTTTGCGACTGAATTTACGCAGAATGTCTTTTATCTCATCCCGGTACTCTTTGCTGATAAGGTCGAGTAGGGGAGTGCTGTCCAGTTCATCTTGTTCTTTGATATCGAACATCTCCAGGTAGGAGAGATTGGTATAGGCGTGCATACCATCCTGAATATAAGCAATCGCATCCCGTGAACTATCCATCAGGGTGCGGTTACGCTGTTCACCCTCTTCGATCTTTTGTTGTGCTTGCTCTAGACGCAGGGTACTAAGGTGACAATCCACTAAGCGGGGTAACATGACTTCATAAAGGGTAGTGTAGGCTTCAGGCAAGGCTAAAGCGGCACCTGCTTCGTAGAGTTCGTGTAGTGTGCCCTGATCACTCTCTACCTGTAGGAAAATGGTATCTGGCGCCTGTTCCCGTTGATTGAGTTGTTGTTGTAGTTCGAGAGCGGGTATGTCGATGCAATTTTGATTGGCAATGAAAAGATCCCAGCTTTTCTCATCCAGACTTTGTTGCAGTTCATCTTGATTCTTGAGGCGGTGATCCCGTACCGCATAACCTAGATTTTTGAGAGTGTTGATATAGTATTCACACTGTTCTAGTCCACTTTCCCATAAAAGCAGGTTAAGGGTATTTTTTTTCACCAATATTCCTTTCTAACGCAAATTGTTATTTTTGAGGTTAGGATCAGGTAACACAGCTGATAACAGCGGTGATAAAACTCAGTAAAGCCTATAGTAGTTCCCATACATTATCGAGGTTATCGTCATCATTTTCGATATTTTTTCGTTTCTGTTGAGGGGTAAGTGTAGGCTTCTCTTCTTCTAGCAATTCAAATTGAAATTGAGCATGGCTACCACCACGCCCTTGCTGTTTCTTTAGTATGGCAAGACGTTGAGTGTCATAGATATGAAGTGCTATTTTTTGTCCTACTTTGAAGGTATTGGGGACGACTAAAGTCGCAGCTTGGTGGATGGCAGGAATCTCGGGTAGCATCAGTGCGCGCATCAAATGGGAAGCCGATTTTGCTTCGCCTTGCACCAAGCCAACTTCGACGGGTGTGGCATTAGGGGCAATGAGTTCAATACCCATGAGGACTGTATTATCGCTGGTACGGTGGAGCCAGCGAATCAATGCTAGGCCATGGATTTTACCACTGCCATTAAAGCCTTTATGCAGGCTGACCAGTTCTCCTACTTTTAGTCCAGATTGCTCCTGACCATTTTTCAGACGTAGGCGGAAGCCATTGGCGCTTTCATCTAAAACGTCAAAGTCGAAGGTTTTAAACTCAACAGGGGCATTGTTTGAAATCCCTTCCAGTTGGGTTGTAGTGGTTGCGTCACGGTAGACGTTCCAGACATCCGGAGCATCATCGGCATTAACACTGGCAATCATGGTGCTCTCATAATCGGCCCGTTTCCCTATGGTGCGTTCACCAAGGCCGATGTGATGGCTTAGCATCCAGTGAATGGCACTGGTGCCTATTGCCAGGGTAAAAGCGCCATCACTGGTTGTACGATTGAAATGACGTTTTTGACCCTGACTGAATTGTTTCAGGATGCGTTGTAGGGATTGCTCGTGGAGTTGGGCAGACGTGACTTCGTTGTGTATTTTCTCAATCTCACTCTCCAATATCGGATTGAGAGCCGTGTTGTCGATGATTCTCCAGGCACTATCAAAGTTGTCAGGATTCTCGAGGTGTTGTGGCCCTTTATCATCATTAAGATTGATAAATAGTGAGTGAAGCCCTGGAGTGTACTTATCCATATTCAAGAGTTTACAGCGGCTGACCCAGGCGCTGAGGTTGGTATAAAGCTGTTGTATTTCTCGCTGTTCCAGACTGGCGGGTGAGGCGGTTGCCAGTAGCAAAGATTGTTTGAAACGATTGGTAATATTCCAGGGGGACTGACTACCAAAAACCGCTAACTCTGTGACAGAAAATTGCTCTGCGTACTGTAGTAGTGTGCACTGTTCGCGCCAAAACTGTTTAGGGATATCAGTATAAGTGAGGTAGAGGCTGAGTAATAGGCGATTACTGAATGCCAGTTGGTTGTGCATGATCAACGCCAGCTGATCTCGTTTGATACGTAATTTGTGGGTGCCTATTAAATCACTAATCAGTGATTTGTGAGCGATGACTACCTCGTGAAGCAGGCTTTGGGCCAGCATTGAGATTTTGTGACTCTTTGGGGAGAGTGGTAGCGTTGTGCCTATGTAATATTTTTCCAAGGCAGCCAGGATATAATCGGCAGGTTCATACAGAAACTGGATAATCTGAAGGCGAGCGGAAGGCTCAATCTTAAGGCGATTGCTTTCGACAAGCAGGTCGAACACCTGCTTTGCCATTAGCCCGATGTTTGCCCGAGGCAGATTACCTAACCACTCTTGCACCTTTTTCGGCCGGAGGTCACGGTCCTCTTTGCCTGGCGGCAATTGCTCGGGAATGGCAAAATTAAGGTGGTGATTCCCCACGATACGCACCTTCTTTCGCTACCATTCCGAATATCTGCTTATTCCGCAGACACATACTTATTATTGTTATTATAGGTTATTAGTCTTGATAGATTAGTGGTTGTTCAATTTACATTCAATATTTAGTGTATATTTTTTATTGGATTACGGGAGTTTTATTAGGCTCTCCGGGGGTTTCTCTCACCAATTGAGGGACTAAATAGCCAGGCAGTTCAGCCCTTAATTTTTCTAACAGCATTTTTGCTTCATTTTCCTTAATGTCAAAATGGGCAGCTCCAGCCACTTTATCCAATAGGTGGATGTAATAGGGGATAATGCCGTTATCAAACAAGGTGTTAGAAAGTTTCTTAAGGATGTCCACCCGATCATTTACCCCCTTTAGTAGTACACTTTGATTGAGTAAGGTGATGCGACTATTTGCTAATCGCTCCATAGCGGTAGCGACCTCCTGATTGAATTCATTAGCATGGTTGAAGTGCAATACCATCACAATCTGCAAACGGCTGCGAGTCAATAGAGACAACAGTGGGTTAGTGATACGACTGGGCAGCGCGACGGGTTGGCGGGTATGGATGCGCAGACGTTTCACATGGGAAATGCTCTCTAGCTGGGAAATCAGCTCCTCCAGGCGTTGGTCACTCAAAGAGAGGGGATCCCCACCACTCAATATAACTTCTTCGAGCGTATTGTCCGCAGTAATATAATCCAATGCACGCTGGAGGGAGAGGCTATCCAAGCGAGACTCTTGGTAGGGGAAATGGCGTCGAAAGCAGTAGCGGCAATGCAAGGCACAAGCCGCAGTGGCGATGAGTAGGCAGCGCCCATGGTATTTATGCAGCAGACCGGGAACGGCCATTGCTTGTTGGTCGCCGACCGGATTACGGCCAAAGCCTTCTACAGCGAGTAATTCATCGCCTTTAGGAAGAATTTGCAGCAGAAGAGGGTCTTGAGGGTCCCCAGGGCGTATCCGTGATAGATAACTCTCTGTCACCCGTAGGGGAAACTGTTCACTGGCTTGTCGCATGGCAGGAAGCTGTTCCTGGCTAAGGTTGAGCCGCTTTAGTAGCTCTTCCGGGTCACGAATGGCCTGTGCCAGCTCATTTTGCCAATCAGAGGTCTGCCATGTTGGGCAAGTTCGCGCTATCATATAGCCCTTTCAACTTCGAATTAATTGACTAATCTTCTCAGAATGAGGGTGAAATGGCTACATACAGCACTAATGAATTCCGTGGCGGCTTGAAGATCATGATCGATGGTGATCCTTGCGCGATCATCGAAAATGAGTTTGTAAAACCGGGTAAGGGGCAAGCTTTCAATCGCGTTAAGATCCGCAACCTGAAGACTGGCCGCGTGGTTGAGCGTACCTATAAGTCTGGGGAGACGGTTGAAGCGGCCGATGTCATCGATACCGATATGCAATACCTCTACAACGATGGTGAGTTCTGGCACTTTATGAATCAGGACACCTTCGAGCAGATCGGCGCTTCTGAGTCAGCTGTTGCGGATGCCAAACTGTGGCTGAAGGAGCAGGATGTTTGCACCCTGACGTTGTGGAACGGTGCGCCGATTTCAGTAACCCCCCCTAACTTTGTTGAGCTGGCGGTGACTGAGACTGACCCGGGTGTTCGTGGGGATACCTCCGGTGGTGGTGGTAAGCCTGCAACACTTGAGACCGGCGCTGTGGTTCGCGTACCGCTGTTTATTAATATTGGTGATGTGTTGAAAGTGGATACCCGCTCCGGCGAGTACGTATCACGCGCCAAGGATTAATTCCGCGTGACCAACCACCAAGAGTGGCGCCCGACGGCGCCGCTTGCCAATCTTAAGAAAAGGGCGTCTATCCTGGCTGGGATACGCGCCTTTTTTGCTGAGCGCGATGTGCTTGAGGTGGAAACGCCACTGCTCAGCCGCGGCGCTCTCAGCGATCCCCATATCGAGAGCTTTTCCTGCCGCTATGTGGGGCCTGAAGCCCCGTTAGGGCAGGAATATTATCTGCACACCTCCCCTGAGTTTCCCATGAAACGCCTGTTGGCGGCTGGTTGTGGGCCTATCTATCAGCTCTGTAAGGTGTTTCGCCAGGGGGAGAGTGGTCAGCGGCACAACCCCGAATTTACTATGCTGGAGTGGTATCGCCCTGGCTGGGATCACCTTCAGCTAATGGATGAGGTGGAGGGGTTGGTACAACATCTACTGGTCCCTCATATTGCATTGGCCGAAAGCGAGCGGTTGAGTTATCGTCAGGCATTTCTGTGCTATGTGAAGCTAGATCCTTTTGTGGCTTCTATCTCAGAGCTGAAGTCATGCGCTGAAGGGCTAGGAATCACTATCGATATGGGGGATGGTGAGTCTGCTCGGGACGATTGGCTCAATTTGATTTTAAGTCATGCTATCGAGCCCCAATTAGGTCAGGGACGATTGACCTTTCTTTGTGATTACCCACCCTCTCAGGCGGCCTTGGCTAAGGTTCGACCGGGAGACCCACCGGTTGCGGAACGATTTGAGCTCTATTTGGCGGGAGTTGAGCTGGCTAATGGTTTCCATGAGTTGGTGGATGCGGAGGAGCAACGCCAGCGTTTCAATAGCGATCTGGTGCAGCGCAGTACGATGGGTTTGCCTCAACATTCGCTAGATGAGGCATTCCTGGCTGCACTGGCATCTGGTATGCCCCCCAGCGCTGGTGTGGCGCTAGGGGTGGATCGTTTGGTGATGTTAGCATGTAGGGCAAAGCGTCTTGAGGAGGTGATGAGCTTCACTTTTGCTCAGGCTTGATGGCAAGTTCGGCCATTGCTTGACCCAGTCGGACGGGGATGCCTGCTGCCATTCCTACTGATAGTTCCACATCTGGGTTGGCAAACAACATGATAACGGTGGAGCCCATATTGAAGCGGCCCATCTCTTCTCCTCGTTTCAATTCTATGGCTTCATCATCATTGTAGTGCCATTGCTTCACATTGTGACGTGAAGGAGGGGTTACCACACCATGCCAGACAGTTTCAATGGAGCCTACAAAGATTGCACCCACCAGAATCATCGCCACAGGGCCATATTCTGTTTCGAAAAGGGCGACCACTCGTTCATTGCGGGCAAATAGGCCAGGGATGACCTTGGCAGAGGCGTTATTCACACTAAACAGACGACCAGGAATGTGGGCCATCTGTTTGAGGGTGGCATCGCACGGCATATGGATACGGTGATAATCCCGGGGTGAGAGGTAGATAGTGGCAAAGCGCCCATGCTGGAAGGTATCACATAGTGCTTGATCACCTCCCAATAATGCCTCCAGGCTGTAGTTGTGGCCTTTGGCCTGATAGAGACGACCAGATTCAATCTTACCCGCCTGGCTGACCGCACCATCTACTGGGCAGGCTAACAGTTGTGGATCTTGCACAACCTCTCTGACCCCCTCTTTTAACTCACGGGTAAAGAAGTGGTTGAAGGTAGGGAAATCCTCAGGCGCATTGAGTTTTGCCTCATCCAAGTTGATCTGAAACTGCTTGGCAAACCAACGGATGTGCAGGTTTTTGAAAGGGACAAAGCGGATACGGGTTAGCGCCAGCATCATTCTAGAGAGGAGGTGTTGTGGCAGCAGATAGAGCGGCGCTGCTTTAAGATAATCAATCAGAGTGGCGGATGTCTCATTTTGTTTCATGGTAAAACTTATCAATGTGTAGTGATTTTGTGCTGGATTATCGCATGTCCACCGGTGTTCGACATGTTTTTTTCCTTTATTGAAAAAATTAAGGCGAGAGCTCAACATTTTGTCTTGTGTGTGGGTATACTTTAGAGAATAACAACATAAAGGGCGTCGCAACGGCGCTTTAGATCTCTATGCACTACAAAAAAGAAGCCTCTCCTCACTTGCGCCAGCCCAAGGTGGGCGTTTTACTGTTAAACCTTGGTACCCCGGATGCGCCTACGCCCTCTGCGTTGCGCCGTTATCTTGCAGAGTTTCTGTGGGACCCTCGTATCGTCGAGATGTCGCGTCCACTGTGGTGGATGATCCTACATGGCATTATTCTGCGTACCCGGCCTAAAAAATCGGCCCATGCCTATCAGTCCGTTTGGACGGAGAAAGGTTCGCCACTACTGCTTACCTCGCAACAACAGGTTAGTGAGTTACAAACAGTGCTTCGGGAGCAGATTAATCCCCATTTTGTGGTGGAACTGGGTATGCGGTATGGCAATCCTTCCATCGTTTCCGCCCTAGATAAGCTCAAACAGGCTAATGCACAACGAATTGTGGTGTTACCCCTTTATCCACAATATTCTGCTACTACTACAGCGTCATGTTTCGATGTGATTTATCAGGAGCTACAGCGCTGGCGTTGGATTCCTGAGCTACGCTTTATTAATGGTTATGTTGATCATCCCGCTTATATTGGCGCATTGGCACAGAGTATTCAGCAGAGCCAGAAGCAGAATGGAGAGAGTGATCTACTGGTATTTTCTTTCCATGGTATGCCACAGCGCTATTTTGAGGCGGGTGATCCTTATTACTGTTATTGCTTGAAGACGGCTCGATTAGTGGCCGAAAAGTTAGGACTTGAAAAATCGCAGTATCGGGTGACTTTCCAATCCCGTTTTGGCAAGGAGCCCTGGCTGCAACCCTATACTGATGAAACGATGGCGGCTTTACCCGGGGAGGGTATCAAGCGGGTATCCGTGATTTGCCCAGGATTTTCGGTTGATTGTCTGGAAACCATTGAAGAGATTGAGGTTGAGAACCGAGATATTTTCATGGATGCGGGAGGGGAGGCATTCCACTACATTCCCGCGCTGAATGCTTCACCAGCACATATCTCAATGATGAGTGAGATCGTACAACAACATTGTCAGGGGTGGCCGCTACCGCAAGACGGGGTGTTGCCTGAGGCAGTAACTAGCGAGTAGATTCGATGCCTAAAACTTCACCTACCAAGACTCAGCTTCCCTATCCTTCCATGTTGATAGATGCGCCACAGCTGGTTGTTGAGTCGGGGAGTGAAGTGATTGTCACACTGATTAGTGGCAGCAAGATAAAAGGGCAATTGCTTGAGTTCTCACCAGACCTTCCTACCGTTAGCCTGCTGGATGGGAAAGGGGAGAAACTCATCATGCAGCTAGAGCTGATCAAAATTCTTACCTTTCCTACCCAGCGATTCCATGCTGGGCAACAGCCACCGGATAAAAGTGGTCGTGGTGTGGAGATGCCACCCCAAGAGCAACCATTCAAAATTGATTTTAAGGATGGTAGTGAATTAGAGGGTGAGACATTGGGGTATCGCCCAGATGAACATGGATTACACCTCTTTCCTGTGATTGATAATAATCACTATATTCAAACTTTCTATTCTCACAAGGCGATTGATCATTATCGGGTTGGGGAGTTTCTCGGAGAGCTGCTCATCAACCACGGTTTAGTGACTCAAATGGAGATTGAGTCGGCTGTTGATGCTCAGCAGCGGGCACGAAAACAGCAACTGGGTGAATACTTGCTGAGTCATGCAATTGTGTCTAGTGAGGATTTACAAAAAGCACTTAATCGCCAACATTCGATGCCTAATATGCGCTTGGGAGATATTCTGGTAAGTGAAGGCTTGGTGTCGGATCAACAGCTTGAACAAGCTTTAAATGCCCAAAAGAGTGATCGTAGTCGTCCGTTGGGAGAGATCTTGGTGGGGCAGGGAATCGTGGATAAAGTTGAGGTCCAGCGTTGCCTGACCAAAAAACTGGGGATCCCATTCATTAATTTGGGTGAGTATCAGGTTGCGCCTGAGGCCGTAGCTAAGGTTGGTGAAGAGGTTGCTCGTCAGTTTGGTGTAATGCCCATCAGTATCTTTGAGGGGCGCCTAGTGGTTGCGATGGAAAATCCCATGGACAGAGAAGCTATGGAGGCATTGCGGTTCCACAGTAGTATGATTGTTGAGCCAGTGATGGCGGATATTGAGGGAATTAAACAAGCGATTGATTTTTACTACTCTGATTCTGGCGGTGAGTTTTCGGTGTTGGGATTAGATAACCCTGAAGCCTTGGAAGAGTACGAAGATGATGTGGTGGATACATTCACTCAGGATCAGATCTCCGATAATCTGGTGGTGAAGGTGGCCAATAAGATTATTGTTGATGCCTACCAACAAGGGGCTTCTGATATTCACATTGAGCCATATCCAGGAAAGAATAAGACGGTAGTACGTTTCCGCAAAGATGGCACGCTGGTAGAGTATGTCAGGCTGCCTTCCCAGTATAAAAATGCTCTGGTTTCCCGGATTAAGGTAATGGCGAAGTTGGATATTTCCGAACGGCGTAAGCCCCAGGACGGCAAGATCGATTTTAAGCGCTTTGGTCCGTTGAATATTGAGCTGAGGGTTGCCACTTTGCCAACCACGGCAGGACTAGAGGACGTGGTAATGCGCATTCTGGCTGCAGGCAAGCCACTGGCACTGGATCAACTTGCCCTAAGCCCGAAAAACCTGGAGAGGCTTAAACGTATTATTGAAATGCCTTATGGCATCATCTTTGTGTGTGGCCCCACCGGTTCGGGTAAGACCACTACGCTGCACTCCATATTAGGTCATATCAATACGCCTGAGCGGAAGATTTGGACTGCCGAAGATCCCGTAGAGATTACGCAGCCTGGTTTGCGTCAGGTTCAGATTAATCCTAAGGGAGGAGTGACCTTCGTCACAGCCATGCGTGCGTTTTTGCGGGCGGACCCCGATGTGGTCATGGTGGGGGAAATGCGTGATAAAGAGACCACCAGTATTGGTATCGAAGCCTCCCTTACCGGTCATTTGGTCTTTTCTACCTTACATACCAATAGTGCCCCGGAAAGCATTATCCGCCTGCTGGATATGGGGATGGATCCATTCAATTTTTCTGATGCACTGTTGGGTGTGTTGGCTCAACGTCTTGCCAAACGTCTATGTTCCCACTGTAAGACTGCCTATCATCCGGAGCAGCAGGAGCTGGATGAGCTGCTGCGGGAATATTGCCGGGATATCGTCGCTACAAATGGTGAGGATGTTCAGCAATGGGTATTCGAAGAGTGGCGTGAGCGTTTTTCCAATAATGGTGTCTTTACACTATATCGTCCCGTTGGCTGTGAAAAGTGCCATGGTACGGGTTACGCGGGGAGGATTGGTTTACATGAGATGTTGCTTGGCAGTGATGATATCAAGCGTGCAATCATCAGCAAAATGCCTATCGTTGATCTGAATCGACTGGCCATCTCTGAAGGAATGCGTACGTTGTTACAGGATGGAATAGAAAAGATCTTGCAGGGATATACCGATCTTCGTAAAGTCCGTGCAGTTTGTATTAAGTAAGGGGCAGCTATGATCGCCTGGGAACGTGTCGAAACCGTGATGTTGGATATGGATGGCACACTGTTGGATTTGAATTTTGACAACACTTTCTGGCAGCAATTGTTGCCTAAACACTATGCTGAAAAGCATCAGCTTACTTTTGAAGATGCCCAGCAGACTCTGATTTCCCGATATTCACAGCATACTGGCACTTTGCAATGGTATTGTCTTGATTACTGGCGTAAAGAGTTGGATATCGATTTAATGATGCTGAAAAAACAGGCATCTCATCTGATACAGGTTCTGCCCCATGCTATTGAGTTTCTTGATACACTGCGACGAGCTCAAAAGCGGGTGTTGCTGGTGACCAATGCTCATCCGGAGAATCTGACATTAAAGATGGAAAAGACTCAGCTAAGTCACCATTTTGATGAGATTATTTGCTCCCATGATTATGGTTACTGCAAAGAGGATCAACGCTTTTGGAAAGCGTTTCAGGAGAAGCATGGCTTCGAACGAAAAAGTGCATTGATGGTGGACGATAATCTTACTGTTTTATCCAGTGCACTACGATATGGCATTGGCCAGGTTTTGGCAATCCGTAAACCAGATAGTTGCCGGGAAGAAAACAATATAACGGAATATCCATCAATCAGGGATTTTTCAGAAGTTATTTCATTGATTCGTTGAAGTAGGTTTGCATGAGTAGTGAACAAAGAGAGCGCTTGATGCTCGGCTGGCTGGAGAAGGTATTGGGTACTTCGCAGTTTGGTATAGCCCCCGCTTCGAGTGATGCCAGTTTTCGGCGTTATTTTCGGGTAACCCTGGCAGATAAAAGTTATATTGTTATGGATGCGCCACCCAGTCATGAGGATGTTCGTCCTTTTATCAAAGTAACTAAGCTGTTTTCTGCCTCGGGTATCCACGTACCCGGTTTGCATGGAGAGGATCAGGAGAATGGTTTTCTTCTATTAGACGACCTCGGCTCATGTGATTATTTAAGTGAATTAAATAACAACAGTGTTACGCAATTATATGATGATGCCATCGAGACCTTGTTAACCTTGCAGCATCACTGTGTAGGGGATCAATTACCTCCTTATGACGAGGAGCTATTGCAAAGGGAGATGGGGCTCTTTACTGAATGGTATTTGCAACGTCATCTGCAACTTCAGTTGAGTGAAGAGGAGTTGTTGGTGTTGCGGAACAGCTACTCACTTCTGATAGAAAACGCTCTTGCGCAACCCAAAGTTTGTGTTCACCGAGATTACCATTCCCGCAACTTGATGGTATGTGACAATCATAATCCTGGTGTACTGGATTATCAGGATGCGGTGCATGGACCAATCACTTACGATTTGGTATCACTGCTGCGGGATTGTTATATCCGTTGGCCAATCAGTCATGTTTATACCTGGGTAAGAGAATACCATCAAAAAGCCCATCGACGGGGGCTGCTTGAGTGTGATGAACGTCAATTTATTGAGTGGTTTGACTTGATGGGTATGCAGCGGCATTTAAAGGCGGTAGGGATTTTTGCCCGCTTATATCATCGGGATAACAAGCCAGGATATCTCGATGATATTCCCCGTACACTAGGCTATATTCAAGAGGTGGTAGATAAGTACCCCTGCTTTAGTGCTTTGAAGGAGACTTTGCTAAATCATCGTGTTTGGCTGGATAGTGCCGATAATAATCTAGCGGCAGAGGAGCACTGATGTGCGGGCAATGATTCTCGCCGCGGGCCGGGGGGAGCGGATGCGGCCACTGACGGATTTTACACCAAAGCCACTTTTGGAGGTCGCGGGTAAGCCGCTGCTTGAATACCATTTGGAAGCGTTGGCAAAGGTTGGTATCCGACAAGTCGTGATTAATCACGCTTGGTTGGGGGAAAAGATTGAGCAGGTGATGGGCGATGGCCAGCGCTATGGTCTATCTATAAGCTATTCACCTGAACAGGAAGGTGGCCTTGAGACGGCAGGGGGAATCATTCAGGCATTACCGTTATTAGGGGATGAACCGTTTATGGTGATTAACGGGGATATTTGGTGTGATTTTCCTTTTGAGCATTTACCTGAGCAGCCTAAGGGGCTGGCGCATCTGGTGATGGTTGCTAATCCTGAACATAATCCTGAGGGGGACTTTGTTTTGGACGATGGCTGGCTCAAGCTGAATGGTGGAGAGAAATTGACCTATTCAGGTATCGCTGTCTTTCGGCCTGAGTTTTTTGCGGGTTTGAAGCCTGGACGGGCGGCTTTGGCACCGTTATTAAAACAATATATTACACAAGGAAAAGTGAGTGGGGAGTATTTCGATGGTCAGTGGTGTGATGTGGGGACGCCGCAGAGATTAGCAGACTTAAACAAGGAAAATGTTATAAACTCGTAGGAAAATTATTGCTCTTGTCTGGCTACGTATGACAGGTTAGATTGGCTTGAGCATCTATAAGTAGGTAGGTAAAAAAATATATGATCCGAGTAATGATTGTGGATGATCATGAACTTGTCAGAACCGGCTTGGCAAGGGTGCTCAGTGATGCCCAGGATATAGATGTGGTGGCAGAGGCCAGCTGTGGGGAGATGTCCCTGAACATGGCGAAGCAGTTTCAACCCGATGTAGTATTAATGGATGTGAATATGCCAGGCATCGGAGGCATGGAAGCAACAACGAAGCTGTTAAAACAGCAGCCAGATCTTAAGATTATTGTGGTGACGGTACATGCAACCGGTCCCTTCCCTAATAAGCTACTGCAGGCGGGCGCTATGGGATACTTGACCAAGGGCTGTGCCTGTGACGAGATGATAGAGGCAATTCGCTCTGTCTATCAGGGGAAGCCGTACATTGATCGGTGTGTGGCGCAGAATATGGCCCTATCCTACATGCCTCAGGCCGAGGAGTCTCCCTTTGAGAAACTTTCACAACGCGAGCTTCAGGTTGTGATGATGTTGATTCAGGGATACCGGGGACAGGATATTTCTGATCGTCTCTGTTTAAGCCCTAAGACGGTGAGCACTTATCGCCGTCGGGTCTATGATAAATTGAGTATTCAGAGTGATATCGAACTGACTCACCTGGCGGTGCAATACCACTTGATGGGTGAAGAAGATACACCGCAGTAAGCCCACATTCCCTATTGGGAAGAATTAAGATACGTTTTGATACAACAAAGAAAAATCCCTGGAGTCGAGATGAGAGGAAAAATAGCTGGTCTGCTGTCTATCGCTATCTTGCTGAGTGGCTGTGCGGTCTCCGAGCAGCAGGTTGTTCATAATATAGATAAAGGTGGTGATGATGACGGTGTTCATTATCAACGCTTAAGTGATCTACAATTTGATATTGAGATGCTGACCCAGCAAGGGTTGTGTGCTCATGATGGCGAGTGTCAGACTATCGGTATCGGTTCCAAACCATGTGGTGGATACCGTTTTTACTATGCGTACTCTACCAGTACAACGGATATCACCACGTTGATGAGTTTGGCGCGCGAATACAATGTTGAGGATAATCAACTGAAATACCGCATTGATTCTGCTGATCGCTGTGTCCCCAATTTTGATCCTGGTGCTTTTTGTCAAGCAGAGCGCTGTGTACTGAAGATTCCTGAGAAGAAGACCTTCCCATAGTGGGTATCCACTCTGTGGTGCTGCCAGAGGTTAAGCCTGAGCACCAAACCTATCTGTTGTATATTCGCCTTAATCGAAGTGTCTGTTTGCAGATTGGCCGGTTAGGGCGTTTTCATTTTGAGAAGGGGAATTACCGCTATGTGGGAAGTGCAAAGCGGAGCTTCTCAGCCCGCGTGAAGCGTCACCTGCAAACAGAGAAAACCCTGCGCTGGCATATCGATTATTTACTGGCTAGTTGCTATGCACATATCATCAGCGTAGAGGTATCTGCCGAGGAGGAGTGTAGGCTTAATCAGCAATTGCCGGGAAGTGTGGCCATTGCCGGGTTTGGTTCCAGTGACTGTATCCATGGCTGTGGAAGCCATCTTAAGTACCTGGGGGAGGACTCCGGGTCTATCGTATTCCCCAGCGTTCCCGTAATGCTTTAAACACCTTGCTTGGATATCGATGGCTACCTAGGCTTCCATTATAGCGGGCCAGGGCACGGCTTAGATGCCCTTTCTCTTTATCAAGATAGTAGCGTAGTATGGTACAGCCAAAACGTAGGTTGGTTTGAACGTCGAACAGGTTATCGTTTGGACGATCAAGCTCGTCTAACCAAAAAGGCATGATTTGCATCAATCCTCGTGCACCTGCTGAGGAGATAGCCCAGCGATCAAAACTGCTCTCGACCTCGATAACGGCCAGAACCAGTTCTGGCTTCAGCTCAGCCCGGGTTGCTTCGTGATGGATGAGTTTTAACAGCTCCAGGCGTTTGCTGTGATCAGGGATCTTTTTCGACAAGCGGCTGGACATGTCCATCAGCCACACTTCAGCTTCAAAACGATCCTCAAAGCTTTGAGTGTCCGCGATAGCTTCACTCAATAGATCGAGGAGTTCAGGGTCAGGCAGGGACTGCTTGGCGGAAACTGTAACGGAGAAGAGGGACAGCAGCACCAGCCAGGTGACAGCGGTAACACTTTGGCGGAATCCTGACTGGTGATGTGGCTGCATAATAACCTCGTATGCTTTATTTGCCGGTAAGGCTCTCCAGCAGCATGGTGGTGACTTCATCCAGAGAGATATCGCGGCTTTCCGCATCACGACGCCCTTTGTACTCCACTGTACCGGACTTTAATCCCCGTTCGCTGATCACGACACGATGGGGGATACCTATAAGGTCCATATTAGCAAACATTACCCCTGGGCGCTCTTTACGGTCATCCAACAGCACCTCAATACCCGCTTGGCTAAAGGTCTTATAGAGTGTTTCGGCCGCCTCTTGAACTATTTCAGATTTTTGCATGTTGATGGGCACGATACCCACCTGGAAAGGGGCAATCGCTTCAGGCCAGATGATACCGCCCTCATCATGATTTTGTTCGATAGCAGAGGCTACTACACGGGAGACACCTATACCGTAACAGCCCATGGTGGCGATAATGGCCTTGCCATTTTCATCCAATACTGAGGCGTTCATTGCCTGGCTGTATTTATCGCCTAACTGGAAGATGTGCCCCACCTCGATGCCACGCTTGATGGAGAGAGCACCTTTACCATCGGGGCTTGGGTCGCCTTCAATTACATTGCGTAGATCCACGCTGATAGGTTCTGGCAAATCACGGCCCCAGTTGACACCGGTGAGGTGTTTTCCATCTTCATTAGCACCACAGACAAAGTCTGTCAGGTGGGCTGCGCTACGATCTACCAGTACTGGAATATTCAGACCGACAGGTCCAAGTGAGCCGGCACTACAGCCCGCGGCGTGTTTGATCTCTGCATCGGCGGCGAAGCTGAGTGGAGCAGCGACTTGTTCCAATTTCTCCGCTTTGATCTCATTCAGTGTGTGATCACCTCGTAGTACCAGAGCGATGACCTGTCCTTCTTCTGCGCCTTTTACCAATAAGGTTTTTACTGTTTGGTTAGCGGGTACACCCAGCTCGGCACAAACCTCATCAATAGTATGGCTGTTCGGTGTATCCACAGTTGTCATAGCCTGTGTGGCAGCGGCCCGTTCACCAGCAGGGGCAATTGCTTCAGCCATCTCTACATTTGCAGCATAATCACTGTCGCTGCTGAAGGCGATGTCATCTTCCCCCGATTCCGCCAGTACATGGAATTCATGGGAAGCACTACCGCCAATAGCGCCGGTGTCTGCCAATACCGGACGGAACTCCAGCCCCAGGCGGGTAAAGATGCGGCAATAGGCCTCATGCATTGCATCATAAGTCTGTTGCAGGGAGGCTTGGTCGATATGGAAGGAATAGGCATCCTTCATCAGGAACTCACGAGCGCGCATTACACCAAAACGGGGACGACGTTCATCACGGAATTTGGTCTGAATTTGATAAAAAGTGGTAGGCAGCTGTTTATAGCTGCGTAACTCATTGCGTACCAGGTCGGTGATAACCTCTTCATGGGTGGGGCCGAAGCAGAAGTCCCGCTCATGGCGGTCTTTGAGGCGTAACATCTCATCACCCATCTGGTCCCAACGGCCTGACTCTTCCCATAGCTCTGCAGGTTGTACTGCTGGCATCAATACTTCTTGTGCCCCAACCCGATTCATCTCTTCACGAACGATGGTTTCAACCTTGCGTAGAACGCGTAGTCCCATTGGTAACCAGGTATAGAGGCCTGAGGCGAGTTTACGAATCATTCCTGCGCGTAGCATTAGCTGATGGCTGATGACTTCGGCGTCAGAGGGGGTCTCTTTCAGAGTGGCAAGTAGAAAATTGGATGCACGCATAGCAGTGACTTGGTTACCTTAATTTACGGATGACAGAATTAAAGAGGGAATTTTAGCCCTAGCAGGCCAGAGAGTACAGTGTGATAGGGTGTGATAGACCTCTCCCCTTACTAGGGGGTAAGGGGAGATCGTGTCGCATTATTGTACGACGGTCACCTGATCAACAAAGATGATCTCAGGGAAGGTCTTGCGCAGGGATTTACTGGTGAAGTTACGCATTACTGCACCACCTGCCCAAGCGATAGTATCGCCTGTTTTGGCATTCACTGGAGAAGCGGCTACCCAGGTAGTAGAACCATTGGCTTCCACTTCAAGATAGGTGTAGCCTGCCGCATGGGTTACACTCACTACTTTCGCCTGTGTTTGGTTTGCTGCGCCACCTTGGTGACCTGCACCGGTATGGCCCGGCATCGGTGGGTGGTTAGCTGGCATGGCTTGTTGAGTTTGCTCAGGAGCCGGAGCAGTTTGTTGTGGAGCCTGGTTAGCGGCTTGGTCGTCCCCTTGGTTCGAGCAGCCTGCCAACAAAGTCAGGCATGAAATCGCGATTACGCTTACAGTTTTTTTCACCAATCTTCTCCAACAGATGATTTATTAGTTCCAGGTTAAAATCTAACACGAATGGCAGATTATCGCATCTCTAAATGGCCAGAGTTGCCGTTATTGCGGCTGAAAACGCATGGAGAGATCCAGAGCTTTGATATCTTTGGTTAGTAAACCAACAGAGATGTAGTCCACACCCGTTTCAGCAATGCCTCGGATGGTTTCCAGATTAACCCCACCTGATGCTTCCAGCTTGCTGCGTCCGTTGGTGATTTTAACCGCTTGGCTCATGGTGGCATTATCCATGTTATCCAGCATGACAATATCGGCACCACTTTCCAACGCCTGTTGCAGTTCATCCAGATTCTCAACCTCTACTTCGACCTTCACCTGAGGCGAGAGTTCGCGAGCTCGGGCGACTGCCGCAGAAATAGAGCCAGCTGCCATGATATGGTTCTCCTTTATCAGAATCATGTCATAGAGGCCGATACGATGGTTTTGTCCTCCTCCGCAGGTAACCGCATATTTTTGGGCCAGACGAAGTCCTGGCAATGTTTTACGGGTGTCGAGGATGTTGCAGCCTGTGCCAGCGATCGCATCCACATATTGGCGGGTGAGGGTTGCAGTGGCTGAGAGGGTTTGCAGAAAGTTAAGTGCACTACGTTCACCGGTTAGGATGGTTCTGGCTGAGCCTTGTAGGGTACAGAGTGGTTGATCTGCGATCACTTGATCGCCATCCTTAACTGTCCACTCGATGATAATGCTGGGATCGAGCTGGTGGAATACCTCATTGAACCAGGCACAGCCGCTGATAGTGCCGGCTTCTCGGCAGATAACGGTTGCAACACATTGCTCGTCTTCTGGTACTAGTGCGGCAGTGAGGTCACCATCACCGATATCCTCAGCCAGAGCACGCATGACATCGTCAGAGAGTGTAGTGGGAAGGGGGGCGGGTTTGACCATAGGTTTTCACTTTCTCGATCTGGATAACAAAACCGTGACACCATAATCGTCTCAGCCTGCTATGGCAAGGGTTGTGCGATGTGGCGGCGGGTAGTTTCCGCCTTCATCTATATGAAGTGTGAGGGTTTGCTGGTTTCGGTGGATTGGTACTACTATTGCTTACAGTGAGATATCTGTCTGATTTTTAACGTGTGGAGAGGATTGTTGATGTCCATATCACGAGTATGGTCCCTGTTGTTGGTTCTGCTATTTACTGTATCAACACCTCAGGCAGCAGAGCTGGATGCGGAGCTGTTTGCTGCCGCTCGGGAAGGTAAGCTGGCCGAGGTAAAGCAGTTGTTGCTGGATGGGGCCAAGGTGGATAGCGCCAATGCACAGGGCCGAACGCCACTGATGGGGGCGGCTTTCTTTGGCAATCTGGATGTGGTTGAGCTGCTGCTGGCGGAGGGAGCCAGTGTCAGTGCAGTGGATAATCAGGGGATGACAGCACTCATTTTGGCTGCGCAGTCCGGTAACCCGCAATTGATTCGTCTTCTTGTGGCTAACGGGGCTGATATGGCGGCAGAGAGTAAAAGCGGGCTGACGGCTGAGAGCGCTGCCAAGATGCGCAACCACGAAGCGGTGCTGACACTGTTAAATCAGCTCAGTGGCAAGGAGCAACAAGAGCCTGCTGAAGGTGAGAAAAAGGAGTAGTACCGCAAAAATCGGTATGATTGCGGCCATATGTTGAGTCTTTTGTTGTTAGGTATTGGGTTGCTGCTGGTGGTGTGGCTCTATCTTGCTGCCCGTCGATACAGGTTGGCAGAGTGGGGGCACCCCTGGCTGAACTGGATGGATGGGTTGAATCGTCTCTATTGTCGCTATTTTCACCGCTTGCGTAGCGAGTTAATTGACTTGCCGGAACAAGGCCCAGCCATAGTGGTGGCAAATCATTTGTCGGGTCTGGACCCGCTACTACTATTGGCCATCTCCCCACGCCCTTTACGCTTTTTAATTGCAACTGAAGAGTACCACCGTTTCGGCTTTACTTGGCTTTACCGTATGGTGGGATGTATACCGGTAGATCGCCAGGGGCGGCCAGAGCAGGCCTTTAAGGCGGCATTGCAGGCGCTACAAGAGGGGGAAGTGGTGGCACTTTTCCCCCAGGGCGTTATTCAGCACCCTGATGAGCCTATGCATCGCCTGAAAAGTGGTGCTGTGCGATTGGCTTATCTCAGTGGTGCGGCGATCACGCCATTACATATTCGTGGCGTCCGTGGTGCAGGCAGTGTGTTTCTCCCGTTACTCATCCCGGGACAGGCCACGATCCGGCAATACCCTACAATTATAACCAATAAAGCTCAAAGCCGGCAGGATCTGGCGCGTATTGCTGACTGTATCTGTGGTGCTACCCCTAGCTCTTGAACTCTGTTAAATCGTCCTTATAAACAATTTAGCAATAATGAATTTTTGAGGACAAAACGAGATGAGAAGCGACAAACTCACCACCAAATTCCAGATGGCTTTGGGGGATGCGCAAAGCCTGGCAGTCGGCAAAGATCATCAATATATCGAGCCCCTTCATGTAATGGTTGCCCTGATGGACCAGGAGGGGGGAACCACCCGCAATCTGCTGCTAAAAAGTGGCGTGAATATTAATGCACTTCGCTCCGCTTTAGGGGATGCTATCGATCATCTGCCACAAGTGGAAGGCATCCAGGGAGATGTGCAAATCTCTTCTGACCTAGCGCGCATGTTGAATGTTTGCGACAAGCTGGCCCAGCAACGCAAAGATCAATACATCTCCAGTGAATTGTTTGTGTTGGCGGCGGTAGAGGACAAGGGCCGCTTAGGCAGTGTCCTGCGGGATAACGGTGCCAGTAAGACCGGTATCGAGAAAGCAGTTGATGAGCTTCGTGGCGGACAGAATGTAAATGATCCTAATGCGGAAGAGCAGCGCCAGGCTCTGGAGAAGTACACCATTGATATGACCCAGCGTGCCGAGCAAGGTAAGTTGGATCCGGTTATCGGGCGGGATGATGAGATCCGCCGTACAGTGCAGGTGCTACAACGTCGTACCAAAAATAACCCAGTATTGATTGGTGAGCCGGGGGTGGGAAAAACCGCTATTGTGGAAGGGCTCGCCCAGCGCATTGTTAATGGAGAGGTACCTGAAGGCCTTAAAGGGAAGCGGGTACTCTCTTTGGATATGGGTTCATTGATTGCGGGAGCTAAATTCCGTGGTGAGTTTGAAGAGCGCCTGAAGGCGGTACTGAATGATCTCTCCAAGCAGGAGGGACAAATTATCCTGTTCATCGATGAGATTCACACCATGGTGGGTGCCGGGAAGGCGGAGGGCTCTATGGATGCGGGCAACATGCTCAAGCCTGCCTTGGCGCGTGGAGAGCTTCACTGTATCGGTGCCACAACCCTTAACGAATACCGCGAATATGTAGAGAAGGATGCTGCCTTGGAGCGCCGTTTCCAAAAAGTGCTGGTGAATGAGCCCTCAGTGGAGGACACCATTGCCATCCTGCGTGGCTTGAAAGGGAAGTACGAAGTGCATCACGGGGTGGATATTACCGATCCTGCTATTGTTGCCGCGGCAACCCTTTCCCATCGTTATATCTCTGATCGTAAGCTACCCGATAAGGCGATTGATTTGGTGGATGAAGCGGCCAGTCGTATCCGTATGGAGATCGATTCTAAGCCAGAAGAGATGGATAAGCTTGAGCGTCGTCTGATCCAGCTCAAGATTGAGCATGAAGCATTGGTGAAAGAGAGTGATGAAGCTTCCAAGCGTCGCCTGGGTGACGTGAAGCAGGAGATCATCAAACTCTCTCGGGAATATTCCGAGTTGGAAGAGGTGTGGAAAGCGGAGAAGGCATCGCTACAAGGCGCTCAGCACGTTAAAGAGGAGCTGGAGCGTGCCCGCATCGAGCTGGAGACTGCCCAGCGTGCCGGTGATCTAGGCCGTATGTCGGAGCTACAATATGGCCGCATTCCTGAGCTGGAAAAGCAGTTGGATATGGCAACTCAGGCTGAGATGCATGATACCAAACTGCTGCGTAACAACGTTTCCGATGAGGAGATTGCGGAAGTGGTCTCCAAGTGGACTGGAATCCCTGTCTCCAAGATGCTGGAAGGGGAGCGAGAGAAACTGCTGAGAATGGAAGAGAACCTGCACCAACGGGTGGTGGGTCAGGGTGAAGCACTGCGTGCTGTTTCTGACGCAATCCGCCGTTCCAGAGCGGGTCTCTCTGATCCTAATCGCCCCAATGGTTCTTTCCTGTTCCTTGGTCCTACTGGTGTGGGTAAGACTGAGCTGTGTAAGGCGCTGGCAGAGTTCCTGTTTGATACCGAAGAGGCGATGGTGCGTATCGACATGTCAGAATTTATGGAGAAGCATTCGGTTGCCCGTTTGATTGGAGCACCTCCCGGTTATGTGGGTTATGAAGAGGGCGGTTATCTTACTGAAGCCGTACGTCGTAAACCCTACTCGGTATTACTGCTGGATGAGGTGGAGAAGGCTCACCCTGATGTCTTCAATATTTTGCTGCAAGTATTGGATGATGGGCGTCTTACCGATGGTCACGGCCGCACTGTTGATTTCCGTAATACGGTTATCGTCATGACATCCAATCTGGGCAGTCAGCGCATTCAGGAGTGTGCCGGTGATGAGCATTACGATGAGATCAAGAGCAAGGTGATGGAAGAAGTTTCCATGCACTTCCGCCCGGAGTTTATTAACCGTGTAGATGAAGTCGTGGTATTCCATCCATTGGCACAAGAGCAGATTAAAGCGATTGCCGATATACAGGTGGACTACTTGCGTAGACGCTTGGCAGAGCGCGATATGTCACTGCAACTTACCGATGCCGCGTTGAGTAATCTGGCTGAAGCGGGATTTGATCCAGTTTATGGAGCACGTCCGTTAAAACGGGCTATTCAACAACACATCGAAAATCCTCTGGCACAACAGATCCTCAGTGGTCAGTTTGCCGGTGGCGATGCCATTAAAGTGGATTACGATGGTGAACGGATGAGCTTTAGTAAGGCGTAGATATAAGACGCTGTTATGAGATCGGGCTGTGGGATAGCACATTAAGGTAATCGATCCTGTTGAGTTCCCGGGGGGGAGTAGGCGACTCCAATATCATCGCCATGGGTGGGTCGTAACGACTTATGGCGTAAATCCTGATCAGGTATTTTATCCCAGGCTTCATCGAAGCCTGGGAAAGGCTTAGTCTCAGGTTATGACGGAGGTGTCTATGGCAGGGGCGAACCTTTTCGCTATCATCATTATGAATAAGGCTTGACCCACTCTTCAGCCTCTTTGAAAGTGGAGAAGAGCTGGCACTCATAAGCGGATTCTTCCATTTGCGCCATGTAAGCTTCTATCCAGCTCAGCAGATCGGGCATGGTGGCAACGATAGCAATTTTCAGAAGTGGATTGGTTAGTGTTGCAATCTGATCAATGCTTGAAATAAGCATGATGTCGGCATCTGTGACTTCAAAATCTTCTAATAGCGTGAAGTCATTGATCACATAGAGAAGGTCATCAAATCGTGCATCACCATGTAGGCTCAAGTTGGCATTGACGATCTCCTTGGCGGTGATTTTTCCATTAAATCGGCGGACCAGCCCCCGTTTTTGCCATTCGTTGCTGTAAGTCATGATTAACCTTGAATATTTTTTTCGTATTCATCGGCTTTGAAGCCGATTAATGGGCATTTGCCGCCTTCTACGATGGGCCGCTTGATGAGGGTGGGGTTCTCTAATAATACGGCTTTAATGGTATTTTCTCCCAAGGTCTCTTTCGTTGCAGAGTCCAGATTACGCCAAGTTGTTGAACGCTTGTTCACCAAGGCCTCCCAGCCAAAATCATTGATCCAGCGGTCAATCATATTGCCTTCAATTCCCTCTTTGCGATAGTCATGGAAGATGTGCTCAATATGATTTGCTTCTAGCCACTTCAGGGCCTTTTTTACTGTATCGCACTGCTTGATTCCAAAGACGGTTAGCATAGTCTTATGACTCCTGTTGTTTTTCATCGTACAGGGAATTGTAAGGGATATGGGGAATCGGCTGAAGTGGTTTCAGGGCGCTCACCACGGGGTGGTGGCGCCATGGTGGGTGGTTTAGTGGCGGGTGGTGCGTAGCAAACGTTCCAGTTTTTTGGCGACAGCTTCCCAGATAATCATGGGGCCGGCTTCTTCAATGGTATTCTCCTGCCACTCTTCACGGGTTTTCATTTTTAATTGGTTGATATGGTCGATCAAAGCCTGTCGCTCCTTGCGGATTTGACAGAGCTCATCACATAGTTCTGAGGCGTCATTTAGATTGTTTCCATTTTCGACTCGCTCTACCAGCTCGTCGATATGAGCAAGCCTTGCCTGATATTGAAGGACATGTTGCTCAATCAGGTGCTCTTTTTGATTCATAATCAACTCCTCTACCGGTCAGCTACCCAAAAACCGGGGTAGCCTATAACGGGTTACCACGTCTTTAAATATAGTAAAAAATTCCGATAAAGGTAGGTTGTGCTAAGCAAATTGTTGCCAGGAGGAGGTGTGTAGCATTCCACCTGCCTGCCGATAACCTACGCAATATGTGCCGTCAGGAGAGTAAAATGGGTATCCAAGAGTTTGATTTTGCATCGGGAAAGGTTCTTGACCCCAACCGTCATCAAGCCTTGGTATTCAGTGATGATCTCTCTGCCTCTGACCAGATAGAGTCCTATCTAAGAAGTAAGCATTACCGCTTCCTTGGAAAAGGGAGGGATACCCGTGAAATCCTTGAGTTAATTAGAAAATTTAAGGTTGGGGTAGCTTTTTTAGATATGGATTTGGGTGGAGTGGATGTGATGGGGTTGATGGAGACTCTCGTGAAAAAGAGTAAGTTTAAAGTGGTGCTGGTTACCGAGTCACCTACCAAGGAGTTACTACAAAAGGGGCAGGATAGTGGTGTTGCGGGCTTTTTGGTGAAGCCCATTGCTAAAGAGGCTTTGGAGAAGACCTTGGAAAGACTAGGCTAATAACTGAAAATAAAAAAGCCTTGGCAGGATAAGTACCTGCCAGGGCTTTTTGCTATGCGTAGAGTCGGTTAGATGTCACGCAGCAGCTCGTTGATACCCACTTTTCCACGGGTCTTCTCATCTACCTGCTTTACGATAACCGCACAGTAGAGGCTGTAGCTGCCATCTTTAGAAGGCAGGTTGCCTGATACCACTACAGAGCCAGCTGGAACGCGGCCGTAGGTCACTTCACCAGTCATACGGTTGAAGATCTTGGTGCTTTGACCAATGTAAACACCCATTGAGATAACCGCACCCTCTTCAACGATAACACCCTCTACGATCTCAGAGCGGGCACCGATGAAGCAGTTGTCTTCAATGATGGTAGGTGCCGCTTGCAGAGGTTCCAGTACACCACCAATGCCTACACCACCAGAAAGGTGAACATTCTTACCAATCTGTGCACAAGAACCTACGGTTGCCCAGGTGTCTACCATAGTGCCGCTGTCTACGTAGGCGCCGATGTTGACGTAAGAAGGCATCAGAACCGTGCCGGACGCGATGTAAGAGCCACGGCGTACCGCTGCTGGTGGTACAACGCGTACACCGGATTCACGGAAATCGCGGCTGTTGTAATCAGCGAATTTTGAAGGTACTTTGTCGTAGTAGTTGGTGTAACCACCTTTCATGAAGTCGTTGTCTTCAATGCGGAAAGAGAGCAGTACCGCTTTCTTCAACCACTCGTTAACCTGCCAATCACCGACACCACGTTGCTCAGCAACACGCAGCTCGCCGCTGTCCAACTTGGCCAGTGCTTCATTAACCGCTTCTTTAACGTGGGTGTCCACGTTGCGAGGGGTGATTTCGGCACGGTTTTCAAAGGCCTCTTCGATGATTTGACGTAAATCGCTCATTGTTAGCTCCAATTTTCAGATTCTCGTTTCTTTCTATAATTTTCCAATGAAGTCGCGGATACGCTCCGCCGCTTCAACACACTCTTCAACGGAGGCAACAAGTGCCATCCGTACGTAGTTGGCGCCCGGTACTACACCATCCTTTTCTCGGGAGAGGTAGCTGCCAGGCAGCACGGTAATATTGCATTCGCCGTATAGGCGTTGTGCGAATAGCTCATCACTAATCGGGGTTTTTGCCCACAGGTAGAAGCCTGCATCCGGTAGTTGCACATCCATGACCGGCGAGAGGATCTCCAGTACTTTGGCGAATTTTTCTCGATAGAGGTCACGGTTGTGTTTGACGTGAGCTTCATCATTCCAGGCAGCGATGGAGGCAATCTGGACTGGAAGCGACATGGCGCAGCCGTGGTAGGTGCGATAACGCAGGAATTGCGCTAATACCTCCGCGTCACCAGCGACAAATCCCGAGCGCAGGCCGGGGGCGTTGGAGCGCTTGGAGAGGCTGTGGAAGACGACGCAGTTCTTGTAATCAGTACGCCCCATGGCGGCTGCCGCTTCCAATAGGCCTGCAGGCTTATTCTCTTCATCAAAATAGATTTCGGAGTAGCACTCGTCTGAGGCAATAACAAAGTTGTATCTGTCAGTCAGTGCAATCAATTTTTGCAGTGTTTCCAGACTGTAGGTGCCGCCAGTGGGGTTGTTCGGGGTGCAGAGGTAAAGCAGCTGGGTCTTTTCCAGAATGGCTTCAGGAATCGACAGATAGTCTGCTTGGTAGCCGCTCTCTGCGCTGATATTGACAAAATAAGGTGTCGCACCTGCTAGAAATGCCGCTCCTTCGTAAATCTGGTAGAAGGGGTTGGGACTGACTACAACGGCTTCTTGGGTTCGATCTACAATGGCCTGTGCGAAGGCAAACAGCGCCTCTCGGGTACCATTTACCGGTAGCACGTGATGTTCTGCATCCAGGCTGGTTTGCGGCAGTGAAAAGCGTTGGCAAAGCCAATCAGCGATAGCTTGCCGTAGTTCCACTGTTCCCTTGGTGGTAGGGTAGTTGGAGAGCGTAGTAAGCTCACCGCTTAGCGCCTGGATGATAAAGTCAGGGGTGGGGTGCTTGGGCTCTCCAATAGAGAGCGCAATATGCTCATCGCTTGCGCTGAGTTTGGCCTCGGCCTTAAGCTTTGCCAGTTTTTCAAATGGATAAGGCTGTAGTTTCTGTAGATCGGGATTCATGAAAATCTATCGTAAACGGCTGGAATTCTTTTAAAATCGTAGATCGTCAAAGACGATTACATTAAATTAAGCTGTCGATTATAGAGCATCCGCCTATGCTGTCCAAATTCCCGCCCCATTTTTTACCGGTTTTCTGCCTTTTGTTCTCTTCATCTATGTGGGGAATCCTTTGGTATCCATTGCGCCTGCTGGATGAGGCGGGATTGGGCGGGCTTTGGGCAACCTTGGTGATTTACGGTGCGGCCTCCCTGGTAGGGGTGTGGATTATGCGTGCTCAGTGGCGGGATTTGCTGCTGCATCCGGGGATTATGTTGCTGATGGTGCTAAGCCAAGCCTGGTGCAATGTCGCGTTTATCCTGGCGGTACTGGATGGCCAGGTTGTAAGGGTGATTCTGCTGTTTTATCTCTCTCCGGTGTGGGCGATTCTGCTGGGCTGGATGATTTTGGGAGAGCGGTTGGATCGCATGGGGGGATTGACTCTGGTTATGGCATTGATTGGTGCTATGGTCATGCTTTGGGATCCTTCGATGGGCATACCCTGGCCTCGGGATACGGCAGATTGGCTGGCGATTTCCTCAGGTGTGGGCTTTGCCTTGGCGAATGTACTGATTCGTAAGCTACAGGATGTGCCGGTGGCGGTGAAGACGGCATCCACTTGGTTTGGGGTGACAATTGTAGTGTTGTTGATGATTGTGAGTCAGGGATTTGAGCTGCCAAATACCTCGTTGGAGATCGTAAGTTATGCAGTAATACTGGGGTTTTTCGGAATTGTGTCGATGACTTTGGCAGTGCTGTATGGTGTTACCCATATGCCAATTTCCCGTTCAGCGGTCATTATGCTGTTTGAGGTGGTGGTGGGGGCTGTCTCCTCTCTGATATTAACAGATGAGGTGATGCAAAGGGTGGAGTGGATCGGTGGTGGGCTGATAGTATTAGCCGCTTACCTCTCTACCCGGAGTCATTTGAATGAGCAAAAACTTCAAAGTCAGCAAACTGTTACATGTCAGCGTACTGGTGAGTGATACCCAACGGTCTCTGGATTTTTATTGTGGCTTGTTGGGGATGGCGGTGAATCCTAAGCGGGCGTTGAGCTTCCCCGGTGCGTGGCTGGTGCTGGGGGATCAGGAGTTTCACGTGATGGAATTGCCCAATCCCGATCCATTGGAAGGACGTCCAGAGCATGGTGGTCGTGATCGCCATGTGGCTTTCTCTATCGATAATGTGGCAGCATTAGAAGATCTGCTTCAGCAGCGAGAAATTCCGTATACCCGCAGCAGCTCTGGACGAAATGCGGTATTTTTCCGTGATCCTGATGGCAATGCGCTAGAGTTTATTGAACAATAATTGACGTTTATTGGAAGGTGTCATGCAACTACAACTGGAAAGTTTGAATCTTCCCAAGGTCTCTGAGGCTGGGATGCGTATCCTTGATGTTCTCTCTAAGGATGATTACTCAATCAATGATGTTGCCGTTGTGGTGGCAGAAGACCCTACCCTGAGCGGTATGATGCTGAAATATGCCAATTCCCCCCTCTATCGTCGTTATCAGGAGATCACCAGTGTCCGTAATGCGATTAATCTCTTGGGGGTGAAGAACGTTAAACTGGTAGTTACGCTAGCGGCGATGCGCTCTTTTTCCGATGTACATAGCATCGCAGTGGAAAAGCTTTGGGAACATAGTTTCTCTATCGCCTTGATCAGTAAACTGATTGCTCAGCATCTGAGTCGCCAATTGGCCGATGAGATGGAGTTTACCGGTATTATCCACGATATTGCCTCTATGACATTGGCTGCCAATTTCCCCAAGCAGTGCGACGAGCTGTTAAAGCAGAGCAATGAAGCGTTTGGCTTGGATCAGTTGGAGGATGAGTGGTGTGAAACCTCTAGAGGGGAGCTAATTGACTGGATCGCCGGTAACCTATACATGCCAGCAACGACCATTGATGCTATTAAATTGCTCTACGCTGTGGAAGGTGTGGAGGCTGGTAGTGATGCCATTCGCCAGTCGTTGGTATTGACGCTGGCCCATGAAATCGATTTTCAGGTGCATCAGGGGGATCTCGTAGCGATTCGCCAGCACCTGCCGCAGCTAGAAGATGTACCGGCGATTCTGGGTAAGCTGGGGCTTACCCAGGCACAGTATGATGAGGTGCTGATAGAGGTGCGAGAAAAGCTGGCAGAGCGTTTCGTTTTGTAGTGATTATCTCTCAAGCTGCTCGATGACGGCTTGGCGTAATCTCCGGCAGTCATCCTCATCCCATAGCGGTTGTCCGTTGTTATCCGTGATGAAAAATAGATCCTCGACCCGTTCCCCAAAGGTGGCAATTTTGGCATTTTGCAGATTGATCTGACATTGCCAGAGTGCTGCTCCGATTCTTGCTAGTACTCCAGGGCGATCTGATGTGATCACCTTCATGATGGTGCGCTTATTACGCTTGTCATGGGTAAAACTCACCTCGTTAGGGATGGGGAAGTGTTTTAACTGTACGGCTGCACGCTTGTTGATAGTGGGTGGCTTATCACTTTCAATACCCAGATAGTGTTTGATGGTTTTGGTAATCTCCCGTAGATAATCCCGATCAGATATTGCCTCTCCTTGTTGATCCAGAATGATGAAGGTATCCAGAGTATATCCATCCTGAGAGGTGACGATGCGGGCATCGGCAATGTTCATATCCAGCTGCTCCAGAGCAGCAGTCACTTTGGCAAAAAGGTAGTCTTTATCTCGGGTGTAGAGGAATACTTCTGTGCCTCCTCGGCGAGTCATTTGACGGATGATGACCAAGGGGAGCTGTTCAGGTTTGCAGTTCAGGATATGACGGGTTTGCCAGGTAATTTCATCGGCACTGTGTACTAAGAAATAGTCGTCATTGAGGCGCTCCCATAGGGAAGAGGCCATCTGGGGGCTGATACGGTGCAGTGCCAGCTGCTCATGCGCCATCTCTTTGTTATAGGCGATACGCTCAGACTCTTGCAGTGGATTTTCCAATCCACGGCTCAAGGCGCGACTGGAAGCGTAATAGAGCTCTTTGAGTAGGGCGTCTTTCCAGGCATTCCAGACTTCTGGACTAGTGGCGCGAATGTCGGCCACAGTGAGTAGGTATAGGGCGTCCAGGCGCAGTTGTGAGCCGACAATACTGGCGAACTCATTGATGACCACCATATCGCCTAAATCTTTACCTTGAGCACTGCGAGACATCAATAAATGGTTTTTGACTAACCAAGTGACTAGATCTCCATCTTCTTCAGAGAGGCAGTGTTGCATGCAAAACTCCCAGGCGTCGATTGCGCCCAGCTCTGCGTGATCTCCACCTCGTCCTTTGGCGATGTCGTGGAAGAGGGCTGCAATATAGAGCAGTTCCGGTTTGGGAAGGTGGTGAAAGCGTTGGCTACACAGAGGGTATTCATAGGCGAACTCTGGTACAGAGAAGCGACGTACATTGCGCAGTACCCCCAGAGTGTGTTCATCCACGGTATAGACATGGAACAGATCGTGCTGCATCTGACCAATGATTTTATTGAACACCGGCAGATAGGCCCCCAAAGCCCCATAGCGATGCATACGCCGTAACTCATGGGTAACCCCCTCTGGTTGGCAGAGAATTTCAATGAACAGCTCATTGCAGATGGGGTTAGTACGGAAATTCTGGTTGATACGGTGCAGGCTTTGGCGAATCAGACGAATAGTGCCGGCACGTATCCCTTTAAGATGGTGATTCTGTTCCATTAAAAGGAATATCTCCAGCAGTGCTGGGGGATGCTGCTCAAATACCTTGTGATGGGTAACCTCAATGAAGCCTTTGCGAATCTGGAACCGTTGGTTAATGGGTTTTATCTTACAAGGCTCATTGGCATACAGAATCTCCTCTTTAAAGAGTTGTAGTAACATTTCATTGAGGCAGCTTAGCTCACGGATGGTGCGGTAATAATCCTTCATGAATAGTTCGACTGCCAAGTGGTTGTCACTCTGCTGATAATCGAAAAAGTCTGCCAGTTTACGTTGCACATCAATCAGTAAGCGATCTTCACGGCGTTTGCTGAGGTGGTGCAGAGCCGTGCGAATACGCCACAAAAATTCTTGCCCTTTACTTAGCTGATAGTATTCCGTTTCAGTGAGAAATCCATGGCTGACCAAATCGTGTAGGGTTTGGGCGCCAAAGTGCCGTTTGGCAACCCAGCCAATGATCTGAATATCGCGTAATCCACCAGGGCCCTCTTTGAGGTTGGGCTCCAGATTATAAGCGGTGTAATTGTATTTATTGTGCCGCGCTACCTGTTCTTGCAGCTTAGCCGCAAAGAATTGATCGCTGGGCCAGATGCTAGTGGGACCTACACTATTTCGCATTTGCTGAAATAAGCTCTCTTCGCCACAGATTAACCGTGCTTCCATCAGGTTGGTGGCGATGGTGATATCTTCTCCGCCGTGATGAATACAATCTGCAACGGTGCGTACACTGCTGCCAACCTCCATGCCGATATCCCACAGCATGGTTAGGAAGGCTTCGATATTACTGCAGATTCCCTGGTCGCCTTGTTCGTTAAGGAGAATCATAATATCGATATCTGAACCAGGGTGGAGCTCGCCCCGGCCATAACCACCAACGGCAATCAAGGATGCTTGCTGTCGTTTCTCTGGTGGGAAATGTAGCTGCCAACAGTGTCGGAGAAGCTGATCAATCAGCCAAGCCCGTTGCGAGACCAATTTCGAAATATCAGCACCGTTATAGAATGCATTGGACAGATGCTGTTCTGCTTCCTTAAGGGTGTCGCGGAATACCTTAAATACTGGTTTTGTCGTGGTAAGGCGTGCAACAAATTCGCCCTCCTTAAACAGCTCAGGATTGGCTAATGGCATGATTTACTCGGATGTTGTTAGGATTTCGTAGCTACTATCCGTTACCAGGACAGTATGCTCCCACTGAGCGGAGAGGCTGCGGTCTTTTGTCACTACAGTCCATTTATCTGGTAGGAGTTTTACCGCCGCTTTGCCGGTGTTGACCATCGGTTCAATAGTAAAAGTCATGCCGGGTTCCAGAACCACACCAGTGGTGGGTGTGCCATAGTGAAGCACTTGTGGGTCTTCATGGAAATTACGGCCAATACCATGTCCGCAATATTCGCGCACAATGGAAAAATTATTGTTCTCAGCATGTTGCTGAATAGCGTGTCCAATATCTCCTAAGCGGACGCCGGGTTTGACCAGCTCAATACCTTTCCACATGCACTCTTCACTGACGCGTACCACTCGCTCCGCGAGAATAGAAGGTTTTCCGATGACAAACATGCGGCTGGTATCACCATGAAAACCGTCTTTAATAACGGTGATGTCCAGATTAACAATGTCACCATTTTTGAGCTTCTTATCCCCTGGGATGCCGTGACAGACCACATGGTTGACCGAGGTGCAAATGGATTTGGGAAATCCGTGATAATCGAGGGGAGCGGGAATTGCGTGTTGTTCGTTTACGATGTAGTCATGGCATAGGGTATTTAGCTGATCCGTCGTAATACCCGCGGCAACATGAGGGGTAATCATGTCCAGAACTTCGGAAGCGAGTCTCCCGGCGATGCGCATTTTTTCGATCTCGGGGGCGGTTTTAATGTGTATGGTCACTGCTTAAGCCTTTGATTTTTAAGTTGATGCATGGTGATTTGATCGGTTGTCTCCGGTAATGGCGGAGGTGAATTTAGTTGCCATCATGCGTTGTTGTTAGCATCTATTTATGGTATAAAAAGCGCCGCTTAAAGCGCAACACGTTTCCGATGGAAATACTGTCGGAGATAACTTTAGAAACTGAATACTCACATGAACCGGCACATCGCCCTGGGTGCCTGGCTGTATACGCCAAGGTTGGGGGATGGGGTTTGTGGAGGACTAACCCACACTTAAGGAGACTTTCGTGAGCAATATCACTATGCGTCAAATGCTGGAGGCCGGTGTACACTTCGGTCACCAAACCCGTTACTGGAACCCAAAAATGGGCGAGTACATCTTCGGTGCTCGTAACAAAATCCATATCATTAACCTGGAAAAAACCCTGCCTCTGTACAAAGATGCGATGAACTTCATCGGTAGTACTGTTGCTAAAGGTGGTAAGGTTCTGTTCGTGGGTACCAAGCGTGCAGCACGCGACGTAGTTAAAGAGCAAGCAGAAGCTTGTGGCATGCCATATGTTAATCAGCGTTGGTTGGGTGGTATGTTGACCAACTTCCAAACTGTTAAGCAATCTATCAAACGTTTGAAAGATCTGGAGGCCCAGAGCCAAGATGGTACTTTCGCACGTCTGACTAAGAAAGAAGCCCTGATGCGCTCTCGCGAGCTGGAAAAGCTGGAGAAAAGCCTGGGTGGTATCAAGGATATGGGCGGTCTGCCAGATGCTATCTTTGTTATCGATGCAGGTCACGAGAAGATCGCTATTCTTGAAGCTAAAAAGCTGGGTATTCCAGTCATCAGCGTTGTGGACACCAACACTGAGCCTAAAGGCGTTGATTACGTTATCCCTGGTAATGATGACGCAATGCGCGCTATCAAATTGTACGTTGAAGGTGCAGCGGAAGCCGTTAGCAATGCACGTAGCGCTTCTGCACTGACTGGCAGTGCTGACGACTTCGTTGAAGTTGACGAGCAAAGTGCAGCTGAGTCTGCCTAAGCGAATCACCGCTATTCGCTAAAAGGAAGGGGGCAAACGCCCCCTTTTTAAAAAGTTTTTTCCGCATTCGCTGTAAGCGGGTGAGATCAACAGACTATAGAGGACCACGAAATGAGCATTACTGCTGCTATGGTTAAGGAACTGCGTGAGCGTACCGGCTCAGGCATGATGGAGTGTAAGAAGGCGCTGGTTGAAACCAATGGTGACATCGAGCAAGCAATCGAAAATATGCGTAAGAACGGTCTGGCTAAAGCTGACAAGAAAGCTGACCGTGTTGCAGCTGAAGGCCTGATTGGTCTGCAGACTGGCGCAGGCATTGCGGCGATGGTTGAAGTTAACTCTGAAACTGATTTCGTTGCCAAGAACGATGACTTCGTGAAGTTCACTGCTGACGTAGCGGCTATCGCTTTGGAAGGCAAACTGACTGAAGCGGAAGCACTGTCTGCTGCGGCAATGGGCGACAGCACTGTTGATGAGGTGCGCAAAGGCCTGATCGCTAAAATCGGTGAGAACATTACTGTACGTCGTGGTGCAGTGGTTGAAGCGCCTGTTGTTGGTGCCTATCAGCACGGTACCCGTATCTCGGTATTGGTTGGCCTGGAAGGTGGTGATGAGGCTCTGGCTAAAGACATCGCTATGCACATTGCAGCAAGCAAGCCTGTTTGTATCGATGAGAGTGAAGTACCTGCTGAACTGATCGAGAAAGAGAAAGAGATCTTCACTGCACAAGCTCAAGAGTCTGGTAAGCCAGCTGAAATCATCGAAAAGATGATTGGAGGTCGTATCAACAAGTACCTGAAAGAGATCACTCTGGTAGGTCAGCCTTTCGTTAAGAACCCAGACCAAACTGTAGCACAGCTGTTGAAAGATGCAGGTGCTAAGGTCACTTCTTTCGTTCGCTTCGAAGTAGGTGAAGGTATCGAGAAAGAAGAGACTGACTTCGCTGCAGAAGTTATGGCTCAAGCGAAAGGAGCCTAATTAATATGGCAGAGCAGGCAGGCAATCAAGGTTATAAACGTGTCTTACTGAAACTCAGTGGTGAGGCGTTGATGGGGGATCGTGATTTTGGTATCGATCCTGATGTCATCAAACGTGTCGCGGAAGAGGTGGCTGAAATCCATAGAGCTGGCGTAGAAGTTGGTCTGGTTGTGGGTGGTGGTAATATCTTCCGTGGTATCAGCCTGTCTGCCAACGGCATGGACCGGGCAACAGCCGATTACATGGGAATGCTGGCAACCGTGATGAATGCACTTTCCCTGCAGGACGCTGTAGAGCGTACTGGGTTGTTTTGCCGGGTGATGTCGGCTCTGCCAATTAATCAAGTTTGTGAAGAGTATATTCGCCGTCGCGCCATTCGCCACATGGAGAAAGGCCGTGTGGTAATCTTCGCTGCTGGTACCGGTAACCCATTCTTTACGACTGACTCCGCTGCGAGTTTGCGTGGTATTGAGATTGGTGCTGAGGTGGTATTGAAGGCTACCAAGGTTGACGGTGTATATACCGCTGACCCAATGAAAGATCCCAGTGCAACCCGTTATAGCAAACTGAGCTATGATGAGGTGCTGAAAAAGAATTTGAAAGTGATGGATGCTACAGCCATCGCGTTATGTCGCGACTACAGCATGCCATTGCGTATTTTTGATATGAATAAAGCCGGTGCTCTGATGAGCATCATCAAGGGCGAAGATGAAGGCACCTTGATCTACCAGGGGAATAAAGCATGATCAACGATATTAAGAGTGACGCCGATGCGCGCATGAAAAAAAGTGTTGAAGCGCTAAATAAAGAGTTGGGTAAATTGCGTACTGGCCGTGCTCACCCATCGCTGCTGGACCAAGTGATGGTAGATTACTATGGGACGCCTAGTCCATTAAGCCAGGTGGCTTCAGTTTCTGTGACTGATGCCCGCACCCTGACAGTAACCCCATGGGAAAAACCGATGATTCCTGTCATCGAGAAGGCGATTCTGACCTCTGATTTGGGGCTGAATCCTGCCACTTCGGGTAATAATATCCGTGTACCACTACCTGCTTTGACAGAGGAGCGTCGTCGCGAGTTGATCAAGGTGATGCGTGGCGAAGGTGAGCAAGGCAAAGTGGCGGTGCGTAATATTCGTCGTGATGCTATCAGCGATGTGAAATCTCTGTTGAAAGATAAAGAGATCACTGAAGATGAGTGCCGTCGTGCTGAAGATGATATCCAGAAAATTACTGACAAAAATATAGCTGACATCGATAAACTGATGGACGCTAAAGAGAAGGATCTTCTGGAGATCTAAATCGGGCCTTGGGGCTGTGATAAATAATTAAGTACGAGTAGCGATGTCTGACTCCAACGCAAGACCACTAGAGATAACAACCGTACCACGTCATATTGCAATCATTATGGATGGTAATGGTCGTTGGGCAAAGGCTCGCAAACGTCCGCGTTTTATGGGGCATAAGGCTGGCGTTGAGTCGGTACGTGCGGTGGTCAACAGTTGCGTGGACTACGGTGTTGAAGTGCTAACCCTGTTTGCCTTCAGTAGTGAGAACTGGCGTCGCCCGCAAGAAGAGGTGAGTGCCCTGATGGGGCTCTTTGCCTCTGTGCTGGATCATGAAGTCAAAAAACTCCATAAACGTAATGCGCGTCTTCGGGTGATTGGTGAGCGCAGTGCGTTTTCACCAAAGTTGCAGCGTTTAATTGAAAAGGCCGAAGCCCTGACCGCAGATAATACTGGCCTGACGCTGGTTATCTGTGCCAATTATGGTGGCCGCTGGGATATCACTCAAGCCGCTGTCAAGCTGGCAGAGAGAGTGGAGAGCGGTGAGCTTAAAGCCTCTGACATTACGCCTGAGCTGATGCATGAGAATATGGCTCTGGCAGACCTGCCTGAGCCTGACCTGTTTATTCGTACCAGTGGTGAGCAACGTATCAGCAACTATTTGCTGTGGCAGTTGGCTTATACCGAACTCTATTTTACCGATGCCCATTGGCCTGACTTCCGTGAGGCTGCCTTTGAAGAGGCGTTACTTTCCTTCTCCCAACGTCAACGTCGTTTTGGTAAGACTGGCGAACAAGTGGAGCAGGAGAAGGTGTCGTGCTAAAACAACGTCTGCTTACCGCAGCAATTTTAATTCCTCTATTCGTCTGGGCCATTCTGGCTTTGCCCAATAGCTATTTCGCACTTTTGTTTGGTGTTATTGCGATACTTGGGGCAAATGAATGGACCCGCCTAGCCGATATCTCCGCAGGATTCCAGCAGGGAATATATAGCGCAGCAGTTGCGATCACCTTAGGGCTGATGTGGCCTCTGTTACAGAGTGAAGGCTATGGTGTGACGATAGTGCTGGGCTCCACTGTATTGTGGTGGGTGGTCGTATTACTGATGGTGCTGAACTATCCCAAGGGGAGTTTGCTGCAAAATCGTGGATTTAAAGGAATTGCCGGATTTTGGTTATTGCCGCCTTGCTGGTTGGCGCTAGTGACTCTGCATGGTCATGGTGAATCGGGGCCAGCTTACGTGCTGTTTATGCTGACGCTTATCTGGATGGCAGATAGCGCCGCTTACTTTGTCGGCCGAGCCTGGGGCAATAAAAAAATGGCACCGAATGTTAGTCCGGGTAAAACCATGGCTGGTTTATATGGTGCGGTGGTTGGCGGGGCGTTGTGGTCGTTGCTAGGCATTTACCTGCTTCAACCGGCTTATGGTGCTTGGTTTATTCTGCTGTGCATGGTGACCGTACTGTTCTCGGTATTGGGCGACTTGGCAGAGAGTATGTTTAAACGCAATGCAGGTGTGAAGGATAGCGGTAATCTGCTGCCTGGACACGGTGGTGTATTGGATCGGATAGATAGTGTGACGGCAGCTGCGCCGGTATTTGTCTTTGGCCTGCTGTTATTGGAGAGCGGATTATGATTGGAGTCAGTGTTCTCGGAGCAACTGGATCAATCGGTGATAGCACCTTGGATGTGATCGCTCGTCATAGTGATCGTTACCGTGTAGTGGCGTTGACTGCCAACTCTCAAGTGGAAAAGATGGTCGTTCTGTGCCAGCAATTTAACCCAGCTTATGCGGTTATGGCTAATGACGATGCGGCGGAAAAATTACAGCGGCAGTTGAGTGCTCATGGTTTGGCTACTGAGGTTTTGAGTGGTGTGGCAGGATTGGAAAAAGTCGCCTCATTGCCTGAAGTGGATTATGTGATGGCCGCCATTGTTGGAGCGGCGGGTCTTCCTCCAACTCTCGCCGCTGCACGTGCCGGCAAGCGGGTCTTACTGGCGAATAAAGAGGCACTAGTGATGTCCGGTAAGCTGTTTATGGATGAGGTTCATAACAGTAGAGCGGAGTTGCTACCTATTGATAGTGAGCACAATGCGATCTTTCAGAGCATGCCGGTAGATTTTGCCCGTGGCTTAAAAGAGACCGGTGTGCGCCGTATCTTATTGACCGCATCTGGTGGCCCATTCCGTACCAAGAGCCTGGATGAACTGCAAGATGTAACGCCTGAGCAGGCAGTTGCACATCCTAATTGGTCCATGGGGCGTAAGATCTCGGTGGATTCAGCTTCCATGATGAATAAAGGGTTGGAGTTGATTGAGGCGTGTTGGTTATTCGATGCCAAACCCAGTCAGGTGCAGGTGGTTGTGCATCCAGAGAGTATGATTCATTCCATGGTGGAGTATGTGGATGGTTCAGTGATCTCGCAGATGGGCAATCCAGATATGCGTATCCCCATTGCCCATGCCATGGCATGGCCACAGCGTATGAGCTCTGGTGATCATGGCATGAATATTTTTGAAGTAGCCCAGCTTAATTTTGAAAAGCCTGATGAGGTGCGTTTCCCCTGTTTACGCTTGGCCCGTGAGTCGATTGAAGTTGGGGGAACGGCTCCCGCGGTATTGAATGCGGCCAATGAGGTGGCTGTCGAGGCATTTTTGGATAACCGTTTGCCATTCCTAGCGATTCCCAAGGTTATCGAGTATGCCCTGGCACAAAGTTGTGTACAGGAGGCAAATAGCCTGGAGCGCATTTTTAATGAAGACAGGAATGCACGAGAACTGGCTGCTGAAGCCATAAGCCAACTAAGTTGAAATCATGCTGAATAGCCTGTTAATTACCATTCCGGCATTTGTTCTTGCCCTCGGGCTGCTGATTGTCGTCCATGAATTTGGCCATTTCTGGGTCGCTCGTAAGGTGGGCGTTAAGGTACTGCGCTTCTCGGTGGGTTTTGGCAAACCGCTCTGGCGCTATCAACGCTCTCCGGAGGATACCGAGTTTGTCCTCTCCCTGATTCCCCTCGGTGGTTATGTCAGCATGTTGGATGAGCGGGAACGCGAGGTGCCTGAGGCGCAGCGCCATCTCGCTTTTAATAATCAAAAGCTGCACCACCGCACAGCCATTGTTGTGGCAGGTCCACTATTTAACTTTATCTTTGCGATCCTCGCCTATTGGATGATGTTTAGTGTTGGTTTGCCCGGTCTAAAGCCGACAGTGGCAGATATAGAACCTAACTCTATTGCTGAAGTTGCAGGTATTCAGGCGGGAGAGCAAATCATCGCGGTAGATGGTAAAGAGACAGCCACCTGGGGGGCGGCCAGTATGCAGGTGTTAACGAAAAGCCTGAATGACTCTTCCATCGAACTGACTTTAATGGATGCCAATCAGCAGCTTCGCCAAGTTACCCTTGATCTGCCAGAGGTGGATAGCGAGTTTGGTAAGAAAGATGGCCTTTTTACGTTAGGGCTTATCCCTAAGCGTCCCAAGATTGAGGCAATTATCGGTGAGCTGCAAAGTGATAGTGCTGCAGAGGAGGCTGGTTTGCGCTCTGGTGACAAGCTAGTGATGGCCGATGGTGAGCCCATAACAGACTGGTTCGGCTGGGTTAACTATGTGCGTGAACGACCTGAACAGCCTATTGTCCTAACCCTGGTGCGTGATGGACAAGAGATAACTTTAGCCATTACGCCGAGAAGGGTAGAGGAGAAGGGGCATTCATTTGGGCGAATCGGTGCTGCTGCACGGGTAACGTCTACTGCGATGCCACCTGAACTGATGGCGGTTCAACACTATGGTCCTTTGGATGCCGTGGCGGAGGCGATAGGCAAAACCTGGGATATGAGTATCATGAGCCTGCAGGTGATGGGGCGTATGATTATTGGTGAGGTGTCGCTGCAGAATTTGAGTGGTCCACTAACTATTGCTCAATATGCTGGATATTCTGCGCAGAGTGGATTGCCTAGCTTTCTGGCATTTTTAGCCGTCATCAGTCTGAGTTTGGGAGTCATTAATCTGCTGCCAGTGCCTATGCTGGATGGTGGCCATCTGCTTTATTATCTCATTGAGTTTGTTAAGGGGAGCCCACTCTCTGAACACGCTCAGGCATTGGGCTTGCGTATTGGTATGTTTATCATCCTAATGTTGATGAGTATTGCACTGTATAATGATCTAATTCGGTTGCTTGGATAGTGTTGCGTGGTTAATAACAAATTAAAAAATCTACTGCGCTTGTTGGCGTTTTCCCTATTACTATGGGCGGGCTCTGTTCACGCTTTTGTCGTACAGGATATTCGCCTTGAAGGGTTGCAGCGTATTGCGCCTGGTACCGTATTTACCTACCTACCGCTGCGGGTGGGAGAGGAATTGGATCAGAAACGCACTAGTGATGTGATTCAGGCCCTGTACGGTACCGGCTTCTTTCTGGATGTGAAATTAGGGCGCAGTGGTGATGTGCTAGTACTGGCTTTTAAGGAGCGACCCTCCATCGCCTCTATCGAGTTTGATGGTAATGAAGAGATTACCGATGAACAACTTGAGATGGTGCTAAAGGATCTGGGGTTGGTGAAAGGGCGGATATTTAATCCGTCGCAACTGGAGAAAATTACCGTCGAGTTACGCCGCCAGTACTATAGTCAAGGAAAGTATGGGGTAAAGGTAGAGGAAGAGATTACCGAACTGGATAACAATCTGGTTGAGATAACCTTAACCATTGATGAGGGGGATGCGGCTCGTATTCACCAGATCAACCTGATTGGTAATAAGGCGTTTGATGACGAGACACTGCTAGCCCGCCTGGAGTTGGAGGAGACACCATTTTTCTCCCTGTTTGGGGCTGACGATCAATACTCTAAACCTAAGTTGACTGGAGATTTGGAGGCCTTACGCTCTTACTACCTGGATCGTGGCTATATCGAATTTTCCATTGAATCTACCCAAGTATCGGTGAACCCTGCCAAACAGGGAGTCTATATTACGGCTAATCTCAGTGAAGGAGAGCAGTACTCTGTCTCTTCAGTGAAGTTGGTGGGTGAATTGATTGTTGATGAAGAGGAACTGATTGCGTTATTACAACTTAATTCCGGCGATATTTTTTCTCGCAAATCGCTGACAGAGACGACCAATGCTATTAGTGAGCGCCTTGGTGTGGAAGGGTACGCTTTTGCCAATATTAACGCGGTACCAGATGTCGATGAGGAAAATCGCACGGTAGCGTTAACCATCTATGTTGACCCAGGCAAGCGGGTTTACGTTCGTCATATTAATATCACTGGAAACACCAAAACCTTTGATGAGGTACTGCGTCGGGAAGTACGTCAAATGGAAGGGGGGTGGCTTTCCACTGCCAAGGTAAACCGCTCCCGGACCCGTATGCAGCGCCTCGGCTATATTCAAGAGGTGGCTGTAGAGACCCCGCCGGTTGCTGGTAGTACTGATCAAGTGGATGTTAATTTCGCCGTGAAAGAGGGCTCTTCAGGAAGCCTGCAGGCGGGGGCGGGTTATGGCAATAATGGGGCGATTTTCAATCTATCCGTATCAGAACAGAACTTTCTGGGTAGTGGTGAAAATGTGCGACTGGCTTTTGATAACAGTAGTACTTTCACAACCTACAATCTCTCGTTTACTAATCCTTATTATACTTTGGATGGTGTCAGTCGCGGCTTTAGTCTTTACTCCACGACCACTGATGGTGGTGGGGCCAGTGTAGCGGATTATAATACGGATGTTGTGGGGGCGAGTTTGAGCTTTGGATTTCCGTTGAGTGAATATAATCGCTCTCGTGTCGCTTTTGAGTATGAGAAAATCAGTATTGATGCTGAACGGGACAAGGTTGGCGATGTGATTAATGGCTGGGTCTTAGCTAACGGAAATTCATTCGGGACATTCATGATGAATGCCAGTTGGAGCCATGATTCCCGTGATAGAACGCTATTCGCTAGCGATGGTATATTGCAGCGTTTAACATTGGAAACTACCTTGCCAGGTAGTGAGTTAGAATACTTTAAAATTCGCCACAAGCAGACTTGGCTGTTCCCAATGTTTTCGGGTAGCTCACTCTCTTTCTCTACAGATATAGGATATGGCCGCAGCTTCGGTGATACTGAGGGACTGCCATTTTTCGAAAATTTCTATATGGGTGGGGTAAACTCGTTACGTGGCTTTGCGAGCAATTCATTGGGGCCAAGAGATGATTGGCGCGTCAAGATATATGATGAAAATGGCGTTCTGACAGGAGAGGTTGATCGAAGTAAAGTCATTGGTGGTAACAAGCGTTTGGGTGGTAGTTTAGAGTGGTTGTTCCCTTCACCGTTCGAAGAGTATGAGCACAGCTTCCGCTGGAGTTACTTTATCGATGGAGGGTATGTGTTTGGCTATAATGTGCCCTTTGACAAAGAGACCATTCTTGACGAGATTCGTATTTCCCATGGTTTTGGCATGCAATGGGTGACTCCTGTAGGTATGCTGACTTTTAGTCTGGGCTACCCCATTCGAACACAACCCGGTGATGAGACCGAGCGTTTCCAATTCACCATTGGCGCACCTTTCTAAAATTAACAGCAGAGATAGGACTTAAAATGCGTAAGATTTTTTTGGCAATGATGCTTCTATGTTCCAGTACGGTATCCGCAACGGATATCAAAATTGGTGCGGTGGATCCCGCCAAGGTTTTGGAGAAGGCTCCCCAAGCTGAAGTCGCTCGTAGTTTGTTGGAGCAAGAGTTTGCCGATCGGGATAAAGAACTGGTGAAGATGCAGGATGAGTATCGCACTAAAGAGGATGATCTGGCGAAAAATGCATTAATGATGAGTGCCGATCAACGCAGTAGTAAAGAACGGGAGCTGCGTACTTTGCAGCGTGATATTCAGCGCTTCCAGGAGGCCTTTCGTGATGATCTGAATATCCGCCGCAATGAAGAGTTTGGCAAGTTGCAACGCGAGATCTATGAGGCCATTGTTAAGCTGGCAGAAGATGACGGTTATGACCTGATCCTCAGTGAGGGGGTTATTTTTGCCAGTGGAAAGGTAGATTTAAGTGACAAACTGATTAAGGTGCTTGAGGCGAAGTTTGCCAAACAACAGAGCGTACAGTAAGTTCATTATGTCATTGACCGTATCACAACTTGCTCAACAGCTTGGGGCACAGGTAAAAGGTGATGGAGAGATACTGATCTCCGGTGTGGCAACGTTAAGCCAGGCTGGCCCTGGTATGTTGAGTTTTTTGGCCAATCCCAAATATCAATCACAACTGGCGGAAACTAACGCCAGTGCGGTATTAGTCCGGGAGAGTGAAGCGAAGGGGTGCCCGGTGACGGCGTTGGTAGTGGACAATCCCTATCTCTGCTATGCCAAGGCAGTTTCATTGCTTTATCCACCCCATCGTGAACCGGGAGGGATTCATCCACGGGCTTATATCCATGAAAAAGCGATTGTCGATGAGAGCGCATGGATTGGGGCGAATGCAGTGATAGAAGCTGGAGTGGTCATTGGAGCCGGGGTTCAGATTGGTCACGGCTGTGTTGTGGGGCGTAATGCCACGATTGGGGCCGATACTCAACTGCGCGCTAATGTAACACTTTATGACCATAGCCAAATCGGTGAGCGCTGTACCATCCACAGTGGTACCGTTGTGGGGAGTGATGGATTTGGTTTCGCTAATGATAAAGGGCGTTGGGTGAAGATCCAGCAAGTTGGACGAGTGGTTATTGGGGATGACGTAGAGATTGGAGCCAATTGTGCCATTGATTGTGGCGCGATAAATGATACGGTAATCGAAGACGGCGTTATTCTCGATAACCTGATTCAGATAGCCCACAATGTGCGCATTGGTGCACATACCGCCATGGCGGGTCATTCGGCTGTGGCGGGTAGTACGACCATTGGCCGCTATTGCCAAATAGGCGGCGCGGTGGGGATCGTCGGACACCTAAAAATCTGCGATAATACCGTTATTACAGCTATGAGCCTGGTGAGTAAATCTATTACAACCCCTGGAATATACTCTTCAGGGATGCCGGCAGAGGCTAATAAAGAGTGGAATAAGCGGGTTGCCCGTATTGGTCAGCTGGATAAGCTGAACAAGCGGGTGAAAAAGCTGGAACAACCATAAACTGATTACATACTAAAGAGAATAAAGCCGTTGGAAACCATGGACATCTATGAGGTGCTCAAGCACCTGCCACACCGTTACCCCTTCCTGATGGTGGATCGTGTTATTGAATGCGAGCCAGGCAAGCGTTTGGTGGCGATCAAAAACGTTACGGTGAATGAGCCCTATTTCCCAGGCCATTTTCCTGAAAAGCCGGTAATGCCAGGAGTGCTGATCATGGAAGCATTGGCGCAGGCTACCGGGATACTGGCATTCAAAACGGTGGGTAAGACCAATGATGATGGTTCGCTCTATCTGTTTGTGGGTATTGATAATGCCCGCTTTAAACAGCAGGTCATTCCTGGTGATCAATTGGTTCTGGAAGTTGAGCTGAACCGCACAATCCGTAATATCTGGAAATTTAATGCGGTGGCTAAGGTTGAAGGCAAGGTTGTCGCTTCCGCAGAACTCATGTGTGCAGAGAGCGAGCGTTAACCTTGATTGATAGTCGTGCAATCATTGACCCCTCCGCAAAGATAGCTGAAGGGGTAGCTATTGGACCATTCAGCGTCATTGGCGCAGAAGTGGAGATCGGTGCGGGATGTGAGATTGGCCCTCACGTGGTGATTTCTGGTCCGACTGTAATCGGAGCCAATAACAAGATCCAATCCTTCAGTTCTATTGGTTGTACCCCCCAGGATAAAAAGTACGCTGGTGAGCCTACTAAGTTGGTCATTGGCGACAACAATACCATCTTTGAATACGTCACTATTAGCCGGGGAACCACCCAGGATCGGGGAGTTACTTCGGTAGGTGACAGCAATTGGATTATGGCCCACGTACATATCGCGCATGATTGTGATGTGGGAAGTCACACTATCCTGGCCAATAATGCGACTTTAGCCGGACATGTCGATATTGGTGATTATGCCATTCTGGGGGGATATACCCTGGTACACCAGTTTTGCAAAGTGGGTGCCCACTGCTTTACTCAGATGAATAGTGTGATCTCCATGGATGTTTTACCCTACCTGATGGTGGGAGGGCATATGGCCAAGGCGCATGGTCTCAATTCAGAAGGGTTGAAGCGACGTGGATTCAGTTCTGAAGCGCGTATGGCAATGAAACGGGCTTATCGAATTATCTTCCGCTCAGGCAACAGGCTGGATACGGCTGTTGAACAGCTGGCAGAACTGGCTTCTGAATTCCCCGAAGTGGCACAAATGCGAGACTTTATTAAGGCCTCCAAACGAGGCATTGTCCGTTAATCCCATTTCTATGAGCAGACTCCCGAGGTAAACCATGCGTATCGGAATTGTTGCCGGTGAGGCCTCGGGGGATATCCTCGCCGCTGGCCTGATCAAGGCTATTAAACAACAGTACCCAGAAGCTCATTTTGAAGGCATTGCTGGTCCCCTTATGGTGGAGCAGGGATGTCAGGCGCTTTACGATATGGAACGCCTTTCGGTGATGGGAATCGTCGAGATATTAGGGCGATATCGGGAGTTACTAGGCATTCGTAATCAGCTAGCACAACATTTTATCGATAACCCACCCGATCTGTTTGTTGGTGTGGATGCACCAGATTTTAATCTGGGATTAGAAAAACGACTGAAGCAGCAAGGTATCCCTACGGTTCATTATGTAAGCCCCTCAGTATGGGCATGGCGGCAGGGGCGAGTGAAGAAGATTGCTGAGAGTGTTGATCACATCCTGACCCTGTTTCCCTTCGAAGCCAAATTCTATGAGCAGCATCAGGTTCCGGTGACTTTTGTTGGTCATACGTTGGCAGATATGATTCCTTTGGTTGTGGATGTTGATGCGGCGAGGAAGAGCTTGGATTTGCCAGAGAGCAAGCGCATTGTCGCACTGTTACCTGGCAGTCGTGGCAGTGAGGTCTCACGCTTGGCAGAGCCTTTCATTTTGACAGCGCAACGCTGTCTGGAAAAGCATCCTGATTTGCACTTCGTTGTTCCACTGGTAAACGAGGGGACTCGAGCGCTCTTTGTTGAGGCGTTAGAGCAGTTAGCACCCGAGCTACCCGTTACCATTGTTGATGGACAATCCCGCACCGTGATGGCGGCATCTGAGATGGTGTTGCTGGCATCGGGAACGGCGACACTGGAGGCGCTATTGCTGAAAAAGCCGATGGTGATCGCCTACAAGGTGAACTGGCTAACGGCTTTTTTGGCACGACGTCTATTGAAAGTGGAGAGCGTATCGTTGCCCAATAACCTGGCGGGGCGCAAGGTGGTGGAAGAGTATTTACAGGAGCGTGCGGAGCCAGAGCTAATGGCACCAGCACTGCTGCAGTACCTTGATAACCCTCATCAGGCAGAAGCACTGACACGCATCTTTGATGGGATTCATCGTGACCTGCGTCGGGATGCGGATCAACAAGCTGCCAAGGCTGTTTTGGAGATGATTGATGCAAGCTGAATTGGACTTTACCCATGATCCCCGATTGATCGTTGGCGTAGATGAGGTTGGGCGTGGCCCGCTGGCAGGTCCCGTGGTGGCAGCCGCAGTGATTCTTGACCCCAATAATCCTATAGAAGGGCTGGCAGATTCCAAAAAGCTCACTGAAAAACGTCGTGAAGTATTGTTTGATGAGATCAAACAGAAGGCATTGGCATGGTCCATCGCCCGTGCTGAGCCTCAGGAGATTGATGAGATAAATATCCTGCAGGCAAGTTTATTGGCCATGTCACGGGCGGTTGCTGGATTACCGACAAAGCCTGATCATGCACTGGTGGATGGTAACAAACTACCTAAGCTCGATTGTACTGCTGAGGCGATTGTTAAAGGGGACAGTAAAATACCCGCTATCAGTGCGGCATCCATACTCGCTAAGGTTGCCCGGGACCGTGAAATGGCTGAGATGGATGAAGTTTATCCTGGTTATAATTTTGCAAAACATAGTGGCTATCCGACGAAAGCGCATATTGCTGCTTTGCAAGAGCGGGGAATCTCTCCCATCCACCGCCTCTCCTTTGGGCCGGTAAAGCGTCTGTTGGATGAGATATCATGAAAACGAGGAATCTCGATGAAACAATTAATCAATGGGCTGCTGCTAGTGGCAGCTTTAAACAGTGGAGTCAGTATGGCCGATAATGCAACGCTGATCGTGCCGCAGGCATTGGAGGTTCTCTACGTTAATGGTGAGGAGTACGAAGGCCGAATGTTCTCACTGGGAAGCAAAACTCTGGAACTGTTGCCTGGTGAACAACAGATTGTATTGCAGTATGACACCATCTGGGAGGTTGATGCAGATAACCACGAGCGTGTTACCTCTAAGCCAATGATGCTGACCCTACATACATTGGAAGATAAAACCTATCAGGTTAAGTTGCCGGTAATGCTGGAACTGGCCGAGGCAAATGCCTTTATTGATGCACCTAGCCTGACCGTTATCGACAAGAAAAGCGGTGCTGAAATCGCAGTACAATTGGCCTTTAAGAAAGATGAGGTTGCAGAGCTGAAGAACTACACTACCGACTTCGATAACATCGGCGATCTGGATCATGATGAAGTGTTAGAGCAGTTGCGCCATTGGTGGAGTCAGGCTAGCCAGTCTCAGCGCGAGCGGTTTATGGCGGAAATCATCTCAGGTAAATAAATCACCATCGTGTACCTCACTCTTTTCTTTTCTCTGAGTGAGGTGCTTTTCCCAGCAGTTTCGGTACCTCACCCCGCATCGCCTGATAGATGGCACCCGCTTCAAAAAACGCTAATACCATGAGCGCCAGTAGTGTTGGCATGACGGCTATTCGTGATAGGGCAGAGAAGAGAATATCTGCCGTATTGCTTTGTGTGGCATGGCTAAGAAGCCAGGCGATTCCCAGTATCAGCAGGGTAACACCGTAGGCTATCCAGAGATATTCATAACGTCGCAGTGCAGCATGCCAGTGAGCGGCGACAAAGTCATTTTGCTGGGCACGGTAACGACGCAAAACGGCATAGGTAAAGAGGCTGAGTGCCAGGGTAAATAGTGGGGGAAGCAGGGCGGCCCAGATGATCGATCCGGCATTGAGAGCGACCACAATCACCAGCAGATGAAATAGCAACACATTGATCACAAACAGCTCATGGGGTGCGCGAGCTTGTTTGATGTTCCCAGGTATCAGTTCAGGTGCATTGATATCCATTCAGCCTCTCCCAGTGGGCGGATATCAAAATATTAGTGTTTAATTATATGTTGGTCAAGATGGGTTCTGGCACTTCAATTAAGTGAGTGATAGATAAAAATGTCATGCCGGGCTTGTCCCGACATGACGTTTTACTTAAATGACTTGGGTGATATCGATACCTTTAGGCCTGGCTTTCTGGGGCAGGTTGTTTGTGGGGGAAATGGATATCTGGCTCTACGGTCCCAGCGTTAGGGTCATTAAAAGTGGCCATGTCGATCGATTTCTCAGAGCGAGCGACAATAGTGGTAACCGTTGCATCCCCGGTTACATTTACCGCAGTACGCATCATATCTAACAAGCGATCTACCCCCATAATCAGTGCGATACCCTCAACGGGCAGTCCTACTTGATTCAGCACCATTGCCAACATAATTAATCCAACGCCGGGTACACCAGCGGTGCCGATAGAGGCCAATACTGCCATCAGAATGACGGTTAGGTACCCAGTCAAGCCTAGCTCTATCCCGTAGACATTCGCGATAAAGACCGTGGCGACGCCTTGCATAATGGCCGTGCCGTCCATGTTGATGGTGGCACCAAAGGGGACGATAAAAGAGGCGGTGGAGTTATCAACGCCGATGCGTTTTTCCAGAATGGTCAGTGTGACAGGGATGGTGGCATTGGAGCTGGAGGTGCTGAAAGCGAAGATCTGTGCTTCACGCATCTTCTTCAAGAAGGTGAGGGGATTGACCTTTCCTAGCAGCCTGAGCAAGATCATTAAGGTGCCGGTAAGGTGGAGTATCAATACCAAAACCACGGCTCCGAAGTAGCTTAGCATCGGTACGATCAAATCAATTCCCTGCTGGGCAAAGGTCTTGGCCATCAAGGCAAAGACACCATATGGGGCAATATGCATGACTACGTTGACCACTTGCATCATCACCTCATTAAGGCGTTCTGCTAAGTCGATGAGCGGCTTGCCCCGTTCCCCAATCATTAGAATACAAATACCAAAAATAATGGTGAAAAAGATAATCTGGAGCATATTGCCATCTGCATAGGCGGCAATGGGATTGGTGGGGACCAAATTGATAATGACCTGGGTGAGAGCAGGAGCCTCAGGCGCGTTAAAGCTGCTGGTGGCATCCTCCGCCATTTCAAAGCCCTGGCCAGGACCGATTGCGCTGGCAACCCCGATGGCCAGGGAGATGGCTAAAGCCGTGGTCAGTAGAAAAAGTGCGAAGGATTTTAGCCCCACCCGACCCAATTTGCTCACGTCACCCAAGCCGCATACACCACAGATCAGGGAAAAAGTGACCAGCGGTACGACCAGCATTTTCAGCATGGCGATAAAGACGGCTCCAACGACATGGAATAGGCCACTTACTAAATAGCTATGAACCCACTCGCTCTGCGCCATGAAGCCGTTAATCAGGCTGCCGACGATCAGGCCCGCCGCCATCCACACCAGGATCTTGGTGGTCATGCTCATCTTTCTTGAAGACATCAAACTCTCCTGTTGATTACATTTGCAGTCATTCTACAGGGATTGGTGAGTGAGTACATGTGGGGGGAGGGAAGTGAAATCCCCAAGCCATTCACGGCGGTGATGGCTTGGGGGATGGTGCAGCGTTATAGCGTTTTCAGGAACTCGACAATCGCCTCTCTCTCTTCCTGATTGAAGGCAGGTCCAATAACGCCCTTTGGCTGCTGCCAATAGGGTTTTTCTGGATTATAGGCATCAGAGAATTCATGTCCTTTATTTGAGTTGCCAGGCTGAGTGGTATCCAAAATGAATAAGCCATCATCGCTATAGAGTTCACCAGGGGTGAAATCCAAATCTGAATCCTGGTGGATGCCTACGTTTTTCATATCAAAGACTGTGCTGCCAAGTTGGACATACTTAGGACGTTGCTCTACTGGAACCAACATGTCCATCAAAGTAGGTACTGAACTGTTGTGGAGGAAAGGAGCGGTGGCCCATATACCATTAAGTGGTCGAGCGCGGTAACCCTTTCCGGCTTGCAGGCAGTTGGGACGATCCCCTTGATAATCTTTTTGTAGCTCTGGGGAGATGTAGTTTTGCTGATACCAGGCATCGATGGTCTGCTGAACGGTTGCACCCAATGCCAGAGCAAAACTGATATTGCTACCATCGCGAAGTGGTACCGTCACCAGTTGCGAAGAGTTTTTAGGCTCGCTCACCTCCAGCGCGCTGAGTGGCGGGGCAGGGCTCCAGCTACAGAGGTCAGTATTCAGACCCATACCCGTGGTGTTTAGGTTGGTGTTTCCGCTGGTATCTACCATGCGCTCAACCAAGACATTGCCCTGGGCTGGATCAGTGCCGATCTGTTTCTGAGGAATCACTTTTACCTTTACCAAGCGCTCTTCAGTTTGGCGCTGGTTACCTTTGGCATCTACCCACTTGATGGGTTTGAAGTACTCATCAGACCAGAATTGCTCACTCTCAACTGGAGGTAGATGGCATCCTTCACAATGCTGCTCATAAAGCTTTTCACCCAGTTGGACTTTTTCCGGCTGAGGCTTGGTGAAGGTCTCTGGCCATTTGGGGTGTTGCAGGCCGTTGAAGGCTTTTTGAGGATAAGGAGCGTCGCCACTTAACGAATGCTCGATCCATACCAAGTTGTTCATAGGGATGGAGGAGGCGAAACGCTTTTCGTCTTCTGGTGATTTGACATCCAGATAGGCTTGCACACCCAAGGCTTCACCAGCATTGCGTATCAGCGGTTGCATGATAGAGCCGTCATACTGTACCCAGTTGAACCAACTGCTGGTCCAAATATGGGGGAAGTTAACCGGGGCATTTATCGGCGCATAGTTGTGGCGGCGATCCAGATCATCGGAAAAGACCTGATTACCGATACGATTCAAAGCATCGATACGGGTAAATCCTTCATGGACCTCAATGACATCACCATCCTTTTGCAACTCGCCTAACGTGGCGATCAGGTTATTTTGTAATGCAAGTTTGGTGGTGTCAGAGTATTGCTCTTGGAGCACATTCCGGGCAAAGGTTTCAAAACGGCCGTTGAAAACCGGGATCTTTGAGGAGAGCGCCACTTGTCCAAGTGCGGCCCCTAAGGCCTTGGTGAATTGACTCAGATCGGTAGCGGCGGTACCACCTTCCACCACATACTGAACATTATCAACGATCAGCTGACCGGTATGACAGGCTGCACAGGTGAAGCCAATAGCATCTTGTTTGACGGGTTGGCCTGGTAGGCTTTGAATTGGGGTTTTGGCAAAACCGATGGGTAGGCCATCTGGGTTGTAGGGGCCTGCATCGCTTTTGATAAAGCCAAAGCGCAGCAGGTAGTCATTATCCATGAACTTCTCTTCGGTAGAGAAGAGGATACCCAGTTTGCTACCGCTGGGTTTGGGAAGAGAGACGAACCAGTCGTAGGGAATTGGCAGAGTGCGTGTGCCTTGAGTGATGTGGTGGAACTGCTTTCGGGTTTCATCACTCCAGTTTTGTGCCAAGTTCCGCTGCTCTTCAATGCGGTCAAGCTTGGGAAGGTTAGGTGGGGTTAGGGCTTCAAGTGTTGCGCCTAGTTTATCGTTACTGAGGATGAGTATTGCGATCAACAAAACAAGCAGGATAGTGATGACTTTCCACCATCTGTGGATAAATGCTTTAGCACAGTCAATAAGGGTGCTCATGGATAGGGTCCTTTTTTAAATTAGGTGGCGGCAATGTTTAACGGCAGCAGTGGCAGCACCCTTAGTTATTGTTGTTAATGATGATTTCCGGACAGTAAGATAGCGCCAAGTTAACCTTTTAACAATATTATGGTTTTTGTTAAGTCATTAATTTTTATGTGATTATTGTCTTTTGTTCGGATGTGTGCAGATGTTGCGGTGTGATTCACTTGTTTTCAGTTTGGTTTCAGCTTGCCTTGCTAAGTTATCAACATGGAAGCTGAAGAGAGGCTTCCCAAACTTATCAAGATTTAGTGAGGATTAAGCCATGAAAACAAAATTGATCATGACATCTCTGATTGCCGCGATGGCAATAGGCGCTGGTGTTGCGTTGGCCGGTGATCGCGGTGGCAGCCAGGAGCTTTCAGCTCAAGAGCAATATGTGGATATGGAAGGTGTTCGCTATCGGGACGACAGCCATCGTTTTGCCCCTGGGCAGCTGGAAAGCTTATATGACACTGAAGAGAGGGGCGCTGATGAGGTTGCACGTTTCAGTCATCTCTCCAACGATGATGTGAGTCGTCATTCAGAGGGTAACCGTTATCGCGATCAATACCGCAATGAAGATTACCGCCGCTATGCTGGTGATGGGTATCAGAATCGCTGGGAGGAGGGTTATCGCTACGGCAGCCGTGATTCGGATGATTGATTTACCCTATAAGTTGATTCAACGCCGTAGGTATTATTCTCCGGCGTTCTCAATTCTCTAGCGTTAGCCGTTTAACAAGGTACAGAGGCCTGTGATGAGTTTGCTTCACTGGGCAAAAACAAGGTAAAATAGTCGCCGATTTAAGGAATTTTCATGCCCGCGTCGATTCGCGGGTTTATTTTATATAAAACAGTAACTTGGGAGATTTTCTAATGGCTGTTGAACGTACCATCTCTATCATCAAGCCAGATGCGGTAGCAAAAAATGTTATCGGTGACATCTACAACCGTTTCGAAAAAGCCGGTCTGAAGATCGTTGCAGCACAAATGAAGCAGCTGAGCAAAGAAGAAGCTGAAGGCTTTTACGCTGTTCACAAAGAGCGTCCTTTCTTCAATGATCTGGTTAGCTTCATGATCTCTGGCCCAGTGATGATCCAGGTTCTGGAAGGCGAAGATGCAATCGCTAAGAACCGTGCGCTGATGGGTGCGACCAACCCAGCAGAAGCTGAAGCAGGCACTATCCGTGCTGACCACGCTGTTTCTATCGACGAGAATGCAGTACACGGTTCTGATGCGCCTGAGACTGCAGCGACTGAGATCGCCTACTTCTTCCCTAACGGTGTGTGTGAGCGCACTCGCTAATTGAGGGATACTTTTTCGATGTCTAGTGAGGCAACAAGCAAGATCAATTTGCTGGACCTCGATCGAAAAGGACTAGAGGCCTTCTTCACCAGTATTGGTGAGAAGGCCTTTCGTGCTTCACAGCTAATGCAATGGATTCATCAGCGTGGCGTCACCGATTTCGACGAGATGACTAACTTGAGTAAGGCGCTTCGGGAGCGGCTGAAAGAGAGTGCTGTGGTGCATATTCCTGAAACGGTTATCGAACAGGACTCCAAAGACGGCACCCGTAAATGGTTGCTGCGCCTGGATAGCGGTAATTCAATTGAGATGGTGTATATCCCCGAGGATGATCGCGGTACCTTGTGTATCTCATCACAAGTGGGCTGTGCATTAGAGTGCGCGTTTTGTTCAACTGCACAACAAGGATTCAATCGTAATCTCTCAACCGCAGAGATTATCGGTCAGCTGTTCCTGGCCAAAAAAACGCTGGAGCCTGAGATGTGGCATCCAGATAGCCGTGTCATCACCAATGTTGTGATGATGGGCATGGGGGAGCCACTACTTAATTTTGATAATGTGGTAGCGGCGATGAACCTAATGTTGGATGATCATGCCTATGGTCTCTCCAAACGTCGTGTTACGCTAAGTACCGCTGGTGTTGTGCCTGCATTGGATCGTCTCAAAGAGGCTTGTGATGTAGCGCTGGCCGTATCACTCCACGCGACTAATAATGAATTGCGTGATGAGTTGGTGCCCATCAACAAAAAATACAATATCAAAGAGTTGCTGGATGCTTGCCGTCGCTATGTGGATCGGGAAGGGCGCCGCAAGATCACCTTTGAATATGTCATGCTAAAAGGGGTGAATGATCAACCTGTGCATGCCAAACAGCTGGCCAAGCTACTGAAGGGAATACCTGCAAAGGTAAACCTCATTCCCTTTAACCCTTTTCCCAACTCTCCTTATGAGTGCTCAAGTCGCCAAGTGATTGACCGCTTTAGGGATATCCTGCAGAGTGCAGGGGTTACCACTATCACCCGCAAGACCCGGGGTGAGGATATTGATGCCGCCTGTGGTCAGCTGGCGGGTAAGGTTAAGGATAAAACCAAGCGTTCGCAGCGTAAGGTGATACCGATTGAGGTGAAATAGCATGATGCAACGGATTCTGGTGATGCTGTTGGTGTTGTTTGTGGCAGGGTGTGCTGCCAACAAAGAGCAGATTGAAAAGGATAATCGCATCGCAGAAACCCAGGTTCGTCTCGGTATCGGTTATATGCAGAAGGGTGATCTGAAATATGCCTTGGAGAAGTTAGATAGAGCCTTGGAAGTCGCTCCTAATTTCGCACCGGCTCATAATGCGATGGCACTGTTAATGATTCGACTGGCCCGCTATGACGAGGCGGATATCCACTACAAGCGAGCGGTTGCTCTGCAGCCCGAGGATGGTGTGGTACTTAATAACTATGGCGCCTTCCTCTGTGATCATAACCGTTATCCAGAAGCGTATGAGAAGTTTGAAAAAGCTGCCAAACAGCCATTGTATAAGACACCGGCGTTGGCCTACGAGAATGCTGGCCTATGTGCTGTGCGGGAGGGGAATCTGGATAAGGCTGAGCAGTCATTCCGTCAAGCATTAAAGGTAGATGGCTCATTGACTGTTTCCATGATCAATTTGGCACGCATTGGATTACAGAAGAAGAACTATTTGTTGGGAAGAGCGTTTATTCAGCGTTTTGAGGCATTGGCTTCCCACTCTGCGGCAACCCTGGCACTGGCGATTGAGATTGAGCGGGGGATGGGTAATGAAGCTCAGGTCGCAAGCTACAGTGAGATGCTGCGCAGTCGTTTTCCTGATTCAGAACAGGCGACACAGCTGAAGTAGAATCGATAACAGAGGTGGTGGTATGAGTGGTAGCGAGCAGCAGGAACAGCAGATAGAACAACCACAAACTCCCCGAGTGGGAGAACAGCTGAAAGCGGCTCGCATTGCGCAGAATAGAGAGCTAGCGGAGATTGCTGCAACACTCTGCTTGGACAGTACTACCCTAGATGCGTTGGAATCAGATAACGAAAAGCAACTGCCGGAACCTATCTTTGTTCAGGGTTATATCCAGAACTATGCACGGCTGCTAGGGCTGGATCCCCAGCCACTTTTGGCACTTTATAAGGCGCAGGCTCCCGAAGTGCCAGAGCTAAAGGTGGGTGGTGGACCTAAAGTAAAGGCAAAGTCTGCCAGGGTGAGTGAAACCATGCGCTTCAGCCAGCGACGCCGCCACTTTCCATTTATACCGCTATTGTTGGTTGCTGGATTACTGGTAGGGGTGTGGTTGCTTTGGGGGCTATTTATTTCGCCCAAAGGTACCGAGTCAGTTGGTGAGATACCACAAAATATCTTATTGCAGCCAAGTGAGCATGCAGTAGAAGAGCTGCCACTACAAATGATGGAGGCCGTGAAAGAAGAATCTTCAATGGAGACCATTGAGGAACCGACCATCAGCGAGTCAGTTGAAGAGGCAGCGGTCCCTCAAACAGGAATAGAAGATGAGGCCGAAGAGCCACCGGTGGATGTTGATGTGGATCACCTACGGATTACCACAGAACAGGATTCCTGGGTAGAAATCCAGGATGCTCAAGGCAAGCGGGTGGTATATGACCTATTGCGGGGGGGCTCTAGCCGTGAGGTAAGTGGTGAGGCGCCTTTTAAGGTGCTATTGGGTTATGCCCATGGTATTGAATTAAGCATCAATGGTGAGTCATTTGATGTTAACCCTTATATCAGAAAGAATAGCGCACGTTTCTCCGTGAAACGTCCATAAAGAATAAAGACCAGGAAGAGAGAGATGCATCCAGTTCATACCATTAAGCGTCGTAAATCGCGCCAGATCATGGTGGGCAATGTACCAGTGGGTGGCGATGCTCCAATTAGTGTGCAATCCATGACCAACACCCGGACCCACGATGTGGCGGCTACGGTAGCGCAGATTCGCTCTTTGGAAGAGGTGGGGGCGGATATTGTACGAGTATCGGTACCCGATATGGATGCCGCAGAGGCGTTTGGTGAGATCAAAAAACAAACCAATATTCCTTTGGTTGCGGATATCCATTTTGATTACAAAATTGCTCTGCGGGTAGCGGAGTTGGGTGTCGACTGCCTGCGTATTAATCCTGGCAACATTGGTCGTGACGATCGGGTGCGTGCCGTTGTGGATGCGGCGCGGGACAAAAATATTCCGATTCGAATCGGCGTAAATGCGGGTTCGCTGGAAAAAGAGCTGCAGAAAAAGTACCCAGAACCCTGTGCAGATGCCATGGTCGAATCAGCGCTGCGTCATGTAGAGATCCTCGATAAGCTGGATTTTCAGGATTTCAAGGTGAGCCTGAAGGCTTCAGATGTATTCATGACCGTGGAGGCTTATCGCAAGCTAGCAGGCCAGATTGAACAGCCTCTGCATCTAGGCATTACTGAAGCGGGTGGTTTCCGTTCTGGTGCGGTGAAGTCTGCCGTTGGTCTGGGAATGCTGCTGGCAGATGGAATTGGTGATACTATCCGCGTTTCATTAGCGGCGGATCCTGTACAGGAGATTAAAGTAGGTTTTGATATCCTCAAAAGCCTGCACCTGCGCAAGAAGGGAATCAATTTTATCGCCTGCCCCTCATGTTCCCGTCAGAACTTTGATGTTATTTCGACAGTCAATGAGCTGGAAGAGCGCCTGGAGGATATTTTGACGCCGCTGGATGTGGCGATTATTGGCTGTGTCGTAAATGGCCCGGGTGAAGCCAAAGAGGTCAATGTGGGGTTGACAGGTGGTCAACCCAATCTCCTCTATATAAATGGGGTGCCAGACCATAAAGTTGATAATGACCATTTGGTAGACCAGATAGAGCAGGTGGTGCGTGCTGAGGTGGCAAAGCGTATCGAGCAGCCAGAGACAGAGCCACGTAAGGTTATTCCTGTGGCCAGTGTTAAATAATAGATTCATATCGGGCTTGATCCGATATCCATAATCATTGTTAAGAATAAGCAGTAAAGGAAACAGCCTTGGCGAAGAACATCCAAGCCATCCGTGGAATGAACGACCTGCTGCCGGAACAGAGCAGTTACTGGCAGTATATTGAAAGTCACCTGCGCGAAGTGGTGGCGGCATACGGCTATCAAGAGATTCGTACTCCTATTGTGGAGATGACCGAGCTGTTTAAGCGCTCCATCGGTGAGGTGACCGACATCGTTGAAAAAGAGATGTACACCTTTGAGGACCGCAATGGGGATAGCCTGACCCTTCGTCCCGAAGGGACTGCTGCCTGTGTTCGGGCTGCCATGCAACATGGCTTGCTACATAATCAAACCCAGCGTCTGTGGTACATGGGGCCGATGTTCCGTCATGAGCGTCCCCAGCGAGGACGCTATCGCCAGTTTCATCAAATTGGTGTGGAGACTTTTGGCTTTGATGGTCCTGATATCGATGCGGAATTGATCTTCATGTCTGCCCGTTTTCTCAAACGCCTTGGTCTCCGTGAATTTGTGACCTTGCAGATTAATTCCCTGGGGAGTCCCGAAGCACGTAAAGCCTATCGCGAAACCCTGGTGACCTACCTCAAGGCGAATAGTGAGCAGCTGGATGAAGACAGCTTGCGTCGGATGGAAACAAATCCACTTCGAGTACTGGATAGTAAGAACCCCGACATGCAGGCTTTGATTCAGGCGGCGCCAAAACTAGTGGATCATCTGGACGAGGAGTCAAAATCTCATTTTGATACCTTATGCACTACTCTGGATAGTGTGGGTATCCGCTATGAAATCAACCCTTGTCTGGTTCGTGGCTTGGACTATTACAGTAAAACCGTGTTTGAGTGGGTGACTGATAAACTGGGTGCCCAAGGTACGGTATGTGCTGGTGGTCGTTTTGATGGGCTGGTGGAACAGTTGGGTGGCAAGCCAACCCGAGCGTGCGGTTTTGCTGCCGGTATTGAGCGTTTGGTTGAATTGCTGAAAGAGGTAACTGGAGAGCAGGTCCAACATCGAGTGGACATCTATTTGCTAATGGCAGGGGAAAAGGCCTTGGCAACTGGTCCTATGGTTGCTGAGAGGTTGCGTGACCATTGCCCATCTTTGAGTCTGGTCAGTAACTGTAGTGGAGGCAGTTTCAAGGCACAGATGAAGCGTGCAGATAAGAGTGGTGCAACACTCGCACTGATTCTGGGTGATGATGAAGTAGAGAAAGGTATGATCACCGTGAAGTACCTGCGGGCTGACAAAGAGCAGCGCCAGCTTCCTGTCGAAGCGTTACCCGCATTGATAGAAGAACTACTGGAAATATAGCGCGGGCACCCACTATTAGTGGTGTCTGGTCATTCGGGTTTTGTGATAACAGAATAAGAGAACGGAGAGAGACGTGGCATACGATACAGCAGAGCAGGAACAGGTCGAAGCCCTGAAACAATTTTGGGATAAAAATGGCAAGTCAATTATTGGCGGCATTTTGATTGGCTTGGCAGCTTATGTGGGCTATCAAGTATGGAGCCAAAATCAGACCGCAACTTCAGAGGCTGCATCCATGGAATACATGAATGTGATGGATGGTTTGGCGCAAAATAAACCGGAGCTTGCCGCTGAGCATGCCAGCCGGGTTATTGGAAGCTATGACAGCACTGCTTATGCGCCGTTATCGGCTTTAGCACTGGCGCGCATTAAGCTGGAGGAGGGTGATAAGATTACTGCGCGGGCTCATCTGAAATGGGCTATCGAGCACAGCGATATGCCAGAAGTACAGGCCTTGGCTCGAGTGCGTTTGGCGGCAGTATTGTTGGATGAAGGCCAATACGACCAGGCACTCTCTTCACTGGATAAAGTGAAGGGTGAGCATTTCAGTAGTCTGGGGAATGAGCTCCGTGGCGATATTTATGTCGCAATGCAGCAGCCTGAGAAGGCACAGAAAGCCTATAAAGATGCCATAGCAGAGATGGATGGAGCAGGACAGCGTCAAAAATTCTTGCAGATGAAGCTGGATGATATCGCAGGCCTGTAACTCCTTGAAACACGTAATTCAATATAGTGTATTGCTACTCTCGATGGTTGTTAGCAGTGTGGTTTTTTCTGCTGAAGAAAGTATGGAGGCAACACCAGGTTTAGAGCAGTACGACAATCAGTTAAATATTGAGCCGCTTTGGTCAGACCGTGTTTCAGTCAGCTTTGGTAAGCGTTATATCAAGCTTCGGCCTCAGCAGTTCGGTGATGCAGTCTATAGTGCAGACTGGCGAGGTGAAGTACTGGCTCATCAGCTGGAGAGTGGTGAACTGCTATGGCAGAAATCTCTGGAAGGCATTATCACCGGCGGTGTCACGGCGAGTGATGAGATGGTATTGCTAGGGGGGGCTGAGGGTGAGGTGATCGCTTTACATCCACAAAGTGGTGAGCTGCTCTGGCGGAGTCAGCTCTCCAGTGAGATTCTCGCTCCACCACTGCATGGTGGAGGCTATGTGGTCGTGCACAGTAACGATGGTTATATCTACGGTCTCTCCGCTCAGACTGGTGAACAGCAGTGGGTATATCAGTACAAAGTACCAGCACTGACCCTGCGTGGAACCAGCTCTCCTGTGCTGAGTGGCAATCTGGTGGTTGTCGGCCTGGATAATGGCCGCCTGGTGGCACTGGATCTGCAAAGTGGCAGCGTGAGCTGGGAGCAGACCATCGCCGTACCTCAGGGGCGCTCAGAGCTGCAGCGAATGGTGGATATCGATGCCACCCCGCTGCTGATTGACGGCATGCTTTATGTTGTGAGCTTCCAAGGACGGGTTGCGGCACTAGAGGCGAGCAGTGGACGTGTTGTATGGATTCGCGACTTCTCCTCCTACAGCGGAATGGATGCCGATCACGAGAATCTCTATGTGAGTGACTCCGAGGGAGTGGTCTATGCCATCAATCGCCAGAACGGTGCCTCCCTCTGGAAACAAGAACAGCTCAAAGCATTGATTCTGAGTCATCCTGTCGTGAGTCAAGCCGAGGTGATCGTCGCGGCTGATGATGGTTATCTTTACTGGTTGTCACGGCAGAGTGGTGAGCTGTTATCCCGTATTTCCAGCAAGGAGCTGGTCGCACGTTTGAAAGGCATGGAGTGGAATCTATGGACGGACTATGACCGCTCTGGTCTGCCTGAATTTTATGATGAGGATGTTGGTATCAACATTGCCCCTCAACGTCTTAGTGATGGCAGCTTGTTGGTGCTGGATAATCAAGGGTATTTGACCCGCTTTTCCCATTAAAGGGGTGTGGCAGTTACTGTCACTTAATATATTTTCCACGAATTTGAGTTAAAGCTATGTTACCTGTTGTCGCCTTAGTTGGTCGTCCCAATGTGGGAAAATCTACACTTTTTAATTGTCTGACCAAGACAAGGGATGCGTTGGTGGCGGATCAGCCAGGGGTAACCCGTGACCGAAATTACGGTTTTGGTAAAGTGGGGCCATGCCCCTATATCGTGGTGGATACCGGTGGTCTGACTGGCGATGAGGAGGGCGTAGAGAATGAGATGGCCTCTCAATCTCTGGCCGCAATTGAAGAGGCAGATATTATCTTCTTCATGGTGGATGCCCGTGCGGGGCGGATTCCAGGTGATGAGAATATTGCTCGTCAGTTGAGGTCTACCGGCAAGCCTGTCTATCTGGTGGTCAATAAGACCGATGGCATAGACACTAATGTGGCAATGGGGGATTTCTATTCCCTGGGCTTTAAAGATCACTTTGCCATAGCTGCTTCTCACCGCCGCGGTGTGCGTTCCATGATGGATGAAATCCTTCCAGAAATGCCTGAAGAAGAGGAACAGGCGGCACAGGATGAAGGAATCAGCATTGCTATTGTTGGTCGTCCTAATGTGGGCAAATCAACCCTAGTAAACCGTATTTTGGGTGAAGAGCGGGTTGTGGTTTTTGACATGCCAGGGACTACCCGCGACTCCATCAAAGTACCTTTCGAGCGCCATGGTAAAAAATATACGCTGATTGATACCGCAGGTATCCGCCGTAAGAAGAAGGTCTCTGAAGCGGTGGAGAAGTTCAGCATCATTAAAACCCTGCAAGCGATCGAAGAGTCTCATGTGGTGTTACTGGTGATCGATGCGCGGGTAGGGGTGACTGATCAGGATGCCAGCCTGCTGGGCAATATTATTGATAGTGGTCGTGCCATTGTGATCGCGGTGAATAAATGGGATGGTTTGACAGAGGATGAGCGCGAGAAAATTAAGGCGGACCTGGGACGTAAACTAGCCTTTATTAACTACGCCAAATTTCATTTTATTTCAGCACTCCATGGCAGCGGTGTTGGAGATCTCTATAAGTCGGTGGAGAAGGCTTATCATTCGGCCCTGACAGACCTTTCCACTTCTCGTCTGACTCGACTGCTGGAGCAAGCCATTGAAGCTCACCAGCCACCTATGGTGCGTGGACGGCGGATCAAGCTACGTTATGCTCACCAAGGGGGCAAGAATCCACCCATTATAGTTATTCATGGAAATCAGACTGAGTCGGTGCCTGAGGCTTATAAGCGCTATCTGGTGAATTTTTTCCGTAAAGCTATCAAAATTGAAGGTACGCCAATTAGGTTGGAGTTCAAGTCCGGTAGTAATCCTTTTGAGGGGCGACGCAATAAGCTCACTCCGCGCCAGCAACAAAAACGTGAACGCTTGAAGCACCATCAAAATAAAAAATAGCCATGGAAAGTTCGGGGCAGGATGACTAAGCTATAGTTAAGTCGAATGTCATTCCTGCCTGGAGTTCTATGGAACCATATAGCCGTTTTCCTCCGTTACCCTCCTTTTTAAGTTATCGTGGTGTGAATATTGATAAACCCTTTGTAGAGATACATCTACTGGAAGGGGGGAGTCATACTGGACGCTTTCTTGGCTTGAATGCCAGCGAGCGAGTCGTGGTGATGGAGGGAAATGATGAAGTGGTTACCCGCATTCCTCTTTCGCACCTGCGTTTCCTTGAATTTGCCGATCAATTGGAATTCAGCCGTCGCTCTAGCGATGGAGCCCCCCCTTCTTTAGAAAATTATCAAATCCAGTTCCGTGATGGTCGAGTGTTACAGGGAAAAAGTTATTCGCATAATATTGATGCCAATGGCGTCCACCTTTATAACGCACTTGGTCATGGCAAAGTAGAAAGGCTTTTTGTTCCTATCGAGTCAGTGAATGACTATAGCTTTGGTGAAGCCACTATTGTTTCGGGTAATGGAAATAGTGGCAATAGCAACAAGCCTATGGCAAAAAGTCGGCAAGGGGCTTGGCTATGTCATAACAAGGCGGAACTACAAGTGGCTCTGGATCAGTTGGGTGGCTACTTGGGATCAGAGTTGGGGAAATTTTCTAATAAACGAATTGGTGAAATTCTCGTCTTAGAAAAAATTATTACTCAAGAGACTCTGGATGAAGCACTAGACCAGCAACGTGTTCGTCCGGGAAGAAAGTTGGGGGCGATTCTTGAATCCATGGGACGAATCTCCACCGATCAAATTAATCAAAAGCTAGCAGAAAAACTGGGCATTCCTCTCGTCTCTCTGAAAAAATTTGAAATAGATGTAAAGCTCCTTAATAAAGTCCCGGCAGAATTCTGCAAGCGTTACCATTTACTACCGTTATTTGAATATAAAGACCATCTGGTGGTGGCGCTGGATGATCCTCTCAACTTCGAAGCGTTGGATGTGGTGCGCTTCATTACCGGTAAATCTATCGAAAGTGTTTTGGCATTAACTGACGAACTTGAAAAGTCTGTAGACAAGTTCTATGGCAGTGAGCGCAATATCGATGATGGTCTTAGTATGGCAGAAGCCGATGCTGAGCTGGGTGAATTCGATTATGGCGATATGAAAGAGGTTGAGCGCCTAGCCAAAGAGAAGCCCATTGTCCGCTTGGTCAGTGGTGTAATCAGTGATGCTATCCATAAAAACGCTTCTGATATTCATATTCGTCCATTGGATAAGGATGTCCAGCTGTTATATCGCATTGATGGCTCTTTAGTGGAAATTCGCACCTTCAGTCACTCATTGCTGCCAGCAATCATTAGTCGTATCAAGATTATTGGCCGGATGGATGTGGCAGAACGTCGTCTGCCGCAAGATGGACGTGCCCGGGTGAGTGAGCAAGGGGCATTAGTGGATCTACGGATTTCAGTGATGCCCACTATCAAGGGGGAAAGTGCAGTCATCCGTTTACTGAATACCAAAATCGGTTTGCGCTCTGTAGATGAGATTGGCCTGGATGATGGTGATCAGGAGCAGTTGGTTGATTTACTCAACAAAAACTACGGCATGTTTTTGGTTACTGGACCAACCGGCTCTGGTAAATCCACCACCCTTTATGCAGCGTTGCAAAATATTAAACAGCAGAACGTTAATATTATCACCGTTGAGGACCCGGTAGAGTACCAGATTAGTGGCATTGAGCAGATTCAGATCCAAAGTGGATTAGGCTATACCTTTGCCGAATCCCTGCGCCACATTCTTCGTCATGATCCCGATGTGATCATGGTAGGGGAGATACGTGATGTTGAGACAGCCAAGATAGCGGTAGAGAGCGCACTGACAGGTCACTTGGTATTAAGTACCCTGCATACCAATAGTGCTGCGGGAACGGTTACGCGATTGATAGAGATGGGGGTTGAGCCTTATTTGGTCAGCTCAACATTGTTGGGGGTATTAGCACAGCGTTTGGTGAAGAAAAATTGTCCGAATTGTATCGATGTGGAGCAGATAGGGAGCGCAATGCGACGCAGCTTAGGCATTGAGGAGGATGAGGTGTTTTACAAAGGTAAGGGATGTGATAGCTGCCATCAAACTGGCTATAGTGGGAGGATGGCTGTCTATGAGCTTCTACTAATTAGCAGTAGCTTGAGGGAGTTGATTGAGAAGGCAAAAAGTACCGATAGTATTTTACAGCAGGCAATTAGTGAGGGGATGGAGACCCTCACCAAGAATGCTTTAAAGCTTGCTCGCAAAAAAGTAACCTCTTTATCAGAGGTATACCGAGTACGGCTTGATTAATGTTTGGCTGTTACTAATTGATGTGGCAGGTTAAGCACAGCTCGCTGTTCTCATTAGACTTTCGTAGAAAGCTGGGGATGAAGTAGCCTGTTGTATTGGACATTACCCCATGAGGGTCATGGCAGGAGGCACACTCTACTCTGTAAGTACCTGAACTACCTGGTGGGCTATAGAGGCGAACATCCTCTTTGTCCATGTTATTATCACCATCTTCATCGAAGAAAATAGCATAAGTTCTAAATCCAGTAGGCACTCTGAATGCTGCAGCATTGATTGCATTGTCTGGGTATTCAATGCCGATAGGGTGATCTTCAGTCAGGTCACCAGATTCGCCAATCAGGTAAGGATAGAAATCAATCAGGGCCTCTGATTGGCCCGCTTGATCACTGTCGTGACAATAGGTGCATACCCCATCTAATACCGATGTGCCAAAATAGCCGGGATTTGCACCAGGGAAAGTATTATTGAAGCTTTCATTGGGAGTGCTTTCGACAGAGGCATCATAACGCCCAGTTCCTGGCATGTTCATGATCGAGTCAACGGCGATAGTACCATCATGACAGGAGAGGCAGGTCAGGGAGTTGGGGCCCGGTTGGCTGGGGGTATTACCGCTGGCCAGTGGGCGGTTATAGACTTCGTAGACTGTTTTCGTGGCAGTGCGATTCCATAGAGGAATGCCTTTCAGTTCGGTAGTGCCAGCGCCATGTGGGGTATGGCAATAAACACAAACCTCACCATACCCAATTACTCCGGCATAGCTTGTCATCCATGACTTAGACAATTCATTGGTCATATAGGAAAAACTAAGGTTATGGCGGGTATTGGCTACCGTATCGCGAGTGGGCGCATTGGTCCAGCCCCACCCCTCAATATACTGTGGCGCCGCTTGAAGTGCATTGGCGATAAGGGCAATGCCGCTGACAGCAAAAAGGCAAATTAGCAGTTTTTTGAACATGGCGTGACCTCAGTCCTCAAGGGCGCCCTGGAAATGTAGGGGCCTTCCTTCAATAATGCATGTATCTATCCGTTATAAGATGGGTAAAGTCTAACAAAACTATTCGCGCTTTGTTATCTTAAAAAAAACAAGGAATTAGCTTGGCGCATTCACTACAGGATCTATTTTGTCACTTTCTGATCAATATATCATTGCAGCATTAGAAGACCGGCTTTTGGCTGTGTTGGCAGGGCAAACGCTGAGTGAGTATCAGTTAATAGAAATATTAAAGGCACTGGGGCTCTTTCCATTTCTGGATTCGAAGCCTGCCAAGCCCCATCAACTGTTTTGTGCTCATTTCCTATTGTTCCATGTGCTATACCAGCTTCGCGATAAGCTATGGAGAGAGCAACAAGGCTGTTTGAAAATTTCTCCACTGGCGATTGAGGTTGTGCCCTATCAGCCTGGTGATGCCCAATTGACCCACCATGATGTGCTACGTGAATATTATTTGAATTTGGAGAATTTACGGGAAACCAGTGAAGAAGAGGTGGACGAAATGCTGGCCGGATTCTGGCGCAAAATGGCTGGATTTGAAAAGCGTGAGGAAGCGTTGGCAGTATTAGGTTTGAGTGATCCCGTGAGTGATGAAGCAATTCGTCGTCGTTATAAGGCATTGGTAATGGAACATCACCCGGATCGGGGAGGAGAGCATGACAGCCTGGTTGAGATCAACGAAGCGATGGCAGCCCTGAAGCTTTAGCTTTTTTCTGAAGTTGACGCCATTGCCAGGGAGGCGTGGGGGCTTCATCCTGCCACAAGCCAAGATGTTGTCTGCGGGCGTTTTGCTCGGCATCCAAATAGTGTTGCGGAGGGGAATAGTAGCGGTATGCCCAGGCTAAACCGCGTGTTAACAGCAATTCGGCTATATCCTGTTTACGTAACATGACTTTAGCAATTATCCGCTGGTAGTTATCGTGAGTTATTGCTTCTATATAAACTTCCTGATTGAGTAACAGCGATTGTAAAAAGTGGCGGGATTCATCTGCGTAGGCCTGCTCTTTTTCCGGCGCATCAATGCCATATAAGCGTATTTGCAGAGGGCCGGAAGGACTGGAAATTACTAAAGAGTCGCCATCCCAGACATGAATGACCGTGGCTGCTGCGGTACTATCTGCTGCAAAAAGAGTATGGCTGAAGAGTAGACACACTACAAAGAGGGCAAGTGGCTTGAAGCGAATTATCATTAACCTATGACCCGAAGATTCCTTAAATTTCAATGTGTGGAATAAGTATAGCGGGCGCTATGCGCTTTCGGGAGAGGAAAACAAAAAAGCCGCAACCTTTTGGTGTGCGGCTTTTTCGGATGAATCATCATCTGGAATAAGTGGCGGAGCGGACGGGACTCGAACCCGCGACCCCCGGCGTGACAGGCCGGTATTCTAACCAACTGAACTACCGCTCCACATAGGTCTTATCGCTTTTTAGGCCTGTGCCTCAAGCGATGGCGCGCATTATGGAGAAATTAGGGAAAGATTGCAACTGTTTGTTTCAAAAAGAACAGATCCTGAATCAAGTTTAGGATGACGCTTAGATTGTCATTCCGGGCTCGCCCCGGAATCCAGAGTTGCTAAGACATGGAGAGGGGGTGGCATACCTGGATCCTGAATCAAGTTCCAGACGACACTTTTTATTGTCATTCCGGGCTTTCCCCGGAATCCAGGATGACTTAGGTATGGAAGGGATATGTCTGAATCCTGAATCAATTTCAGAATGATGTTTTTACTGGTTGCCTATTATGGCTTAGAGGATAGATTCATATAAATCCTCCCATCGGGGATTACTTTTCTCAATTAAATCTATCTTCCACTTCCGCTTCCAGTTTTTTAACTGCTTCTCACGAGAGATTGCTGTGGTTATATCCTCATGTATTTCATACCAAACTAGTGAATGTACAGAATATCGCTGGGTAAAACCCTCTACTTGGTTATTCTTATGCTGCCAGATACGCTTAATTAAATTCGATGTAATGCCTATGTACAATGTACCGTTTCTTTGGCTGGCTAATATATAAACACAGGGGAGCTTGTCCATAAGCTAGTTCCTTGTTAAATAATATTTATTTAGTGATTAAAAACAGAATTATGATAAATAATTTGGATCCTGAATCCCGTTCAGGATGACACGGCGTGGTCATTCCGGGCTTGCCCCGGCATCTAGACTTGCTAGGCATCACGGAGTGAACTACATCCCTGGATCCTGAATCCCGTTCAGGATGACATGGTATTGTCATTCCGGGCTCGACCCGGAATCCATCAATAAATCGAAGATTAAAACGCCTGATGAAAAGACACAAAAAAACCGCATCCCTTACGGTTAGCGGCTTTTTCGGATGAAAAGTCATCTGGAATAAGTGGCGGAGCGGACGGGACTCGAACCCGCGACCCCCGGCGTGACAGGCCGGTATTCTAACCAACTGAACTACCGCTCCACTTAGGTCTAGATCGCCTCTAGGCCAGTGCCCCTAAGCGATGGAGCGCATTATGGAGAAAGTGCCCAAGGATTACAAGTATTTTTTTAGGATAAATATCCATTTCGAAATAATTCCATTATGAAATATTGACAGTGGGTTACATTTATTATACTATAAAAAAAATATTGTTTTATAGTATGGATGCTATAACGCTACATCTTTGTAGTATCTACAAGCAAGGAGGCTCCATGGTTACACTCTTACGTTCCCCGCTACGCCATATATTTACCCGTCAGTGCATAGATCTTCGCTCAATAGTATTCATCATCATGTTGTATTCACTATGTTGGGCATCGTTGGCAAACGGGGCCGTCTACAGTGACTTTGGGCCAGAAACCTTTGTTCGGAGCAATGGTAGCCCCGTCGAGGAGAGCCGTAACTTCCCACAATTACGCCAGGACGGCACCTATACCTTACAGGTACTTAACGGTGGCCCAGAGAACGGCCAATATGAACCTGTCTCCAGTGCCATCATTACTTTAAATGGCAAACAGATATTTGGCCCTAATGCATTCCGCCAGCGTATCCAGATATTGGAAAAAGCCGTAACACTCCAGCCCAACAATACGCTAACGGTTGAACTTCGAGGTAAACCCAACGGTGCATTACGCATTAATATCGTGGGCGATTACCCTAATTTGCCTCCCTCATTAATATCTAAACCACCACGGAGAGTGTTGGAAGATAATCAATATCGATACCAAGTGCAGGCGACAGATCCCGATGAAGTGTTAGGTGATACGCTAAGCTATCAACTGCTTCAATCTCCAGAATCGATGACTATCAATCCCGACAGTGGACTGATTACTTGGCTACCAGAAAATGCGCATGTAGGTTCCCACACCATCGAGATACAAGTGAAGGATGGCGAGGGGTTAACCGATAGCGATACTTACACGCTAGAGGTCATCAACACGAATGATGCACCAACCCTTGAAGCCATTCCCTCATCGAATGTTGATGAAGATACGCTGTACCAATACACCGTATCTGCCAATGATGTGGATCAAGGGGATATCTTGAGTTATCAGCTTATACAAGCGCCGGACGGAATGACGATCAACCCGTTAGGTGAGATCTCTTGGTTACCGGAAAATAAAGATGTCGATACCCATACGATTACAGTGCAGGTATCTGATCTTAGCGAGGCTACAGCAAAAGAGAGTTATCAGCTAACTGTTATCAATGTGAATGATGCCCCGGTTGCAGAAGCACAACAACTCAATGGCTTGGAAGATAACTCTGTCGACATCCTACTCACAGCCAGTGATATCGATAGTGAACAGCTTAGCTACCATATTCAAAGCCAGCCTCAGCATGGTGTGCTTCAGGGCAGTGGTAATCGTTGGCAATACACCCCTGATACAGATTACTATGGCGATGACAGTTTCACCTTTGTTGCTAACGATGGTGAATTGGACTCATCACCCGCAACCATTCAAATACACTTAGCGCCTGTCAATGACAAACCTGTGGCAACGCCACAGACCATGAGTGTTAACGAAGACAGTACTGCACAGATCATGTTGAGTGGTGTAGATGTTGATACCACAATGCTGAATTATGAAATCACGTTGGCCCCAGCTTTTGGACAATTAAGCGGCACACCTCCCCAACTCAGCTATCAACCTAACCTGAACTATAATGGGCCAGATGCCTTTGAGTTTACGGTAAATGATGGCGAATTAACCTCTGATGCCGCAACCGTTGCTATTGAAGTGATTGCTGTAAATGATCCACCCATTGCCTATGACTTGTCTGTCGAGACAGAGCAAGGGAATAGTGTGGATATCATACTGGATGGCCGGGATGTCGAAAGTATCAACCTGACTTATCAAATTGTGAATCCACCACAGCAGGGTCAATTGACTGGCAATAGCAGTAGCTATACTTACCAGCCTAATGCTAATTTTTATGGCGAAGAGAGCTTTACCTATCGGGTGAATGATGGAGATCAAGACTCCAATCAGGCAACCGTTACCATTAAGGTAAATCAGGGACAAAACAGTGAAGCGTGTGGAGGCGTTCCATGCCCGCCAGATCCTTCCACTATTGCAACGGAGATTTCCCAAAACCAAATTACGTCCTTTACTGACAATATTGCATTCCTCTATGAAAGTGCAACGCCAGTACAAACAGATGTACAAACCGATGCCATCAAAGCACAACGTGCCACCGTACTGCGAGGTAATGTTCGCCAGAGGGATAATCAACCTTTAGGCGGTGTAAAAGTGACTATCCTCAATCATCCGGCGTTAGGGCAAACCTATACCCGTGAAGATGGCAACTTGGATATGGTGGTCAATGGGGGAGGGCATGTAACGGTTGAGTTTAAAAAAGAGGGGTATCTACCAGTACAACGCACCGTAAAAACGCCCTGGAATGATTATGTCATATTACCTGATGTAGTCATGACTCCTCTTGATAATCAAGTAACAACCATCGACCTCAATAATACCAGCGGACCACAACTAGCCGAAGGTAGTGTTGTTGTGGACCAGGATGGTGAACGTCAAGCCAGAATACTCTTTCCACAAGGTGTGGCTGCTGAGATGGTCATGCCTGATGGTTCGACTCAGCCATTAACAACGCTCAATGTACGAGCAACAGAATATACCGTCGGTGAAAATGGCCCTGAAGCGATGCCAGGCGCATTGCCTCCTACTAGTGCGTATACCTATGCCGTTGAATTGAGTGTGGATGAAGCTATTGCCGCGGGTGCTAAGGGCGTGAACTTCAGTCAACCAGTCTATCTGTATGTGGATAACTTCCTTAATTTCCCAGCCGGAGAAATAGTTCCACTTGGTTATTATGATCTTGAAAGGGTATCGTGGATATCATCTCGAAATAGTGGGCGAGTTATAGAGATATTAGGTGTTGATGGTAATGGCTCAGCTTTATTGGACATCGATGGCAGTGGTCAAGCCGCTGATGCCGCAGCGCTGTCTGCGCTTGGTATAGAGCAAGGAGAGCTATTACAACTGGCTGGTAAATACAGTGTAGGGGAGAGCCTATGGCGTTCGCGTATTGACCACTTTACCGCTTGGGATTGTAATTGGCCCATTTTTCCTCCTAGTGATGCTCAAGCCCCCACTCTTGGAATGGCGATACCAACAGATGACAATGTGGATACTCCATCACTTGAATGTGGCTCAATCATTGAATGTGAGCACCAAGTGTTAGGTGAACGTGTTGACATCACTGGTACTCCATTTAGCCTGAACTATCGAAATAACCGTACTCAAGGATGGATAAAAGGATACACCGTTGGTATCCCATTAACAGGAGATACCTACCCTGTTTCACTCAAACAAATTGTCGTAAAGATATCTGCCTCGGGTGTTATACATGAGCAGCAGTTTTCTCCCGCTCCCAACTTGGAAATGACATATACATGGGATGGCTTGGATAGCTATGGTCGGAAAATACAGGGTAAATATCCTGTAACCGTAGAAATTGGCTACGTATATGATGGTGTTTACACTAAAACAACTCGCTTTGGTTATATCGGTAATGGAATACCTATTACAGGGGATAGATCAAGGGAAGAATTGACGTTATGGAAAAAATCCAAAGCTGATTTAGGTATTTTTGATGCACGCCAAGCTATTGCTGGTTGGACGTTGAATGTTCAGCATTACTATGATCCTAGGACGGGGGAACTGATTTTTGGGGATGGTAGAGCTAATCAGCAGCGAGCTGAAAATGCTATAGAGCGTGTAGGTGGAACATTAGACATTAATATTTGGGATTATGTGGGAGACGGTGGCTTAGCAACAGAGAGTGCCCTTCGTGTTCATGAAATGAAGATAGCAGACAATGGTGACATATATATCATTGAGGTTGGATTCGGACATTACATTCGTAAAATCGATGGAGAAACCGGAATTATTACCACGGTTGCTGGTGATGGGAACTGGTGCTACCGGCGTATATCAACATGTGGTGATGGGCAAGATGCTCTATCTGCTCAAATCAATGCAAGCTCGCTAAGTTTGGATGGTAATGGTGGAATTTACCTTGCTGAACGTGAAGGGCGCATTCGATATATCGACAAAAATAATATTATTACAACCATTGCAGGTAATGGTATGAGTTGTAGTTCGGTATCTTGTGATAATGGTGATGGTGGGTTAGCAATTAATGCCACTCTAACAAGTCCAACTGAAGTTACCGCAGGCCTAGCGGGTTGTGACTATTACTTTATTGAGTCTAAATGGGGGACATTTAACCGGATCCGTTATGTAGATTGTGATGGCGTTATCTCTACTGTTGCAGGTGTCGGTGAGGTGGGATATACCGGTGATGGAGGACCAGCTACTCAGGCACAAATATATGCAGACTGGGGCATGGCGATGGGGGCAGATGGATCACTCTATTTTATTGCTCATAATCATGGAAATATTATCCGTAAAATTGACCCTAATGGCATTATTAGTACCGTTGCAGGTAATTTGTTATTAGTAGATCAATACACCGGTGATGGTGGGCCAGCTACAGAGGCGGGTCTTGATTTTATATATGATATCGCTGTTGATGATCTAGGCAACCTCTACATGCTTGAGTATGACTATGGTGTGATTCGTATGGTTGATAGTGAAGGCATGATTAACACCATTGTTGGAGATAAAGAAGGATTGGACTGGAATGAGTATCCTTTCTCTGAAGAATACCTTGGAATCAATGGCTTTGCATTGGATTTAAAATTGGCATGGCCTCAAAGTCTGGATATTGGCCAGGATGGAAGTCTATATGTAGACTCTTACATTGATGAAACGACGCTGTATCGTATCAAGAGAAATAATAATATACCTCACTTAACTGCTCATGACTTCTTCATTAAGGATAAAGAAAAAGCACTTCTCTACGTATTTGATCAGAAAAATAGACATGTAGAAACCATCAATACCCTTACTGGTAGTACTCTATACTCCTTTGGATATGTGAATGATTTTCTAACAACGGTGGAAGATAGTTATGGCAATACCACTACCATCTCACGTTATTTCGATGGCAAACCCTATGCGATAACTTCCCCTGATGGCTTAATGACGAATTTGTCACTTAATCCGAATGACTACCTAAAAACAATCAGTAATCCACAAGGTGAGGTAGTGAGCTTTACCTATGATGATAATGGCTTACTGCGTACTATGAGTGATGCTAAAAATCATGCCTCTTATCTCTATTACAATGGCTTAGGACAATTAATTCGAGATGAAAACCCCGCTGGTGGTTTTTGGGAGATTAATCGCACTAAACTGGATAATGGCTACCAAGTAGCAATGACTTCTGCAGAGGAGCGTACTAAAAAATATACAGTAGAAGATGCAAGTGATGGAACACAAATCCGTACAGAATTGTCAGCGAATGGCTCATACACACAAGAGATTACTTTTGCCAATGGTGATAGAAAGAAAACTCTATCTGATGGTGTAATCATTACGACTCAAGAAAGTCCAGATCCCCGTTTTGGTCGAGAGTCACCGATAGCAAGCAACACAGTGGTATTAATGCCTTCTGGGCTGTCATCAGTAGCGGAGCAATCTCAGGATATTGTGCTGGCAGATACCACATCACCACTGTCATTAGTTTCAAAAATTGATACAACTACTTATAACGGCCGTATCACCACCACAGAGTATAGTGCCCAGGCACAACAATATACCACTACCACACCTGAAGGGCGTATCGCCACCAGCCAAGTCGATCAGTATGGCAAACTAACCCGTATGGAAGTGCCAAATATCGCGGTAACCCGTATGAACTACGACCTCCGTGGACGCCTGGAAGCGATCACCCAAGGTTCGGGCATTGATGCTCGTGGCACCACGTTTGCCTATGGCAGCGATGGCTTTGTCGATGCTATTACTGATGCCCTGCAACGGACCACTTACTTTGAACATGACTTGATTGGCCGGGTAACCCAAATCACTGGGCCTGATAGCAGTGTGACTGGGTTCACCTATGATGCCAACGGCAACATCACTACAATCACCCCCCCTGGTCGTGAAGCACATATCTTCCACTACACACCGGTAAACCAGGAAGAGAAGTACGAAGCACCACAAGTCGCGGTGAATCCAACTACCACCCAATACTTCTACAACCTGGATAAACAGCTGACCAAAGTGCTGCGTCCCGATTGGCAGGAGATCAACTACGGCTATGGCGATACCACGGGTCAACTACTCACCATGAGCCAATCCCGTGGCACCACCCAATATGGCTATGATGAAACTACTGGTCAACTCAACCAGATCATCACCCCAGAGTTAAACCAGCTGGACTTCACCTATGATGGCTTCCTACCAACAGGAGAAATCTGGAGCGGAGAAATCAACGGCCAAGTCAACCGAGGTTATGACAATAATTTCTGGCTAAGAACCCTCACTACCAACGGCAGTGCTATCAGCTATGACTATGATAATGACGGCCTACTGATTCAGGCTGGGGAGATGACTGTCGGGCGTGATCTGCTCAATGGCCTGCAAACCGGTACACAGCTAGGTAACATGAGCACCGCACAAAGCTACAATAACTTCGCAGAACTGGATATCTACCAAGCCAAGCATGGAAGCAATACTTTCTACAGCGTGGATTATGAACGGGACAGAGCAGGCCGCATTACCCGTAAAACAGAAACGATTAATGGTAACAGTGGGATCACGGATTATATTTACGACACAACAGGCCGTCTGGACCAAGTGATAGAAGATGGTACGACCATTGCCGATTATGAATATGATGCTAATGGCAACCGTAATGGCGGCTACAATCGCTTTGGCAATATCACTACTCAAATCGATGGCCAAGATCGCCTACTGAACTACAACGGAGTTAGCTATACCTACACCGCCAATGGAGAGCTCTACGCCAAAGAGCAGAATGGTGCGATGACCACCTACCAATACGACCTACTTGGCAATCTAATACAAGTGACCCTACCCGGTGATATCACCATCGACTACATTATCGATGGCCAAAATCGCCGTATCGGGAAAAAGGTCAATGGAACCCTAATTCAAGGCTTCCTCTACCAAGATCAACTCAACCCCATTGCAGAGCTGGATGGTAACGGACAAGTAATAAGCCAGTTTATCTACGGCACCAAAGCCAATGTACCTGACTACATGATTAAAGATAATACAGTCTATCGTATCATCAGCGATTACTTAGGCAGCCCACGACTAGTAGTCAATATTGCTGACGGTAGCATAATCCAACAGATCGACTA
>JBNKQQ010000084.1:0-72934 GCA_050295955.1 Thiohalomonadales bacterium
CAGACCCTGATGGTAACGCGGTTCATCCCCACGGGTGTGGGGAACACCATCGCAACACGCTGATCTGGATCAGTTGGCACGGTTCATCCCCACGGGTGTGGGGAACACCGCTTCCCATCCCCACGTTTTGCGCTCGCTACCGGTTCATCCCCACGGGTGTGGGGAACACTCATTACCTCCCGTAGGGGTACATAAACCTCTCGGTTCATCCCCACGGGTGTGGGGAACACGGGCGTGATGGCGTTGCCGTCTGCGCCCACGCCGGTTCATCCCCACGGGTGTGGGGAACACACGTGGTGGCATTGATGCTGGTTTTTCCGGTGCGGTTCATCCCCACGGGTGTGGGGAACACGGACACACCAAAATTTGCAGTAGCAAAATAGCCGGTTCATCCCCACGGGTGTGGGGAACACAACTGGCTCGCCTTGATAACCGTTTTACGCCGCGGTTCATCCCCACGGGTGTGGGGAACACAATCCTCTCACTGCATGTTGGGGCGCTGGTCACGGTTCATCCCCACGGGTGTGGGGAACACCTTTGTTAGTAAAGACACCTTGTTGATCGCCTCGGTTCATCCCCACGGGTGTGGGGAACACATGTCGGGCTGGGTGAGTCGTGATGGTTATTTCGGTTCATCCCCACGGGTGTGGGGAACACCGCTAAATAGCTATCTGGCGCAATACACGTCGAGGTTCATCCCCACGGGTGTGGGGAACACAAGCCGGACGGTTTACCAATGCCTCGCGGCCGCGGTTCATCCCCACGGGTGTGGGGAACACCCAAATGGGTTTGTTTTTATTCCGTTTGGGTGCGGTTCATCCCCACGGGTGTGGGGAACACCGAGACATGGCCCCCATGACTATCAGTGAACTGCGGTTCATCCCCACGGGTGTGGGGAACACGCCCGGTTACCGCATCTAAAAACGGCAACCACACGGTTCATCCCCACGGGTGTGGGGAACACTCTAAATGTACATCATTGTTTTGAATAAATAAAATCACTACGGCAAATTCTACCAAGAATTTCAGGCAGTTTTTTGCTATTCCATTTTAAATTATTAAAGAGCGATTTTAGGTTATCAGCTTGGGCTTTTTTGGGGAAAAGTTTTAGTGGGGATTGCCCCTTTATCGCGTGGATAAAGGGGCAGTTGGGTTATTTAAACACTTCGTCAAACAGTGCTTGCATCTCTCTCCATGAGCGGGCGTCAGCTTGGGCGTTGTAGGCCAGTGGCATGTTGAAACGTTTGGCGAAGCTGTCGGCTTCTGGGTTGGTAAAGCTGTGCATGGTGCTTGGCAGGTTCACAAAGCGGTAGTCGACACCGGCTTGATCCATCTCTTGTTTAAAGGCGTCGATGGAGGCTTGTGGGACGAAGGGGTCTTCTGCGCCGTTGAAGACGGCTATCTTCGCTTTCACTTGACCGGGTTGTGCTTTGTCAGCAACGGGATCGAGGCTGCCATGGAAGCTCACTACGGCATCCAGGTCGAGGCCTGCGCGCGCCATGTTGAGGACGATGCCGCCGCCAAAGCAATAACCAATGGCCGCCATTTTGGCGTCATCACTCACGTCGCTGGCTTTCAGTACGTCTATCGCAGCTTTGAAGCGGTTGGTGGCGACTTCGGCACTTTTGATGGCTTCTTGCATGAATTTCATGGCGTTGTCGGGGTGATCGGCTTGTTTGCCATCACCGTACATGTCGACCGCTAACGCGACGTAGCCCAGTTCGGCCAGCATGCGGGCACGTTGTCTGGCGTAATCGTTATGGCCCCACCATTCATGAACCACCAGTACTGCTGGGCGTTCACCTTTGATTTCATCGTCATAGGCGAGGTAGCCTTTGAGTTGGGTGTCTCCACTTTGGTAGGTGACCTCCTCTCCCTTCACGGCGGCGTGAGCCACGCCCGTTAGCAGTAGCATCCCCAATGCTGCGATGGTTTTTTTCATTGTTATCTCCTTGGTTATTTTGCTCAGCATATCAGGGGGGTGACTGTAACAAAATAGTGATAAAGTTGTCAGTATCGCCGAGCAACCCTATTTGAGAGTGTGTAATGAAAAATTCTGTACAAGAGTATTATGGAAAAACCCTGCAGGGGTCACATGATTTAAAAACTGATGCTTGCTGCACTGATGGTGATATGCCGCGCTATATTAAGCAGGCGCTGAGTAATATCCATGATGAGGTGTTGATGCGTTATTACGGCTGTGGCCTGGTGGCTCCTCAGCAGTTGCAAGGTATGCGTATTTTGGATCTGGGCTCGGGTTCGGGTCGTGACTGTTACACCTTGGCACAGTTGGTTGGCCCTGAGGGTTATGTGCTGGGGGTGGATATGACGGAGGAGCAGTTGGAGGTAGCCAACCGTCACCGGGATTTCCACACGAAGAAGTTTGGCTATAGCAACGTGGAGTTTCGGTATGGCCATATCGAGGAGCTGGATAAGCTGGATCTACCGGATAACAGCTTTGATATTATTATTTCCAATTGTGTGATCAACCTTTCTACGGATAAGGAGGCGGTGCTGCGTGAAGCGCATCGTCTGTTGAAACCCGGTGGCGAGATGTATTTTTCCGATGTGTATGCCGATCGCCGGGTGCCCGATCATCTGGTAAAAGATCCTATTTTGTATGGTGAGTGCTTAAGTGGTGCACTGTATTGGAATGACTTCCACAATTTGGCTAAACATTGCGGCTTTGCGGATCCCCGTTTGGTGGAGGATCGCCCTTTAGGTATTGATAACGAGGATATTCAAAAGCTAATTGGCCATGTCCGTTTCTACTCTGCTACCTATCGTCTGTTTAAGATTGCTGGCCTTGAGCCCGCTTGTGAAGATTATGGTCAGGCGGTGCGTTATAAGGGGACTATCGAGCACAATGAAGAGCTATTCGTGTTGGATAAACACCACGCTATTGAGCGGGGACGCTTGTTCCCTGTTTGTGGTAATACTTATCGTATGTTGAATGAGAGCCGCTTTGCGGCGCATTTTGAGTTTTTTGGCGATTGGAGTACGCATTACGGTATTTTTAAGGATTGCGGTACCGATGTGCCTTACGATAAGACAACATCGACGGATAGTGGTAGCGCCAGCAATAGCTGCTGTTAATGCTGTTCGCTGTAGATGACCCTTTGGGGTGATCTACAGCGCAATATGCGAGCCACTGACTTGTTTGGCTTCATACATTTTCTTATCTGCCAGCTTCACTAAGGTGTCACCATCGATATAGCTGCTGGGCCCGGTTTGCGCAATGCCAATGCTCAGTGAGGTGTCCTCATGGATTCGCTCAAATTCGGCAATAATACGCTCTGCAATGTGTCGCGCTTCATCGAGCTCGGCGCCAACAAGTATCAGGCAAAATTCATCGCCACCATAGCGGCAGGGTGTGTCAACCTCTCGACAGTTTTCCATGAGTACCCGTGCGACGCCTTTGAGTATCTGATTCCCCATAAGATGGCCGAATCCATCGTTGATCTCTTTGAATCCATCCACATCCAAATAGATGAGTGATAGAGGCATGGCATTTCGTTCGATGGTTTGTAGGTCCCGTCGTAGATATTCATGGAATGCGCGAACATTAAAGAGCCCTGTCAAACCATCCCGTCGAGAGAGCTCTTCGAGCTGACGGGTACGTTCCGCCACCTGTTCTTCAAGGCTACGGGCATATCGCTCTGCCCTGTCCCGTGATAGTTCAATTTCGGATAGCAGGCTGGAAACGTAGGTGTCAAAGATCAGTGTGACGTCAAAGTCCAATAGGCGATCCAGCGCGGCATACACGGCCAAATACATGTCCCTATCCGGTATGCATTTTTGCAGTACGCTGCATAATATGCTTTTGAGTTTGCTGAGCGATGCAAGGTACAACATGGGTTCAACACCGATGCGTTTGTGTACCAGGCCGATACGTAGGCGGTTATTGACGTACTCCAGGTCGTAGAAGCCGTGAAAGAGTTCGAGTATGTATTTGCGCTGGAGTAGCTTAAGGCGTTTTAGCGTGTCTGCATCACCAATTAATAAGGCAATTTCATCAACCGAGGTCTGGTGTTCATAGAATACTGTGACGATGTGATCGATCTGCTGCAGGATTTCATCCTTCACCCCTTTTAGCAGTTCTGCATCCTGTTCTGAGAGACCAATAAGTTGTTTCCGCTTCATCACCTCCATTTCATTAACACGCATCTGCTCCAGCAGCGTTCGTTTTGTTGGATTCACCAATCCCTTCCTTTATGAGGCATAATGGGGAAATGACACACCCACTATTAAAACTAGTCTCTTTTAAAGATTTAACAACATGGTGATAGAGATGTTGAAAGGAAAACAATAATTTATTTATAAATCAATAAGCTGATAACTGAGAAGGTGGCGCAATCGGCGATACGATTTGCCCCTCAAAAACATTAAATTTTTTATATTATTTGCCGATAATATAAGGCATATATCAATTGCTGGAGGAGTCCCATGGATCTCACCACGGCTATTACTTCCCTGTACGTGCAGGGTCGACAGCAACAGGTTCAAAATACCGCTGAGATGAAAATGATGGAGAAGAGCCTGGAAGTGCAGAAGCAGCAGGGGCAAAATGCACTAGAGCTCATTAATGCTGTCACGCCTAGCTCATCATTACCGGATAATCTTGGGCAAAATTTGAATGTCGTAGCGTAGTCACCACTCGCTACTGATTATTTTTCAACGTGTAGAGTTGGGCAGCAATGCCATGGATCTCTATTTCCTTATCCAACTGCATTCCTAAACGCTTTGCCAAGGCGATCGAGCGTTGGTTAGCCGGTTGTATCAGACTAATCAGCGAAAGGTTGAGTGTCTGTTGTGCCCATTGGTTTGCGGCATAAGCGGCCTCGTAGGCATATCCTTGCCCCCAGTACTGGCGCCCCAGCATCCAGCCCAGTTCCGCGCCTGGCCAGCCATCAGGATTAAAAATACCCACACGTCCCAATAACTGCTGGGTTTGGCGATCTTCTACCGCCCATAATCCATAGCCTCGTAACTGCCAATGCCCCAGAATCATTGCCATCTGTCGCCAGCTCTCTTCTCGGCTCAGTGGCCTGCCCTCTCCTAAAAAGCGCATGACTTCTGGATCAGCGCAGAGGGCGGCATAACTATCGATATCCTGTTGAGTAAATTGCCTTAAATGCAGGCGTTCTGTGAAAAGCTCCACCACGACTCCCTATGTACAATAATCTGATCTCAACACCCCTATGATGAACAGCTCACGGAGATCTGCTCTGCCCACTCAGGTGGATAGCCCGCATAAGTTTCATATTCGGGCTGCTCATCGTAAGGGGATTTTAGTAGGGTGAGAAGCTTTTCGACTTCCGCGTAATCGCCTTCATGGGCTTTGCGAATCGCCTGTTCTGCCATGTAGTTGCGCAAAATATACTTGGGGTTGGTTTGTAACATTCGCTGGCGGCGTAATGCTGCCTCCTCACCTTGCGTATTCAGGCGGGCGGCATAATCCTCTGCCCAGGCATCAAAAGCTTCGCGCTTAATAAACATGTCTCTGAGTTGGTGGTTCGCTTTGGGTTGACTCTCGTCAAATTGGGCTAGCTGGCGGAACAGGATCGTGAAGTCCGCCTCGCCCTCCATAAGGGTCAGTAGCTGTGTCCAGAGTTTGAGATCGCCGTCTTGTTTCGTCAGCAGGCCCAGCTTGCGGTTTGCCACATCGCCGTAAGCTTGCTTAAAGGTTGGCCAATAGTGCTTGAGGGCTTCTCGTGCCTTCTCCATGGCTTGCTCTTTATTGACATCAATTAACGGCAGCAGTGCAGTCGCTAAACAACTGAGATTGAACATGCCGATTGCCGGCTGCTGATTAAAGGCGTAGCGCCCCTGATGGTCTGAGTGGTTGCAGATAAAATCGGGCTGATAGGTATCCAGGAAGCCGAAGGGGCCGTAGTCGATGGTCAGGCCTAGGATGGACATGTTGTCGCTGTTCATCACGCCATGGGCAAAGCCCACTCCCTGCCACTGGGCAATCAATTTGGCGGTCTTCTCTACGGCCTGCTCCAGTAGTGCAAGGTAAGGATTTTCACTCTCTGTCAGTTCTGGCAGAAAGTGCTTGATGACATAATCCGCTAAGGGCCTTAGGTAGTGGTCCTGATTGCTGTGATAGAAGTATTCAAAGCTGCCAAAGCGTACATGACTTTGTGCCACTCGCACGACCAGTGCTCCCGGTTCAATCTGCTCTCGTACCACCGGCTCACGACTGCCTATAAGACAGAGTGCCCGAGTCGTAGGTATGCCTAAGCTGTGCATGGCTTCACTGCAAAGATATTCACGAATGGAAGAGCGTAATACCGCACGGCCATCTCCTTGGCGTGAGTATTTGGTGAGACCTGCACCTTTTACCTGCAGGTCCCACAATTGCTCCTGAGGGTTGCGTAGTTGCCCAAGTAGGATTGCCCGGCCATCTCCCAAGCGAGGCACATAGGCACCAAATTGGTGGCCGGAGTAACACATGGCAATCGGTGCGCTGCCGGGAAGGTGTTTTATACCATTAAAGTAATCCACCAACTCATGTCTTTCGCTCTGGGAGGGACAAAGCCCGATCAACTCTGCAACGTCCGCATTGAAGTTAATCAGGTGCGCCTCTCTTAGTGGCTCACTTTGACTGGGATCAAAAAATTCGTCGGGCAGCCGACGATATAAGTTATCAAAGACCAGCTCTTCCAGGGTTTTGAGTGATGGATTCATGCTAGATACTCTTTATTGGCTTCACTTTCTCTAGCATAACACACTTAGACAAGGTCTAACCCATTTTGAGAAATGGCTCTCACACGTGGGTAAATAAGTGTGTGCTAAATCACAGTAACATCTTGATTTAATGAATAGAATAATAAAAATACCAGAAGGATCGCCTGAATGACCGAATTTCTCATGCTGTTATTCCTCCTGCTTGCAGGGCATGCCCTCGCGGATTTTGTATTGCAAACCGAGGTGATGGCCATCGGTAAAAACCGCCATAGTAAGATACATGAGGAGAAGGGTAAGCACTTTCCCACTTGGCACTATTGGATGGGTGCTCACACCCTGATTCACGGGGGAATGGTCTGTCTGCTCACCCAGAGCTTGCTATTAGGACTGATTGAAACGCTGTTACACACACTGATCGATTTTCTAAAGTGTGAAGGAAAGCTCTCTTTTCATCAGGACCAGTTTTTACATCTGGTTTGTAAGATCGGTTATTGTGCCGCGCTTGCAACTTATGCGGAGTTGCCTTAGGAGACACCACAAAGCAGACATGCCGACCTTGTGGTGCCCCAGCCCCTCAGTACTAAGTTCGAGGGTATTCAGACTCGACAAAGGAGTCTACATCAAACATCAGACTGGAATTCAGATAGGTGTTGTCACCCCGAACAACCATGAGTTTGTACGCGGTTGTCCATAGTGCTCCCGCTGAATTAGGCGCTGTTACCAGCTGCTTTAAGACACTATCTTCACGGAATTGCTCGATACCTGTCGAGGTCTCCCACCCCAACTCTACACTGACTGTTGCAGATACTTTTCCACCAGTCCCCAGAAAGCTAACACCGCTCTCGGCTGTCACAGAGATACCCGTTGTGGTAGAGAAGCTGCTGGATTGAGAGTGAGAAATACCTGTCGTCACCGTTTTACTAACGGTTTGAGGTGTCGAGGTTTGGTTATGGTTAAAGAGTTCTAATTGATACGCAACTTGTCGCTCAAGTGAATAGAACGGTGAGTTTTGCACCTTCCAGGCAACGCTGTAAGCTGTATCTTCCACCGCCGTGAAAGGCACCGTAACAATACGATCAATAGTGGTTCCGCTATAGGTGGAAGGACGAGAATAACTGTTTAATTGTGGGGCGGAGGGATCATTTACCTTTTCAACGGGAATAGGCAAGTTCAGACAGTTAATCTCTGGGGCATCAGTGGGTGCTGAATAGCGATTGTTGGCAACAAAGGTATTCACCGCAAATAGTCCCTTTTCTGAATCTAGATCCGTTTGAGGGGTGATGATGGCAAATGAATCAAAATCCGCATCCGCGCCGGAGCCATGATCCGCCCAGATTTCTGCACCAATCAACGCACGAGAAACCAGGTCACGCCTTACGCACATCACATCACTTTGGCTTGGAAAGTCATAACCCGAATTAAATACATCGCCAAGCGCCACATAGCCATCGGGTGGAATTGGACGCCAGCAGGAGCCATCACGATCAGCACCAGAGCCATGATCAGCCCAGATTAGCTCATAACGAACAGGGTGCTTCAAAACATCTTCACAACCCGGAGCAGCCTTTACACACAGACTTGCTTGCTGATGATTAACATCGCCATATCCCTTTACACCAATGCTTCCCAAAGCATAAAAACCCGTTGGGGCAACAGGATGCCAATAAGCGCCATCGGCATGTGCACCACTCCCCTTATCATTCCAGCGAAGAGTGTATTGATCTGTAAATGCCAGGATTAAATCACCAAACTGCTTACTAATCGTCATATAGCTTTCCTTAATTGATAGTTGTGTTGGTTACTGCGCATTTCAGAATAGAAAATATCCTTTATATATCTACTATTTAAAAATAAAGGGATTTATATTTTCTTGATCGCATGAATAAAAAAGGGCTACGCGATGCATAGCCCTTTTTATTTTTTCTCTAAAAAAATAGATTTAATTAACGTACCGTCACGACAGCGGTATCCTCTTGGTTGGTGACATTATCCTTTATCGTATAAGTAAATGTGGCCGAGCCTGATGCGGTTCTAAAAAATCCAATGCCGTTATTGTAAAGACCTGCAAAGCCAACTGAAGGTGACACTGGACTAATGTAAATAATCGATACATCACCGCTTCCCAAAATATCATTGGCTTTTACGTTAATCTCCTTGTGGGTATACAGGGGCACCGCATCAAAGTCATCAACAGCATCCAATGCCGGAATTGGTGCCTCATATTCGATAGCGCCGATGTCACAATCTGCAGTGCCATCATTATCGCCATCCTGTGGACGCGTGGTACCAATTTGGTCACTGCTGGCACAGGTTGCATTATTACCGGCATCAATTGCCTGACTGGTGCTCAGTAGTGGATAGTGGCCATTCCCTGGCGCGCCATTATCCGTATAAGCATCTAGACCTGGCGCTCCACTCAAATCCCCTGCCCCAGCAGTATAGTTACAACCCGATGCATTCCCCAATAGAGTATTGCCTGCTGATGTTATTGCCCCCACACAATCGGGCCCGGTGGGTGATGTATTGTTTGCAATAATGGAGTTTTGAACCGTCACGGTGACATTATTGCCCACTTTGATTCCACCGCCTGAAGTGACGGGTGCCTGGTTGTTCACAATGGTTGAATTATTAATCGTCAGAGAGCTGGGTGGACTCCAGTTATCATACTCAATCGCGCCACCACCATAATTACCCCATCCGCCAGCCGAGTTATTTGCGATATTGTTGGCAAAGGTTGAGTTCTCAATATCGAGGTTTCCACCATAAGACAAAATCGCTCCACCACCATCGGCTTCGTTATTCACAAAGGTACTATTGGTAATGGTCACGTCACTATATTGAAGATACATCGTGCCACCACCACCGTAAGAGTTAATCTGGCAATCATGGCTTGCGACAAATGGCGATTGAAATATACCGCCATGATTTGAGAAAGTACTGTTGCTAATCATCCAAGTCCCTTCACCATCAATAGCGGGGCCTGAGCTTGCACAGTTTTCAGTAAATAGTGAATGATTCACCTCTAGCGTTGAGCCACCGCGAATCTCAACGGCAGCCCCCCAGCCGTTATTAAAGTTTTTGGTCAATACGCTGTCGTTGATAGTCAGTGTACCAGTGCCCGAAAAATCCACGGCAGCAACGTAGGCATATTTTAAAGTGAGATTGTTGATGCTAAGAGAGATAGGAGAAGCACTACCATTTACATCGAAGATTTTATAAGCCCCTTCGCCACTAATTGATGTTGAAGCACTTCCGGAGCCATTAATTTGTAGATCTTCGGTGATATCAAAATCACCTGTTGCATTCGCATCCTCATTCGCACCGGAAATCGTGATTTTATAATCACCACTTGGCAGGTTGATTGTATCTGCACCGAGTGATGCATTCGCCGCAAAAACCGCTTCACGTAAAGAACAATCGGCATCGCAAACACCATCATTGGTATCTGCTGTCTTTGTCACATTAAAAGTCGCTGCGCTAGCCGTCGCACATACCATTGAGCTTATCAAGCTAGCTAACATCAATTTTCTTGCAGTAAAGACCATCATGGTTTCTCCTTGTTATCGAAATGTAAAGAAAGCGCTACTTTTTTGTGCTTTCTTAACGCCTCATCCATTACTCCCTAGGGAAAACTTCCCAATAATCACACACCACATATCTGGAAATGATGGAGGCCAAACAATCCTAGATAATTCACTAATAATTTCATCGTCAAATTACTTGGGTAAATATAAAGACACTCTTTATTTCTGCATCTCACAAATAACTATAAAAAGAAGGCTTAATGGAATGCAAATTAAAGAAGAAAAAAGAGGGGGCAGGTGAGTGAAACCATTGTCTTCAACGTCAAATAATCAGGGGACTAAAACTCAGTATCTTCGGCCTCTTCAATAGGCGTTTTATAATCTTTATCATTAAGAAAACTCACTAAATGATCTTTGTCATTCATCGCATCACCATAGCCCAGCTCTATCAATGCCTGGCAATACTCTCTCTCAAACAACAGATAACTTAGGAAGTCAGATCCTTCCCTTTTATAAACACCAATACCTCGAAAAAAATAAGCGACCGATTTGGGAAGAAGGTGTGCATACTCCTCAGCCACATCACTCAGGTGACGACTGGGAGAGATAACCAGACTCTCTACTTTACGCAAACTGGTCTTACCACCACGGCGACTGGGAATAAGGTCAACCGTTTTATTAATACGATGCAGACGCTCTAAATCGGCATCTAATGAATCAAGAAAAATACTATTCAGGGCATGACCCGCCACATGGGCAACGGATGGGGGTTGGATATCACTGGATACTTCTAGCTGAGTTCGCTCCTCCCGGCGCACACCAATCACGAGTAGCCGCTCAGCCCCCATATGCAAGGCGGGACTAAGTGGCGCCATCTGCCGCATCGAGCCATCACCAAAATATTCACGGTGGATCTTCTCCGGGCGAAAGATGAATGGCAAAGCCGATGAGGCCATCAAATGTTCTGTGGTAATAATAGAGCGGGTACCAAGCCGGCGTACCCGTGACCATGGTTCAATCTCTTTGCGCCCTTGATAGAAGGTTACCGATTGACCACTGTTATAGCCGGAGCAGGTGACGCCAAAAGCATCCAAAAGCCCTGCATCGATGGAGTCCTGTATCTTGTCACAGGGCAATCGCCGGGAGAGCAGCTCATACAACGGCTCACGATTTAACAACGCTTGGGGATTATGCCTCCCCAAGCCTCCGAGCATCAGGGCCAACATCCATAGTCCACCGTTGTGCAACATCCCCAATGGATCGGACCGAAAGATATGGGAGACATGGAAATTCTCCCAGACGGAGCAGAGGCGACGGACAGCGCCATGAAAATGAGGCGCATAGATAGCGAGGGCTGCCCCATTAATAGCGCCAGCAGAGGTACCACTGATAACGGGAAACGGATTCATCTCTCCGACAGGCACCAGTTCAGCAATCGCCTTCAGCACTCCCACTTGGTAAGCCGCACGCGCACCACCACCGGCCAGCACTAAGCCCGTTTTGAAAGGTCGTTTCGATGGCTGATCTGACTTGTAAAATCGATCTAGAATCATTCCCCCTCCACGGGAATATGGATATATCTTCTATCTAGATCGACAACAGCGCTAGGGGAGTTTAATTAATTATTGATTTAGCAGCTGTTATTGCCCTTTAGTAAATCTTAGAAATCGCCCCATAACAGCTGTAATAGGGAGAGCGTTGCCAGCGCGGCTGTCTCTGTTCGTAACACTCGCGGCCCTAAACAAACAGAGACAAAACCCGCCTGCTCAGCCATGATGATCTCCTGCTCACTGAGGCCACCTTCTGGGCCGATTAATAGCGTTACAGGACCATTGGGCCTCTCCATTGCACGAAGATCTTGGGGGGCACGGTGGTGTAACACCAGCTTGAGCCCTTCTCTAGGTTGTTGAACCCATTGTTGAAAATCCACCAATGGTGCCACTTCCGGCACCCGGTTGCGTCCCGATTGCTCACAGGCGGCGATCACCACACCTTGCCAATGGTCACGCCGCTTTTCCGCTCGATCACCTTTCAGGTTCACCACCGTCCGCTCAGCGACAATCGGCACCACATGACTAGCCCCTAATTCCACCACCTTCTGAATGGTGTAGTCCATGCGCTCCCCTTTGGAGACACCTTGAGCAATCACCACCTCCAACGGGGATTCCACCTCCCTCGCCTGGTGCTTATCGATCAGTGCCGTGACACAACGCTTCTCCACCTTGGCCAGTGAAGCCGCATACTCGCCACCCTGGCCATTAAACAGTATCAAAGGTGCATCGGGCTTAAGACGTAGCACCCTAGCACAATGGTTCGCTACATCTTGGGGAAGTTCGATCTCATCACCGGATTGCAACGGCATATCGACATAGAAACGGGGAATTCGCATGATCTCATCATAAAGGGTTGTTAAAAATGCACCCTATTATAGCCTTATCCCTTATCAATCCCAGCATGCCCCTTCGAAGTGTGCTCAAAAAATGGCATACTAGGGTCTGTTAACGTTTCACTCTCATCAACCTGAGCAAAGAAAGAGTCTCTGTGGAAAAACTGATTATCACCCGCCCCGATGACTGGCACCTACATGTACGCGATGGTGCTGTTCTAAAAGATATCGTCCCACACACTGCGCATACCTTTGGGCGCGCTATCATCATGCCCAACCTGGTGCCACCCGTTACCACCACATCCCAGGCGCTGGGTTACCGCGAACGAATCGTAGAAGCCATTCCTGAAGGGTCACATTTTCAACCACTAATGACCCTCTACCTCACTGACAACACCTCCGCTGATGAGATTCATGCTGCCAAGGCAAGTGGCCAAATCGTTGCCTGCAAGCTCTATCCGGCGGGTGCCACCACCAACTCTGACAGCGGCGTTACCGATGTGGCCAATATCTATCCGGCCTTAGAGGCAATGGCAGAATGTGGCATGCCACTGCTGGTTCATGGCGAGGTAACCGCCGCCGAGGTGGATATCTTTGATCGTGAAGCAATGTTTATCGACCATGTACTGATGCCACTGGTAGAGCGCCTTCCCAGCCTTAAAGTGGTATTTGAGCACATCACCACAGCCGATGCCGCCGACTTTGTTCGCCACTCCAGCACCAACGTTGCCGCGACTATCACGGTTCAGCACCTGATGCTTAACCGCAACCATATGCTGGTTGGGGGCATCAAACCCCATCACTACTGCCTGCCGGTGCTTAAGCGGGAGCGCCACCGTCTGGCCTTAGTAGAAGCCGCGATCAGCGACTCGGGTAAATTCTTCTTGGGAACGGATAGCGCCCCCCATGCCAGAGATAAAAAAGAGAGCGCCTGCGGCTGTGCTGGTATGTTTACGGCACCTGCGGCAATTGAGTGGTATGCAGAGATCTTTGAGCAGGCGGGTGCCCTGGACAAGCTGGAAGGCTTTGCCAGCCACTACGGCCCCGATTTCTACGGTCTATCCCGTAATAGCGATACCATCACCTTACAAAAACAGGCATGGACGATGGACACGGAGTTCCCTCTGGCAGATGGCGTTATCGTACCGTTTCGTGCGGGTGAAGCCGTCAGCTGGAAGCAGATTTAAGGAGAATCATGGCAAATAAATCAGCAATTTCTCAACGTTTTCGTGGGTTCCTACCTGTTGTTGTCGATGTAGAAACAGGGGGCTTTAACCATGAAACTGATGCATTACTGGAACTGGCGGCAGTCACCCTGAATATGGACGAAGGGGGTGATATTCATCTCAAAGAGACGATCCATTGCCACGTCGAGCCCTTTGACGGCGCCAATATTGAAAAAGCCTCTCTGGAAATTACCGGCATTGATCCTTACCACCCCTTTCGCATGGCAATGCCGGAAAAAGAGGCGCTGGATAAGCTATTCGCCATGGTGCGTAAAGAGGTGAAAAACACGGGATGTAGTCGTGCCATCCTGGTAGGCCATAACCCCACCTTTGACCTTAACTTCATCAAAGCAGCAGCAACCCGCTGCGGCATTGAAGATAGTCCTTTCCACAACTTTGGTACCTTTGACACGGCAACGTTGGCAGGTCTTGCCTATGGACAGACCGTTCTAGCCAGAGCCGCCCAGGCTGCGGGTATCGAATGGGATGAGAGCCAAGCGCATGGTGCACTCTACGATACAGAGCGTACCGCTGAGCTATTTTGTAACATCGTAAATCGTTGGGATACCCTCTCCCGCAGTTTTGAAGATTTCGGTATGGGAATGGGGTGAGAGCTAAGGAATCTCTGAAGAAATCCAATCACCGCTCTGCGTGGGCCTGAAGCATACAGATGCAAGGCGCACTTCGCAGCGGAATGACGGGTCCTTTCCAAGAAGTGCAAGGCTACCGCATCCTGCTATCGCCCCTTTCGCCCCTTACCTACATCCATGTAGGCAACACAGCAGATGTATGCTTCAGAGCACGCTCAAAAGGGCTTTCAGGCTGATCCGCACTCGGCGTTATGAATTCTTACCAGGTCCAGACATGCCTGCGAATTCGTGCCTTGATTGCAAACCCACCTGGAAGCCAGAGCGGTGATTGGACTTCTTCAGAGGTTCCCTAAATAAACCCTCTCCCTCATCGAATGAAAGAGAGGGGGTTGAACCACGCTACTCTGATTTTACGAGTGTATCAATGTAGGTCACTACGTCCTTTATCTCCTGTTCCGTCAACTGCAGCCCCCATGGCGGCATGATGGGTGAACGCCCCATGTACTCGCCCCCTTCTGTCACAATCGCCAGCTTATACTGGGTATTTTTATCTGAGTGAATAAGGTCTGCCGGTCTTGGGTTATATAATACTGAAGCTCGTCCTTTGCCATCACCTCGTATACCATGGCATAGCACGCAATTCGTCTTATATACCACCTCGCCACGAGCCACACTATCGCCGACTAGTGAGAGATAGGCCACCACATCGTTGATTTGTTCCTCAGAGAGCTCATCCTGCCAGGGTGGCATATATTCACTGCGCCCAACGCCTGCACCACCTTTTCGGATAATCGCCTCATAATTATCATCGCTCAACCGCCCAATAATCAACTTCTCTGGACCATAAAGCTTAGTGGCACGAGCAATGCCGTCACCGACCTCACCATGGCAAATTACGCAGTAGGATTTAAATACAATACCGCCACGCACCTGCGGCAATGAACGTACGGCCTTCACCTCTTTAGCATTATCCCTGGCATACGCGGTACTAGAGAGGCTCGCGGCTCCCACCGCGAGCATCACACTGCCGAGTAGTGCAAAATGCAGCCCTTTGCGAATCATTGAACCGTTACCTCCATGTACATCTCTGGATGAATGGCACACTCAATCTCAATCGTTCCAGGCGTATCGAAAACCACACTACGAGATTCTCCCTGAGGGTAAGAGCCCAAATCGAAGGTTTTCAAATCTGAAAGCGAGAAGATATTATGAAAGAAGCTATCTTCGTTAAGAAAGTTAATAGAATCACCCGCTGAGATGGTCAGCGATTCCACCATTGCACCTCCAGAAACAAAAGCTTTATCCTTCTGCTCTACCACGTGTTCCGCAGCCATTGTCGTACCAGATACTGCGAACATACCCAATAGAATCATCATTGCCTTTTTCATTAGAAGACTCCTTTATTATTTTTGTGGTAGATGAGGATAGGTAAAGTCCATTGGCGTAATACTGGTCAGACTCTCCAAAAAGGCCACCAGATCCACTTTCTCCTGCTTACTCAGGTTGAGCGGCTTCATGTTAGGAGAGAGATCCTCTTTCACATCACCACCACGATCATAATGATCAATCACCTCTTCCAGCGTGGCATAACTACCATTGTGCATATAAGGAGCAGTTCGGGTAACGTCTCGTAGGGTTGGTGTCTTAAATGCACCTTTCAGCACCTTCACTTTACGCAACGCAAAACGACCTGGATCATCATCACCCGCCAAACCTAAATTATGGAATCCGTTATCAGTAAAGTTAAAACCGGAGTGGCAAACATTACAACGGCCTTTCCCCTCAAACACCTCAAAACCTCGCTTGGCTGACTCATCAATCGCGGAAGCATCGCCTTTGACCCATTGATCAAAAGGTGTTTCTGTCGTTACGACGGTGCGCTCAAAGGCCGCAATGGCTTTACCTATGGTTGTCTCACTGATCCCTTCGCCTGGATAAGCCTCTTCAAACATGACTTTATAGCCATCGATTTCATTTAGCTCTTTCACCAGCTCTTCCATGTTCTGGTTCATCTCTCCTGCCGCTTGAATCGGTCCTACTGCCTGCTCTTCCAAGCTACGCGCACGTCCATCCCAGAACTGAAAACGATTGAAAGCCGTATTCAATACCGTGGGGGTTGCACGGCCCAATTCATTCATACCATGGCCAATGGCTTTAGGTAGACCATCAGACCAACCGAGTGAGGGATTGTGGCAGGTACCACAGCTAATCCAGTTTGAACCTGAAAGACGTGGATCGAAGAAAAGCGATTTACCCAGCTCTACCCGTTCGGTTGTCGTTTCATTACCTTTAGGCGCGGGTACATCTTGGGGCATCAAATAGTCCTGCTTGGCAGCCATTGCACTGCCTACGGTTAAACCAAGAGTCAGTGACAGGGTTATTCCGTACACTTTTTTCATCGTTACGCCTTTCTTCATTATTATTCTCCTATTTATAACTTAAATGTGTTTACCACTTCTCGAAGCTCTTGCGATGCACTCATCATCGAGCTAGCAGAATGATGCAGGCCTTCCATTTGCTGTTTACCGTCATCACTTAACATCGCTAATTGTTGTACCGCATCATCAAATCCTTCCAATACCCTTTTCTGCTGGTCAATCACTTGTACGACCTGTTGTGTAATTTCACGAATCATCGCCACTTGCAAATGGCTGGACTCCATCTCACTCACAACTTCTTGTAAGTTACGAATATTACTAATTGCATCCTCTTCTACACCCAGTAGCATTTTATTGGTCTGGTCAACATCACCAGCAATCCCTCCAACTAGTTCTGCGATCTCCCGTGCAAACACCTCAGTGTTGTTCGCTAACTGGCGAACTTCATCAGCAACGACAGCAAAACCTCGTCCATGCTCCCCAGCACGAGCCGCTTCAATGGCCGCATTCAACGCTAATAGGTTGGTCTGCCCAGAGATGGTTTGAATGGATTCTGTAATTGACGCAATTTTCAGTGTTGCCTTAGAGAGACAGTCAGTCATCTTGACGGCTTCACTCATATCTTGTTGGAAGTGTTCAAAGCCTTGCATGGTTTTCTCTATCAACTCATTTACCTGCTTTGATGTCAGTGCGGCGTGACAGGCTGCATCATCAGCTTTGGATATGTGTTCCACTACATTGTTACTATGCTGCATCGCGTGTTCACTCTGCTCTCGCACCTGAGTCACACACCCTTCAAGACGAACCGTCATCGCATGGCCACATGCTTCCGCAGTATGATTAATGGAGTCCGACTCAGTCCCTACACGATTGGCAGCCTGCTCAATTCGGCTAATAGTCTGATAGAGTTTTTCACTCATCCGATTCATGGCATTGATAGTCAGCCCTATCTCATCCTGGCTAAGACTTTCGAGTTGGACACGTAGGTCCCCTTCGGACATGGCGAGCATTGATGCTTGTAATCGGGTTAATGGATTAGTCACTAATGTGGCAACAAACATGCTGATCAAAGAGGAAACCAGCACAAAAATCCCGATGCCAATACCCAGCATAGCAATTGTCTCTCGTCCCTCTTTTTCCAGATCATTTAATTTTTCCATCATGGCAGAACGCTCATCCTGCACGATTTGAGCAGAGAGAGATTCCATTTTTTCTATGAGTTCCATCATGTCGCGGGTTTGAGTAATCGCTGCAGCATCATCATTTTTCCGTGCAGTCTTAATGACTTCTATCAGTGCGGGACGAACTTCATCCAGCGCTTCGCGAAGCTTTTGAACCTTAAGATTTCCCTCAAGAGAGGATTGTAGTGTTTGGAAGTTTTCATCCAGCATAGAGAGTGAACGCAGTGCATTTTTGGCGGCAATGCGGATCTCTTTTTTATCCACTTCAGCAATAAGCTGGGCCTGACCACGCATCATATCCAGCAGCATAACCCGGCTATCAGCGGCCTGATCGACACGAGATTGAGAGCTCTGCAGCGTCTTCTGCATAGAGAGATTTTGAGTAAAGATAGTGTAGGAACCGACGGCACCTACAGCGATAATACACAACACGAAAAATAAGGAGAAAAGAAGAGTCTTCTTCTTCCATCCAAGATTAGCAATCAAGTTCCCCATTTTTTTCATTGTCACATTCCCTTACTACGGATGACTTGTAAACATTAGTTAAACTAACGTTCATTTAGCTAAAGTTATCGTTAGCCCCCTCTACGGTTTTAACTTATTTTTGATTTTTTTTGTCATGCATCACACTTCCACAATTTTAAAGTCGTTTTTTAAACGATAACTAGATAACTGCATAACGACATGAAATAAAAGATATAATGCTTTCATCCTATATTTGATGAAATATATTTGTATTGGTAAAAAGAGGGAATAAAAAATGCTTCAACCCGTAAATCCATACGGCAATTATTGCCTCTTTAAACAGCCTAAATCTGGCTAATTTCCGAACATAATCACCTAGTTATAGAGTGGTCTTATACCCGTGATATAAAAAATTTGAAGTGACTTGGAACAACCGTTATGCCTCTATACGAGCCGATAAAAACACATTTATATAAGAATGATTCCGGAAACGAATATAAGCTAATAGTTGTTATAGCAGTGCCTCATCCGACCTCCAAAAACAGCAGCTCCCCGTTACATCAGATAGCCGTAATTAAAGTGATAAGTCGATAAACTCTGGATACCGCACAAAAAACAAAAGCCCCATAAGAGGCTTTTGTCTAATCACATCGATAGTGGCAGATCATTGCTAACCCAATGGAACTTCCGATACAGGCTAGTTTAACTTTTCCAAGCAATTACTCTGCTTCGATGCCTGCACTACTATTCGCCTGCTCCATCATGGTTTTCAGCTCACCCGCCTCAAACAGCTCCAGCGTAATATCGCAGCCACCAATCAATTCGCCACCAATATAGACTTGCGGGAAAGTAGGCCAATCCGCAAATTTAGGCAGATCTTCGTAGATCTCCATATCTTCCAATACATTCACATACGCAAATGGTTGTTGGCAAGCTGCCAGGGCTTGTGAAGCGCGGCTGGAGAAGCCACAGCTTGGAAATTGGGGAGAGCCCTTCATGTAGATAATCACTGGGTTTTCCGCCACTTGTTTGGCGATACGCTCTAATCCACTCATGGAATAATACCTCTTTTCAATTGTCCTACTATTATTGTCAGCTATTGTGCAAAAATACGCCAGCTTTAGCAAGCCCGCCGATCGACATTATTCTGTAACCACAACTCCAGTAGAGCGCTATGCCACAGTTTGCTTCCCCGTAGCTGAGTAAAGTGCTGCTCCGGTGCAGCCAGCAGCTTATCCAGGTAGGGGCGTTGGAACAGTCCCCGTTCACGACACGCCTGGGAGTTGAGGATCTCTCGCATGAAGGCGAGGAAATCCCCCTGAACATAGTGAAGTGCCGGCATTGGGAAATAGCCCTTGGGTCTATCGATCACTTCACGGGGCAGAATAGCTTTGGCTATCTCCTTTAATGGGTGCTTTCCGTGAGATTGCAACTTCATCTGAGGCGGCATCTGCATCGCCAACTCCACCAACTCATGATCCAGGAACGGTACCCGTGCCTCCAATCCCCAGGCCATGGTCATATTGTCTACCCGCTTTACTGGATCATCCACAATCAGGGTCGTCACATCAAAGCGCAGTACCTGATCAAGGAATTCATCCGCCCCCGGCTCGCTGAGGCGTTGCGCCACCAGCTCACTGGTGTGATCAGCCCCCTGATAACGTTTACTCACCGCCTCCATCAATTCACTATGAGGACGATCAAAGTAGTGTTTGGCAAAACGTTCCAGATTGGAGCCCGGTTCTTGCTGCATTAACGGATACCAGAAGTAGCCACCGAATACCTCATCCGCCCCCTGGCCACTTTGCACCACACTGACATCCTGAGAAACCTGCTCCGACAGCAGATAAAAGGCGACGGCATCCTGCCCTACCATGGGCTCAGCCATGCAGTTGACCGCCTCAGGCAGGCGTGGCAGAACTGTACTATTCTCGACATGGTACTTCTGATGACGGGTCTGGTAGCGCTCTACCACCAAGTCAGAGTATTCAAACTCGCTACCAGCCTCATCACCTATATCCTCAAAGCCAATGGAGAAGGTGCGTAGATCACTCACCCCAGCTTCAGCCAAAAGCGCCACCAACAAGCTGGAGTCCAAGCCACCGGAGAGCAACACCCCCACCGGCACATCAGCAATATCCAAGCGGCGCTTCACCGCGCTACGCAAGGCATCGTGAATCGCCTCAATCCACTCCCCTTCACTACGGGGTTGTGCCGGACGCTGAGCGCTCAGCTGCCAGTAGCGTCGTTGGGTGGTTTTTCCCTGCAGGTCGATGGTCATGGAGGTACCCGGCTCCAGTTTACGCACTCCATTGAGAATGGTGCGGGGGGCAGGGATTACAGCGTGCAGGGTAAGTTGGTGGTGTAGCGCCACCGGATCGATAGAGGTGTCCAAATCACTGGCACAAAGCAGTGCCTGGGTATTGGAGGCAAAGCGGAAAGCCTGGGCATTCAGCGAGAAATAGAGGGGCTTAATCCCCATCCGATCCCGCGCCAGAAACAGCTGCTTATGGCGCATATCCCAAATGGCGAAGGCGAACATGCCGTGCAGCCGCTCGACACAACGCTCTCCCCAGGCATGAAACGCCTTAATAATGACCTCAGTATCACCACTGCTAAAGAACTGATACCCCTTCTCCTGCAGTTCGCGACGAAGTTCCGGGTAGTTATAGATGGTGCCATTAAACACCAGAGCCAACCCCAGGTCAGGGTCCACCATTGGCTGATTTGCCCGCTCGGAAAGGTCAATAATCGATAACCGCCGATGACCCAACGCCAACGGCCCATCGGAATAGCTACCGCTGTGATCCGGCCCCCGACGGGCGATCCTATCCATCATTCGGTTAAGCAACCCCAAGTCAGGCTGTTCTCCATCCAAGCGAAGTTCGCCGCATATACCACACATATCTACATCCACACCCAAAGTATCAAGATAGAAGCATTGTAACGTGCTGCGGCCGGGACTTCAGTAGGCAACTTAACTTTCTCTGCCACTAACCGATAACATTATAACTTTTATGGAAAAAGAGAGGATATCGTTATGGCTAAACGACCATATGAGAGGCCTTCCATTATCTGGCAGGATGTTACCTTCTGGAGTTTCGTCTAGGCTTTGGATACCCCTTACGAAAAGGAATATTAGATTAATGAATGTGCGAGCCAGACTACTTACCGGGTTTACCATTGTTGCCCTGTTCGTGTTGTCCGTGTTCGCGGTACTGGGCCATTATTCAGCCATCGACCTCACCCATAAACATGAGCAGATGCTGTTAGGCGATTATGCAGAAAGCCTTGCCAATGATATTAGCCGGCACCTTCAGCGCTATGGGGAGAAAGAAGGCATGGTAAGCCTGCCACTAATGCAACCTTCAGAACATAACATCACTGTCTTACTCAACAAGCAAAATCAGGTCATCCTCAGCAACCAGCCCAATGCCAAACAGATCGCCTTTCAGACACTTTTACCGTCGAGTCTTCGTAACGGAGCAATCACACTTTTTGATAAGCGTTACTCTTGGGCAATAGCCGCTATCCCTGACACCCCTTACCGTTTGCTCCTGCTCCACAACGAGGTAGAAGTCAGCAGTTATCTCCATGCGCTCAATCTGAAGATCCTTATTACAGCCCTGATCTCCATCGGCTTGGCATTCCTCGCCGCGTTATTCCTTTCCAAGCGGATCGTACGCATTCTGGATGCACAGAATGCAGCCATCGAATACCATGCCCTGCACGATGAGATTACCAACCTACCCAACCGTCGCGCCTTAAGCCAACACCTCCAACATATCCGAGCTCCCAGCCATTACAACCTGCTGATTATCGACCTCAACAACCTACGGGATGTAAACGATACCTTGGGGCACCACGCAGGTGATCAGCTGGTGCGCGTTGCCGGCAGGCGAATCAAGGAAATGGCCAGCCACTGTGAAATTATTGCCCGACTGGGGGGGGACGCCTTTGCCATCCTCTGTACATTAGAGGTTGAAAAGGCAGAAGCACTAGCCCGAGAACTGATTTATCAGCTATCCATGCCCATTGAGATTGATGGCATGAGCATCATCACTCACGCCAGCATCGGCTGCGCCTGCTATCCCGATGACGCCGACTCGCCAGAGGTATTGCTCAATCACGCTGAAATTGCCATGTCACACTCCAAGCAGGAGAACATCAATTTTCAGCGCTATAACAGCAGTATCGATCCCTTTAGCCAGCAACGCCTGGGATTAATTTCACGATTAAGGGAAGCCATTCAAAACGGCGAGCTCTGTGCTTACTATCAGCCTAAGGTGGACCTTAAGAATATGCAGACTACTGGGGTTGAGGTATTGGTACGCTGGAATCATCCTCAGCGGGGTATTATTCCCCCGGACCACTTCATCCCCATTGCGGAACGCTGTGATCTCATCGATAAGCTGACCCACTGGGTATTAGATGAGGCGCTACATCAATGCCATGTCTGGCACTCCCAAGGATTGCGCTTATCCGTCGCCGTTAACCTCTCTGCCCGGAATTTGATGGATGCTAATCTTGCCAGCCATGTAGAAGCCCTACTTAATAAGTGGCAAATCCCACCCAATCAACTCAAGCTAGAGATCACTGAAAGCATCATTATGGCGGATCCAGAAACCGCCCTGCATACCCTAAAACAGCTAGATAGCCTAGGTGTCCCCCTCTCCGTTGATGATTATGGTACCGGTTACTCTTCCCTCTCCTATATCAAACGCCTGCCAGTCAGTGAGATTAAGATTGATCGTACCTTTGTGAAGGATATGCTCACCAATCAAGAGGATGAAGTAATTGTTGCCTCTACCATTGAGCTGGCTCACAAACTAGGACTCTGCGTAGTAGCAGAAGGGGTGGAAAATAAAGCGACATTGGAACGTCTGGCAGAACTACAGTGCGAACGAGCCCAGGGGTATCATATGAGCCCTCCCCTGCCGGCACTCGAACTGGACAAGTGGCTGGCCCATTGTGACTGGCCAGCCATTACCTAAGGAACCTCTGAAGAAGTCCAATCACCGCTCTGCGTGGGCCTGAAGCGTACAGATGCAAGGCGCACTTCGCAGCGGAATGACGGGGCCTTTCCAAGAAGTGCAACACAGCAGATGTATGTTTCAGACCACGCCCGAAGGGGCTTTCAGGCTGATCCGCACTCGGCGTTATGAATCCTTACCAGGTCCAGACATGCCTGCGAATTCATGCCTTGATTGCGAACCAGCCTGGTAGCCAGAGTGGTGACTGGACTTCTTCAGAGGTTCCCTAATGAATTTTCCCTAGGTCTAATCCTTTTTCTCTTCGTGGAAGTCCCCGTTAGGTAGCAACTCCGAAAGCATTTTATTGATGTTCTGCTGCAGCACCTGTGGATCGTCACTCTCTTTCATCTGCTGTTGCAGCTGTAATAGATCCAGTGCCAGCTTACTTTGCTGCTGTATTTGCTGCCCAACTAAACGGGATTTCTCCTCCTGCAGTTGAGATTTAACAATGGTTTTGGCACTTCCCCGAAACAACGACTCAAAGGTCTCGACCAAGCGACTCAGCACGGTGTAGGCCAAGTCCGCAGAAAAACCACCCAGCATCGCCAGCAAAGGCCGGATAATCCCCGGCTCTAACAGTGTGCTTGCATCACCGGTATCTGCAAAGGCTTTATCTGAAATCAATACCGAAAGCATCAAGCCCGCAATCAACCCTAGAAAGAAACGGATCCAGTAAGAGGAGTGGTAGGTAGGATCAAACGTACCGTCAGCAATATAGGCATTCGCTTTGTAGAGTGCAGCAAAAGAGGCCCCCAACCCAGCGGCTGCCAGAAAAAACAGCAGGTTGAGCAGTAGTGGTAAACCATTTGACGAGAGAATATTCCCGCCACCGGCATTCACATTAGGCGATAGCCCCAGCAACACAAACAACAACAAAGAAATAATCGCTGCCACCATCATCTGGCGGATCAGTGAGACCGGCCCCAGAAACTTCAACGGCCCCTTGGATTGCTGCTCAAAATCCAACAGCAATATGGTACTGGGCTTGGCAGGATCCACTAATTTTACCAGAGCCGCATGGGCTCTCACCAAATCAGCGATAGGTAATTCACGATTAACCTCACATGTTTTGCCGTCATCATCCTGGATAACCTCATATCGCTCCAATGTCTGTACAACCGATACCGACACCTTAAAGCCATTGGCCAGGGCATACTCGGCCATAGCCCGTGCCTCCATAAATAACTGCTCCCGCAAACCTAACCCGGCATAAGGCTGATCACTGTTTCCCATTACTGCTCCCCTTGTTTTTCCTGTAGCGGCACAAAATGCTCCCCATCGAAGCGGCTCATCCATACCCAATCACTCGCCTGATGACGCGTCTTACTAAAGCTCAAAGGCGCACCACTGCCTATGTCCAAATGATGAATACCTTCCAGTGCATCAATCAACGATTCCCGATCCAGATAATCTCCAGCGCGCCGTACCCCTGCCAACAGTAGCTTGGCGACCAAATATCCCTCCAATGAAACCTCATCCAGCGCAGCCTCTGGGGCAAAAGCGGCCATCGCCTGTTGATACTCAAGCACACCTGCCAACTGACTACTAAGTGGTGGCACCACCTGCGTCAAATAGATAGGCAAGCCTCCAACGTTTTCCGGTTTCTGTTTGTCCAGGGAGCTATCCTCTATTAACTGTTCACGCAAGACACCGGCAAAGGCGCTGGGCCCCATGAAGGAGACGGTATAAAACTCAGCACCAGGAAACACTTCACGAGCCATGCGGATAAATTTCGCTGCCGGGCGATAAGTACCAATAATGATGATCGCCTTGGGCGACACCTCGCTACGCAGAATACGTAATAATCCCTGCTCCACATTCAGTGTACTGCGGGTATAACGGCCTCGGGGTAACGCCTCCCCTCCCTGAAACCCCGCCTGCTGCAACGCTTTCAGTACACCTTGGTAGCCCGCTTCACCGTAGGGATCATCCTGAGTAAAAAAAGCAATTTCGTTGGCACTGACGCCTCGTTTGAGAAGAGTATCGACAATCAGCGAGGTCTCTTGATCATAGCTGGGACGGAAGTTAATCACATAGCGCTGTGGTGGCTGCTGCCGTAACAGAGAAGCCCCGCTAAAAGCCCCAAATAGTAGCACTTTGTGCTGATTGGCCAGTGGCACAACTTCCTTAGCTGTCGGTGTGCCCACATTCCCCACTACTGCCAGTAAATTTGGATCTGCCACCAAACGCTGCATATTCGCTGCCGCACTAGGAGGGTGATAGGCATCATCCAGTTTCCACAGCCGCACTTGGCGTCCATCGATCCCCCCTGCGCGATTCACCTCGGCAAAATGCGCCTCAATTCCCCGCACCATGGAGAGCCCCAAAAATTTAGAGGGACCAGTCAGTGCGGTGGTCGTACCGAAAAGAATCTCTTCCTGCGCGGCGGCCGACTGACTCAAAACCAATAGTACTGCCAACAGATACTTCGCCAATTTCACTCCCTCTACCCCCTAAATATTTGCGAGCTTTCTATCTACACCCTATCATAATCCGACCTTTGATTTTCAGCCACTTAGGAACACCAAGTTATGGATATTCCACAAAAAAAATGGATCAAACGAATAACTTTACTGTTCTCACTCCTCACCCTAGGCTGTGCCATTTATCAGAGCAACAACTTTCATCAATCTCTGCAACAACAACAGGTTGACCTTAAAACCCTGGCAGACTGCGAAATCAGGCAGGCAGTGGATGATCTCCAGCAGATGCTAACCCCCTTAAAAACGGCGGCTACGGACATCGCAGAGACTCTCAGCACCTCATCCTATAATGAGCCGCAGCTACGTAGGCTCATCGAATCCCAGTTACAGAAAAACGGCAATCTGTTTGGCATTGGTGTCGCCTATGAACCTTACGCCTTTGATGGTAAGCGCCGCCTCTTCTCGCCCTACCTGCTGAACCGCCACCACCATCAAGAGTGGCTAATGGTAGATGATACCTATGACTATACGGCCAAGGAGTACACTTGGTATGGTGATAATATTCAGGGGAATGGGGGATGGAATGAACCCTATTTTGGACAAACCAGCCAAGCCCAGATCATCGAATATGTCGCTCCAATCCGCCACAACGGCTCTCTCGCCGAAGGACTGGTGTTTGTCACCACCCAATTGGATGAGATACAAAAGCGCATCAATGCCATCGACCTGGGCGTCAACGGCTATAGCATTCTCTTTAGTGCTCAGGGTAAGTTAATCTCCCATCCGGTGGATGAATTGGTCAACAGTAGTACCTTGATTTCCGACCTTTCCCTTATCAAGAGCCGTCCAGCGCTACAGGAAATGGTCAAGCAAGCAATGACGGGGCAACAACAAGAGGTAGAGCTACCTCTCGGAGAAAGTGGCCGAACCACCTATGTTTCCACCACCAATATTCCTCTAACAGACTGGACACTACTCACCGTCTACGACAAGCATCATCAACTACAACGAGGCAGCGAGAACTACCACAGCCTATTGTGGTTAATTACCACCTGGGTCATTGCACTACTGGCATTATTGCCACTCATTCTCCCCTATCGGCCAGCACAACCCATTCATCGCTATTGGCTGATGGCCTTCATTCTCTCCTCACTACTGGTTGTCGCAACATGCGCCATCTGGGTATTAGCTTATGAGGCGATGCCTCCCCTCTCCTCTCAACAACAGGGCCCTAGCAATGGGGATTGCCAGGAAGCGCAACATCAGGTCAACACCGCACAGGTGCAAAACACTCATCACCAACGGCAAGGGAGCCGCATCATCAATCAGGCTGACCTTAACCGCTACACCCATCGTTACACTGAGCGCAGCCTAAGCAACAATAGCTCGGTACCGGTCTATCTGCCCACTGGGGTCTTTATTCAATCCGTTGAATTCAGCAGCGCTAATAATGTGCTAATTACTGGTTATGTATGGCAGCGCTACCAACAGGGCATACATGATGACTTAAGCCAGGGCGTGGTGTTCCCCGAAGCAGAGAGTGTGGAGATGGAGGAGAACTATCGTCGCCTCGAGGGTGATGAAGAGGTGGTGGGCTGGTACTTCCGCACTACCTTGCGGGAAACCTTTGACTACTCACATTACCCGCTGGATAAGCAATCGGTCTGGATCCGCATGTGGCATGCAGACTTTGATCGTAATGTGGTACTTGTTCCCGACCTTAACGCCTACGATCACCTTAGTCCTGCCTCGTTGCCAGGCGTGGAGCGTGACTTCGTATTACCGGGCTGGAGCCTAATACGCAGCTATTTTGAATTTCGCGAAAACAGCTATAACAGTAACTTCGGTATCGATAACTATATTGGAAAAAACAACTTCCCTGAACTCTACTTCAACGTAGATCTACAGCGTAATTTTATCGATCCCTTTATCTCCTCCCTGGCTCCGGTGCTGGTGGTATTGCTCATGCTGTTTGCAATTGTGATTACTATCTCTAAAGAAGATCCAGAACGCGTCTCTCTGCTAGGCTTTGACGCCTCCACTATTCTAGGCTCCTGCTCCGCCCTGTTCTTTGTGGTCTTGATCGCCCATATCGATATGCGAAGCAACCTGGGAGCTGCCAGCCTGATTTTTATGGAAGATTTCTACTTCCTCACCTATCTGAGTATTCTGATTGTCTCGGTCAACTCCATTCTTTTTACCTGGGGGTTGGATATCCGCTTTATCCAATATCGTGACAATCTGCTGCCTAAAATCTCCTTCTGGCCAGTGATAAGCGGATTCATGTATCTCTTTTCCCTAATCACCTTTTACTAGAGCGGGTTCACATCCATTGCTCCATATTGCGTAAAAAAATGAGATTAGGCACCCGCTGGCAGCCTGGTATCAACAGAGCCTTACTTTCGGGATATTTGCCAACCATAGAAAAAATATTTCTATTGGTTAAATTTTAAACAAGCATTTTCCTGACAATTCCGCTATACTGCGCTTCGTTTTAATCCATCCGGTTACCCCAATGGTGAGTTTTCAGTGTGAGGGGCGACCGCCTAATTATTTTTAAGGTACACACCTCTTATGACGACCCCTGAAACGGCGAGCTTTGCAGAGTTAGCGCTTTCTGCACCTATTCTTCAAGCACTACAAAACATTGGTTATGAAACCCCTTCTCCTATTCAGGCTGCAGCAATCCCTGCACTTCTGGAAGGACGCGATATTCTGGGTATGGCACAGACCGGTACAGGCAAAACAGCTGCCTTTGCCCTGCCTATGCTCAACAAAGTGGATATCAGCAAAAAACACCCACAGGTACTGGTATTAGCCCCCACCCGAGAACTGGCCATTCAGGTTGCTGAAGCCTTCCAGGCTTACGCACGCCACCTTCCTGGCTTCCATGTGCTCCCTATTTATGGCGGGCAAAGCATCGACATCCAACTGAAACATCTGCGTCGTGGAGCACAGATCGTGGTAGGTACTCCAGGCCGTATCATGGATCACCTACGCCGCAAGAGCCTCTCTCTGGAAAAGCTGGACAGCTTTGTACTGGATGAAGCTGATGAGATGCTGCGCATGGGCTTTATCGAAGATGTGGAGTGGATACTGGAGCATGCTCCTGAAGAGCGTCAGGTTGCGCTATTCTCCGCCACCATGCCACCCGCAATCGAGAAGGTCACGCAAAAATATCTGAATGATCCGGTTCAGATCAAGATTAAGTCCAAAACCTCAACAGTGGAGAATATCGAACAGCGTTATATTCAGGTCACTCCCCGCTTTAAGATGGATGCCTTAACCCGTATTCTTGAGAGTGAGCCCTTTGATGCTGCGATCATCTTCGCCCGCACCAAAACCGCAACCGTTGAACTGGCCGAAAAACTGGAGGCCCGCGGCTATTCCAGTGCCGCCCTGAATGGTGATATGAGCCAGCAGCTGCGTGAGCGGACTATTGAGAATCTCAAGAAGAATAAGATTGAGATTGTCATTGCCACTGACGTAGCAGCTCGCGGTATTGATGTCCCCCGTATCACACACGTCATCAACTATGACATGCCACACGATACTGAGTCCTATGTTCATCGCATCGGCCGTACTGGCCGTGCAGGCCGCAGCGGCGTAGCGATTCTCTTCTCATCCCCTCGTGAACGCCGCATGCTCTATGCCATTGAGAAGGCCACCAAACAGCCTCTCAAAGAGATGGCGTTGCCATGTGCTGAAACCATCGCCAATAAGCGTGTGGAGCAATTCAAGCAGTTGATCACTGATACACTGGAGAGCGAAGATCTGGAATTCTTCACCCAGCTGATTGATGAGTATACTCAAGAGAATGATATCAGCGCTCATGAGGCAGCAGCAGCACTGGCTTTTCTGCAACAGAAAGAGCGCCCTCTACAGTATAAAGAGGAGATTCCCGCCCCACGTGAACGCGGTGAACAACGTGACCGCGGCGAACGTAAAGAGCGTGGAGAGCGCAAGGAACGTGGTGAGCGCCGTCCTCGTCGTGATAACGACATGGAGATGATCACCTACCGCATTGAAGTTGGCCGTGATCAAGGTGCGACACCAAGGGATATCGTAGGTGCCATTGCGAATGAAGCAGGTATTGAGAGCCAGTTCATTGGTCACATCAAGCTATTCAACGATTTCAGTGTTGTTGATCTCCCTGCTGGCATGCCCAAAGATCTGCTACAACACCTGAAGCGAGTCCGCATCCGTAACACCCCAATGCGTATCAGCGTTGATCAAGGCGGTGGACGTAAACCAAGCCGTCGTGGTGAAGGCGGTGGTGGACGTCGCAGCTAAAATGAAAAAGGCCGCTGAATTCCAGCGGCCTTTTTATTTACAGTGACTACATAGTACGGAAAAGCTTGTGACAATCATTACAGGTATTCACCAGATCATTAATCATCGGATTCAACTGTGATTCCCGACGTGCATCAACAGCCATCTTAATACCATCACTTTTATCACGCAGTTGATGGGTATACTTTTCAAACAGTGTCAGCTCCAAACCATCCAAGCCAAACGCTCCATCACTCTCCAAGAGATTCACAATTTCATCTGCCATCCAGCGCCCCTGCTGAGCAATATTGTCCGCTGCGGCAAATGGATCAACATCCATACCACTATCCTGCTGGTGATAGACCGTCAGATCCAGATCAATCATGATGCTTTGTAGCTCATCGCTCTTTACATGCTTGAGATCCGCTGCGCCATGGTATTCCAAAGCATGAAGCTGCTTATCACTGGTGCTCCCACATCCAGCCATTAACAGGGTGCACGAGATTACGACAGCCACCAGTGTTCCACTCAGCCCCATCACAACTAACCGATCTTTTGGATAATTCATAATCGATATGTTACCTAATTTTTGCATTGTTATTAGTAACCATAGCTGGCAGTACAAAAAAATGTAAGCCGTGAGCTACGGCCAAGCAACTCCCTCACTACACGCCTCGACATAAAGCATATTATTGCGGGAATCATTTGGAATATAGACCTGATTTACCGGAGATTTATCATAGGTAAATGCCTTGCAGGTTGCACTTTGCCCTGGCCCCACCACAACTCGGCTTCCTACCTTAAGCTGACAATAACTCATTCGGTCAAGCGAGCTCCATGATGGGCAGATCTCATTCTCTTCACGGTATTTATCCTTGGGCCCATGAGGCTTATTAAAAGACCACCAACGTCCATAACGAGTATAGTCTTTATCACCATTCCATACTCGATATACGGTTACCGGTGCCTTCACCTCAAAAACTTTACCGGTGCAGAGCATGCCATCACCACTTGGCTTTAGTACAGATGCCAGCAAAGCCGAATCTTCAACTGCGACTAAGCCTTTAGGAGGCTCGATTACCTCTCCAGCGCAGGCAATGCCATCAACCCCTACCGCCTCTTCCACCAGTGGTTGTGAGACGGATGCGCAGCCACTAATCAGCAACGCTAAGCTAAGGGCAAAAAATAATTTAATGTGAGTCACTGTTTTTTCCTCCATAAAAAAGGCGGTAGTGTTACCACTACCGCCTTACATCCTTATCAAGTTAAGCAAATAGCCCATCTACCGAGAGGTAACGCTCTCCGGTATCGTAGCTGAAAGTCAAAATACGGCTGCCAGCGGGAATCTCAGGTAATTTGCTGGCAATGGCGGCCAAAGAAGCTCCACTGGATATTCCCAAAAAGATCCCCTCCTCTTTTGCACAGCGCGCTGCCATGGCAAAGGCGTCAGAATGGTCAACAGTGATCACCCCATCCAGTAACTCTGTATTGAGGTTTTTCGGAATGAAACCTGCGCCAATCCCCTGAATAGGGTGAGGCCCCTTTTCACCGCCACTGATCACGGGTGAAGCAGATGGCTCAACCGCAAATACCTTCAGATTAGGGAATGCCGCTTTTAACACCTCAGCGCAGCCTGAAATGTGCCCACCGGTACCAACACCAGTAATCAGGTAATCCAGTCCTTCAGGGAAATCCTTGATGATCTCCTGCGCAGTGGTCTTGCGATGGGCCTCCACATTGGCTTCATTCTCAAACTGTTGCGGCATCCAGCTATTAGGATTTTCCGCCAGCAGCTCCTGAGCCTTGGCGATTGCGCCTCCCATGCCCTGCTCTTTAGGTGTCAGTACCAATTCCGCCCCCAGTGCCGCCATGTAACGACGGCGCTCAATGGACATGGATTCCGGCATAGTCAAAATCAGACGATATCCCTTCACTGCTGCAACCATGGCCAGACCAATACCGGTATTGCCAGAGGTCGGTTCAACGATAACGGTATCTGGCTTAAGTACTCCCTGTTGTTCGGCCGTTTCAATCATCGATAGTGCAATACGATCCTTGATACTGCCGCCCGGGTTAGCCCGCTCCAGCTTGACCCACACCTCATGGCTGTCTCCAAACAAGCGGTTAAGTCGTACATGGGGGGTATTACCAATACTTTCCAGAATATTGTTAACCTTCACCTTCCTCTCCTCTCTGTTATCACAGATTACTTAAGTGGCCACCCGCCCGTAACGGTTTACTGGGCGTAGTGGCAGATATAATCCAGGTACTCAGCCACTTCGATATCGAATGATGAGTTAGCTGGAACATCAAAACTCTCTCCGGCACCATATTCACACCACTCACTAGCCCCCGCCAGTTTCACACGGCATGCACCTTGTTGCAGCTCCATCACCTCAGCGGCGTCGGTATTAAAATGGTAACTACCGGCTTGCATAAAACCGAGCGTCACCTTTTCACCATCTGCCGTCACTACACTACGGCTGGCAACTTTGCCACCATCGTAGATATTGGCCTTTTTGGTAATTTGTGCGTTTGGGTAAGACATCAATATACTCCAGAAAATCGTGATCAGCCTTCGATAGAAAGCAGTTCAATTTCAAAAATCAGTACCGAATTAGGACCAATCATGGGGGGGGCACCACGCTCGCCATAAGCTTTATCAGCCGGGATAACCACTTGATAGTGAGAACCAACTGGCATCTGTTGGAGAATCTCAGTCCAACCGGCAATCACACGATTAACCGGGAAGGTAGCAGGCTCACCACGGCTGTAAGAGCTATCAAACTCGCGGCCATCTATCAGTGTGCCACGATAGTGGACCTTCACAGTGTCGGTAGCCTTAGGCTTATTGCCTTCGCCCTGCTTAATTATCTTATATTGCAGGCCGCTCTCCAGAACCTCTACGCCCTCTTTACCGCTATTAGCGGCCAAGTAGTCTTTTCCAGCCTGCAAATTGCGTTCTCCCATTTCACGCATCCGCTCTTGCCCACGCTTTTGGAAGTTTTCCATCACTAACTGCACCTCTTCTGGTGACAACATCATGGTCTTGCCTGCCAATCCCTCACGGAATGCCTGATTGTAGATATCCGCATTCACCTCGATACCGTCGGCTGCCATGCGTTGCCCCAACTGGTAGCCAAACACATAACTCAGTTTGTCCTGATCGCTTTTCAGCTCAAGTTCCTCAGCAGCCACTACCGAGCTACCCATCAGCAGCGCCAACGCGCCAATCATTGCGGATCGCATTGAATTCTCCATTTTTAATTAGAAACAATTTCTATTAGCTAAAGCCAGTACCACCCTCTTGAAGCAGGATGATCCCCCTTCGGGCATGGCCTGAAAAAATAACAGCCTAATCGGAAAAGACCGCGTTGTCGATGAGAGAAGATAAGAGGTGCAGCTAATTGCGCATTTTTTCAACATCTTGAATGTATTGGTCTCCCTCCACGCGGTTACGTCCTCCTTGCTTGGCTCGGTAGAGCGCCTTATCGGCCCGATCTACCAGCAAAGCACTATCCCCACTTGCTAATGGCGGTGATGCCGCGACACCTATACTGACTGAAATCATTAAATCCAACGCCTTACTATCTGGTGTGAAATGGTGAGTCATAACAACTCGCCGCAGACGATCGGCAAAGCCCAAAGCCTCACTAATTGCTGTCTCTGGCAAAATGATCAGTATCTCCTCCCCTCCATATCGGCATACTTTATCCACACCACGGACATGACGCGATAACAAAGCGGAGATCTCCTGTAAGACAAAATCCCCCACTTGATGTCCATAGCGATCATTCACTCTTTTGAAGTGATCAATATCAATCATCAAAATAGAGAAGGGGTGTCCGTAGCGTTGGCTGCGTGCGCCCTCCTCATCCAGCAAGTTATAACAGACTCGGTGATTTAGCAGCCCAGTCAAACCATCATGGGTGGCCAGTCTGGCTAACTCACTCTCATCCCAGGTAATACGCCGTCCAATTTGCCCAGTTAGACAGTAGAAAAAAATGAGCAAGCCACCACCAACAGTCAGAGTGATGGCACTACCGACGACCACTTTTTCTTTGGCCTCCCTCAACGCCCCCGTAATATCCACCAACAGCACCAAGTGTCCCATCTCCACCCCCGACGCATCACTCAAGGGTAAGCTAATAATACGGAAGGTCTCATCATTACTACGCCCCTCAATCGGCTGATGCTGATTCAGCAGCGCGTCGTCATTAAGCACCCACCTCAACCACTCCAACTGCATATGATCGGTAAACTGATGGCTAATGACAGTATCAGGAAACTCATCCCAATGGGGAGTCAAGCCAAGTGTACGCATTCCCTCTTCCCAGCCTTCTTGATGAAGAAAGCTTTTATGCACTAGCACAAGGAGATTGAGATGAAAAAAATTTCTTAAGTAACTTAAAATTTGGTCAATTTCCACACCGACTTCAATGTAACCAATTAATTGCTGCTGTGAATTAAACCAGGGTGCGACTGAGCGCAAGGTGTAGGTCCCCAGTGGCCCCAATTCAATACCTGTCGCCAATACACCAGACTCATAAGCCCTCCGCATGGTAATGCGGTTGATTAAATCACCATGACGATTAGGCACATGCACCCGAAGTAAATTCACCCTTTCTGGTGTATGGAAGTAAAGGTGGGTTATTCGGTAATTACGCTTCAGCTCATCAAATATTGGCTTCGTCAGTTTGAGTAGCGCCTGTCGATCCTGCCGAGTCAGCGCCTCCTCAACCGATTGGTTTCTCATCAAAACTGTTAACACCGCATTTAAAGTATCGCTATCCCGTTGTACACTCTCATCATAAAAGTTCTGAGCATCATCACGAAGACTCATGACGTCATAATCCAGCCCACGATAAATATCATCATAAAGCGAGTAGAGCTGTACGCTGATTAGCGTGATAACAATAAAAACCAGCGGTAGCATAAACATCAACCGCAAGCGAACGACGTGGCCAACCTGTCCGTCACCCAAGGACTTCGATAACGGTAATCCGTCTTTATTACCCGATGCCACCCTACCACTCCATTTCAAATACCTACCCTTACCATAGCGGCTAGATGTAGCGGGTCAAATAAAAATGATCAGTAGACGCCATTTACCATCACGCTCTGTTAGTACTCTTATTTTTACCGATTATCAGGAGGGACTTTGCAGGATAATCTGTTCAAAACAGATAAAATAGTGAGCCCCGAGTACCTTCCAGGTAATCGGGGCTCGACAGGAGGAAACTAAGTTAGAATTGACTAATATTCAGATTAGGCGATAAACAACTTTATTGCAACATTATTTGACATATATTTAACATTTTATTGCAATTGAGTCCATGAGAAAATCTCGCTCATGGACCAATAAGCCATAGATATTACGCCTTGCGGTAAATCTCAGCGCCATCCTTTACAAATTGTACCGCCTTCTCCTCCAAGCCTTTTTTCAAGGCCTCATCCTCACTAATGCCTTGCTTAGCCGCATAGTCACGCACATCCTGAGTGATCTTCATAGAACAGAAGTTGGGGCCACACATGGAGCAAAAGTGAGCCACCTTATGAGCGGGCTTGGGCATTGTCTCATCGTGATACTCACGAGCACGCTCAGGGTCGAAGCCCAGATTGAATTGGTCTTCCCAACGGAACTCGAAGCGCGCTTTAGACATGGCATTATCGCGCAACTGGGCACCTGGGAAGCCCTTGGCCAGATCCGCCGCATGGGCGGCAATCTTGTAGGCAATAATACCTTCACGTACATCTTCTTTGTTTGGCAGGCCCAGATGCTCCTTCGGTGTGACATAGCAAAGCATCGCCGTGCCATACCAGCCAATGTTAGCGGCACCAATCGCCGAGGTGATGTGATCGTAGCCTGGAGCAATATCGGTAACCAGTGGACCTAAGGTGTAGAAAGGCGCCTCGAAGCAATCCTCCAGCTCCTTATCCACATTCTCTTTAATTTTTTGCAGTGGCACATGTCCTGGGCCTTCGATCATCACCTGTACATCATGCTCCCAAGCGATCTTAGTCAGCTCACCCAAAGTCTCCAACTCACCAAACTGAGCGGCATCATTAGCATCTGCCAGAGAGCCTGGACGCAAGCCATCACCCAGCGAGAAAGTTACATCGTAGGCCTTCATGATCTCGCAGATCTCAGCGAAATGGGTGTAGAGGAAGTTCTCTTGGTGATGAGCCAGACACCACTTAGCCATGATGGAGCCACCACGAGAAACGATACCAGTCACTCGACTCGCAGTGAGCGGCACGTAGCGCAGCAATACACCAGCGTGAATGGTGAAGTAATCCACTCCCTGCTCAGCCTGTTCAATCAGGGTGTCTTTGAAGATTTCCCAGGTCAGGTCTTCTGCCTTACCATTTACTTTCTCCAATGCCTGATAGATCGGCACAGTACCGATAGGCATCGGTGCGTTACGCAGGATCCACTCACGGGTCTCGTGGATATTCTTACCGGTAGAGAGATCCATCAGTGTATCCCCCCCCCAGCGGGCTGACCACGCCATCTTCTCTACCTCTTCCTCAATAGACGAGGTGACCGCCGAGTTACCTATATTGGTATTAATCTTGGTGCGGAAGTTACGGCCGATGATCATCGGCTCCAACTCAGGGTGATTGATGTTACATGGAATGACAGCGCGACCTGCGGCAACTTCCTGACGAACAAACTCAGGCGTGATCTCCTCCTGAATATTTGCCCCCCAGCTGTGGCCAGCGTGCTGACGCACCAGTTTGGCATATTGGGGATCGGCCTTCATCTCCTGAAAACGATTGTTTTCACGAATAGCAATGTATTCCATTTCTGGGGTGATGATGCCCTCCTTGGCATAGTGCATCTGCGAGACGTTCTTGCCGGCTTTCGCACGACGCGGAGTACGGATATGCTCAAAGCGTAGATGTGCTAATTCAGGGTCACTCTGGCGCGCCTGGCCATAGTCGGAAGTTGGGCCATCCAGCATCTCGGTATCATCGCGCTCCTCAATCCAGGTAGTGCGCACATCAGGCATCCCTTTCATCAGGTCAACGGCAATATCTGGATCGGTAAAGGGGCCAGAGGTATCATAAACCGTGATAGGTGGATTCTCTTCCACACCACTATCGGTATGGGTCTCATCCTGACTGATCTCACGCATCGGTACACGGATATCAGGGCGGGAACCCTCAACATAGATTTTCTTAGAGCCAGTGAACGGCTGGGTCACCTGCTCAGAAAGCTTGGCGGTTTTTTGTAGAAATTCCTCTGGAATTGCGCTCATATCATCACCTAGTAAATTGGATATGGGCGCAGGCAAGGCTTGAAAAACGAATGACTCAAGCAGCTTCCCTACGCCGGGATTAACCGGATCAGGTTCGAAGGGTCTTTCTCAGCCACAACACCAAGCACTATAAAATATCATCTGCTCGGCAGGCACCCCTAGCCTGTAAAGAGGCCGATCATACCAGTTCTTTGACTATATTGCGATCAATGCCAGAGTTTTCTACTGGAGAATTTCTATAACAATAAAGCCCCTTAAAGGGGCTTTAATTCAGATATTCAGAGAATTTAAAAACGATAGTGGTTAACTTGCAGGTTCAGATTATTGGCGAGTGCCAATAGATTTTCTGCCGTATCAAAGCTCTCATTCGCGCTATTTAGTGTCTGCTCTGCATCACCGGAAATACTGTGGATGCTGCGGTTAATCTCATCCGCTACACACTCCTGCTGTTCCGCAGCACTGGCAATCTCATCACTCATACTGGAGATTTGCGCTACGCTGGCATTAATCTGCGCCAGCGCCTGTGAAGCCTGCTGAACCAAATCCACACTATTGTCTGCATTGCGAAGACCATGCTCTATCTTGTTTACCACCTCACTTACACCACTTTGCAGTGCTTCGATCAGTTTTTGGATATCCTCAGTGGATTGTTGGGTTTTCAGGGAGAGTGAACGTACCTCATCGGCAACCACTGCGAAGCCTCTGCCCGACTCTCCAGCACGAGCAGCCTCAATCGCCGCATTCAACGCCAACAAATTGGTCTGTTCTGCAATGCCCCGGATCACATCCAATACCGAATCAATGCTCTCGCTCTGCTGGGCCAATTTTTGAGCCTCTTGTGATGCCCCCTTAACCTCGTCCGCTAATTCATGAATTCCCTCTACGGTTCGCTGCACCACACGACTCCCCTCATCCGAACTTCTAGCGGCCTCCCCTGACAGCGTCGCAGTCTCACGGATGTTGCTACTGACACTCTGTATCGTCGCGCTCATCTCATTGATTGCCGCCGACACCTGCTCTGTCTCGCTATACTGACGACTAGCCCCCTGCTTAACCTGATCAGCAACCGCACTACTACTGGATGCAGCACTATTCAACGCCTGAGCCACTTGGGAAATCTGAGCAAATTCAGCGCGCAACTTGCCAAGGAAGGTATTAAAGTATCCGGCAATCTGTGCTAATTCATCCTTACCAGATACATCAAGCGTCACGGTTAGATCCCCCTCTCCTTCCGCAATATCATGCATACGGCGATTCAATTGATCGAGGCGAATCATCACCTTTCGGGCAACCCAAACCACACCGCACACCAATAAAAATGCAAAACTGAAACTGGTCACGGTAATTAACCATTGCGAACTGGCGGTTGCCTCATCTATCAACAGCTGAGTTTCACTGGCCATCTGCTCCAACTCCCCTTCCACCTGATGGGATGCTTCACGTAGCTGACCAAGAATACCGCTTTTGTGATCCAAGCCAATCTGCTGATACACCGTTACCAATGCCAGAAAACCCGCCTGATAATGCTTTAATGATGTCTGGATATCCTCGGGTAAACGCGGATCAGCCAGCAGCTTGCGGTTGGCCTCTTGAAAACGCTGTAGGTATTTCAGGTCCATGCGCAATAAAAAATCTTTCTCATGTCGGCGCAACATCAGCATCTGACTCATCAGATCACTGTCCCCCAGCACCTTTAAGCCCTTTTCGGCATCATGTACCGCATCACGCAGTTCGCCGCGCAAACCCGAATTATGGTCAAAACCAAGCTTCGCATATTCAGCCACCAATTCGTGAAACAGCGTATCATAGCGATTCAGATGCTCATCTATTTTATGTAAGTGATCCGCCTTGATGCCAATCTCCATTAGGGTATCGTACAAATGCTGCTTATTGGCATTGAGGTGCTGATAATTACTGTTAAATTTTTCCTGATACTTCGTATCCATGCGTGCCAAAAAATCCTTTTCATTCCGGCGCAACAACAGCAAATCTCGCTCCACCGTCATCACAAGTGTATTACTACTCTCTAATGCGCCCACTCGGTGCATGGAGAATTGCACCAAGATGACCATTAGTAACATTGCCACGGCAGCGGCGACAGCAATGGCCACAAAACGCGCCTTAACTGATCCCAGTAACACAACTTCGTTTTTCATAATGCATCCCCCTATCGGACATCTACGCCATAGCTACCATCCAATAGTAATTTGGCCTACCTCCCCTAGCTATTCGACATTTCTCTACAACTATTAAGGTTTTTATGCATAAATTTAACAATTGTTAAAAATAATTTAATGAGGCCGATCAGGCACAGCTCTTGCCAGCAAGCCATAAAAACCGTACCCTTTACCGCTCAAAAATTCGCATAATGATTTTACAATGGGGTTAGATATGACGAGCATGAACCAAGAACAGGCCCGTTTTAATATGGTTGAACAGCAGATCCGTACCTGGGATGTCTTAAATCCCAATGTGCTGGAGGTCCTGCATGAGACGCCACGCGAGAAGTTTGTTCCTGACGCGTTCATCAATCTGGCCTATGCCGATACCGAAATCGAGCTCGGTAATGGTCAGGTAATGGACAAGCCACTGATCGATGCCCGCCTGCTGGAGGCTTTAGATGTCCAAAAGGATGAAGTGGTATTGGAAATCGGTACTGGCTCCGGCTATTTAACGGCTCTACTGGCTAAACTGGCTAAACATGTAGACAGCGTGGATCTGGACAGTAGCTTCGTTGAAAAAGCCAAGCAAGCATTAAGCGAGCTGAATATCGAGAATGTCACACTGGCCACCGCTGATGCCGCCAATGGCGTTGATGCGAAGACCCCATACGATGCAATAGCCTGTACCAGCTCCTTCCCCGAAGCCGTTACCGAAGGCCTCATGAATAACCTAAAGGTGGGTGGCCGAATGTTCGTAGTGATTGGCCAAGCACCCATCATGGAAGCTACGCTGATCCGTCGCATCAGCGAAACTGAATGGAGCCACGAGGCCATCTTTGAAACAGAGACCAGCCCTATTCAGGGCGTCGCAGCCAAGCCCAAATTCATCTTGTAACCCCACAAATAATTAGCATATACTAATATTCATATATGAACTGAGATATTAGTATATGCAACAAATTACCCCCACCGAACTCAAACAGCGCCTAGACAATGGTGAACCATTGACGCTGCTCGACGTGCGTGAGCACTGGGAGTTCGAGCTATGCCGTATTCATGACTCACGACACGTCCCGCTCGATGAGCTGTTACAATTAGAACCCCTCAAACGGCTTGACCCCAAACAAGAAATTATTGCAATCTGTCATCATGGCATTCGCAGTCAACAGGCGGCGATGATACTCCTACAAAATGGATTTACCCAAGTCAGTAACCTAGTCGGTGGAATTCACCACTGGGCAATCCATGTAGAGCCGGAAATGACCCGTTACTAATCTGGAGAAGAGATGATGTCTCAACGCTGGCTACCCATCATAGCACTGGCTTTCAGCACACAACTTCATGCAGCGCAGAACCTGCAAGACATCTATGAAACCGCCAAGCTAGGTGACCCTCAGTTCCGAGCAGCAGAGGCGTCACGCCTCTCCAGCCAGGAGATCGCTGTCCAGGCCAAAGCCGGCTACTACCCCACCATTGATCTAAGCGCCAATAGCACCGAACATTGGCGAGAATCGCCAGGTAAAGATGGCAACAGCAGTGGTTATACCTTAAGCCTGAATCAACCGCTTTACCACCGCGACACCTATGTGGCCAACAGACAGGCTAAAGCCCAGGTTGAGCAAGCAGATGTCAATTTCAGTGCCGCTCAGCAGGCGCTGATTCTCAGAGTTGCCCAAGCCTACTTTGACACATTGGCGGCACAAGATAATCTGCAGTTTGCCCAAGCAGAAATGGCTGCTATTGAGCGACAGTTAGAGCAGACGAAACAGCGTTTCGAGGTGGGACTTATCGCCATTACCGATGTCCATGAGTCTCAGGCAGCTTATGATAATGCGGTTGCCTCGGAGATCGTTGCCCAAAACCAATTAGCCATCGCCCGAGTAGCCCTGGAAGAGATTATCAACCAAAAAGTAGATGAACTAGAGACGCTCAGTGAAGAGATGCCTTTACAGCTACCGAATCCCTCTGATCCCGGATACTGGATCGCTAAAGCGGAAAGCAATAACACAGCATTATCTGCCCTGAAACAGAGCTTAGTGATTGCTGAAGAGGCTGTTGAATCAGCACGTTCTGGCCACTACCCCACATTGGACCTACAAGCCAGCCACAGCTATTCAGATGATACTTTCAGTACATTCACCGGCAAAAGCAGCAGCAGCCTCTCCCTGCAACTCAAAGTCCCCCTCTATCGAGGTGGCCAAACCAACTCACTCGTTCGCCAAGCACAACATGAGCTAACCGTCTCACGTGAGGCGTATGAACAGCAGCGCAGGGCAGTGGAGCGTCAGGTGCGTAGTGCTTACCTACAAGTCAGCGCGGCGATCAGTCAAGTCAGAGCATTGCAACAGGCGCTGGTCTCAAGCCAGAGCGCATTGGAAGCCAGTGAAGCAGGTCTGGAAGTTGGAACGCGCACCGCGGTGGATGTACTGAATACCCGTCGCGAACTTTATCGTGCGAAAAGCAACCTAGCCCAAGCCAAATACAGCTTTATTCTCAGTACACTGGAACTGAAACAGGCTGTTGGCATATTGAATGAAAATGATCTGACACAGGTGAATGGCTGGCTTAGCATGCCTATTTAGCGCCTAGTTTGAAAGACTCTTTGTATGCATTGGCGTTATGCGCCTAATACCTTATTGCGAATTGCTTGGGAAAAGTCACTCATATCCTCTACAGGCTTAATAAAAACGTCTGCCAATACGATTCCAATTTCCCGCAATCCATCGGGGATTGCATAATCTAATGAGCCAGTATGGATTAAAAAGTGGATTTGCGGATCCATGCGATAAATCTGGCTAATTAACTCATTACCATCAATGACCGGTAGACGAATATCCACAATCACCAGATTGGGATGGTAACGCTCGATTAACGCCAGTGTTTGCGCTCCATCACTGGCGGCAAAAACCTCGAATCCATCATCCTCTAGAAACACAACAAGGTTATCCCTAACCGCCACATCATCATCAATGACTACGACTTTAATCATGCTGCACCCTCGAGCCTGTTAACTCTCAAATATCATTGGCCTGACTGTAGCGGCAAACATATTTTAAATAGCGTACCTTTACCTACAGAAGATTCCACAATCAAACGCCCATGGTGTTCATCATGCACAATATAGTATGAAACAGATAGCCCCAAGCCCGTTCCCTCACCGGGAGGCCGGGTAGTAAAAAAAGGTTCAAATACCCGATGACGCACTTCCTCAGTCATTCCCGGTCCATTATCTTCCAATTCGATGTATTGCCATCCATTCGATTCATATACCCTCACCGTAATCTGGGGCAACTCGTTAGTCCCTCTGGCCTGCATCGCCTGCGCCGCATTTCGCAGAATATTGAGCAATACTTGCTGAATCTCTGAGGGAATACAGGGAACGGGAGATAACCCGGGTTGATACTCCTTCACAATTCGAATTGTTCGGAAATCGTAACGTTTTTTCAGATCATAATCGACTGAAGCCAACTCCAACGTACTATCCAATAAAGATAATAGTGATACCTTTTCCATTTCACCTACTGACTTACGACTAAACTGCAGCATATTATTGACAATAGTACTCGCCCGCTCGCCAGCCGCCCGCACTCCATCAATAAATTTCGGAATTTGGCGTTGTTGTAGATATTTTTGCAAACAATTCAGATCCAATCCCAACTGTTCCGCCACCTCATGATTTTTTTCCAAATCCGAAGAGAGACGCCGCTGAATATTTTGCACACCCTGAAGAATTCCACCCAACGGATTATTGATCTCATGGGCCATGCCAGCAGCCAAACCGCCAATTGACATCATTTTCTCGGTTTGCATCATTACCTGTTCAAGCAATACCCGTTCTGTAACATCATCAATACGGATGACCGCCCCCACCACAACACTTTTCATCAACAGAGGATAGATGACAATATCGACAAAGTGCAGCTCACCTCGGTGTAGATAGCGCTGCTTTTCCAACGTATGGGGCTGACTATTCGTAATCGCATTGCCAATTTGCGACATACGACCACTAAGGATAGGCAATACCTTATCCACTTTTTGCCTCAATGCTGCCGATTCCGAGATACCCGTTTGTGCTTCAGCCTGAGCATTCCAATGTTGAATACGACACTTAGCATCCACCCCTACTAGAATTGAGGGCATTGAATCAAAAACACTCTGTAAGTAACGCTGTAGAGCCTCCAACTGAATAGCGGCCTGCTGCTGCTCAGTGATGTCCTGAATGGTTCCCACGGAACGAATAATATTACCGTGGCTATCCCAATAGTGACGCCAGCGCTCATGAATATAACGCACCACCTTATCACTCACACGGATAATTCTGTGGTCATAATGGAAGGCATCTTTACTCTGTATGGACTCTCGATATTTATTTAATATCTCATCACGATCATGCAAATGGACGAGGCGTAAAAAAGTACGATAACTGGGCGATATGGTTTGTGGTGCAAAGCCAAGTATTCGGTAAACCTCATCAGACCAGAACAGATGCCCATGAATCCAATCCATCTCCCAATTGCCGATATGTGCGATATGTTGTGCTTCCTGCAAACTATCATAGGCCTGTTTTTGCAGTGTGATATCGTGGGCAATTCCTTCCAATCCAACGACCTGTCCCTGTTGAGTAACAGGTACCTCAGTTATCTTGAGTATGCAGCGGCGACCATCCTTATGCCACATCTCCACTTCATAGCTTGGTTGTTTCTTTCCCTTTAGCCCTGCCTCACCATACGCCAGACTCCCCTTATTAATGGAACTATCGGTTAAATACTTGCCGCGAAAATGCAAAAACTCATCTTGTTCATATCCCAAGACATTGTTAATCGAAGGGCTAACATAAACAAATACCCCCTCTGTATTCACGCTATAGACAAAGTAATCAGTCTCCAGAGACTCTACCAATCGACGGTATTTTGCCTCGCTCCTCGCACTCTCCAGTCGTGCCTGTTCGAGCTGAGCAACATGATATTGAACCCGTTGCGCCATCTCATCAAATACTTCACCCAACCGCCCCAATTCATCCTGTCCCTTGATGGCAACCCGAGTATCATAATCGCCCTTGGAGATAGCTTGTGCCGCTCTCGCCATACGTAAAAGGCGATCAACCACCAGCAGCTGTATCGCCCCCCAAAGTAATAGTGAAAGCATCACCAGAACAAAAATAATTGGCCAGAGATCATGAAACAGCGACTCTGTCGCCATGTATTTTGTCTCCTTGAGGGAGCGCCACATCACCAGATATCCCTGACGACTACTCCGCAACATCTCTGGCTCCAAAGGCAAATCAATGGGATAGATACCAATCAAATGATCATGATCAGCCGTTAATCGCACCTCACCGCGCTTAGGTTTCGGCTGATAGCTCATGAAGTGCATAATTAATTCAACCTGCTCTGCCGGAACCATTCCCATCAATTTACTCAAAGGGTCATCAATATCGGCACGATGAATAGAGGCAAGCACCTGCTGCTGATCACTCACCAAAAACAACATTTTCAATTCAGGGTCTGTACCTAACGCCACGATCTCCTCTTGAACCCTCGCCAGATCCTGACGATTCAATAGATACTCGATAGTATGAGAAAGGCGGCTAATCTCTTTACGCCCCTGATGCAAAGCGTCTTGTTCGATGTCATTATTCAGGTGGGTTGTCCCAAAATAGAAATTCGCAAGCGACTGTCCCAATACGACAAAAACAATAAACAGGGTAAACTGCCAGCGAAGCCCAAGCCTTAGCATCTACTCCCCCTCCTGCTGCCAATCAAAAAGCGGCATGATATCCACTTTTTGCGTCAGCAATTTACCTCGATACATCGTTGCAGCCAAACGTTGCGCAGGACCTCTCAAAGTCGCCTCGCCTCCCCCTTGACCCAACATGGCTTTACTTTCACTTTGTGAGGGAAATTTTAGGTATGAATATGCCGCCAAGATCTGCTCTGGCGCCATTTTGAGGCGCTTAGACATGTATCTCGCCGCATTGTCAGGAGAGGATTGCAAATAATCCAATGCCACAAACCAGTCCTGCTGTAGAAGTCTTAGCTTATCTGGATTTTTCCGAGCAAAGTCTGCATCAACAACCAGTACATCCACAATCTCCCCAAAAATATCGCGGCTATCAAAAAGCAATGAAGCCCCCTCATCCAAAAGACGGCTGCGCACAGGCTCAAAGGTGACGACGGCATCCACAGCCTCTTCTCGGAACGCTTTTTCATGCTGATCCACCGTCATCGGAATCAATGTAATTTGTGATGGGGTAAGTCCAGCCCGATCCAAGGCTCGCTCCAATATATAAGCGCCCAGCGCGGAGTTTTCCACACCCACTCGCATCCCTGACAGCTCAGATAGCTTGTTAATTGATGTTTGCCCAATAATGACATCGGCACCGTGAGAGACATCCAGAACCAGAAAGATACGTGGAGAAAATCCATCCTGTAGCAATAGCAACGCCTCATCCAAAGTCAGTGCCGCCGCCTCAATCACCCCATCACGAAATGCCGACATGACCTGAGAGGCATTGGAGTACTCCACCAAATGTATCCGTTGACCTTCATACAAACCAAGATCCCGAGCCAGATATAGTGGCTCGTACCCTAACCAGACATTGGTACCGATACGCATCACCTCACTTCTGGGGTGACAAGCCACCAATAGTAATATCATGCTTAATCCCACGATGATCAAAGCATATCCAACTCGCCACCGACTCATGGCGCTATACTCCTCTCCAACCCTTTGATTTAAAGATAGCAAAATGTCAGCCTTATAATTTTGGCGTAACCCACAAATCTCTTTGCATAACGACCTCCCTATACAATTCATTAGCCATAGGCCGATAAGCCAAGAGATCGTGATAAAAGTCTCGATTAACACCCTAGTGCGCTTTTCAGCTAACTTAAAAAGCGGTTAGACTGAAGCGCAAAAAGCTTATTCAGAAGTAGGACGAGACCTTGCCCCATAAAAGTACGCCACCAGCCCTCATTGCCGCCATTGACCTTGGCTCCAACAGTTTTCATATGATTGTTGCCCGCCTACATGATGGACAATTAATTGTGATGGATAAGCTTCGCGAGATGGTTCGCCTTGCTGAAGGCATCACCCCTGAGGGGGGGCTGGAGCCCGAGGTGGCTCAGAGAGCTATCGCCTGCCTCGCCCGATTTGGTCAGCGACTGAGGGACTTTCCTCCAGGTAGTGTCCGAGCAGTGGGTACCAACACCCTTCGAAATGCCAGCAAGGCCGGTGACTTTTTGCTGGATGCCGAACAAGCGCTGGGGCACCCTATCGATATCATTACCGGGGTGGAAGAAGCACGCTTGATCTATCTGGGCGTCTCCCACGGCATTGCCAAAGATAATGGCCAGCGCTTGGTAATGGATATTGGTGGAGGTAGTACCGAGTTAATTGTTGGCCAAGCCTTCTGCCCACGCTATATGGAAAGCCTGGAAATGGGCTGCGTCTCCATGACTCGTCGCTTCTTTACGGATGGGGAGATTAATCCACAACGCATCTACAAGGCGATTTTAGCAGCCGGCAATGAGGTGGAACCCTACCGAAAATCCTTCAAGCGTCTGGGCTGGCAACAAGCCATCGGCGCCTCTGGAACGATCCGAGCGGTGCGCTCAGTGCTAATGGAAAATGGCTGGAGCAAAGAGGGAATTAACTTCGAAGGGTTGCGCACTCTGGTCAAACATCTTGGTGAGTTCAACCGTTTGGAAGAGATTAATCTCCCCGGGCTCAGTCCCGAGCGTGCCCCCGTCTTTCTGGGAGGAGTGTTAGTCTTATTCGGTGTCTTTGACAAATTGGGAATCGAGCAGATGATTGTCTCAGACAGTGCCTTGAGAGAGGGGCTGATCCACGACCTCCAGGGACGCATCCAACACGAGGACACCCGCGACCATAGTGTGATCAATCTAGCCAAGCGCTACCACGCAGATGATGAGCAAGCAGAACGGGTAAAACAGAGCGCCTTCACCATGCTCGCTCAGGTGGCCAAAAGCTGGTCGCTGAATGAAGAGCGTGCTCAGGAGTGGCTCTCCTGGGCAGCCCAGCTCCATGAGATTGGACTGGATATTGCCCATAAGAGCTACCACCGTCACAGTGCCTATATTGTTGAGCATTCTGATTTAGCCGGCTTCAGCCAGCAAGAGCAGCGGGTTTTGGCACAACTGGTGCGCCTCCACCGGCGAAAATTCCACAATAGCCACATTGCCACGCTACCCAAGCGCTGGCAAAAACACACAACCCGCATGGCCATCTTGTTACGCCTTGCATTCATCCTCAATCGTAGCCGCAACAGCGAAACACCTCAGCAATTCCGCTGTTATGCCAAAGGAAAACAGATTGAAATCTGCTTCCCAGCGGGATGGCTGGAGCAACAGCCTCTTACCACTGCAGACTTGGAACAAGAGGCCATTTGGCTAGATAAGGCAGGCTTCGAGCTGAACTACCAATAGAGCATTGCTCACTATCCCTAACACAATTTAGCGTGATGCTTTACACCACGTCCGCTTTGGTCTCTAACAGTGACTGCTGTACCGAGAAGGGGACTTCCCCTTCCTTGGGTTCCACCCGCACATAACAGGCATCACTCTGTAACTCCCACGCTTGCTGATTATCCTCCAGATAAGATTTCAGCTCCTTGATGACCCGCTCACGCAAGCTGCGAGCATCGATGGGAAAACAGACCTCTACCCGCTGATAGAGGTTACGCTCCATCCAGTCAGCACTGGAAGCATAGACCTCTGGACTCCCATCATTTTCAAAATAGTGAAGCCGGTGGTGTTCCAGAAAGCGGCCAATGATGGAGCGCACGCGGATGTTTTCTGAAACACCGGGAATACCCGGACGCAGGCGACAAATACCACGAATAATCAGATCAATCTGTACCCCATCCATCGAGGCGCGATAAAGTGCCTTGATCACCTCTTCATCGCTCAGCGAATTCATCTTAGCAATGATGCGCGCTGGCTTACCTGCGCGGGCATTGGCAGCCTCCCGATCAATCTTCTCCAGAATCGTCTTCTGCAGGGTAAAGGGCGCATGCAACAGCTTATTCAATTTAGGCACCTTACCCAGGCTGGTCAGCTGATTGAAGACACTCATCACATCCTCACCCACCTGCTTATTGGCACTGAACAAGCCATAGTCGGTATAGACCCGTGCGGTACCTGGATGATAGTTACCGGTCCCCAAATGGGTGTAATAGCGTAACCTCTTACCTTCTCGCCGGACAATCAGCATCATCTTAGCGTGGGTCTTATAGCCCACCACGCCATACACCACATGCACCCCAGCCTTTTGCAGGCGGTTTGCCAGGGCCACATTGGCCTCCTCATCAAAACGCGCCCGCAGCTCGATCACCACAGTCACCTCTTTACCTGCATGGGCCGCCTTTACCAGAGCATCCACAATCGCGGATTTAGGGCCTGTACGATAGAGGGTCTGTTTGATCGCCAACACCTGTGGATCGTTAGCCGCTTGGATCAACAGTTCAATCACCGGAGCAAAAGAGTCAAACGGCAAATGCAACAACACATCCCGCTTAGCAATCGTTGCAAAGATATCCTCTTTGCTGCTGAGCAACTTATTCAACCCTGGCGTAAAGGGCGGGTAGACCAGCTCAGGCCGATTAATCAAATCGAACACTGTCTGTAGTCGATTCAGATTCACCGGCCCATTCACCAGATAGACATCGTCACTGCTCATACCGAACTGTTCCTGCAGATAGACCACCATCTCATCGGGGCAGTTATCCGCAATCTCGATACGCACCTCATCACCATATTGACGGGTGGCCAGCTCCCCCTCTACCGCCCGTTTCAGGTCTTGAATCTCCTCCTCATCCACAAACAGATCAGAGTTGCGGGTTACCCGGAATTGGTAGCACCCCTGCACTGTCATGCCATAGAACAGCTCATCCGCATGGGCATGAATCACCGAGGAGAGGAAGACAAAATCATTGGGGCCGCTATCGGTTTGATCCTCCGGCAGCTGTATCACTCGAGGCAGAGAGCGGGGCGCCTGCAATACCGCCAAGCCACTGTTTCGACCGAAAGCGTCCTTTCCAGTTAAAGAAACAATGAAACAGAGGCTCTTGTTGACCACTTTAGGGAAGGGGTGAGCAGGATCCAGTCCAATAGGACTCAGGATCGGTTGCAACTCCTCTTGAAAGTATTTATGTAGCCAAGAGCGTTGAGAAGCATTCCAGTGATCACGACGAATAAAATTGATCCCCTCCTCTTCCAGCGCTGGCAGTAGCTCTTCATTCAGAACTCGATACTGCTCCCCTACAAAGTCATGGCAGCGCACCGCCAGCTCCGCCAGTACCTCATTGGGCAACATATTATCCGGACCACGACGCACTGAGCGGGCTGCCTCCTTCTCCTTCAGTCCTGCAACCCGTACCTCAAAGAATTCATCCAGATTGGAGCAAGAGATCGTCAAAAAACGTAACCGCTCCAACAGCGGCACCGAAGTATCTTTGGCCAACGCCAATACCCGCCGGTTAAATTCCAACAGGCTCAACTCACGATTGATGTAGTATTCCGGATTTTTCAGGTCGATCTCGTTCATACACAAACTACCGATATTCATTATTTTTTATAGGATAAAGGTGGGGCATTAAGCGGATATGACATCCGACCACCTATTAATCTTAGCGCAAGCACGCGCTGTGACTTTATGGCTGAGTGAAAAAATTCCTTCGATGGAGATGAGGTAGTAGGCGCTTCCCTACTCCTCCTGCTCTGCAATCTCTAGCGCCTCACACGCCTCCATCCACTCCATCTCGCAGGTTTCACACTGTGATTTCAGTTCTGCCTGAGTAGCTAAGTACTCTTTCAGCTTGTCCTTATTGCTCTCTTGATAGATATCAGGGTCAGCTAATTGCGTTTCAACAGTGGCGAGTTTTCCGTTGAGTTTCTCTAACTGTTGTTCGAGCTTTTTGAGGGTGTTGGTTAACGGCTGCAGACGCTTTCTGCGCTCAGCATCCTGCTGGCGTTTCTGCTTTCTATTTTGCGCCGAGTTTTCGCTACTCTCCTTGATTGGTGCGGCTTGTGCTTTCTGCTCATTACGTTGCTGCTGCAACCAGCGACCGTAATCTTCCAGGTCACCATCAAAAGGCTCCGCCTGGCCGTTCGCCACCAGAATTAATCGGTCACACACACTGCGCAGCATATGTCGATCATGGGAGACAATCACGACCGCCCCCACATAATCCTGAATCGCCATGCTCAATGCGGTACGCATCTCCAGGTCCAAATGGTTGGTAGGCTCATCCAGCAGCAAAAGATTAGGACGTTGATAAACCAGCATCGCCAGCACCAAGCGCGCTTTCTCCCCGCCAGAGAAGATACCGACACTCTCATTGACCCGGTCACCGTTAAAACCAAAACTCCCTAAGTAGTCACGGGCATCCTGCTCACCAATCGGTGTCCCCATCGCTTTCGCCACCTGCTGAATATGCAGCAAGGGGCTCTCTTGAGGGTGCAATTGCTCCAACTGATGCTGGGCAAAGTAACCAAGGCGTAGCTCCTTGGCGGGATGCAGCTCACCGGAGAACAGTGATAACTCCCCTGCCAGTAGTTTGATCAGAGTCGATTTCCCTGCACCATTGGGGCCCAGCAGGCCAATGGCATCCCCTTTGTTGATGGTCAGACGCACGCCACTCAGCAGTGGAGTATCACCATAACCCACCGCACCTTTCTCCAAAGTTAACAATGGGTTGGGCAATTTTTCCGGTTCAAAAAAGGTAAAGGTAAAGGGGGAATCAACATGAGCCTGGGCGATCAACTCCATACGTTCCAGGGTCTTTAGGCGACTTTGTGCCTGCTTGGCTTTGGTCGCCTTAGCCCGGAAGCGGTCCACAAAGCTGCGCACATGGGCAATCTCCCGCTGCTGCTTCTCATAGGCAGACTGCTGCTGGGTAAGCTGCTCGGCACGATAGCGTTCAAAGGCACTATAGTTGCCATTGTAATAAGTCACACCCTGACGCTCGATATGGGCAATATGGTTAACCACACTGTCCAGAAAGTCCCGATCATGGGAGATCAGCATCAAGGTGCCCTGGTATTGGCTTAACCACTCCTGCAACCAGATGACGGCATCCAAATCCAAGTGGTTAGTTGGCTCATCCAATAACAGGCAATCAGAGCGACACATCAATGCCTGGGCCAGATTAAGGCGCATACGCCAGCCGCCGGAAAAGGTCTCTACCGGACTCGCCTCCTGATCTAACCGAAAGCCCAGACCATTCATCAGGCGTGCCGCACGGGAGCGGGCACTATAACCATCAATTGCCTCCAGTCTACCGTGCAAGGTTGCCTGACGGTTGCCATCATCAACGGCCTCAGCTTCCGCCAATTCCGCCTGTACCTGGCGAAGCTCCCGGTCACCATCCATCACATACTCAATAGCGGGACGAGCCAAGGCGGGTGTCTCTTGAGCCACATGGGCTACCACCCAGCCCGCGGGACAGGAAAAATCACCCGCATCGGGATGTAATTCATCCCGCACCATGGCAAACAGGCTGGACTTACCCACCCCATTAGCGCCGGTAATGCCTACCCGCTGACCGGGATGGATCATGAAAGAGACCCGCTCGAACAGCAAGCGGTTACCACGTCGAAGAGAGAGATTAGAGAAATTTAGCATGGGCGGATTCTAGCATGGTTCCTTTTCCTCAGCGCATAAGAAAGCAAGGAATCAAACAGAGAAATGTCAGGGCGATGGATTCATGATAAAAAGGGATCATTACCCTGCCAACCAAGAGCGACCAATGACCGATCTGCAAGCCATCCTTAACTTCTGGTTCACCCCTCCGATGAACCAGCACTGGTTCTCCTCAACCGAAGAGATCGATACAGAGATTCGTAATCGTTTTGAAGGTTTATGGAAAAGGGCAATGGCAGCAGAGCTGGAAGAGTGGCGTAATAGCCCGGCAGGCTGCGTGGCTCTGGCGGTAATATTGGATCAGTTTCCGCTAAATATGTTTCGCGGAAAACCCGATAGCTTCGCCAGCGAAGAGCAAGCTGTCACTGTGAGCAGGCACGCTATTGAGATGGGATTTGACTTGCGAGTTGCCGCCCCGATGCGGCTGTTCCTCTATATGCCCCTGATGCACAGTGAATCTCTCGATGATCAGGATTTAAGTGTCACCAAATTTGCCGAATCAGAAGCCGAACTCGGAGATAGCCTGCGCTTTGCACGACATCATCGTGGATTAATTGAACGCTTCGGCCGTTTTCCCCATCGTAATGTGATATTGGGCAGAGAGAGTAGCCAAGAGGAGCAGACCTATCTCGCCTCTAAAGAGGCTTTCCTGGGCTAGTCGCAACGCCCCTGGGAACAGCTATTTTGAGACTCAGCCCTAGCCTCTTTAAGAATCATCACACCACCTCTGACCACCAAAAGAGACACCAAACTGCCAATCACCAAGTCTGGCCAGTTACTACCTAACCAGTAGACCAAGCCACCTGCCAGAATCACCCCTAGATTGGCAATGAGATCATTCTTAGTAAAAATCCAGCTAGCGCGCATATGTACCTCGCCATTGCGCTGCTTGGCAATTAACAGGACACAGATAAAGTTGGCTACCAAGGCAACAAACCCCACTATTACCATATAGCCAGGATCCGGCTCAGAGCCAAAAAGCAACCGACGCAACACCTCGGCAAACACCCCCAGCCCCAGAAGAATCTGCATCCATCCCGAAAGGCGTGCCGCATGGACTTTCACTGTTGTAGCTCGCCCCACGGCATAAAGACCGATGCCATACACGGAGGCATCGGCCAGCATGTCCAAAGCATCCGCGATCAGTGCAGTGGAATCTGCCCATAGACCTAAGGCGAATTCCACCAGAAACATTAGGCCATTAATCGCCAGCAACCACCACAATACCCGTGCCTGCTCACGATCCTTCACCTCAACCTGGCAATCACATCCGGCCATTAGCGGTTCTGCAGTGACCAGGCACCCCAGCCACCCTCAAGGCTATGCACTTCGGTAAAGCCCTGCCCAACCAGCATCGTGGCCAATTTACGGCTACTGAAGCCATGGTAACAATAAACCAGCACCGGTGTTTCTGGATGCGCCGACTCAATCAGCTGTGTCAGACTCGCCTCAGTTACGGGGATAGCCCGCTCAATACATCCGGCTTGATAAGAGTTGCTATCACGCATATCCAACACCACCGTTTTAGGGTTTTCCAATAAACCAGACACTTGGTTAACCTTAATCACCTTGTAACTCATCAATGACCACCTCAATATATTAGATATAGCTAATATAGTATATTTTGTCGATTATTTCATCAAACTTGCTCTTCCCTGCAACCCACCACTGTGCAAGGCAATTATGCGGCTACCCCGCTCAAAATAGCCCCGCTCAATTAGATCAAACAATCCATAGAACAGCTTGCCGGTGTAGAGCGGCTCCAAAGGAATATCAAATGCCTGTTCAAACCCATAAATAAATTCGATTAGCTCAGGCCGAGTTTTGGCAAAGCCGCCAAAATGGTAATCCAAGTTGATCGCCCAATTTCCCGGATCATCTACACCACTAACTGCCAACAGATGAGAGATATCATCGTATAAAAAATCCCCACCTTTCAACGCACTAAAACCAAGTAAGTGTTTACTTCCCGCTAAGCCTTTTATTAATCCAGCTAGGGTGCCACCACTACCGCAAGCGCAGCAGAGTATATCGAACTCTGATGGCAGCTCACTCACAACCTCCGCAACTCCTTGCAGAGCCAATGCATTACTCCCCCCTTCCGGCACCAAATAGAAATCACCATATTGCTGGCATAGTTGATCGATAACGGCAGAGGTATGCTTCTGGCGATAGTCGTTACGATTGAGATAGTGAAGCTGCATACCACATTGCTCAGCAAAGGCCAGGGTAGTATTAAGCAGGTGGTGGGGCTCACCTCGAATAATACCAATAGAGCCTAGCCCCAACGCTTTACAAGCACCAGCCATAGCATGGATATGATTGGAGTAGGCGCCACCGAAACTCAGTACCGTTTGATACCCCAGGCTTTGCGCTTCCCGCAGATTATATTTCAGCTTGTACCACTTATTACCAGAGACAATAGGATGAACTAGATCCAGGCGCTTTACCTGTAGTTCAACGCCAGCCAGATCCAACAGTGGAGAAGTTAGAGACTGTAGAGGGGCATCAGCAGGTTGCATCATTATCGCTATCTATACCTGATTACTGAGTTGCCTCAATGATACGCCGCTGCCGCTCGATCTCCCAATTGCTGATGGGATCCATACGGTCCCACACCTCAAACAGCTTCTGTTGTTTACCGCTGATAGGAATGCCATAGGTATCCCGCATATAAAAATAGATACGGGCAATATCACCGCGCACTTCCGGACGGGGCTCTGCCTTGCGAGCCTTAAAGTCCACCTCAAAATCACAGGCGCCATAGACACGAGGCTCGCCCTCAATCATGCTAAAGCTGAAATTGCCACGATCACCATTCAATTCACCGACAGCCGGTACCAGATTATTCAAATCTGCCTCCATCTCTCGGAAAATAGGATCCACTTTACGGCAACATTTACGCCCCTTGTAACTCTCCCCCTTACTGTTGGTACAGATCGCCTCACGCCAGCACTGTCGGGTATGACCAAAAGCATGTGCAGGCACTACATGTTCCCACTCAATACGTTCGCCCCGCTTAGCATTTTTTCTCGGCTGATAACCACAGCTGGTGGCATCCACCTCTTTACCCTGGAAACCGCAACCACAGTAGAAAGTTTCACTTTGATCGTAATAGATCTTCGCCGCGATCTTTTTCGCCTCAGAAAATGACTGAATGCTATGAGGCGGCTCCTGCGCCATGGCCATTGACATTGACGCCCCCCATAACAACATCACACCCAAAAACCATTTCATCGAATGCCTCCCCATGCACTAAGCCCATTATTCATCCAGGTCGCATCAATGCGATGACTCCTATCACCAAGGCCCCTTCAGATTACGGCAGAATTTGCAGGGTATATTACAAGATCTTTCTGACAGAGCTGTAGGAATAAAGAGGATTGTTACGTAGGAAAAGAGCGATCACTTGCGTAGGAACTTTCCTACTTTGTATTTTTTTGATAATTAAATCAAATTATTACAGACTCAAAGCATATGAAGATATTATGAGTTGGCCGACATAGGCAGAGTGGCATTAGCCAAATTATTTGCTAAATTTTACCTCAGGAACAGGAGAAAAGCGGACTTCGGGTAAAGGAAGCCAGCTAAGGAGAGACAATCAGGACGATCCAAGCATAGCGAAATGCGCAGAACAGGAGTTCTTGGAAAGTGTAAGGCGGCAGGGATGTCGCCTTACTCGTTTACATCCCCTCCAAATGCCTCCCCCTTCCGAAACCGAGTATTCCCCCCAAAAAACCTCTCGACCTTCCACAGCCTTCTTTCATCAGCTCAGCAAGCCTTATTGTACTTCTGCAAAATCATACCCCAATTAAAAAGTCATTTTTAATATCTAAATACGCTCGATAAAAATGATTCATATTGCCCAGACACAAGCTGGGACTCCCTGAAAATTGACTCTATGCTTGCTCGAAACCTACCACGCTAAAAAAACAGTATATACACAAGGAGATCACCATAATGCAGATGCCTAATCTCAAATCCCTAGGGATTGCCACACTACTCTCCCTCACTGTTGTAAGCAGCTCATATGCTGCCAACAACCAACTGGCCAGCTTCCACAGCAACGCTAACTCCGTCTCCTGGACATCCCAACTCAATGACACCCTATCCCTTACCATCTCAGGGCCTGACGATTTTTACACTAGTAGCACCATCACCACCGGCAGCCGCTTCTCGCTGGATAATTTGGCAGATGGCGCCTACACCTACCAGCTGGTATTAACACCAACAGTAGATAGCACCGTTAAAGAAATCATGCGACAAGCTCGTGAAAGCGGCGACTATAGCCAAATAAAGGAACTACGTCGTCAAGGAGTACTACCCAATCGGCCTACGACCCAAACAGGCTATTTTATGATTGTTAACGGCAGCGTACCTCGCAGCAACGTTAGCGAATAATCCGCAGCCATCACAACAATAAGGAAATAAGCCATGAAAAAACTTCCACTGTTTATCGCTATTGCGACAACATTTTCGGCTGGACAAACACTAGCAGCTCAAGTCATTAATACGGATCTCATTGTCACTCAAAGTGCTTGTGTGGGGGTGGATTGTGTCAATGGAGAGGTATTTGGCTTCGATACCATTCGTCTCAAAGAGAATAATTTGCGTATCCGCTTTTACGATACCTCAAACTCGGCCTCCTTCCCTACCACCGATTGGCAACTCACCGCTAACGACTCTATCAATGGCGGTGCCAATAAATTCTCTATTGAGGATATAGATTCCGGCAGAACCCCTTTCACTATTCAAGCATCATCCCGTAATGACTCTCTTTTTATCTCCAGCTACGGCCGTGTTGGCTTTAATACCTCCACACCTGCCACAGAACTACACGTTGCAGATGGCGATACACCAACTTTAAGACTAGACCAGGATGGCTCCAGTGGATGGGGACGACAAGTCTGGGATATTGCAGGAAACGAGACCAATTTCTTTCTGAGAGATGTCACCAACAGTAGCAACCTCCCCTTCAGGATCCGTACTTCGGCTCCGCACAATAGCCTATTTATCAACACCAACGGTAATATTGGCCTGGGCATTGACAACCCATCCGCTAAACTGGATGTAATGGGAACCGCAGAAATCAATGGCGCTACGATCATCACCCAATCGGATGGCACCACTAATTTGACCGTACAAGAAACATCAACCACCAACAGCAAACGAACTTTGCTGAAAGTTGAGAACTATGGAATACCCACAGTAGAGCTAAAAAATACCGCAGCGGCCACCTATTGGGAATTCTCACAAAATGGCTCAGCCAGCTCTTTCCGCCTCAATAATAGTGATGATGCCACCCAAGAATTTGTCCTCAATAACGATGGGGACCTAAGTCTCAGCGGGGGAATCAGTGCCACAAATGCCATATTCAGCGGCACAGTCACTGTTGGAGGCGTCCAAGTTCACTCCAGTAGAGCACTCAAAGAGGATATCGTCGAAGCTGACAGCCAAGTGATCCTAAACAAACTCAGCCAGCTCCCCGTAATGACCTGGAAATATAAAACTAGCGATGCCCTTCACCTTGGCCCTATGGCAGAAGACTTCAGCCAAGCCTTCGGCTACGGCACCGATGACAAATCTATCTCCGTTAGTGATCTTGCCAGTATCGCCGCTGTCGGCGTAAAAGAACTCCACAATCAACTTAAGGAAAAAGACCAGAAGATTGATACGCTGGAGCAGAGAGTGGCTGAACTGGAAAGATTGATCAATCTACAACTTCAAGCCAATAAGGGCTTGCAGCATACTTCTGTGTCATTCTAGGGACCATTTTGATGCGGCCACCTTCAGGTGGTCGTATTCATCCAGCCACTGTTGAGAAAATAGACTTGATGGGTAATAATCGTAGCATCACATAACAACCAGTGGATCGAGAGATGGAATCAGTATCAGATAAAACACACTTTTCTCGTAATGATGAGATCGTTTTCTCAGAGATTGATGACCAGATCGTCTTAATGAGCATCGATAATGGCACCTACTATAGTTTAGATGCCATCGCTACACGGATATGGGAGCTATTAGAGCAACCACGCAATCTCAACTCATTAGTAGCAACTCTCACCTCAGAATTTGAGGTAGATAAAAAACAGTGTACTGCTGATGTCAGCCATTTCCTGGAAAAGATGGAAAACAATAAGATGGTCTGCCGTTCTAATTAACGTTTGAACATAAGGCATCCACTATCCGCTTCTATTACGGCTAGGCTTAATTTTATCGATGCCAAAATCCATCTTTTTCTATTCCATAAAAAATATTTTTTCCAACTTTACTCATCATCCCTGAAAAACGCTTCACGTTATCAATGTAGGAGCAGGAATTTTTACCATGTATAGCTATTTTGCATTCGGGATAAATATCAGCAGTGAAATTGAACTTCCAACTCTTCAAGTAAGCCATGACACCGAAGCTGATGTCACTATACGCATTGGAAAAATAGATGTAGAAAAGAGAGAGCTCGCCGACTCTATTGGCTACTATGCACAATGCCTGGAAAAAGAGTACTGGTTTACCATGCCAGACATTGCTCACTTTCATATCCGTGATGGTAAATATGTCACCGTTGAACCTCTTGAAAAAGCAGATGATAAAAGCATTCAACTTTTCTTATTAGGCTCGACTATTGCCGCAATAATGCATCAAAGAAACCAACTGGTATTACATGGCAATGCCATTCGAGTCGGTGATAAATGTGTTATTTTTGCAGGTAAATCTGGTCACGGGAAATCCACGCTATCCGCCGCCCTTTATAAAAGAGGCTATCAGATACTCACTGATGATGTGGCCGTCATTAATAACCAGTCAGAAGTAGAGCCCAGCTATCCTCAGCTAAAACTTTGGAAAGATACGGCAGATAAATTGGGTATCGACACCCAGTCTCTCTCTTGCATTAGAGATCAAATCGAAAAGTATGCCATTCCCCTCAGAGACAGTTTTCATTCTAAGCCATTACCTGTTGCCGCCGTCTATATTCTCCACCCCCATTATCAGAAAACTATCGAAATCACTGAAGCAAAAGGTGCTCATAAATTCCTTCCTCTAAAAAATAACACCTTCCGTTCAAAGATGATCAAGGGATTTAAAATGGAAAAAGAGCACCTATCCTTGTGCAGCCAATTGGCTAACCAGATTAAATTAAAACACGTCCATCGACCAAGAGAGGGATTCTCATTGGATGAACTGGTCACGACGCTGGAAGATGACTTTGCTACGCTGGAAACCTAATCATGTCATCTACCGGAAATATCACATGGCTTGCCTCCTACCCTAAATCCGGCAATACCTGGATGCGAGCATTCATTATCAATTTACTGCAAGGTGGAGAAGAAGCCGCTGACATCAACGATCTTGATACGGGAGAAATTGCCTGCAGCCGAAGCTGGATTGAAGAAGGGCTAGGCATTGAGGTCAATGAGCTCTCCCATGATGAAATTGAGCGATTAAGGCCACTGGCTTACCAGTGGTTTTCACGTCATGAAAATCTCTCCAATCGATTTCACAAAGTGCATGATAGCTACACCTACCTTCCTAATGGTAAACCACTCTTTCCACCGGAAACCATTAACAAGGTAGTGTACATTGTCAGAAATCCTCTGGACCTTTCTATCTCTTTCTCAAATTACCTTAGTCATAGCCTTGATCAAACCATCGAATATATGGGATGCAACGACTTTTCTCTGGCAACTGGAAAACTAAGATTAAACTATCAATTGCCACAAAAACTTCTTAGTTGGTCACAACATGTCTCCAGCTGGTTAAATGCAGAAGATATAAATCTATTGCTGATTCGTTATGAGGACATGAAGTTTAATCCACTGGAAACATTTTCACGTGTCGCTGAATTCCTCAACCTTCCCCGCGATATCCCCTCAATCATGGCGGCCTTAGATCACTGCTCAATGGAAAAGTTACAGCTGCAGGAAACAACCAATGGCTTTAAGGAAAATGCCTCAAGAACCAATCGTTTTTTTCGCAAAGGGATGGTTGGCGAGTGGAGAGAGCAGCTTTCCGAAAAACAGATAGCCAAGATCATCAGCGATCATAGCAACGTGATGCAGCAGCTTGGCTATCTGGATAAAGATAATCAGCTTACGGTGAATTTATGAGTGTTATTCATTCATGCTTTGCCCCCTTAAGCTTAATAGACCCTGAACTTCATACAAAAATATTTCCGGCTTCAGACTATTGGTCACCCGATGATTCTCAGCACGCCTACAGTGATGACAAACACTGCCTGATGGCTCGATCCGCACTCTATAACACCGCCATATCTAAATATGAAGCGGTCTATACTCACCCTGAATCCGGCGTAATAACAATCAGTCACTCCCGCCTGGATAACCGTAATGAATTGTGTGAGCGGCTACATATCTCCTCTGATTTCCCCTATCCATCTGATGCAGAACTTATTACCCAAATCTATTTGAATCAGGGTAAAACGTTCATCCATCACCTAGTGGGAGACTTTGTCTTTGCCCTCTATGATCCACGGAAGCAAACTTTGCTATGCGCAAGGGATCGATTAGGCATCAAGGGTATATTCTACTCAATCAAAGATAATCGCATCATGCTTACCTCAGAGCACAATGCATTTTTCACCTCTGGCTGGGCAAATAAGTGCATTGATGAAGCATGGCTAGTAAGACATCTATGGCGCATTGGCCCCCAACCATTCAGCTCACCCTACAAAGAGATATCAACCCTCCCTCCTGGCCACTATCTGGAATTTAATCAACAAGGCTTAACCATCGAAAAATATTGGGATCTTTATGAAAGTGATGAATACAAAAAACTTTCTCACGATGAACTCATTGAAGGGCTAAAAGAGCGATTTGAGATCGCAGTTAAGCGACGCCTTGATAGTGACTTTCCTATCTCTGCGGAATTAAGTGAAGGCCTGGATTCCAGCAGCATAACTGGAACCGCGGCGAAACAGCTCTATCCCCATAAAATTCATACATTAAGCTATGAATGCCATAAACTGACAAAGAATAATCAGGATATCTGGGCGCATGCTTACCAAACCATCGCTCCCATGTATGTACTACATGAGAATCTTCACCCCATCTGGGTTAATAACCAACCACAACCTCTAGCCGATAAAGATTTCCACCGCTTTTACCACCATTTCGGTGGTCTTCAAGACCTCAATGGCGGGCATTTTGTCAGAAGTGCCATTGCCGCAGAAACAGGTTCACGTACACTATTATCGGGCTGGGGCGGTGACCATTGTGTTACCAGTTTTGGACAATATTATGACTCCGAGCTTCTCAACCAACGGCAATTTTTAAAGCTGTACAAGCACCTTCAGGCGATGCATCGTCAGCAGAGAGGTGCCCGTCCTGCCATCGCACTTGCCAAGCTAATAAAAAAGCACCTATTTTCTAAAAGTCACTATCAATACAGCCTTGTCGCAAACAGCTTAGTGGATAGAGCCAAGTTACACTTTCTTAAAAAAACATATCAGGATAAGTATCAGTGTTGGGAGCAACTAGAGCAATTTATACAAGGCTATGAACGCTACTCGGTAAAGGATTATCATCAAAGAGAACTGCTCTCAATTGGTGTTGATCATCGGCTATGGGAAGCAGAACTTGTGGGAAGAATGAATCGCATCGAGTACCGCTTTCCTATGCTAGATCACCAACTAGTGGAATATGCCTACAATATGCCCAGTGAACTGAAGATCTATAATGGCATTGATCGCTACATGTTCCGTAAAACATTAGATGGCGTTGTTCCTCATGAAGCACAATGGAGAAAAAAAATGGGGAATAGCCAATGGGACTATGTTAAGGCATATCAGGTACACCAGCGCCGTGAATCAATGCTGAAAAGCGCAATGGAATCCGAGCTTTTTCACCAATACGGCGATGCTAAAAAAGCGGAAGCATATATCCGCTACGGAGATAGACTAATGATGACCCGTCCATTTGAGCTACTTCTCTCCCTTGAATCTCAGCTCAAATCATCCGATGTAGAGATTATTCCAAGCTAATTGGCATAATCATTTTCAATATGTTAGATTTTAGATACGTGCACTACAATTCACCCATAAAGGAGTTTGTCTCATGAATGAAGAAAACACTAACGAAAAGAAAGAGTGGTCGGCACCCGTAATCGAAGAACTGAGTGTAAAAGAAACTGAGGGCAAAGGTGCCTCAACAATAGAGACCGTTACGTCAGGCACACTTTCTTAACACCTTGCCCTAGAAGCATACGAAACTAATTCGGCAGCGGTAGCGTTGATGTTATCGCTGCCAGATTACCCCTTATCAAATGAATCCCCATCAGTCGAAACGATATTGCAGTCCGACTGACCACATCGCCACATCTTCATTGCTGATCTCATAACGATCAAAATCCAGGCATAGCTTCAGCACCGGAGTAATATCACGCGCCAACCCCACCCCCATACTAAGATCTCTACCGTTAGCATTCACACCTCGACGACCATAAGGACTACTCAAGGTATAATCCGCATCCCAAAAAAAGACTCCCATGCGCAGATTCGCTTCGGTTGATGCATCGACCTTTACCCCCCACCTAAAGCCGAGATTAAGACCGCTGGCCGTTGAGGGATGAATGCCTTGAATATTATCGAAAAAATCCTGAATATCCGTTGTTGATCCGGAGATTTGCACATCCACCTCTCCCAAGTCAACGAAAGCAGCCTCAAAGGAGAGTACCTCATCCAGCGGTACGCCCATCCATAGCTTCCAGCCACTGCGGCTATCCTGCAGATTGCTGGCAGTGGCATTAATCCCCTGCTCTGCTATCTGCTGGTTTAGCTCTGCCATCGATTTATCTCCTTCAGCACTACCAATTGCACCACCTACATACCATGCTTGTGCAGGTACGCTGATAAATAGGCCCAAAGGGAGCAACCACCAACGCCGACGCAGCCCCGCCAACAATAGGATAATCAGGCTACTTACCCCCATGGCACCACCACCGCCACTCACCTCAACCGCTGCATTGCTAAGTTGCGCTACTCCACCTGGATCAGTAACCGTGCCATCGGCACCACCATCTGCATCGTTAGGCCCGCCATCCTCGATGGTCAGCTGCACACACCAATCCCCTTCAGCCAATCCAGGTTGATAAGCCATATCCCCTGGAGGAGGACAGTAGCCTTGAGCGCCAGGTGCAGAGGCCACAAGATTATTGCTATCCACAACAAAGAACTGCCACCCACTCGGCATCAGTTTACGATAAACCGCATTGGCAGGAATTGGCGCAAACTGAGGAATCACGACATTCACCGACTGCCCAGTAACAGGCAGGTCATTTACGATAAAGTCAAAGCGTCCACCTGGATAGCTGAAGTTATCATCGTTACCCGCACCTTGCCCCTGATTGCCATAGAGGGTGATGTCATCCGCAGAGACAGATGGCGTATTCTCCGCCGCCTGGAAGGCCACCTGCCCTAGAATCAACGTCAGCCCAGGCTCACTCTCAATAATGAAGCTATCACTGATAGTGGCTTGCTCAGGCAAGGTATTACCCGACATTCCCGCGGGATCCCATGGGTTGGGGATACCGTCATTATCACTATCGCCATTACCTTCTGTGGCATCATCAACCCCATCAGCATCGCTATCGGTTCCACTGCTCAGTGTTGGTACATTAGCAATCACATTAATCGCCATTTTCGCACTCTCGGTAGCTTCTCCATCGGAAACAGCCACCTGCACCATATAGAGCCCTACGGCCGAGGGTGTAAAGGTAAAGCTGCCATCAACCAAATCCGTGTCACTTAGCGCGTTATCTGTAGCACTCCAATCATAGGTGTGAGTATCCAGTGCATTACCATCCTGCACCATCGCGGTCACAACCACGCTAGCACTACCCACTTCAACAATACGGACTTGAGTCGCATTTTGCGTTGCCACCAGTTTCACCTTAGGTGGAACATTGCCCTCTACCACTCGCACCACATGACGAGACTTGGCACCAATCACAGCGTTGGTAGGTGCTTCCATATCAAAGATAATGGTCTCAGCCCCTTCACCATTCACGCCATCATCCACCACATTGAAGGTAATAGATGCTTCGGTACCGCTACTGATAACCAGTTCTGCTGGCGCATTAAAATAGTCATCCACCGCAGTTGCCGTACCACTAATGGTATAAGGGACCGTTACCGGATAGTTAACGGCCTCACCATTGAGTATGGCTTTCACCGTAACGCTCCCCACATTCTCACCAATATTTTGATCCTTGCTAAAGCTTACCAGTGGTATCACGTTGACTATTTGTATAGCAGTGCCGGCATTGCCCGCTGCATCAGTGGCACGCCATGTCACCTGATTAACACCGGGAGTAAAGTAGTTGCCCACATCTGCTATGGCAATTAACTCGCCATCCAATCCATCTATCGCAGTTGCTTGACCCAATGCCACCTCAGTGAAGAGCCCTGTCGCATCCACAGTAATATCATCTGGCGCGGTCACGACGGGTGGATAATCATCAGCAAAGAGATCGCTTCCCGCATTGTATTCATTGAGGTTATTGATACCATCACCGTCAGCATCGGCCTGCGCATCGGTGGCATCACGCGGATCCAATCCGTTATCGATTTCAAACTGATTGTCCATGCCATCACCATCGATATCGCCGTCAACATCATCTCCCAGCGTATCACCATCCAAGTCCCCAACAATGGTGAGATCAAAGGCGGCAAGCGATATAGTAGTCGTACCATCGTCAACACCAATCACAATGCCAGTAACAACACCCACATCATTAGCGGTTGGGCTACCAGATAGCTCTCCAGTGACCACATTAAAGTTGGCCCACGTTGGCGGGTTAGTAATGACAAAGCTCAGAGTATCTCCCACGTCCACATCACTGGCTGTTGGAATAAAACTGTAGGAAATCCCCTCTACTGCACGAGTGGTAGGCGTACCACTAATGATAGGTTCATCATTCACTGGGGAGATGTCTACCGTCATGGTATTGCTGTTTGTGGCATAGCGATTTCCGTCATGCACCTGATAGCCAAAAGAGGTATAAGCACTACCATTCTCATTTAATCCAGCCTGATAAGTCAGATTGGTAATATCCGCAGCCATGATGACATCATTAGCCGCAACAGCAGTACTATTGAGCTTCAGCTCACCCAGTAGAGGCAGAGAGATAATCTTCACCTGAGCCAACGGATCACCATCCGCATCGTTATAGCTGAAGTCACCAGATGCAAAGGTGTAAGCAACATCCTCCGTGGCGATAATAGTACTATCTGTTGCGGTTGGAATACGGTTGTTAACAACGGTAACAGTAACATCCACAGCATTGGAGTCCGTACCATCACCATCATTCACAACGAAACGAATCGTCCGATTATTTTCGGTAACAGCAACAGTATCGCTATTGAGATAAGCCACAGAGCGAACCAATGTTGTCACTCGAGCTAACGTAGCATTACCTGCGGCCTGATCAAAGCTAACAATCAGATCATCCGTTCCCGTGCCGGTGCCATTTACCGCAAGTGTGCCCACAGGAGTATTATTCACCAACACCATGGACCCTGCCGTCATTCCTGAAGAGAGAGACACACTACCGCTGGTATCGATGAGCAGCTGATCTTCGCTATTATCCCGATTAACCGGGATGTTGACTGTCAGATTACCGCCATCGAAATCTATCGAATCTGCATCACTCACTGATGCGTCACTACCACTATCAATCAATAGCAGTGGATCAGTGATACGATAGGTATGAGAGTCACCCGCCATGTTACTGATCACTGGAAGATCATTTACCGGCGTAATAGTAATGCTAAATAGCGTGCTACCAATCACACCACCGGCAGAGTCACTCACATCAAATGCAAAATTATCACTCACAGTCTCTCCGCTATCGTGAAGATATACCAGCAAGCCAAGATCGATCTGCTCCTGACTAAACTGGCTACCTGCCACTAAATCGCTGCCAGTGATCTGGAGAGTGCCATTAGTGGGAACAGCACTTAAGGTAAAGAGAATTTCGGAAGAGAGATTATCGACGTCACTCACCTGAAGTTGGGCTGTATTGATGAATCCTACACCGCCTTCATCAACGGTCAGTCCAAGGTTGTTCACCATGACAGGCACGTCATTGACATTGCTGACGGCACTCGTGGCAGCAGAGGTAACCGATTCATTAGTACCACCATTATCGGTATAGCTCGCGGTAACCCTCATCACCGCCCCCACATCACTGTCACTCAAGATGTAAGTATTTGAAGTAGCACCTGATACTGCTACACCATCCCGACTCCACTGGTAAGCAATTGTGGTAATGCCATCACTATCAGAGAGAGTATTGGATGCCGTGAGAGTTTGGTCCTCAACAGCACTGCCACTAATGATGACGCTACCTGTTGGCGCGTCATTGACTGGGGTCACGGTAATGGTGAAGACCTCTGTCGCCGCCACAGTCCCATCCTCGCCGCCATCCGCAACGCGTAAGGTCACGGCACCGGAGGTGATTACCCCTTCGGTGGGGGTCCAGGTCACTGTGCCGGTGGAACTGACACTCATCCCGGTGGGGGCGTTGCTAAGGCTCCAGAGCAGGTCGCTGCCGTTGTTGGCATCATCCGGGTCGGTGACACTGGCGACGTAGGTGTAGAGGGTATCCTCGGTGGCACTGGTGCCGGCCGTGGTGGTGAGGCTGGGGGCATCATTCACCGGAGTCACGGTAATGGTGAAGACCTCTGTCGCCGCCACAGCCCCATCCTCGCCACCATCCGCGACGCGTAAGGTCACGGCACCGGAGGTGATTACCCCTTCGGTGGGGGTCCAGGTCACTGTGCCGGTGGAACTGACACTCATCCCGGTGGGCGCATTGCTGAGGCTCCAGAGCAGGTCGCTGCCGTTGTTGGCATCATCATCGTCACTGACTGAGGCAACATAGGTGTATAGCGTATCTTCAGTTGCACCAGTACCTGCGGTACTGGTGATCACCGGTGCATCATTAGCATTGCTCACCGTAATATAGAGGGCTTGAATATCTTCAAGTGCACCAGTTCCATCATCCGCAACAGTCACCGCAACTTCATATACGTTGTTAGCACCACTATCTCCAGGGCTTTCATAATCTGGTGCTGAGTTAAAGCTCAAAACACCACTGGCATCAATTGAGAACAACGAAGCATCATCTCCGCCAGAGATGGAGAAGCTATGAGTATCGGAGGAGTCATCATCCTGAATCACAACGGTAGTCGCCACCGTCTGATTTTCTGCCATCGATACGTTCGCAGATATCCCGCCGCCATTACTGGTAATCACCGGCGCATCGTTAATGTTATTTACCGTAATGGTCAAGTCCTGTACGTCGCTCTGGCGCGTACTATCTTCCACCGTCACCTGTACGTTATAGATATTATCTACACCGCTATCCGTCGGTGACTCAAAATCTGGAGCAGTCGTAAAACTCAACACTCCAGAACCGGCACCAATAGAGAACAATGCCTGGTCCACCCCTCCCGTTAGGCTATAAACCACGCCGTCATTGGCATCTTCCTCTATGGCAACAACCGTCGTCACGGTCGTAGAGCCTTCATTCACTGATGGCGTAGCACTACTGGATATCACCGGCGCATCACTCTCATCTGTTACGGTGACAGAGATCATCTTCATAGCATTAGCGACGCCATCATCATAGACAGTCACCTCCAACTCATAGATATTATTGGTATCACTATCGCTAGGTGCTTCAAAATTAGGAGCAGAGTTAAAGGTAACTACACCAGTACCACTTCCTACACTAAACAGCGCTTGATCCAGTCCTCCGGTAATAGCATAGGAGATGACTCCACTGCCACTTCCCACAACCGTGGTTACCGCTGTTTGGTTCTCTGCGGCATTAACTGAAAGAGACTCTGGAACATACGCTTCATTGGTTAAATCAACAACGGTAACCTGCAGATAGTGGACTTGTGCAAAACCACCACTATTTGAAGTCACCGATACGGAAATGTTATAGATATTATTCGCACCAAAATCCCCAGGTGCTTCATAGTCCGGTGCAGAGTTAAAGGTAATATTTCCTGAGGTATCCACCGAAAATTTTGCTGCATCCCCAGAAGCAACCGCGAAAGGTGATGGTACAAAGGCATCACTTAAAACAAAGGTAAAGCCAGTACCAGGGAGATCATCGGGCGTTGCCACTATCGTATGCACCGTCGTACTATTTTCATAGACACTAACATCTTCAGGTGCATTCCATGCTGCTGCATAATTAGTAATAGTGAAGGCGGTATTAGAGATATCCTGAATGGTCACATCAATGGTTTGCACCTGCTGAACCACCGAGTTCAAGCTCAAACTCACCTCTACATCATAGATATTGTCTGCGCCAGAATCAGTGGGTGTTTCATAATCCGGTGCAGAGATAAAAGACAACTCTCCGGTTGCCGCATCCACCTGAAATTTTGCTTGATCAACGCCGCCAGTAATGGAAAATTCACCACCTCGCACGAGGTTTTCCAACACCCCAACATCAGTAATGTTTTCAGAAATCGTAAAGCTCACAGTGATGGCTGGATCAACCGTCACCTCGTTGGGAGGTGGAGCCACATCACTTACTGTCACATCAGTGACCGTAACGACAAAAAGTCGACTATCGCTCAGGTCTCGGTTATCAGAGACGGTCACCTCAACCTCATAATCGTTATCACTATTGCTATCACTAGGCACCTCGAAATCGGGCGAAGATATAAAAGAGAGCAAGCCTGAACCGTTTATCTCAAACAAAGCCTGATCACTTCCTCCCGAAATGTAGAAAGCAGCACTATCATTGAGATCAGGATCGGTATACTCAACAGCAAACGCGTTAAATACATTCTCTTCCACCGATTGAGATGCCGAACTAGTGATCACTGGGGCATCAGGAATATTGGCGACAATGAGCGAAGCAGTCGCTTGCTCCGATGAGTAGGCACTCAAGTTGGTCGAACCAGCGCCATCTCCCTCACCCACATAACTGTAATATGGCGTGGTATCTTCAGTAGAAGGGGAGCCGGAAGTGGAAGCGGTACCTGTACCTTGATCCCAGGCAAGAAACTGAAAATTCGCCGTCTCACCGGTAGCACCATCAGGTTGATAACGCACCCAGCTATTTTCATCCAGTAGCAGTGCTGCCGCTTGGGAGACACTACCAAATGCAGTCCATACACCATCCGAACCATCAAATGAATCTATCGAAAACTGCCACGTCCCATTACCACTGCTCGCGTAAATTGCCATACCCAGGGGATCGCTATTGCTATCTGCAGCCCCAAGAGAAGAGAGAAGAATGGAAACTCTAACCCCTACAGTTGCCGTATCCTCATCCGTAGAGGCAAAGGTATAGCTACTCCCTGAAAGGGTTGGCGCACTATTGCCGACCAATACATAGAGGCTATCTGATGTCACATTCAGAACACCATCACTTGCTGTCACTCGCACCCTAATATACTTACCGGCATCTCCGGCCTGTACCACATAGCTGTTTTGGTCACTACCCACTGCACTAAGATTCGTACCCGCATCATCATCAGCCACATACCACTGATAAGAGTAGGTCAGCGCATCGCCATCAATATCAGACCATCCACCATCGGTAGTTTGCAAAGTGCCACTGATGCTGTTATCGCCATAGACAATAGGGGCTTCTGAATTAACTGGCGTAGCATTAATGATCTCCAGATATGGGGAAGACTCTGTTACATTAAAGGCACCGCTAACCACTTGGATATCCACGCGAATGAACTTACCCTTTTGCGATCCAGAGGTTGAATAGCCCGCATAATCTGCACCACTACCGGAAGAGACGAGTACGGCATTGGTCCCCACCCCATCATCAGCCTGATACCAAAAATAGTTGTAGGTAATGGTATCTCCCTCAGGATCAGTCCAAACACCGGTAGCACTCAGTAGATTACCCGCCTCCTGAGAACCTGTGATGCCGTGAGGTGTAGTATTCACCGGATCATCATTGATCGATGTGGAAATAACTGTCGTCGTATTATCCGTTGTGGTTTGGCTACCATTATTTGCATCAATGGTAAAAGTGGTGGTTTCAGTATTACCAGATGTGACACGGTTATCTGTTGGATCAAACACCAAAGTGGTAATGCTAGTGGTTGCAGTTGCAGCCGTTGTCCCCGAAAGACTATAGACACCCCCACCATCATCGCTAAAGCCTGAGCTGCTCAGCGAGGCAGTGGTAAACATCCCTTTTGCACTATCATCCAAAGTCACTGTTACGCTGAAGACTCCAGCATCAGGATCCGTAAAACTCACACCGGAGAAGGGGGAGATTGTCGCATTATCATTGACGGCCTGACCTGCAACGGTGCCACTAACCGTCGGTGCAGCGGCCAACGTGACACAGGGAAATAGAATAAAGTAGAGGAGGAGTAAGCAGATAAATCGATGAGAAGAAAATACTACACTATTAAAATGGAATATGTGATTTATTATTTTCATCATATTTCTCAATGTTGATAAAATCCAAGCCCCTCTCACCCATACCGCCAAGTGAAGTCAGACCCAAAAATAGTCGAAGAGACACTCAATTTCGAGCAATCAGTATGGTATCGAGACTTCTCGCAGCAGCTAAACCTGTATTAATTTGAGGAAAGGAAGGAGGGTTTACAATTGATAGGAAAAGATGGATACGCTGTTTTTTATGGGTATTAAGATAAAAAATAAACGTTTAATAAACCAATCTATTGAATGCTCTTTATTATTTCTGAAGAAAATTGCCCAGAAGCCAGAATGCAATCTGACAGTTCGCTAAGATCAACTACCTGTTGATAATCCGTTTTGCCTTTGAAAAAGACTTTCTCTGATGAAGAGCGGTGAATCAAAGTACTGAGACTACAAAAAAAATTCTTTTCAGGCTGATCAGGTTCCCCTTTAAACCCCAGAGCGATATATACAGGAACTTTCCTCTCCTCTGAAAAACGCGCATAGCGATTGGTCTGCCATGCTGAACTCCAGCTTATACGACTCTCCGCTTTGTCTTTAAAGAAGAAACCACCCCGATACTTACATTCCACAGCAAAGTAAAAGGACTTACGATAACAAATCAAAAAGTCTGGATTACCATTGCTTTTCACATAAATATTACTCTCAAAGCCCTTATCTGATGTCCACTCAATGATCCCAATATCGGGATCTTGTAGTAGCTGTTTCGCAAAAAAAATCTCGAATTTTCTGCCTTTAAGGAGATTCTCGTAGCGCTCTCCATCAAACTTCAAATCAAAATGGATAGCTTCATCGAGAATTTGCTGGTGTCTAACTTTCAATGCTTGATAAGCGGCAGTAACCCTCTCTAAAGAGGCTTGCATCTCTGGAATCTGAACATGGGTCCGTAGCTGTGCTTCTTCAATAAATTGCTGCTGTAAACCTCTCTCCCGCTCTCTAAACTCATCCACCATTTTCTGATCATATTGACGCTTCCAGGTCGTTACCTTTTCAAGCAATAACGCCTTCTCCTGATCAAGAGTCTTAATTACCCCTCTATAATGCTCAATCTCACATGCCAAAGATTTAATGGCATCGTCCTTCTCGATAATCAGCCTTGCTTGCTGTCTCAGCTGGTGCTCATTCCCCTCTAAGGAGAAACGCTCTCTACAGCGCAACCGGCATATCAGCATCAGCAACAACAATGCACCCGACGCATAAATTAGCCCCGAGATCAATTGAGCTATGGGTATAACAAAATTATTAAATTTAACCGCTTTATGCTGGCTGCTGCTTTTCATAAATACCTGCTGCCCTTTCCAGGTACCATGAAGCCAGATACCAGACTGGCCAGGATATAGAAATGGAAAACTATCACCGCTATCAAGCATACCGATAGACTTCCCTTTTGGATATTGGCTAGAGAAGAGGGGCTGCGCATCATTCGCGCCATTTTGCACATGCACCTCTGCAAGCCCTAGCACATCACGGTAATGGAGCTTTTCAACTTGATAGATTAGAAATGAGGAGAAAGCGCAAAATACAAACAGTAGTGTAATCAGAGGGCTAATAACTTGCATTATTCCATTACTTCATAGCTCAAAGGTTCATCCTTAACATGAGAAAAGCAGCCAACAGTCAGAAAGATATGGCCTATAAGGGGCGTATATAGTTAAGCGGAGCAAATTCGCTAGCCCATTAAAAATTTGCTAATCCCATCATATCAATACATGACCGGGCACGACCAAGGGCCAAGGTCATTATAATAACCAACACCGATTTATTATGATGGTAAACATACAACGAGTACAACGGCACTCTTTGCCGTTATTCCTAAAAGTCACTTTTCATGGATCTGAGGGTCCTTAATCGACTCGCTCAATAACAGAAGGGGTAAATTGGATATAGATATTGTGCTTAGGGAATCTCTGAAGAAGTCTGATCGCACTCTGTGTGCAGCTCAGATTATGTACAACTCTATCTCTAAGGCAAATTAACCGCTCCCTGGCCACTCTCACCACATTCACGAGACAAATAAAAAAGCCAGAACTGAATACCAGTTCTGGCTCTTAAAAATAAGGTGGTGCCCGGGGGCGGAATCGAACCACCGACACGAGGATTTTCAATCCTCTGCTCTACCAACTGAGCTACCCGGGCAGCGAGTGGGCGTATTAAACCTCAGCCGCTTTATCGAGTCAAGCCCAACATGAAAAAATTATTGTTTTGGCCCGAC